>NZ_SOFL01000002.1 GCF_004402695.1 Cryobacterium adonitolivorans | reverse complement strand
GCTGGTTGCGGTTGCGGGACGCCACCTGCCGCTTCCCCGGCTGCGCCCGCCCGGCGTCCCGCAGCGACATCGACCACACCACCGCATGGGAGCACGGCGGACCCACCGACTACGACAACCTGGCCCACCTCTGCGCCTCCCACCACCGCCTCAAACACCAAACACTCTGGGACGTGGTGCAGGAGCCGGGCGGGGTGCTCGCCTGGACGTCACCGGCCGGCCAAACCCACCGCACCTACCCCGAAACCACCCTCGGACCACCACCCACACTGACCCCGACGCCTGACCCCGCCCCACTACCAGCCACACCACAAGCTGGACCTCGGACGAGCGACCTACCCGAAGACCCTCCTCCCTTCTGACGGACGCAGTCCACCGGGCCCGCAGCACCGCGCGTCGCGTCGACCGGACGGCACCGGCTCCTGGCTGGCTTAGCTCGTTTCGTTCGCACCGATGGCCTCCCGGGCGGCCTTCTGCAGGTCACGTGCGTCGACCCCCAGCTGGCGCAGGACGCGACTCACCGTGCCGTGCTCGACCTCGGCGGCCGCCCATACAACGTGGGCCGAGCTGAGGGTGTGGCCTCGGCCTGCGCCCTCCTTCGACAGGGCAACGGCGCGCTGGAAGACCTCCTGCAGACTGCCGGCGCTCCGGTACGGGCCGGCACGCGGGGGCGAGGGTTCTGTCGGTCCTGCCTCCGCGGCGTCGATTCCCACCGATCTGAGGGCCAGCGTGTGCGTCTGCGTGATGGCGGTCCGCACATCCGCCGCTGTCACATCGAAGGTGGCGAACGCGCGTCGTGCCGAGTCATCGGGCAACGCCAGCACGGCCAACAGCAGGTGCTCGGCCCCCGGCATCTCGTCACCCAGCGCCGCGGCCTCCTGTTCCGCCGTGGTGAACAACGCATTCATGATCCGGATGTCTGCGATCGCCTGTCGAATTCCCATGTCAGAAGTCCTTCGTTGTCGGTGGTGCGCGTGGTCGTTGCCGTACTAGACCAGAGGTGCACGACGCTGCGGCGAGAGCCGCTTGTGCGCCGCCTGGGCGGTCATGCCGAGCGCCTGACCGATCTGGTTCCAGGTCCAGCCCTGCTCGATGGCGTGGTCCACCGCGGATCGCTCCAACTGCGCCGACAAACGACGCAGGGCGACGACGGCCGCGAAGGCCTCGTCCGGGTGGTCCGGGGTGGGGATTCCGATGGTCTCGAACATGCGTCAACTTTAGTTGATATTCCACGCACGGTCAACCAAAGTTGATGAGAAATGCTGCGCCGGGCGCGTTGGACACCGCTAGGTTGGGCAGCGTCACCAGTAATACTGCCGCTGACCTGCTGTTGCACTGACAGATTGGACCCCATGCCCGCGAATCTCTCTGCCCGCGCTCTGCTGTGGATCGGGGTCGGCACCATCGCCTTCAGCGTGCTGTGCCAACTAGCCTGGGACGTCGTGTGGCGAGTGGCGGGCCTGGGCCCGGCTAATCTCCTCGAGAGCTGGTGGTACCCGCTCTACGTATTCGTACCGACGGTTCTGGTTCCGCTCGGCAGCATGATCGTTGCCGCGTCTTTCGTCGCGCGCGCCCTGGAGCGAGGGACGGAATCCGACTCGGCTCCGGAAAGGCCGCGGACCATCTCCGCCGCCTGGCTGTTCTGGACCGGTCTGACCCTCACCGTGCTGGGTCTTGTCGTGTCCGCGTATCTGCAGGATTGGCTGACCGACCTGAACGCCGCGGGGCGCACCAGCCTCGCACTCGATGCGCTGAACCTGGTCGTCATTCCGCTGCGAATGATCATCCTGCCGCTCGGTCTGGCCCTGCTGCCCGCCGCGGTCCTGGTGAAGAAGATCGAATCCCGAAGTCGGGCCGGCGTTGCGGCTCTGCCTCACGCAGGTTGAGGTCGCGTGCGGAGCAGGTCACGCCGGCGAGTCAGCTGCCCCTGTACGTGGAGTACGCGAACGGGCTGAGCAGCAGGGGCACGTGATAGTGCACCGACTCGTCGTCCACGTCGAAAATGATGGTGACGTAGGGGTAGAAGGTCGTCTGGCCGCGAGCCGAGAAGTAGCTGCCGGTCTCGAAGGTGATGCGGTAACGGCCCGCGGACACGGCCTCGGGGCCGAGGTCGGCGACCCGGCCGTCGACATCCGTCTGCGCCGTGGCGAGTTCGCGCCAACCGCCCTGAACGTGTTGTTCGAGGACCACGCCCACGGATGCCGCGGGGCTGCCGGTCACTGCGTCGAGCACGTGGGTGGTGATGTGGCTGCGCGCGCTCATCGCCGGGCATCCCGCGGGGCTGCTGAGTCGGTGGCTTCGGTTTCCTGCACCGAGTCATCCTGCCACCGCAGGGCGAGAACCCCTAACCGGAGCAGGGCGATGTCGCGCAGCTCTGAGCCGACGATGGCGGCCTCGGTGGCGTCGTCGAGGGTGAGCCGGCGCTCCAGCTCGGCGAGAATCTCCCGACGGCTGCGGCCAGCGGCACGGATGAGGAACACCCTGTCGAAGCGCTCCTCGTAGACCCGGTTGCCGTCGGCGATGGCCGCCGCGAGGTCGGCGTCGTCGGCGTCCTCCGAGGCCTGTTCCGCCCGGGAGAACCCCGCGGCCTGCGAAGTGCCGCGAGGTTTCTCGCCGATGCGCGGATGCTCCGCCATCGCCTGGTCGATCTCGCTCCGGGGCAGCGGCGTGGCGGCCGCTCGGGCAGCGTCGATGAGGGCGGCGGCCGAGGCGAACGGCGCCTGGCCGGTCACCTCGTCGGCCCAGCGCGGAACCGCCAGGCAGGCCAGGAGCGCGGTGCGCAGATCGTCGCCGACGGGAATGGTGGTCATGGGGTCCTCCGGATAGACGTAGCAGCTGGGGTCGCTGCCCGTACGATGACAGGCATGCACTCCAGAGACGCTCCCCGGGTGGCCGGCCTGGTCCTTGCCGCCGGCGCGGGCAGCCGGTATGGACTGCCGAAGGCGCTGGTCGTCGACGCATCAGGCGAGCCCTGGCTGGTGCATGCCGCCCTGGCCCTGGAGGCCGGCGGTTGCGATCCCGTGCTGGTGGTGCTCGGTGCCGGCGGGGCCCCGGCCGAGAGCCTGCTGCGCGCGGCCGCCGGCCGGTTCCGGAGGCCGGACCGGCTGTGGGTGGTGCACGCCGAGAACTGGGCGGAGGGCCTGTCGGCGTCCCTCGACGCCGGCCTCGCGAGGCTGCAGCAGACCGAGGACGACACCGTCACCGCCGTGGCCCTGGTTCCGGTGGATGTGCCCGACCTCGATGCCGCCACCGTGCGGCGGCTGGTCGACGCGGTGACCCCGCACACCCTTCGGCAGGCGCACTTCGGCGGCCGGCCCGGGCATCCGGTGGTCATCGGCCGCGAGCACTGGGCGCCGCTGCGGGCGAGCCTGACCGGCGACACTGGTGCGCGAGCGTACCTGGTGGCGCGAGACGCGACCGCGGTCGCCTGCGACGATCTGGGCACGGGCCTGGACGTCGACCTGCCGCCCCTGGAATAGTCCACGCCGAGTACGGAACCGATCGTGCTCACCAGGGTGCTTCGAGTTCTTCGAGGTCCTCATAGACACTGGTGATGGCCGCGATCCGGGTGCGGCTCTCCCGCACCCGCGCCCCCATCGCCCCGGTGGCGAGCAGGTTCACCAGGCTCATGGCCGTGGCGTAGCTGTCGAACGCCGAGACCGAGTCCACCGGGCATTCGAGCCAGTGGGTGGCTTGGTCGGAGTACTTGCGAGCCGAGGAATCGGCGATGAGCACCAACGGCACCTCACGGCGCCGGATGGCCGCGACGATGTCCCCGAAGCCGGAGACCCGCCGGCGGAAGCCCATCAACACCACTGCATCACGCGGACCGAGGCCGGCCAGTTCTTCGCCGAGGGACTGGCCGGGCAGCGGCGCCAGGCGCACCTGGTCGCGTGCCTGCACCAGCTGCTGACGCAGGTGCAGCGCCAGCGGGTAGCTGTTGCGCAGCCCCACGATCACGACGTTCTGGGCCGAGCACACCAGCCGGGCCGCGGCATCCAGCCGACCGTCCTCGAGGGTGACCAGCAGCCGGCGCAGGTTGTCCTGTTCGGTCTCCGCGTGCGCGGCCAGCCGCGAGGGCGTGCCGGCGGATGCGCCGGGGCCGCCGAGCGGTGCGCCCAGGCTGCGGAGGGCCCTGGCGTGCTCGCGCACCTCGGCCGAGTCCTGGAAGCCGAGCCGGCGGAACAGCCTGGACACCGTGGCCTTGGAAACGCCGCTGAGCCGGGCCAGCTCCGACGCGTTGTAGACGGCGAGGTCGCTCATGTGGTCGAGGATGAAGTCGGCGGCGCGCTGCTCCTGCGGGGAGAGCTCGCCGTACCGGCCGTCGATGCGCTGCCCGATGTTCAGGGTCATGCCGGGTCCTGCGGCACGGCTGGGTGTTCGGCGGCCAGGGCGAGCACGGCGGCCTCGAAGGCGTCCAGCGCCCGTGCGACGTCGGCCTCGGTGACCGACTCGTCGGGGTGGTGGCTCACTCCCCCGGCGCAGCGCACGAAGAGCATGCCGATCTCGGTGAGATGCGCCACGGCCATCGCGTCGTGTCCGGCCATCGAGAGCAGTTCCAGCGGTTCCGGCCAGTTGTCGGGGCCGTCGGTGGCGCGGATGCCGGCGGCGATCACGCCGCGCAACCGATCGCTGCAGTGCGCCGCGGGCGCCGAATGCGTCTGGTGCACCGCGACGTGCAGGGCGCGCGTGGCGCAGATCTCCTCGAGCAGGGTCTCGATCCGTTGCCAGGCCGTGTCGCGGTCCGCATCGAACCGGCCGCGAAGGTCGAGGCTGAACTCGGCCCGGCCGGCGATCACGTTCACGGCGTCGGGGAACACCTCGAGGTGCCCGACGGTGGCGATCAGATCGGCGTCGCGGGCGAGCCGCTCGATGGCCACGATGGCCTCGCTGGCCCCGGCGAGGGCGTCGCGACGGTGGGTCCACGGGGTGCCGGAGTGACCGGCCTTGCCGGTGATGGTGATCTGGAAGCGCCGCGCCCCGGCGATCGACGAGACGATGCCGAGAGGCAGGCCGTTGTCCTCGAGCACCGGACCCTGCTCGATGTGGGTCTCGAGGTAGCCGACGAAGTCGTTGGAGGTGCGGGCGGCTGAGGTGATGGCCGCCGGGTCGAGGCCGAAGGCCACAAACGCGTCGTGCAGGGTGCTGCCCGCCTCGTCGGTCAGCTCCCACCAGGCGTCCAGCCAGGTGCCGGCCAGCGCGCGGCTGCCCAGCAGCGCGGTGCCGAACCGGGTGCCCTCCTCGTCGCCGAAGGCCACGACCTCCAGGGCGAACGGCAGGCTGCGGCCGCTGGCGGCGATGCGCTCGACCACGGCGATGGCGGTGAGTACCCCGAGGATCCCGTCGTACCGGCCGGCCGATGGCACGGTGTCCAGGTGCGAGCCCAGCAGCAGCGCGGGCAGGCCGGAGGTGGCCCCCTCAAGGCGGCCGCACTGGTTGCCCGCGGCGTCCTGCCAGGTGTCCATCCCGGCGTGCCGCATCCAGCCGGCGGCGAGGGCGTTCACCGCCGTGTGCTCTGGCGAGAGGTAGACCCGCTCGATCAGGCCGTCGGGCAGGCTGGAATGGGTGGCGAGCTCGTCGCAGCGTTCAAGCACGACGGCGGCGCCGGTGGCTGCGCCGTCGTGTCGGTTGGTGCTGTCAGCCGGCGTCGTCATGAGCCCGCCGCATCCTGGTAGACCTCATAGGCGGCGCCGACGCCGCCACCGCCGGTCACGCTCGCGCCGGAGCGGCGCAGCACCTGTTCGAGTGCGGCGAGGGTGGTGAGCACGGTGTCTTTGCGGGCGTTGTAGCCCATGGTGCCGATGCGCCAGACCAAGCCGCGCAGCGGGCCGAACGAGGTGCCGATCTCGATGCCGAAGTCGTTCAGCAGCTCTCCGCGCACGGCGTCGCCGCTGACGCCGTCGGGGATGCGCACGGCCACGACGTTGTTCATCCGGTGCTCCAGATCGCCGAAAACGGCCAGCCCCAGGCCCTGCACGCCGGCGAGCATCGCGGCGCCGTGCAGCCGGTGCCGTTCCACTGCCGAGTCCACACCCTCGGCCACGAGCAGCCGGGCGCATTCGCGGGCGCCGTAGAGCATCGTGGTGGCCTCGGTGTGGTGGTTCAGGCGCTTCGGACCCCAGTAGTCGAAGATCATCGACAGGTCGAAATAGTTGGAGCGGATCGGGTGGGCGCTCACGGCGTCGCCGGCCTCGCGGATGCCCGCTTCGATGCTCTTGCGGGCGTTGATCACCTCGACAGCACGCGGCGAGAAGGTGGCCGGCGCAGAGCCGGAAGGGCCACCCAGGCACTTCTGCAGGCCGGCGGTCACGGCGTCCAGGCCCCAGGCATCCGCCTCGAAGACGTTGCCGGCCAGCGAGGCGGTCACGTCGGTGTAGAACAGCACGCCGTGCCTGGCGCAGATGTCGCCGAGCTCGTCGAGCGGCTGGGCAACGGTGGTGGAGGTGTCGCCGTGCACGATCGCCAGCAGCGCCGGCTTGGTCTCGCGGATGGCCTGCTCGATCTGGGCTGGAGTGAACACGGTGCCCCACTCGATCTCCCGCACATGCACCTCGGCGCCGGCGCGCTCGGCGATCTCGCGCAGCAGGTGGCCGAACCGGCCGAAGATCGGCACCAACACCCGGTCACCGGGGCTGATCAGCGAGACCAGCGCCGCTTCGATGCCGGCGCGGGAGGTGCCGTCGATGAGCAGGGTCTGCTCGTTCGCGGTCTTGAAGACGCCGCGGTAGAGCTCCATGGTCTCGTTCATGTACTCCGTCATGGACGGGTCGTACTGGCCGACGAGCTGAGCGGACATGGCGCGCAGCACCCGCGGGTCGGCATTCACCGGGCCCGGGCCCATCAGCAGACGGGACGGCGGATTGATCGGCAGACTGGAAATGAGTGTTTCACCCTTCGGCAATTCTGAACCATCTGTTTCAGATGCTCAGTTTACGCAACAGGTGTTTCAGTCGTGTTTCGGGCGGCCACTCTAATTTCCGGCGGCAAGCTCCGCCCCGATGTCGACAAGGGCGAGGTCGGTGTGACGCGGGCCTACCAGGCAGAGCCCGACGGGCGCTCCCTGCGCCTCGAACAGCGGCACGGAGAGCGCGGGATAGCCCCCGATTCCGGCCAGGCAGGTCAGGGTGAGGGTATTGGTGCGGGCCCTGTCGATCGCGGCCGGGTTGGCGCGACGCGACGGGGCGGTCGAGGAGGCCGAGGGCAACAGCAGGATGCGTCCGTCCAACACAGCGTCCAACCGCGCCCGGGCGTCGGCCAGGGCGGTGCGCGCCTCGGCCTCGTCGGCCGGGTTGATGCGGGCGGCGGCCTCGAACCGGCTCGCGACGGCGATGCCGAGGGCGCCGGGGTGGGCGGTGACCCAGTCCCCGTTGGCGCGCCAGGCCTCGAGGGACTGCAGCGTGCGGAAGATGCGCAGCACCTCGGCGAGGTCGCCCACATCGACGAGGTCGGGGGCGGGCAGCAGCCCGGCCCGGGTGAGCCTGTCGACTCCGGTCACGAAGACGTCCTGCACGTCGTCGTCCGCGGCGAAGACCAGCGCCCTCGACACGGCGAAGCGGGCCGGGGTGTTCGGCTGGGAAGCGGGTAGTTGGGAAGCGGGGTCGAGGGATGCCGCAGCCGCGGCCCGCAGCACACCCGGCCCACGGGTGAGCCAGCCGACGGTGTCGAACGAGGGCGCCAGGGGCAGCAGGCCCGTACGGTCGACGGCGCCGTGGGTGCTGCGCAGCCCCCAGAGCCCCTGGTACGAGGCGGGCACCCGGATCGACCCGGCCGTGTCGGTGGCCAGGCCGACGCTGGCCTGGCCCAGCGCCACCGCCGCGGCCGGTCCGCTCGACGAGCCGCCGGGCAGGGCGCCGGGCACCCGAACGTTGGGCGGGGTGCCGTAGTGCTCGTTGTCTCCGGCGATGCTGTACGCGAACTCGTCGGTCTGGGCGATGCCGCGCACGCTCGCGCCGGCGCCCAGCAGCGCCGCGACCGCCGGGGCGGTCTCGGTGGCGGGCACGGCTTCGCGCAGGTAGGCCGGGTTTCCGGCGCCCACGGTGAAGCCGGAGATGTCGAAAAGGTCCTTCACGGCGATGGTCTCGCCGGACAGCGCACCCGATCCTGCGTCGTCGGATGCGGCCACCAGCGGGGTGCCCACCAGGCGCCACACGGTGGCATTGATCGCGGCCGGTGGCGCGGCCACCTGGGCCACTTCCACCTGCCAGGCGCCGTCGTCGCTGCGCGACCAGAGCTGGGTCACCAGCCCGGCGCCGCCGGCATCCGGGGTATTCACCGACATGATCACGGCGTGCCGCGGGTCGAGAACGCGCACGTGCAGCGCCCGGATGCCCCGAGCCACGGTGCCGACACGGGCGCCGCGGAAGCCGCTGATCGCGTCGTGGCCCACCAGCAGCCCGGTGGCGTCGCCCCGCAGGGTGTTCTCACCGGGCGCGAACCAGGCGTCGAGAGCGGCGAGGTCGTTGCGGGCGAGCGCGTCCTCGTAGCCGGCGAAGGCGGTGAGCAGCCCGTCGGGCAGCTCGCCCGTGACCGTCGAGGGGGTCGGAACAAGCAGCGGCTCAGACATCGAAATCAGCCACCCTGATGCGGGCGTGCACGCCGCAGACGAGGTCGACCACCTGCGAGATGTTGAAGTCGGTCGCGGCACTCAGGTACGCATAGGCGAGGGTGCGGTCCATGCCGAAGCGCGCCCCGAGCAGGTCGATGGCGGCGCGCACGCATTTGCGCACGGCCTCGTCGAGATCGGCGTCCATTCCGGTCGGCACCAGGAACTCGGCCGTCTCGGCGAGAGGTCCGGCCAGCTCGCCGAAGGCCGCGACCGAGTCCGCCTGGGTCACAACGTCGAAGCGGATGGTCACCCGCAGCGACGCCTCCATCGCCGTGAGCGCCACCTCGCCGTCGCCCTGGGCGAAATGCGGGTCGCCCACGTAGGCCAGGGCGCCGTCCACCTGCACCGGTAGGTAGAGCGCCGAGCCCGCGGTGAGCAGGTTGATGTCGATGTTGCCGCCGTGCGCGCCGGGCGGTACCGAGTGCGGGCGCCTCTCGCCGGCAACGGCGACGCCCATGATGCCCAGGAACGGCCGGAGCGGAAAGTGCACCCTTCGAGCCCCGCCCGGCACGAGCGGCAGGGTGCCGACCTGGCCGGTCTCGGTGTCCTCCAGCGCGGCGAAGACGCTCACATTGCCCTCGCCGAGCGGGTACTCACCGGGCAGGGCGCCGCGGCCGTGCCGGTTGGAGATCACGCCGTACGGCACCCGCGGGGTGGCCTCGAGCACGGTCATCTTGAGCAGGTCGCCCGGCTTCGCGCCGCGCACGTGGATCGGGCCGGTGACCAGGTGCGGGCCGTCCACGAGGGGGTCGCGGGACGTGTTCGAGGCGGCCAGCAGCACCGCGTCGTCGAGCACCGCGGCACGGTCGACACCGTGGCCGGCGAAGAAGGCCACCGGGTCGCGGCCCTGGTCCTCGAGCACGCCCTCGTGGCTGATCGTGTCGATGGTGACCTCGGTACCGGCGTCGATCACGAGCGCCGGCGCATCCGTGGCGCAGGGCAGCCGCCCCCAGAGCACGGTGCCCGGGGTGGCGGGCAGGTACTGCGCGGCGCGGATGGGCCCGGTGCCCGGCTGCAGGATGTCGAATGGCATGACGTCGAATGGCATGGATGCGCCTTTTCGGATCGTGGGTCGGGAGCCGGCTCCGCGCCGGCCGGGCGGCCGCCACATCCCCGTTGGTCGAGAGTAGCGCCAGTTTTGCGCCAGGGACGACCAGCCACTACCGTGACAATTCCCAAGCCGATAGGACACCCGTGCCCTCCACCCCCGTCATCCTCCGCCTGCGCAGCCAGCCAGACAACCTGCACCTGGGCCTGATGCTGGCCCTCACCTTTTCCACGGGCGTGGCGGATGCGGTGGGCTACCTCGGCCTCGACAAGGTGTTCACCGGCAACATGACCGGCAACGTCGTCATCCTGGGCATGGCCATCGCCGGCGCCGACGACCTGCCCGTGGTGGGCCCGCTCATCGCCCTGTTCACCTTCATGGTGGGCGCCGCGATCGGCGGCCGGGTGCTGCGCCGGGTGAAGTCGGGCTGGACCACCGAGTCGACGATGCTGTTCGGCACCGTCGGCGTGGTCATGGCCGCACTGGCGATCGTCCTGTTCGCGGTGGGCGGTACTCCCCCGGCGCCGTTCGACCTGATGGTCACCGGGCTCCTGGCCGCTGTGATGGGCCTGCAGGCCGCGGTGGCCCGGCACATCGCGGTGAAGGACGTCACGACCGTCGTCGTCACCTCCACCATCACCGGTTTCGCCGCCGATTCCCGCTTCGGCGGCGGCAAGAACCAGCCCTGGTTCCGCCGGCTGGCCGCGATCGTGCTGATCCTGGCCGGAGCCGGCGTCGGTGCTTTGCTGCTCATGGTGCACATCGGCTGGGGCATTGCCCTCACCGCCATCATCACCCTCACCGTGACCGCCATCGGCCACGCCGCGGGCCGCCCGCACCACGCCCCCCAGGTCTAAGCCTGCGGCCCGTCCCCAAGCCCCCGCCCGTACCCCGTCCTTCCAGCCCGGCAGGTTGCGTAACTTCTGCTAGATCGGCGTCGCGCCGAAGCGTCTGAAGATCAACGGCGCCTGGCAGGATCACCTGCTGTTCCAGGGCATTCTGGGCGGCTGACGCGCCAGCGCCTCACGGCACGAAGTACTGGGTGATCCGGCCGCGCCCGTCAGTCAGCTCGACCTCGGCCAGCGCCCCGTTCACCAACGGCATCTGCGGCGGCTGGTGGCCGAGGTCGAAGTCGACGATGACCGGGATGCCCAGACCACCCAGGGCGCTCTCGACAGCCTCGAGTTGGCTGAGCCCGTCCACGTCGGGAGCTTCCGTGCGACCGATGAGGATGCCTGTGGCGTGGCTGAACCAGCCCGCCAGGCGCAACGACCAGAGCAGCCGCAGCGCCGTGGATGCGTCGGCTTCGGCAACCTCGAGGTAGACGATGACGCCCTCGGGGGCATGCCGCCGGGCGAACCCCGGCACGTCGCCGAAGCGCGATCCGGCGAGCAGCGACACCGTCTCCAAGCATCCGCCGATCAGGCGCCCCCGCATACTCACGGTCGTCTCGCTCCCCGCGTCGCTCCCCAGGGCTCGCCATCCCGTCGTGGTCTCGTACGCGGCGTCACGGTTCAGCGGCTCATCCGCCCAGGCACCCCAGGGACGCGATCGACGCCGCGGCGCGGCGAACTGCGCGAAGGACTCCCCCTCAGACAGCGCGGCTACCTCGCTCCAGCGTCGGAATTCCGTGGGCAGTTCCCACTGTTCGTCCATCAGGTTCGCCCCGTGCAGGGTGGCGACCCCCGTGACGATGGTGAGGGGCATCAGTAGCGTGGAGATGTCCGACCAGCCGACGAACCATTTGGGGTCTGCGGCCATGGCCGACCAGTCCAGCTGTTCAAGCAGCTCGATCGCCAGTTCGCCGCCCCACGGCGGCAGTACCGCGCGGGCCGGCCCGACGAACGCGGCCAGCAGTTCAACGCGGCGCTCGGCGGCCGGAGCCGGAACGAGGCCGCCCCGCCGGGCGTACTGCCCGACATCCACCGTGAAGCCGCGCTCTTCGAGGTCGTTCACCGCCCGGTCGAGTCTCGCGTGCAGGTCCGCCGGCACGCCCATCGACGGCGCCGGCACCGTGATCAGATCATGGGCGGCCAGCGCCCGCGGGTATCGCACGTTGGTCATCCGGCCACTCTAACGAGTCGCGGATGCGGGCCGGCAGGCCACCCGACCCTGCCGCGAGGCCAGCGGTCAGCTGACGGGCATCACGGCCATGGCCGCCGTCATGACCGACATGCTCAGCAGGTTTCCGCGCCCCGGCCGGCTGCGCTGACCGCCGAGCACCATGACGGCGGCGGTGAGCCCCGGGCGTGGCACCAGAGGACGGCTGCTGAGGGCGCGTCAGGCGTCGCAGGTGGTGAGCACGGCCGTCATCGCCGCGCGGTCCTCCGGGGTGAGCCCGAGGTCGTAGGCCATGAAGACCGGCACCAGCTTGTCGACGTACCAGCACTGCAGGCTGGTGTCCTCCGGCAGGTCGTCCCAGACCACCCGCTGGCCCAGGTCGTGCCGGTCGGAGACGTCGGGGTAGAAACCGGGTAGCCATTCGCTGGGCAGGGAATCGGACTTGGACGAGTTCTCCGTGCCCTTCACCGCCAACAGGTTGACCGGGTCGTTGGCCAGGGCCTCACGCTTCTCGGCCGGCCAGGCCTCTCCCCCGGTGGCGTACACGGCCTTCAGCGGCAGCAGGTGGTCGATCTGCACGTCGGCCGAGGTATCCTCGCCGCGCACAAAATCGATGATCTCGCCCGTGTACGGGTCGGCGAGGATGCCCGTGTAGACCCGACAGGTCGCCGCATCGATGTCGGTGCCGGTGAGGTCGCGGGTGAGGATGTCGTTGCGGGTGTCGCAGCCGTTCTGGTCGAAATCGAAGGCCCAGGCGTCCCCGAACAGCTCCTCGCGATTACCGGCGTAGCTCCCGTTGTCGGCGTACACGGCGTCGGGAAGCGCACCGACCAGCGCGAGTGCCTCGGCGCTGGTGAGCCCGGACGCCGGGACCGGAACGGGAGCGGCCGGGACGGCGGTCGGCGAGGCGGGGGTCTGGGCGGCCGGCGGCGCGTCGCTCTGGGAGGTGGAGAAGTATCCGATGCCCCACACGATGGCGACGGCGAGCACCAGCACGAGCAATGAGCGGGGACCCTTTCGGCCGGAGGAGCGGTAGGGATAGGGCTGGCGGCGGCTCATGCTGGTCTCTCACAGTGCTGGTGTCTCACGAACTCCCCATCCTGCCATGCGCCGGCCCGGCGCCCGGTGGTGGCAGGATCGGCGCGGGCGTGTGAGGCTTAACCGGTGCCCCAGATCGAGAAATCCACCCGCGTCCGAGAGGCGATCTCCCTCGACCGCCCCTGGGTGACCGTGGTGTGGGATGACCCGGTGAATCTGATGTCCTATGTCTCCTACGTGTTCCGCAGCTATTTCGGGGTGACGGCGGCCGAGGCCGAGCGTCTCATGCTGCAGGTGCACAATAACGGTCGCGCGATCGTGGCCACGGGCGACCGTGAGTCGATGGAACGACACGTCGAGGCGATGCATGGCTACGGGCTCTGGGCCACCCTGGACAGGTCCGAAGCGTGATGGAATTCCGTCGCGAAGACTCCGGCACGGTCTCGGCGATGTTCGAACCCATCGAGGTCGACCTGCTGCGCAACGTCACGTCCCAGCTGCTGCAGATGCTCGGCTCCGTCGACGCCGACGACGCGGCCATGCTCGCCCAACCCGTGATCCGGCGGCTGCTGCCCGACGCCTATCCCAACGACCCGCAGGCCGCGGACGAGTTCCGCCGTTTCACGGCCGACGGACTGCTTGAGGGCAAGCTCGCCAACGCCACCACGGTGCTCTCCGCGCTCGGCGACGACGAAGGGGCGGATGCCACGGCGGACTACCCCGGGGCCGCTCCGGCGCACGACCCGCTGCCGGTGCCGATCGTGCTCACCGAGCAGCAGGTGCAGTCGTGGCTCCGCACCCTCACGGACCTCCGCCTTGTGCTGGCGGACCGCCTGCAGATCGACCCGCACGGCATGCCGCAGCTGGACGACGAGCAGTCACACGTGGTGAATGACATCTACAACTGGCTGGGCATGGTGCAGGAGTCGCTCGTCTACGCGATCGACATGTAGCCCAGCGGAGCAGGGCAGAACCGTAGGTCAGGCCGCCGGTCGGGCGTCGCTCGACTCCTCCTGCAAGACCGCGTAGGCCCGCTGCGGCCCAGCGCCGTTGGCGAGCGATGCGCTCAGCGCCCGCAGCCGCTGCCGCGGCTCGCCGCTCAACCCGAGCAGCGCCACGGCGGCCTGCCGCAGCGCATCCGCACCCGCGGTATTGGGGTCGAGGGAGATCCCGAAGTCGGCCTCGTCGAGTGCTGCGGCACCGGCGAACTGGTCCGTCGAAAACGGCAGCACCAGCAGCGGCACCCCGGCCGTCATGGCCTCGGTGACCGAGTTGTTGCCGCCGTGGGTGACGGCCAGTGCCGCGTGGCCGAGCACCGTCACCTGGGGCAGGAACGACCGCACCAGCCAGGGCGCAGGGACAGGCCCGAGCTCGGCCGGGTCGGTGGACCCGACGGCGATCGCCACCCTCACGTCGAGGCCGCGCAGGGCCTCGGCCACCCGGGCGAGCACATCGCCGCGCACCGACAGGAAGCTGCCGAAACTCACGTAGACGATGGGACGGTCATCGGCGTCGGCCAGCCAGCGGGTCACCGCTGGGTCGTCGGCCTCGCTGCGCACCGCCGAGCCGAGGAAGGCGTGCTCGGGCAGCAGCGCCGTGCGCGCCGCCGGGTGCAACTCGGCCGGGTAGTTGAGCAGCAGCACATCCCCGGTCTCGGTGAACGCGTCACCGCTGGGCGGCGCATTCGGGTCCAACTGCAGCAGGGCATCGTTCCACTGCAGTGTGAAGTCGTCCCGCACCCGCTCGCAAAGCACACGCAGCTGCACCAGCTCGAGAGGGTCGGGCGTGAACGCGGCGGGCCAGGCGCCTGGGTAGCCGTAGACCTCGTCGCCGACGGGCAGGGCGGACGGATGTCCGAGCACCACGTCGGCGTGCCTAACCCCGGCGCTGATCAGTGCCAGGCGGGCGCTGAAGGCGAGGTGGTCGACGATCACCTGGTCCGGCTGGATCTCGGCGACGATGCGCTGCACCTCGCGGGCCACCACCACGGGGTTCCAGAGCAGGTCGGTGCTGCGCGCCTCGGCCTGGAACCTCAGTGTTTCGACGAGACCGACCCTGGTGGCGTCGAAGAAGCCGCGCAGGGCGTCGTCTTCCCCGGCGGGCTGGTCTTCGGCGCGGATGGTGCCGGGGTTGGACCCACGGCCGAGCTGCAGGTTCACCCGTTCGAAGCCGAAATCGGCGACTATGCCGGCCGTGGCCGGTCCGCTGGCCACGACGACCCGCTCGCCGGCGGTCTGCCAGGCGGTGCCGAGGGTCGCGAGCGGGTACAGGTGGGAGGCGTAGTCCGGGCTGATGATCAGGAGGGTCATGAGGCGCTCAACGCCCAGTTGAGTGCTTCCTGGGCCTCGGCGACGGAGCTGTAGACGCCGGCGAGGGTGTCCGCCATGGCCTGGATGGCAAAGGTGGAGGTGACCATGTCGGCGGCGCGTTGGGCGAACTCGTCGCCGAACGGGCTGGAGGCCAGGTCAAGAGCCGCCCCGATGCCGCCGCCGAGGCTGCGGCCATCCGCTGTATTCACCAGGAACCCGGTAGTGCCGTCCTCGACGTAGGTCGCCGGTCCGCCGGCGTCGGGGGCCACCACCGTGAGCCCGGTCGCCATGGCCTCGAGCAGGGCGATGCCGAATTCTTCCTTCATGCTCGCGCAGACGTACACGCCGCGCGGGGCGGCCAGACCCGGCCGGCCGTGCCGGGCGGCGGCCAGCCAACGGGCGACAGCGTCGTTGGCGCGGTGTCCGGCCAGCAGCAGGCCGTGTTCGGCGGCGGAGTCCAGCGGAACCGCCGTGCCGATCAGGTCGATCTGGCCGCGTTCATCGACCGACGGGGTGATCAGGTCTCCCCCGATGATCAGCAGGTTGCAGCGCTCCCGCAGGGCGGCGTCGTCGGCCCAGGCGTGCACGAGCGTTGCCATGCCTTTCACCCTGTGCAGCCGGCCCACCGTCACCGCGAGAGGCAGGTGGCGCCGGGACGCCGGCAGGGTCTCGAGCAGGGCGTCGAGGTCGGTGAAGTCGGCGGAGTCGGCCTGCAGCGCGGCCTCGACGGAACGTTCGATCACGGTCAGGTCGATGCCCTCCGCCACGACCGAGTGGCGCTCGGGGTGCGCGGTGATGTCGATACCCACGAGGTCGCGCATGTCCCGCTCCAGCTCGGGGCGGGGAAAGAGCACGGTGTGCGCGGCATCGGCCGCGATCCGCTGGACGAGCCGCGCCCGGAACCAGAAGTGCTCGACCTCGTCGACGGCGCCGAAGTTGGCCCGGGTGAGGGCGCCGGAGGCGTCCATGGCATTGATGACGCTGTGCGGGTCGGGAGCGACGGTGAAGACGATGGGGATCTCGAGCTCACGGGCCACAGACGATGCCGCGAGAGTACCGACATCGGCCATCCGCAGGTGCACGACGTCGACGGTGCCTGCTGCACGCAGAATCCGGCGGATGCCGCGCTGCACGGCCACCCGCCGAGGCCAGGACTCGGCGGAGGAGATCGGGGCGCCCAGGAACGGGACCGTCGCGAAGGCGTGTCCGGAGAGGGTGGAGCTGACTTCCGGCAGGCAGGCCAGGGCGGCGGCGGGTCCGCCGCGCGACAGGGTGAGCACCCTGTCGACAGTCGGCGCGAGAGCATCCACTGAGCCGTCGTCACCGGCCACCAGGGCGTCGCCCAGCCGAACCAGCAGGGTGGCGATGCCGCCGTTGTCCCCGGAACCCACTTGGCTGAGCTCGCGGTCGATGTCGGCGTGCAGGAACAGCTGGGCCACGGTCTGGCCCCGGCTCCACGGCGCACGCGGGTAGGCGGGCACCGTCAGGTCGAGCAGGGCGAGCCTGGCCACATCGGCCAGGTCGTCATCGCCACGGGCGAGGGCCGTCACCAGGCTGATGGCGGCCTCGGTGGCCGGCCGGTCCCCCAGGGCCGCCACGGCCGCCGCCCGAGAGTCGAGGCCTTCGCCGGCATCCCCGGCGATGCGTCGCAGCATCCGGTCCGGGATCCGTCCGGAGATCAGGCCGAGGGTTTCGACCAGGCGGGCGCGGGCGGGCGGGTCGGCGACGCCGAGCATGGCGCCTTCGGTGGCCAGCGCCAGGTGCTCGGGGGCGGATGCCGCCCACTGCTCGAGGGTGCGCTGGGCGATCATGCCAGAGAAGCCCCCGGCGACGACCATGCGCAGCAGGCCGGCGATGGCGTCGAACCGCGGGAGCCTGGCACCGAACGCCCAGGCGGCGTGCTCGCGAAGGAAGGCCGAGTCGTGCTCGAGCAGCGACACCAGGACGTCGTCGGCGGATTCGTCGAACACCTGGGCGAGCGAGTGCACGGCAGCAATGGCGGTCAGCTGGTCGGTCGGGTCGAGCGCGGCCTGGGCGAGCAGGCGAACGGCACGGTTGCCGCCGTCCCGGCTGGCCGCGATGGTCAGGTCGTCCGCGCAGCGGATGCCGGCCAGGATGCTGTCGGCCTGGCGCATCTCGTCCAGAGTCGTCTGAGTCCCCACGGTGTCTCCCTCGCGGCGGATGCGTCCGCCTGTCGTCGGGCGGAGCGGGCTCCGCGTCAGTTGTGAGACACCCAATCCGACGTCGCTGGCAACGCTGTCGTCTCGCAGTGACCCGCTGGTAGTTCGGAGCTGATCCCGAAAGGAGTTGCCCCGGAGCGTCATTCTGCCATGTGGATCATCCAGTCCACGAGACGAGGGTATTTGGTCAGGGCATTCGCAGGTTGGTCAGGATGCGCTCGCGATCAGAATACAAGCCCGGCGGATGCCGTCAACCCGCCGTCCACGGCGAGCCTGGCGCCCGTCACATACGACGCTGCCGGGGAGATCAGGAACGCTATCACGGACGCGATCTCCGACGGCTGGGCCAGCCTGAAGAGCGGGATCCGACGGGAGAAGTCCCGTCCGAAGGTCTGGTTGGCCGGGCTTTCATCCGGATCGTCCGTCCGGAGCAGGCCGGAGGCCACGGTGTTCACCCGGATGCCCCTGGCCGCGTAGGTCAGTGCGGAGGAGCGCACGAGGTCGATCATGGCGATCTTCGACGCGTGATAGGCCCAGTTACCGGGATCGGCGAGCAGACCGGCAACGGACGACGTCGCCACGATGCTCCGGTGTCCGTCGATGGACAGACCCTCTACTGCAGCCTGGATGCCCAGGGCAACGCTGTTGAGGTTGCGGGCGAGGAGGTGCTCACCTTCGGCCACGGTTCCCGGCCCGTGCAGGGCGGGAGACCCGCCGATTTCCGCCAGTAGCACGGCGGCGTCGAGCCTGCCGAAGGAGTCGACGACCTGCGAGAAGGTAGGTGATGACCGCCCGCCCCATCGCCGAGCCGGCTCCGGTCACCAGCGCGACCGGGTTCTCGGCCTTCACAACCTCCGCGGACTGAGCCTCACCAGTCTGGGATCTCACGTCGTGAGACTCAACCTTGAGTGTCATGAGTACCTTCTTACGGGAGCGCCGGTATCAAATACGCCCCACGCAAATGCTACGCTCGGCCGGCTCGGAATTGGGACAAATACCCCTCCTTCAAACCGGACACAACGATCAGTGTCCGAATTCGGTGCGCGACGTCAGCGGCGATCCAGTGCGCACCTCAGCAGCCCAGGCGAACACCGGGATGTCGGATCCGTCACTCATCAGGGTGAAGGCGCCGTACTCAGCGATGCCCTTGGACAGGTACATGGCGACGTCCTGTGACGCCTGTTGCACGATCCGGTAGCCCTCGAAACCGAGCCGCAGGAAGAGGAAGTACTCCTCACTGGGTCGGGCGAAGAGTGGATTGACGTGCAGGAATTCTCGATTCGTCGACGTGGAACACCCCCGCACCGCCGTGCGGGCTACCCCTGCGCCAACGGTTGGCTCGGCGTGACCTGCTCCGCTGGCGTCTGTCGGAGGAGTGACGTACACTCCGAAGGTCGAACATTTGTTCGAAGTGATCCGCGGAAGGTGACCCCATGCCCCAGATTATCGATACCACGGTGCAGGTTGAGCTCTCCGCCGACGGGGACCCCCGGGCCTTCGTCTGGGACCGATTCGAACATGTTGTCATCGGACAGCCCCAGGCCGTCTTCACCCGCACCCGGTGGTGGGAGAACAACGGCACTCCCACCCGCATCGACACCGAACTGTGGCGGGTAGATGCCGCCAGGGGCGGCGAGGACCAGCACCGCTACGACCTGCGCCACGACGCCGACGGCACCTGGGTGCTCGCGCTCGACTGGGGGTGACGCCGCGATGAGCTTTCCGCACCTGCACGTCGCCAGCGCCTACTCGACGCACTATGGCGTGACCCTGCCGGAGGCGCTCGCCGAGCAGGCGGCCGCCGACGGGGCGACCTTCCTGGCCGTCACCGACCGGGACGGCCTGTACGGGGCCGTCAAGCACGTGCGCGCCTGCGTGGCCGCCGGTATCAGCCCGGGGCTCGGCGCCGACCTCGAGGTGCACGACGACGACACCCTCGCCCCGCTCGGCCGGGTGGTGGTGCTGGCGCACGGCGGCAGTGCTGGTCAGGGCAATACTGGCCAGGGCAATGCTGGTCAGCGCAATGCTGGTCAGAGCAGCGGCGGCCGCGGCTACGCCGCTCTCTGCCGGGCCGTCTCCAGCGCTCACGAAACCACGGCGCGCCTGCCCGGCCACCCGCCGAGCATCCCGCGCCGTCGTCTCGCCCAGCTGGCCGGATTGGACTCGTTGACGGTGCTGCTCGGCCCGGCCTCCGATGTCGGTCACGCCGTCGAGCGCCGGGACAACCCGCGGGCCAGGGCGAACCTTGTCGAGTGGCAACGGATCATGCCGCCGCACTCGCTCGCGCTCGAGGTCGTCTGCCATCTCACCGAACCGGGCATGCCGGGCAGCGTCGCACCGGCCACGCGGATGCTCGCCCTCGCCGAGTATGCCCGGCTGCCCGCCGTGCTCAGCAACGCCGTGCGCTACGGCACCGCCGATGAGGCGGTGACCGCCGACCTCGCCGACGCGGCCAGGAACCTCACGCCACTCGCGCAGCTCGCCGGACCGCAGCTCGCCGGACCGCAGGGCGCCGGGCCGCAGCACTCCCAGACCGAGGCCGGTCCCCTGCAGGTGAACGGCCAGGCCTGGTTGAAGCCGGCCGCCGCCATGCGGCAGGTGGCCCGCATGGTGGTCGACGCCGGTCAACACAGCGATGGTGCGCTGGCCCGGCTGCTGCGCGACACCCACGACCTCGCGGATCGCTGTGCGCTGGACCCCATCGGCGACATCGGGCTCGGCCGGCCGCGGATGCCGGAAGCGAGCGTGATCGGCGTCACCCGCGACCCGCTCGCCGAGCTGTGGGCCCGCGCCCGCCACGGCATCGACGAACGCTACGCCGACGCCGGGCGCCACGGGCTCACGGCGGCGCACGACAGGCTCGCCCATGAGATGGCCACGGTTGAATCGCTCGGATTCGCCGGCTACTTCCTCACGGTGGCCGCGGTCGCCGACATCGTGCGCGGCATGGGCATCCGCATCCAGGCCCGCGGCTCCGGCGTCGGTTCGGTGCTCAACTACGCCCTGCACACCTCGTCGGTGGAACCCATCGGAAACGGCCTGCTCTGGGAGCGCTTCCTCTCGCCCGAACGGCAGACGCTGCCCGACATCGACCTCGATGTGGAATCGGCCAGGCGGCACGACATCTACCGCAAGGTCTTCGAGACCTTCGGCGCCAGCAGGGTCTCGCTGATGTCGATGACCAACGCCTACCGGGGTCGCGGCGCCGTGCGCGACGCGGGACTGGCGCTGGGCATGCCGGACACCCAGGTCGCCGCGATCGCGAAGCAGATGTGGCGGTTCAATGCGCGTGACTTCCGTGCGGCCCTGGCCGAGAAGCCGGAGCTGGAGGAGCTGGCCACCGAGGTGCGCGAGTCGGCGCAGCTCGACCTGCTGGTGGACCTCACCGCCAGGCTCGACAGGCTGCCCCGGCATATCTCGGTGCATCCCTGCGGTGTCATCCTCTCCGACGCCTCGCTGCTGGATCGCACCCCGGTGCAGGCCTCCGGGATGGGCCTGCCGATGTCGCAGTTCGACAAGCACGACATGGACCCGATGGGCCTGATCAAGCTCGACATCCTCGGCGTGCGCATGCAGTCGGCCATGGCCCACGCCGTGGAGGAACACCACCGGCTCACCGGCGAGCACATCGACCTGGACCGGGTGCCGCTGGACGACCAGGCCACCTTCGAACTCATCCGCTCCACTCGCACCCTGGGCATCTTCCAGATCGAATCCCCCGGCCAGATGGAACTGGTGGGCAAGCTGCAGCCGGAGGTGTTCAACGACCTCACCGTGGAGATCTCGCTGTTCCGCCCCGGGCCGATGCAGAACAACATGCCACTGCGCTACCTCGAGGCAGGGCACGGCGAGGTCGCGCCCGATTACATCCATCCGCGCTTCGAGCCGATCCTGCGCGAGACCAACGGCGTCGTCATCTTCCACGAACAGGTGATGCGCCTCTTCGACGAGCTCACCGGCTGCGGGCTCGGCCACGCCGACGTGCTGCGCCGGCACCTGGGCCGGCCGGAGCAGCTGAGCGTCATCGAGGCGTACGTGCGCGAGCACGCCCTCGGCCGCGGGTTCGATGCCGGCACGATAGGCAGGGTCTGGACCGTGCTGGCCGGATTCGGCAGCTTCGGCTTCGCCAAGGCGCACGGGGCGGCGTTCGCCCTGCCCACCTACCAGTCCGCCTGGCTGAAGACCCACCACCCGGCGGCGTTCCTGGCCGGCCTACTCACCCACGATCCGGGCATGTGGCCCAAAGACCTCCTCGTGGCCGAGGCGCGGGTGCTCGGCGTGCCGGTGCTCGGCCTCGACGTGCAGCGCAGCGCCCTCGACTACAGGGTCGAGTCCGTCGGCGACGGTCAGGGCATCCGAATGCCGCTGCCAGAGCTCTCGGGCTCGAGCGACGCCGAACGTGCCCGCATCGTGCGGCACCAGCCGTTCACCTCGCTGCAGGACTTTCGGGACCGGGTACACCCGCGCCGCCGCACCTTCGAGGCCCTCGCCCGGGTCGGTGCGCTGGACAGTTTCATCGATCACGACCGCACCCGACGGCACGAGCTGCTCGCCCACATCCAGTCGCTGCGGGGCACGGCCATCACCATCGCCGACGACCAGCTGGCCTTCGAAGTTCCGCTGCCGGTGCTCGACTACGAAGGTCCGCGTTTCGACGCCGTCACCTCGCTGCAGCTACGCGGTCGCACCCAGTCCGACCTTGAACTGCTCGACACCGGGCTGGCCGTTTCCGGCCACCGGATGCGCAAGTACTACCCGCTGTTCGCCGAGCTCGGCGTCACCCCGGCATCGCAGCTGGCCACCCTGCCCGGCGGCACCGACGTGCTCCTGGCCGGCGTGCGCCGGGCCACGAACACTCCGCCGATGCGCGACGGGCGCCGAGTGGTGTTCGTCAGCCTCGACGACGGCACCGGGCCGGTGGCCAACGTGGTGTTCTTCCACGACGCCCAGGAGCGCATCGGCGGCGGCGTCTTCCAGACCGAGCTCATGCTGGTGCGTGGCCGCACCAGGCGCTCGGGCGCCCGCGGGGTCTCAGTGACGGGTGAGGGGATGTGGGACCTGGTCACGGTGGCACGGGACCGGGCCAGGGCACAGGCCAAGGCGGCCAGAGCAGACGGTGCGGCGGGCGTTAACACGGCAGCCGCGGCAGCCGCGGCAGCCCGGCCGCTGCGGCGGGCGGCCGGGTCCGGCACGACCGAATTCGACCTGTGGTCCACACAAAGCGCCTAGAGCGAGCCTAGTCGTTCTCGTCGGAATCGTCCTGGTCCTGTGGGTCCTGGTCGGTGTCATCGTCGAAGTCCTCGTCGCCGTCATCGCTTGACTCCTCCTCCGGCGGAGGAATGACCGACACCCCGGGGAACGGATCGCCACCGTACTTCGCGTTCGCCACCGACATCACGTCGGGCCACATCCGGTGCCGCGCCGTGGCGGCGGGCCCGCTCTCGAAGTTGCGTGCGCGCTGATTGGCGTTCCCGGTGACGGTGACGACACCGACGACGGTCGCGACCTTGCTGCTCGCCCCGCTCATCCAGGTGTCCTTGGCGCCGTCGGTGGTTCCCGTCTTGCCGAACATCGGCACCCGCGGCTCCGTGCTGATGTTCGACTGCACGGCGGTGCCCCGTGTCATCACCTGGCTGAGAGCCGCCACCATCTGGTGGTCGACATCCGGGCTGACGGACTGGGCGCACCGCGAGGTGGGAATCGGCACCTCGGTACCGTCGGCGCCGATCATCCGGTCGATCACGATCGGGCTGCAGGTGACACCGTTGTTGGCGATGCCGGCGAAGGCGACGGCCATGCTCAACGGGGCGACCTCGTTCGTGCCGATCACGGCCGACGCGCTCTGGCTCAGCGGCTCGCCGTCGGCGCGGTGCATCCCGAAGGCCTCGGCCATCTTTCGGATGCCGCAGAGGTCCAGCCGCTTGGCCATGCCGATGAAGCCCGTGTTGATCGAGCCGATGGTGGATTCCAGCGCGCTGTAATTGCCACCGGATTCGTTGGCGTCATTCTTGGGACTCCAGCCCTCCGAATCGTAATTCTGTGGTCCGAGGCAGCTGTCGTTGAAGGTCCCCCACGCGGATCTGGGCGCGGAGTCGACGCGCTCGTCCACCGAATGGCCGGTGCTCAGCCATTCAGCGAGAGTGAAGACCTTATAGGTGGAGCCGGGCTGGAAACCGCGGGACCCACCGGTGGCGAAGTCGGTGTTGTAATTCACGCTGCTCCAGTTGTTCCCCGCGGCCTGCACCTCCGGGTCCTGGCTGTAGTCCTTGTTCTGCGCCATGGCGAGGACCCGGCCGCTGCCGACCTCGACGCTGGAGATGACTGCGCCAACGTCCCAGCCGGCGAGGGACTTCGGGACGTTCTCGTTCAGCGTCCTGACCGCGGCGTCCTGCAGGTCGAGGTCGAGGGTGGTGTACACACTGAGCCCGCCCCGACGGATGTGCTTGATCCGGGTCTCCTCGTCGGCGCCGAAGACCGGGTCGCTGGCCAGCATGTGGATCACGTAGTCGCAGAAGTACGCGTTCGACCCAGCGGTCTGGCATCCGGTGCTGGGCTCATTGATGGTCGGCTCGACGGGAGCCGCGATGGCCTCATCGAACTCGGCCTGGGTGATCTTGCCGTATCTGAGCATCTCGCCGAGGATGTAGTCGCGGCGCTCCCGGTTGTCCTGGTAGCCGTTGGCCGCTCCATTGGCCTCGCTCGCCGGCCTGTCGAGCCTGAACTTGCCCGGGTTGTTCACGATGGCCACGAGGCTGGCCGCCTGCGCCACCGTGAGGCCGGCCGCCGTGGTCCCGTAGTAGTACGCGGCGGCGGCCTCGATCCCGTACACGCGGCCGCCGAAGCCGGCGATGTTGAGGTATTGGCGCAGGATGTCGTTCTTCGCGTATTTCTTCTCCACGCCTATCGCCATGCGCATTTCCTTGAGCTTGCGGGACGCCGTCGTCACCGTGGCCGCGGCGTAGCAATCCGAGATCTCCTCCTCGGTGGGCAGCATCTCGCACTTTTGCACGAGCACGTTCTTGACGTACTGCTGCGTGATCGACGAGCCGCCCTGCACGCTTCCCTTGAACGCTGTCGTCAACGCGCCGCGCACGGTTCCCTGCAGGTCGACGCCGCCGTGCTCATAGAAGCGCGGGTCTTCCCCGGCAATTGCTGCGTCCTTCACGTTCTGGCCGATATCGTCCCAGCCGACCTCGACCCGGTTTTGGTCGTACAGGGTCGCGAGCAGCACCGGCGACCCATCCGAGCGGCTGGCGTAGATGTTGCTGCGTTGGGCGAGGGGCTCGATCTCCAGGTAGTCCGGCAGGGTCTCGAAGACGTTGATCGTGCTGGTCGTCGCCACGCCGGTGAGTGCCACGACAGGTGTCAGGCTCGCGGTGACGAGCAGCCCGGCTATGGCGCTCGTCGCGACCAGGCCGATCAGGCCGCCGACGACACCGCCGAAAGACCGCAGCGGTGTGACCCCCGTTCCATTTATACCGTTAGTGCCGTTGCTCACCATTCGTTGCTCACCATGGTTCCGACGTCCGCCCCTCCACGCACCGGCACGCCGAATCGCGCCAGTGTGCTGCAGTCAACGCCCCGAACTTCCGCTTCGCTAGGGGCTTGCCGAACCCCTCGAACAGGGGCGTGCCTCGCACGCGCGGTCGGCGCGGGTTCCTGCAGCGTTAGAGTTGCGTGTCACGTTCTCAGGAGGAAAGATGGCCGGACCGGCAATGCCCAATGTGCCCAGCAGGCGCAACGTCAAGGTACTCACGGATGCCCTCAACGCCCTGGAATCCGGAACCGGTGTCTCCGCGATGTTCCTGACCAAGCGCTACGGCGCCTTCACGATCGACGGCACCGCTTTCATTTCCGCGTCCGTCAAGACGCTCACCGTCGGCGGCCGCTCCATCGAGCAGAACCTCAAGCCGCACAAATCACTGCAGGCACTGCGCACTCTCGAGCCGAGTGCCGGTGGCGCGGAAGACGAGGCGCCGGGCGTCACGCGGGCTGCCGATGCACCCACCGTGGCGCATGGCGACCTCATCTCGGTGCTCTTCGTCGACCCGGCCTACGGGCCGTTCACCGTCACCGGGGTGGGCGT
Source organism: Cryobacterium adonitolivorans (assembly GCF_004402695.1). Classification (GTDB taxonomy): domain Bacteria; phylum Actinomycetota; class Actinomycetes; order Actinomycetales; family Microbacteriaceae; genus Cryobacterium; species Cryobacterium adonitolivorans. The sequence continues at coordinate 239,142 of NZ_SOFL01000002.1, read as the reverse complement.
CGCGTCGACGGTGAGCGATGTGGTGCTCGTCGGCGGCTGGTTCGTGAGCCGGGCCGGCACAACGGCACCCCGCGTCGTGAGCGTGGAGGTGCTGGCCACCAGCGGCACCCACGAGTACCCGCTGCCGCCGCGAATCGTGAGCTGGGGCGAAGACACCGAAGGCGCGACCGAGTACTAAGCTCCAGACTCCAGACCAGGAGAGAAGCCGATGAGCCTCCCCGCCAGCTTCACCATCGTGACCCTCGGGGTGGCCGACCTCGCCAGAGCGGTCGCTTCTACTCCAGTCTCGGCTGGGAGCAACGTGGCGATCCGTCCACAGACATCACCTGGTTCCGCACCAGCGGCACCTGGATCGGCCTCTTCGGCTACGCCGACCTGGCGGCCGACATCGGCCTCGCCATCGGGGCCCGGCTGGTGAAACCGGCCGCCCGTGCGGTGTGGGGTGGCTACTCGGGCTACTTCGCCGACCCGGATGGACACCTGTGGGAGGCCGCCTTCGCGCCGGGGTTCCCCGTCTCCCCCGACGGCACCATCGAGATCAGCGACTAGAGTTGCGGCCGCCGACCGCACATGACCCGGCACATAGGTCTTGCCCTCGGCCATGTCCAGAGCGTGGTGGTTGATGATATCGGCCTGGGCGAACGCGGAGAACGGTCCGACGGTATTCGTCGGGTGTCAGATGTTGGACTTTTAGAAGACCGTCAGTCCCCGGGCCTCGAACTGCCCGCGCACCCGGTTGAGCACGTCGTTCTCCGGCGGGTGCACGCCATGCAGCGGGTACGGGATGCTCAGGCGGTCCCATTTGTCTTCGCCCATCTGGTGGAAGGGCAGGACCTCGACGCGCTGAACGTTGGGCCAGCCCGCGACGATGTCGACGACAGCTTCGACGTTGTCGACGGCGTCTGTGAGCCCGGGCACCAGCACGAACCGCACCCAGACCGGGATGTTGCGCTCGGCGAGCCGGTCGCCGAAGGCGATCGTCGGCGCAAGCTCGCGACCGGTGACCTTCTTGTAGGTCTCTGGCAGGCCCGACTTGACGTCGAGCAGCACCAGGTCGACATTGTCGAGGAGCTCGTCTGAGGCGCTTTTGCCGAGGTAGCCGGAGGTGTCCAGGGTGGTGTGCACACCCAGGGCGTGCGCCTCCTTGAACATCCGCTTCACGAAAGCGGGCTGCATCAGCGGTTCACCGCCGGAGATGGTGAGGCCACCGTTGGTGGCCTTGAAGACCCCGAGGTAGCGGGTCATGCGGGCGACGAGGTCGTCGATGGGCGTGACCAGGCCGTCACGCATCTTCCAGGTGTCCGGGTTGTGGCAGTACTGGCAGCGCAGCAGGCAGCCGGAGAGGAACAGGGTCATGCGGGTGCCGGGGCCGTCTACGGCCGTCACGAGCTCCCAGGAATGCACGCTGGCGACGGTGCCGTCGCGGATTGCCTTCATTTCGAGGGTGTGCAGTTCGGCCTTGCGGTCGACGTCGTTCAGGGCACTGATCTCGTCGGCCACGTCGACCGACAGGTCGACGTGCTCGACGACAACAGGACAGGCAACGCTAGGGAAGCCGAGGTTGATTGCAGTCATGGTCTCGTCCTACCTAGCGTTGCCGGTCATCTGTTAAGGGTTTTCTTTAGTGCGAGTGGAACGTGCGGCTGATGACATCCATCTGCTGCTCGCGGGTGAGGCGAACGAAGTTCACGGCGTAGCCGGAAACTCGGATGGTCAGCTGCGGGTAGTTCTCCGGGTGCAGCATCGCGTCTTCGAGGGTCTCTTTGTTGAGCACGTTGACGTTCAGGTGGTAACCGGTGGCCGACGTGAATGCGTCGAGCAGGCCGACCAGGCTGGTGATCTGCTCATCCTTGGTGTGGCCGAGGCCGCTCGGGACAACCGTGTTGGTCAGCGAGATGCCGTCCTGCGCTTCACTGTACGGAAGCTTCGCGACACTGAGTGCCGACGCGAGCATGCCGTGCGTGTCGCGGCCGTTCATCGGGTTGGCCCCCGGTGCGAACGGCTCACCCTTACGGCGACCATCGGGCGTGTTGCCGGTGGCCTTGCCGTAGACCACGTTGGACGTGATCGTCAGGATCGACTGGGTGTGAATGGCGTCGCGGTAGGTCGGGTGCTTGCGGATCATCGTCATGAAGCGTTCCATGACGTCGACCGCGATGACGTCGACGCGGTCGTCGTCATTACCGAAGGTGGGGAATTCGCCCTCAACGGTGTAGTCGACAACCAGGCCGGTCTCGTCGCGCACCGGACGGACCGTGGCGTACTTGATGGCGGACAGCGAGTCGGCAACCACGCTCAGGCCGGCAATGCCGCAGGCCAGGGTGCGGATAATTTCCTTGTCGTGCAGTGCCATCTCGAGGCGCTCGTACGCGTACTTGTCGTGCATGTAGTGGATGCAGTTCAGCGCGGTGACGTAGGTCTCTGCGAGCCACTCGAGGGTTTCGAGGTAGGCGGGGAAGACGGTGTCGTAGTCGAGGACCTCGTCGGTGTTCGGCGCGGTGGCCGGGGCGATCTGCTTGCCGGACACCTCGTCCTTGCCACCGTTGATCGAGTACAGCAGCGCCTTGACGGCGTTGACGCGGGCTCCGAAGAACTGCATCTGCTTGCCGACGCGCATCGGCGAGACGCAACATGCGATCGCGGCGTCGTCACCCATCTCGTTGCGGATGAGTTCGTCGGACTCGTACTGGATAGCCGACGTGTCGATCGAGACCTGGGCGCAGAAGCGCTTGAAGCCCTCAGGCAGCTTGTCGCTCCAGAGCACGGTCAGGTTCGGCTCGGGTGCGGGGCCCACGTTGTACAGGGTCTGCAGGAAGCGGAACGCGGTCTTGGTGACGAGCGGGCGACCGTCTTCACCGATGCCGGCGAGCGACTCGGTGACCCAGGTGGGGTCGCCGGCGAAGATCTCGTCGTACTCCGGGGTGCGAAGGAACCGCACGATGCGCAGCTTGATGACGAGGTCGTCAATGAGCTCCTGGGCGCCCTCTTCGGTCAGGGTGCCTGCGGCGAGGTCGCGCTCGATGTAGGCATCGAGGAAGGCCGCGTTGCGGCCGAACGACATTGCCGCACCGTTCTGCTCCTTGACCGCACCGAGGTACGCGAAGTACAGCCACTGAACGGCTTCCTTGGCGGTGGTGGCGGGCTTGGAGATGTCCGAGCCGTAGCTGGCGGCCATCTGGGCGAGTTCCTTGAGGGCCCGGATCTGCTCCGAGTTTTCCTCGCGGGCACGGATGATGTCCTCGGTCGAGGGCTCCATGTCCAGTTCGGCGCGATCGTTCTTCTTGCCGGCGATCAGGGCGTCGATGCCGTAGAGGGCAACCCGACGGTAGTCACCGATGATGCGGCCGCGGCCGTAGGCATCCGGCAGGCCCGTGATCAGGTGGCTGCTGCGCGCACGGCGCACGCCGGGAGGGTAGACGTCGAAGACGGCGGTGTTATGGGTCTTGCGGTAGTCGGTGAAGATCGTCTCGAGCTCGGGCGACACGGGGTAGCCGTAGGTCTCGAGCGAGGTGGCGACCATGCGCCAGCCGCCGAAGGGCATGATCGCGCGCTTGAGCGGCGCGTCGGTCTGGAGGCCGACGATGACCTCGTTGTCCTTGTCGATGTAACCGGGCTTGTGCGCGGTGATGGAAGACGGGGTGGTCGCGTCGATGTCGTAGACGCCCTTTTCGCGCTCTACCGGGAACATCGCGGACAGCTTTGCCCAGATGCCGGTGGTGCGCTCGGTGGCGCCGGCGAGGAAGCTCGCGTCGCCGAGGTACGGCGTGTAGTTGCGCTGGATGAAGTCGCGCAGGTTGATCGAGTCCTGCCACGGGCCGCTGACGAATTCGGCGGGGCCGGTTTCTGCAAGACCCTGCTGGTCGCTTCGGATGCCATCTGTGACGGTCATATGGTGTGCTCTCCTTGTAGGATCGAGGCTTTCCCGCTGACTGGGTGTTTATCCCACCGTGCGGGCCATGAGAGCAGGACCACGAGGTACCAGCTAGTGCCAGGTGCCGGTGGTTCGCCCTCTGTTTGGAACACTACCCTCAGAGGAGGCCCGTAAACCGGGACCTTGGTCCCGTAATCACCTCCAGTTGGGGGGTTGTCAGCCGGGGGCGATCGAGCGCAGTTCGAACTCCCGCACCGGCTGGGCAGAGCTGGCCGCGCAGGTGCTGAGCAGCGGCGCCGACAGGCTCTCGGTGAGTCGCACCGCGAGCTGTTTTCCGCCGTGGTTGAAGCTCACGGTGTGCACTCCCCCCGACTCCGTCCAGGACCTGTAGTCGAAGGCGTCGATACGGTTGTCGCCCCGGTTCGCCCGGGCGAACGCGGCTGCCGCCTGCACCACATTGGGCAGCGAGCTGCGGCCCCGGAACCAGCGCGGTTCGATGCGACCGTCGAGGTACGCGTCAACAAGGTCAGGGGCCTCGGCGCCGGTCACCCGGCCGTAGTACAGCCCGTGTGGGAACAGGATCAGGGTGGCCGCGAACCTGTCCCCGCCGAGGTGGGAGCATTCCCAGGTGGCGGCCGGGTAGGCCTGGGCGAGGGCGGTGACCACCGGCCGCCCCTTCACGGCGCAGCACTGGTCGTGCCGGGCATGGGTGCACACGCAGATGAGCGGCTCGGTCGACGGCGCGCCGCCCGCCCCGTCCAGCGGCACGCGCAGCAGATCGGCAGGGTCGGACACCACTCCCCAGTGCACTCGTTCGTGACCGACCCTGGCGTCCACGGCCGCCCACCGCCACTCGGTTTGGGCGCGCCGTTGGTTCGCACTACGGCCGGTTCGGCGGATGGCGAGCGGCCGGATGCCCGCGGATTCGATGCGCGTCACCAGGGCCCGGGCGAGTGCGGGGTCCAGCGGCGACTGCAGGAACGCGTGCGCGCCCCAGGCCCCGTCGATCTCGACGAGGAACCAGCGTTCGCCGTAGCCCGCCGTGCCCGGGAGCGGATCGCCGCGCTCCAGGGAACGATCGCTGCACGGCAGCCAGCCCGGGGCTGCGGGCAGGCTCACCGCACCACCAGGACGCCCTCGCGCACCAGGCGTCGGGCCACAACGAGCGATGACGCCGCATCCAGCCCGGCCAGGTCGCCGGCCTGCACGGTGTGCCCGGTGAGGATCTGCGTCAGCGCGTCGGCGGCCTCCGCCGGCAGGGTCACGGTCTTGTCCGGCAGCACGAGGGACACGTCGCCGGGGTTCGGGCCCGGCCCGAATCGGGCGCCGAGTCCCCGCCGCAGGCTCACCGTGGTGGCCTCGTGCAGGGCTGTTGCGGCCGCGGTCGTTGCCAGGGGTGCGATCGGCTCGGCGCGGGTGGAGGCTCGCACCCGGCGGGCCAGTCGCGCGGATACTGCCTGGGCCGGGGTAGGTTCCGCCGGGGCAGGCTCCGCGCCGGTGAACCGGGCGAAATCGTCGACGGTATCGGCCAGCAGGGCGCCGACGGTCGCCGCATCCGTGAGGTCGATGCCCAGGGGCAGGGCGGCGCGCAGGCTTTCGGAGGCCGCCGCGTGCGCGATGGCCTCGTGCAGCACGTCGTGGCGGGTGAGGGCGGCGACGCCGATGGTGAGATGGATCGACGTGCCGCCGAGCGCCGTCGCCGAGTGGATCCAGCCTCGAGGCAGGTAGAGCACGTCGTTGGGCCTGAAGACCTCGTCGATGGCCGGTTCATTCTGGGCCTGCAGTTCCACGGCACGACGATGGTCGGTCCACGGCTGGGCGCGTAGCGGGCGCGGGTGCACCGGCGGGTGGATGCGCCAGCGCTTCTCCCCCGCGATCTGCAGAACGAAGACATCGTGCACGTCGTAGTGCGGGTCGAAACCGCGCTCGGAGGCCGGGGTGACGTAGGCGTTCACCTGGGCGGGATGGCCGAGGTCGCTCATGAGCTGACGGGTGAATTCGGCCAACGGCGGCCAGGTGCGATGCAGCCCCTGGAGCACCAGGGTGGCTCCACCGGTGAACTCGTCGAGCACCTTGTCGGCGCTGACCTGGTCGGCGATCTCGGCGCCGAGTCCGCCGGGCGCGGTGAACCGGCCGGCGTCGAGCACGACACCCTCTCGCGCCATGCGCACAAACGGCGTGCGCAGTCCCCGGTGGGTGACGAGTTCGTCGACCGCGTCTGCGGTAAAAAGGTCATCGAACCTGCCTGGCAGCGTGGCCGCGCGAGTAAACAGCGGCTTTTGGTCCCAGTAGTCGGCGGCGAAGGCATCCGGCGATACCGAGAGCAAGCGCGCGAGCGCGGGAGGATCGCTCGCCCCGCGCCCCTCGCTCGTCATCAGGCGGTTCCGTCGGCGCCGCCGTCGTGACCTTCAGGGTTGGCGCCGCCGTCCGCGATGCCCTCGCTCGAGGCGGAGCCGTCGGCGCCGCCGTCGTGGCCTGCCGGGTTGGCGCCGCCGTCGGCGGTGCCTTCTCCGGCGTTCGCGGTTCCGTCGGCGCCGCCGTCATGGCCCGCCTGGTTGGCGCCGCCGTCGGCCGTGCCTTCGTTCGAATCCGCGCCGGATGTGGTGATGTCGTCGTCGTTGATGCCCACTGCGTACCTCCGTTGCCGTAACCGGGCGCCGGCTGGCGCCCAAGGCGATAGTACGTCGCGCACGGTCCGGATGGCAGTACTCCCGCCGGAAATACTCCAGCCGAAAATGCCCTCTGGCGGCCCAGAAACCGACCGAGCCCCGCCGGACGGCAGTTCCACCCGCCGCGCCGAGAGCGTCGCGACATCCGGGTAGGGCAGCTGCATGCCGGGCCGTTCGTCTTGCCGTCCGTCTTGCCGTCGGGGCTACTCATCTTGGCGTCGTGTTTCGGGGTCGTGCGCCCGGTGCTTCTCGGGTGTGCGCCATTTCCCGGCCGGGTCGATCCAGTGCGGTGCTTTCACCTGGGGTAGCCCGGCGACCATCCGGATTCTCCACCCGGCGGTGTCGATGTTGTGATGGTGGTACCAACACAGCAGCACCCCGTTGCCCACGTTTGTTATCCCGCCGGTCTGCCACGGGATGACGTGGTGCACTTCGGTCCATTGGGGTGGGCAGTCGCAGCCGGGGATGATGCAGCCGCCGTCGCGGGCGGCGATCATTTTGCGTTGCATCGGGGTGAAGCAGCGGGCTTTGGAGCCCAGGCCGAGGACGGCGCCGGTACCGCCGAAGAAGATGGGTTGGAAGCCGCCGTTGTCGATCATCTGGTTGATGGTCTTCATCGAGATCGGCGCGTCTACCCCGTCGATCCAGCCGACGCCGGCCTGCTTGAGCAGGTCGAGGGCGTTCACGTGCACCATCAACGTCGGCGGCAGGCCGCCCATCGTCGGAATGCGGGGATCCTGGGCCACCTGGACGAGGATGCCGCGGAGGATGTCGGCCCGCTTCTCGCCGCCGGTGCGTTCGTCGATCAGCTCGCCCGGCACCAGCTCGCCGGCCTCAATGCGCTGTTGCTCCTCGGCGGACGGGAACCGGGGCGCCGAGCGGGCGGACTGGAAAGTGTTGAACAGGTTCTGGATCACACCCTTGAGGTCCGGCGTCACGCCGCCCCGGAGCGGGTAGAGGCCCCGGGTGAGCTCGCCGAAGGAGATGGTGGAGGTCGCTTCGACCGTGCTCGCATTCGGAGCGAGCCCGTCAGGGTTGAGCAACGCTTGCATCCGCACGGCCATGGGCCGGAGGTCATCGGCCGGGTAGGTGAACCCGTCGGAGTCGCGGAGCCGATGGATCGGACCGCTGAACCCAGAACGGGCACCGACGCCCACGTCGTCAGCGTCCGTGTCAGAGTCAGTGCCGGCGCCTGTGCCCGTCCCGGTGCCGGTGCCGGTGCCGGTGCCAATGTCGCCAGTGCCGGGGATGCGGTCGAAGACCGACCCGGTCGCCCGTTCGACGAGGCCGATTTCGGCGGATTCCACCTCGGTCTGATCGGCGTCGAAACGACCGTGCACTTTGTAGTCGGTCAGCCCTTTCACGATGGCTTCCGCCGCATCGACCCCGAGTTCGCCGGCTTTCAGCGCGGCGGCGACCGCGGGGAACTCCGGCTCGAGGACCTGACCACCCAGCACCCTCTGGGCCACCTTCTCACCCAGAGCCAGCCGCCGTTTCATCTCCTGCCGCGACGCCAGAGTCAGCCGGGTGAGCAGGTCGTTCTGGTGCGAGGCGCCCAACCGCCAGGCCATGGAGTCCCGGCCCAACCCGGGCCGGGACCGGTAGCCGACAACGGTCGCGGCGCCGACCCTGGCCGCGTCCACCGGCCGGCCGGCGTGTTCGACCATTTGGGTGAACGCCACCACTTCGGCGTCGCTGAGCGCGTCGAGGTCGATCGACTCCAGCACCGCCTGAACCATGCCCGCGGCGTCCTCGAGGACTCGGAGCTTGTCACCGAAGGCGCCGGTGTGAGCGCGCTGCACGCCGGGGAGTTCGGCCGGATCCCGCCACTGGGGCTGCCCCACGCTCGGGCCGCTGCGCGGCTGACCGGGGTGGGTCCCGCGGGAACCACGGGGCCGAGTGCGGCCCGGCGTGCCTGCGGCGGCGACGGCTTCAGGGCCGCCCGCACGACCGGACTCCGGGCCGGGCGCAATGTCGGTGGTTCCACTCAGGCTGGCGGTATTCAGGCCAGCAACATCCGGTGCTGGAGTGGCCAGGGCGGTGTTCCAGTCATGGAGATCCGGGCCGCCGGGAGGTGTTCCCGTCGGTGCGGTGGAGCCAACTAGCTCTTCGTCCATAACCCCATTCTCTCACGAATCAGACTTACATGCGAGATAATGTCAACTTATTCACAAGCGAATATCGAAACATTTTTCGCCGCGGAAAGACGGCCCGCGCAGTCTCAACAAGCTCGACCAGCGGGCGGGGCGCGCCACACAAGCACCTCACGGGGGTCTCGACAAGCTCGATCAGCGGAGACACGCATCCCGTGGGCACGCCCGATGAGGGAATCAGATCCCGGCCAGCGGCGCCCTAGAGCTTCTTGCCGGGGTTGAGGATCGAGTACGGGTCGAAGGCTGCCTTCACCCGCAACTGCAGGTCGCGCAGCACCGGGCCGAGCTCGTCGTCGAGGTGCGCCCGCTTGAGCACACCGATGCCGTGCTCGCCCGACGCCGACCCGTCGAGCGAGATGGCCAGGTCGATGACCCTGGCGAACGCCGCGTGCGCCTTGTCGATCTCGGCAGGCACCTCGGGGTCGTAACCGATCACGGGGTGCAGGTTGCCGTCGCCGATGTGGCCGCCGGTGCTGATCGGCACGTCGAGTTCCCGGGAGATCTCGGCCAGGCCCAGTAGCAGGGCGCCCAGCTGGGAGCGTGGCACCGTGATGTCCTCGTTCAGGCAGCCGCCGCGCACGGCCTGCACGGCCGGGTGCAGCAACCTCCGTGCGCTCATCAGCTTTTCGAGCGACTCCGCATCGTGCGCAATGGTGACCTCGTCGGCTCCGGCGGCTCGCAGCACCTCGGCGTAGGCCTCGACGTCGTCGTGTGCCTGGCCGATCTGGTCGGACTGCACGAGCAGCAGGGCCCCCGCCCCGGCGGGCAGGATCGAGGCGGGATCGAAGGCGTTGATGGCGGCGATGCAGGCACCGTCGAGGAATTCGAGGACGCTCGGCCGGCGGTCGCCGGCAACGATCGTGTTGGCGGCGGCCAGGGCATCCGCCGTGTTGGCGAAGGTCGCCGCAACGCCGGAGGGGCTGCCGGGTTTGGGCAGCAGGCCCACGGTGATCTCGGTGATGATGCCCAGGGTTCCTTCGGAGCCCACCAGCAACGCGGTGAGGTTGTAGCCGGCCACGCCCTTGATGGTGCGCTGGCCGGTGTGCACGATCGACCCGTCGGCGAGCACCACCGTGAGCTGGCGCACGAAGTTGCCGGTGACGCCGTACTTGACGCAGAGCATCCCCCCGGCGTTGGTGGCCACATTGCCGCCGATGGTGGAGGCGCGCCACGAGCCGGGGTCCGGCGGGTAGAAGAGGTCAACGGCCTCGGCCGCACGGGCGAGCGCGATGGTGCGTACCCCGGCTTGCACTGTGGCCGTTTGGTTCGCGGCGTCAACCACCAGGATCTTCTTGAGCCGGGTGGTGGTCAGCACGATAGCGCCGTCGATCGCGTTCGCCCCGCCGGCCAGCCCGGTGCGGGCCCCCTGCGGCACGATCGGGATGCGGTGGGCCGCCGCGATGGTGACCACGGCGGCCACCTCTTCGGTGCTGGCCGGAAACACCACGGCGAGCGGTTCGCCGCTCAGGGTGCCCTCGGACTGGTCGCGCCGGTTGCTCTCGGTGCGGGGCCCCGTCACGATCTGTGCGCTGGAGAGCACGGCGGAAAGCTCGGTGACGACTGTGGACGCGACGTCGGTCATGGTCATGAATACCTCTGTTGGATACGCACCGTCTACCGGTGCCTCATCGACGCGCTCACTCGTCAGACCGCGCCCGGGCCACAATTCTATGCAGGTGTTTTCTGGGCGACCTGCTGTTTGGCAAGGTCGGTTCCGCATTTCGGCGCTCCGTCACCGCTTTGCATATCTCACCCACGCCCCGGGCGCTAGGGGCCTTGTGCGGGCCTTGGGCATCGTGCGCGCTGGAGCACAGCGCCGGTTCACACCCCGAAGCTCCGCGCGCAACGTCCAGGCTCCGTGCCGCTCCAGCAGGGCAAATCGACCCAGCTCTCGTGCCGAAACTCCACCGCCACCCGGATCCACCACGGAAGGTCGCCGAGGAAATAGTCCAGGCGTGGGTCAGGCCCGGGGCGCCTTCACCGTCATCAAGAAACCCGCGGGCAGCCGGTGATGCCAGCCCGCGAACGCCGCGTCCGGGGCCATCGGTAAAAACTCGCATCGAGCTCGACAGTGTCGAAGGCGTCCATGTAGTTCCCCCGCCGTTTCGCTGCGGGCAGGCCGACGGGATAGAGCACGTCCTCCCAGTGGTCGTAGCTCCAGCCCGAGGTGCCGATGTGAATCATCAATGTGGTGGTAACACCGGGACAGTAGTATTTCAAGTCACGAGACTTTGATACGACCGGCACGCAGTGTCGCAGGCACGCAGACACAGGGGGTGGCACCAATTTCAGGGGATGTTCGACTCTCTTCTCTCCCACGCCTCACGCCGGCGCGGTGGGCAACGGGCGCCCGCGCCAGGATGATCCTGGCCGCGTTCGCCCTCGCGCTGTTGTTGGCGGTCGTCCTCGTCGCGCGGGCGGTCTCCCTGTCCGCGGCCCAGGGCGCATACGATGCCGCGGCTGCCGCCTTCCAGAATGATCAGGCCGCGGCCGTGCAGACCGTCACCGCCGGCGAGACCGCCCTCGACGACGCCATCGCCACCCTGGCCGCGAGCGCTGGCAAGGTACTCAACGAGCAGCCCCGACTCGTGCTGGCCGACGCCATTGACACCGCGACCACGCGCCTGAGCGCGGCCGCCCAGGAGCTCACGGCAGCGGAGAGCACCGCGGCGACCTCGGCCGCCTCGCCCACCCTTCTCGAGCTGGGCGCCGGGGTGAGCGATGGCGCCCGCGCCCTCTCCGCGTTTGACTTCGGCGCCGCGAATGGCGTGGAGAGCATCGCCGATGACCTCACCGCCCCGGTAGCGGCCGTCACCGCTGCCGTGGCCGAGTGGCAGGCCGAGCAGGACCGAATCCTGCGCGAGCGGTACTCCAACGACGTGCACGCCATCGGCTGGACGCCGGAGCTCGACCAGTGCGTCGGCTCCGTGGACGTGACCGCGCACTATCAGGACGTGCCCACCATCGCCGAGCACTGGTCGTGTGGCGGCAAGGACTTCCCGGACGACGCCGGAACCGTGATCACCCTCACCGGTGTGCACGCCGGCACGTACCGGGTGGACGGCATTGTGGTCATGCTGAACGCCGACCAGGACAGCACGGCCGACATTCCCCGCGGCTACGACCTGCTCTACCAAACCTGCCAGAAGGGGCAATCAGCGACCATGTCGTTCACGTCCCTGACCAAGATTGCCTGAGCCGCTCGTTACAGGACGCTGCCCTGCGGGAGCAGGTCGGTGGCCACCATGTCGATGCTGCGTTCCCAGAGCGCCGTCGCGAGGCCGGCATCCGTGGCCTGACGGTTCGTGGAGTGCAGCCGGCGCTTCTCGTAATATTCACCCGACTGCCAGTCCACGCCGGCGGCCGTGCTCGCCAGCCAGACCAGGGTGTCCGCACCTTTTTCCGGAGTGATGAGCATTCGCTTGAGTGCGGTCTGGTACACCAGCCGCATGATGCTCGTGGAGCCGGTGGAGAAGCTCGTGGCGACAACACCCGGGTGGAAGGCTGCCGTCACGATGCCCCGCGCGCTGTAGCGCCGGTGCAGTTCCCGGGTGAAGAGGATGTTCGCGAGCTTCGCGTCACCGTAGGCATTGTTGGGAGAGTACTTGCGCTCGTTCTCGAGGTCGTCGAGGTCGACCCGACCGAACCGGTTGGCGGTGCTCGAGGTGTTGACCACCGACGCTCGGCTGGAGACGAGGCGATCCATCAGCAGGGTGGTGAGGAGGAACGGAGCCAGGTGGTTCACCTGGAAGGTCTTCTCGTGGCCGTCGACGGTGACCTCGCGGTTGCCCATGATGCCGCCGGCGTTGTTCGCCAGCACGTCGATGCGCGGATAGCGCTGCAGGAGTTCGGCGGCCAGGGTGCGCACCTCGGCGAGCCGGCCGAAGTCGGCAACGAAGTGATCCGCACCGAGCTCCGCGGCGATCGCCTCGGTCTTCTGCGGCGAGCGCCCGACGATGACGATGCGCTCACCGGTCGCGGCCAGCGCTCGCGCGGCTGCCGCACCGATGCCGTCGCTGGCGCCGGTGATCACAATGGTTCGGTCGCTCATCAGTTGCTCTTCCAGTCGGGCCGGCGTCATGCCGGCAGATCTCGGGTCGAGGCATCATCGACTCACGATCCCTGAACTCTACTGCTGACGCCCGGCCGGCATTCGGCGAGCCACCGGCGAACCGCGTTGAGGTTATTGATGCATTTATCAGCCCAGTTTCTCGATATGATGAGGGAATGACAATCCCGGCAGGCTCCCGCACGGCCGGCTCCTCCGCCGTGGAGCGCGCCTACGCCCACGTGGCCGACGCGATCATCTCGGGTGAGCTCGCGGCGAGCACCCTCATCACCGAGGGCGATGTCGCCGCGTCCCTCGCGCTCAGCCGCACCCCGGTCCGGGAGGCCTTTCTCGCACTGGAGTCGGCCGGGCTGCTCAGGCTCTTCCCCAAGAAGGGCGCCGTCGTCACCGCGGTCGACGACACCGAGACCACCGAACTCCTGCAGGTGCGCATCCTGCTCGAGACGAAGGCCGTGCAGCTCCTCGGCGAGCGCCCCACCCACATCGACGCCGTCGACGCCGAGTTGCGTGTTCTGATCCAGAAGCAGACGGATGCCGCCTCCGCAGGCGATCTTCTGGCCTACGCCCGTGCCGATCACCGTTTCCACTCCAGGGTCGTCGACGAAACCCACAACAGTGTCATCGACGAGATCTACTCCCGCCTCGGCCCCCGGCTCGAGCGCCTGGTGCACCGGGTGGCCGCCCGCGACCCCGACAGCATCGACAGGCTCATCGCCGAACATCGCCTCCTGGCCGACCACCTGCGGGTGGGCGACACCGCCGCCTACGACCAGGCGCTCCGGGCCCACCTGGAATCCGGCCACCGCCTGCCCCGGACGCTTTAGCAAACCAGAAAGCACCATGACCAACCGCCACACTGCCCGCGCCACTCCCCCGTGGCACCTCGCCGCACCCGCCCTGTTCGTGATGGCCTGGGGCGGCAACCACTTCACCCCGCTGCTACACATGTACGAGACCCTCGGCCATTACTCCACCGTGACCGCCGACCTCTTCCTCGGCTTCTACGTCGTCGGCCTGGTTCCCGGCCTCCTGCTGGCCGGCGCGCTCTCCGACCGCCACGGACGCAAGCCCCTGGTGATCGCGGGTGTCATTGCCGGGATCGTGGCGAGCATCCTGCTGGGGCTCGGGTTCTCCAGCGAGGTCGTCATCTGCCTGGGCCGGTTCCTCGCCGGCCTGAGCGTGGGCGTGGCGATGTCGGTCGGCACCGCCTGGATCAAGGAGCTCTCGAGCGCCCCGTTCGACCTGGTGGCCCGGCCGACCGCCGGCGCCAGGCGTCCCGCCCTCACCCTGACCGTCGGATTCGGCCTGGGCGCCGGGGTGTCCGGCGTGCTGGCCCAGTGGGGCCCGATGCCGACGCTGCTGCCATACGCCGTGCACATTGTGCTGAGCCTGTTGATCCTGCCCCGCCTGCTGCGTACACCGGAAACCGTGCCGCGCAGCCGGATGCACGGGTCACTGTGGCTCGACCTGCAGGTGCCGCTGGCCGGCCACCGCCGGTTCCTGCGGGTGGTGCTGCCGACAGCGCCGTGGGTTTTCGGTGCCGCCGGCATCGCCTACGCGATGATGCCCAAGCTCGTGGAGTCGCAGCTCGGCGAACTCAACCTGGCCTTCGCCACCCTCCTGACCGTGCTTACCCTGGGCACCGGAGCCCTGGTGCAACCGCAGGTCTCCAGGCTCAACTCGATCACTCACGGCCGGGCCATCCTCGTGGGCATGGGCCTCATGCTCACGGGTATCCTCAGCGCCGTCGGCACGGCCGTCACGCTCTCCCCGGTGCTGGCTCTGATCACGGCCATCCTGCTGGGCGCGGCCTACGGCATCACGGTCGTCGCCGGCCTTGTCGAGATCCAGCGGATCTCCACCCCCTCGGATCTCGCCGGCATCACCGGCGTCTATTACAGCCTCACCTACGTGGGCTTCCTGCTCCCCGTGGCTTTCGCAAGCCTGACCAAGTTCGCGAGCTACCCGACCATGCTCGCGCTGCTGGCCGCCGCGTGCGCCGGCTGCCTGGTGCTGACCGCGGTCGGGCTGCGCCGCGCCTGAGCCGGGTCGAAACCGGGCTTCAGGACGCCTGGCGTCACGAGTTCGGGTGGGCTGCCTCGCCGCGGTTGTCCATCGCCTCACGCAGGAACACCAGCGGCAGCAGGAGCGTCGCCACGGCGGTGCTCAGCCAGACCACCAGCGCGGCCAGGATCCAGGACTGCCAACCCTCGATGGTGAGTCCGCCGGTGACAGTGAGGCGATCCACAACGCTACGAACGTCGACAACAGGCCGATGCCGCCCAGGAACGCCGGCGCTCACCGCGCGACGACCTTGGCGAGGAACGGTGAGAGCGTCGCGGCTTCTTCGGCCGTGTCGTCGAACCAGAGGCAGGGGTGATCGGTTGCACGCTGGATTCCTTCGTCTGGGCCGAGCACGTCTGGGTCGAGCACGTCTCGGTTGAGCACGTCTCGGTTGAGCACGTCTCGGTGATCTCCGACGACTGTGCACCCGGCGCCGGTGATCACAAGGCGAGTCGTCCGCACCGGGGCAACTCGATCTCGCGTTGCCACACCCGGAGGGGTAAACTTCGAACATACGTTCTATCTGTTGAGGTGATGTGCCATGAGTCTGATTAACGAAACCGTCGCAGTCTGGGTATCACCGGAGGGTTCTCCGGTTCGCCTGGTCTGGCGCGCCCGCCGGTTCAGGGTGACCGACACCCCCACCCCGTTGACGGCGTCGGTGTCGCTGCCAGACGAGCTGCTGCACTTCCTCACCCACCCGCCCAAACCGGTGGCCGCCTGGCGCTGCCAGGGCACCGCCGACGACGGCACCTCGCTCGTCTTCGACATCCAGCACGACGACGGCGGCGGCCGCTGGAAGTTGCTGCGCGCCTACGACTAACTCCCCCGGTGGCGCCCCGGTGCCCGCATTCCGTGCGGCCGGATGCGGCGCTAGGCTCCCACCGACAAGGGAGGTGCCGTGAGCGAGAACCAGAATGAACCCAGCCAGGGGCGCGGCGGGCACGGGAACGACGGCCAGGGGAAAAACGGCCGATGGGAGGCGCGGATCACCTTCCTTCGCAGCCGGGCGGCGGTGGCCCGCGCCGAGGTGTCCGCGATCGAAGCCATGCACCGGGATCCCGACGTTCTCGAGGACCTGCTGGCCAACGCCTCCCCCGACGAGGTGGCGATGGCCGAAGCCGTGGAACACCGGATCACCGAGCGCGTGATCGCCGCCCGGCAGGTCGCCGACGCCGCAGAGGCCGACTACGAACGCGCCGTGCTCGACGGAACCGAACTGCATCCCGACGAGGACAGCGCATAACGGACAACGCCCCGGCTCACATGCTTGCCCTGGTGGACGTGGGCCATTCGCCGGTCGCCCCCACCATCTCGGCCTCCTTGATGCGATGCACGGTCTTCAGGAACGAGTCCGGGTTGAGCGAGATCGAGTCGATGCCCTCGCCCACCAGGAACTCGGCGAAATCGGGGTAGTTGCTCGGCCCCTGCCCGCAGATGCCGATCTTGATGCCGGCCGCGTGGGCCTTGTCGATGGCCTCGCTGATCATCCGGGTCACCGCCTCGTTGCGCTCGTCAAAGAGCGCCGCCAGGGCGCCGGAGTCCCGGTCGACACCGAGCACCAGCTGGGTGAGGTCGTTGGAGCCGATCGAGAAGCCGTCGAACCTGGTGGCGAACTGCTCGGCCAAGATGACGTTGGCCGGGATCTCGCACATCATGTACACCTGCAGCCCGTTCTCGCCCCGCACCAGACCGTTCTTGGCCATCGCGGCGAGCACCCTGTCGGCCTCGGTGGTGGTGCGGCAGAACGGCACCATCACGATCACGTTGCTGAAGCCGATCCGCTCGCGCACCCGCTTGAGCGCCCGGCATTCCAGCGCGAAACCCTCGGCATACTTGGCGTCGTAGTACCTGGATGCCCCACGGAAGCCGAGCATCGGGTTCTCCTCCGCCTGCTCGAAGACGTCTCCGCCGATGAGGTGCGCGTACTCGTTCGATTTGAAGTCGCTCAGCCGCACGATCACCGGATGCGGGTAGTACGGCGCCCCCAGCTTCGCGATCCCCAGCGCCAGGGTGTTCACGAAGTACTCGCCGAGGTCGTCGTAGCCGCGGGTGAGCTCGGTGATCTGGCGCAGCACGGCCGGGTCGGTGACCCGCTCGGGATGTACCAGCGCCATCGGGTGGATCTTGATGAGGTTGTTGATGATGAACTCCATCCGCGCCAGCCCCACCCCGGCCGTGGGCAGCCGCCACCATTCGAAGGCCGCGGCCGGGCTGGCGATGTTGACCATCACCTGGGTGCGGGTGATCGGCACGGCGCCCAGGTCGATCTGTTCGGTCTCGGAGGCCAGGATGCCCGCATAGACGAATCCTTCGTCGCCTTCGGCGCAGGAGATCGTGATGGGCGCGTCCTCGGCCAGCACCTCGGTCGCATTGCGGGTGCCGACCACGGCCGGCACTCCGAGTTCACGGCTGACGATGGCGGCGTGGCTGGTGGGGCCGCCGTGATCGGTGATGATGCCCGCCGCCCGCGTCATGATGGGCACCCAGTCCGGGTCGGTCATCTCGGTCACCAGAATGGCGCCGTCGCGGAAGTTCTCGATGTCGGCGGGGTCCCGGATGACGCAGGCCGATCCGGAGGCGATGCTGTCGCCGATGGCCACCCCGGAGATCAGGAGCGGTCCGGTCTCGGTCAGGCGGCTCACCGAGAACCGGGTCAGGCTCTTCTGCGAGTGCACCGTCTCCGGGCGCGCCTGCACGAGGAACAGCTCACCGGTGAGGCCGTCCTTGGCCCATTCCATGTCCATCGCCCGGCCGTAGTGGGATTCGACGATGGCCGACCAGCGCCCGAGTTGCACGATTTCGGCGTTGCTGAGCACGAACGCCCGGCGTTCCCGTTCCGGAGTGTCGATCACCCGGGTGCGTGCGCTGCCGCCCTCGGCGTAGGTCATCTTGCGATCTTTCCGGCCCAGGGTCTTCTCGATGATGGGCTCGTAGTCCGGTTCGTCGAGAAGAGCTTTGAAGACCAGGTATTTGTCCGGGTCGACGGCGCCCTGTACGACGGTTTCGCCCAGGCCCCACGCCGCGCTGATCACGGCGGCGCCGGGGAAGCCGGTGTCGGTGTCGATGGAGAACATCACGCCGGAGCCGGCGAGGTCGCTGCGCACCATCCGCTGCACCCCGATCGACAGGGCCACGTCGAGGTGGTCGAACTTCTTCACCTCGCGGTAGCTGATGGCCCGGTCGGTGAACAGCGACGCGTAACAGCGCCGACAGGCGTCGAGCAGGTCGCGTTCACCGCTCACATTGAGGAAGGTCTCCTGCTGGCCCGCGAAGCTGGCGTCTGGCAGGTCTTCGGCGGTGGCGCTGCTGCGCACGGCGACGGGTAGGTTGGTCACCTCGGCGTCCCTGGACAGGGTGCGGTAGAACACCCTGATGTCGTCGGCGATGGCCGCAGGGAACTCGCCGGCCAGGAACGCCTCCCGCAGGTTTTGGCCGGTTTCGCGCAGGGATGCCCGACCAGAGTGGTAGCGGTCGAACTGCTCGCGGATCACGGATTCCAGTCCGTTGGCGTCGATGAACGCGCGGAAGGCATCCGCGGTGGTGGCGAAGCCGTTGGGCACCCGCACGCCGCGGGCCGAGAGCGAGCGCACCATCTCGCCGAGGGAGGCGTTCTTGCCGCCGACCTGCGGGATGTCCGTCAGGCCGATGGAATTGAACCAGACCACTTCGCGACCACGCATGAGCCCTCCCGAATTCGACGCATCCGCACGCCTCAGCCGCAACGTACTGCGCCCGAGCGGATGCTGCTAGCGTTCCCGAAGCCGCCGTGCTGTCGGTGAGGTGGTCAGTCGGTGGAGGGGTTTTCGTCCGGGATCTGCGGATCGCAGAGGCACTCTATCCTGCGGGGGCGCAGCTCCTCCGTGACGGAAGTACACCCTGCGACCCCTGAGTGACAGGTGCGGGTACGCTGAGCGTCATGGAGCACGCCAGCGTCGGCACGGATTTCGACCTTCCCGCAAACCTCGACCGATGGGTGACCGACCAACGCTGGTTCGCCGGCAAGGGCCACAGCCCCGTGCTGCGGAGCATCGGCCTCTGGACGCTGCCCACCGCCGAGCCCGACGTGCGGATCGCCTGCCACCTGGTGCTCGACACGGCCAGCCGGTACTCGACGCTGTACCAATTGCCACTGACCAAGCGCCCGGCGCCCCTGCCGGACACCGCCGCCCAGGCCCTCATCGAGCAGACCACCGACGGCGACGGACGTCCCCGGTACGTCTACGACGCCACCCACGATCCGGCCTATGCCGCTGCCCTGCTCGCCTTCATCCTCGCCGGCGGCACGGGAGCCGCGGCTCCGACGGGTGTCGGCGCACGGGGCGAGATCCTCGGAGCCACCCTCGCCGGCGGTGCGCCGGCCGGCGCAGTCGCCCTTACCGGACTCTCGGTCACGGCCAGCCGCGTGCTCAGCGGTGAACAGTCCAATACCTCCATCATCGTCGACCTCGCCGATAGTTTCGGCCGCACCAGCCGGCCGGTTATCTGCAAGGTGTTCAGGGTGGTTGCCGACGGCCAGAACCCGGATGTCTCGGTGCAGTCGGCCCTCGCCGGCGTCGGTTCGCGGTTCGTTCCGGAGCCGATCGGTGTCATCTCGGGCGACTGGACGGCACCGCTCTCCCCGACGCAGCACAGCGGCCATCTCGTGTTCGTCCAGGAGTTCCTGCCCGGCGTGGAAGACGCCTGGCGGGTGGCGCTCGGCGCCGCCGAAGCCGGCGAGGACTTCGACGGGCCGGCCCACGCCCTCGGTGCCGCGACGGCCGCCGTGCACCGGGACCTCGCACGGGCGTTTCCCACCGTGAACGCCACCGACGACGTGGTGAACCAACTGTGCGGAAGCATGCGGGAACGCTATCGCCTGGCGGCGCGGGAGGTTCCGGAGCTCGCCGGCTACCGCGACGCGATCGGCGCCGTCTTCGCCAGGGCACAGGCAGCCGCCTGGCCGCAGCTGCAGCGCATCCACGGCGACTACCACCTCGGCCAGGTGCTCGACGTGCCGGGTCGCGGCTGGGTCCTCATCGACTTCGAGGGTGAGCCGCTCCGGCCGCTCTCCGAACGTTCCCTGCCCGACATCCCGCTGCGGGACGTGGCCGGTATGCTGCGCTCGTTCGACTACGTGGGAGCCACCATCGGCCGGCAGGATCCGGCGGCGGAATCGGGGGCCGGCGTGTGGGCGGCCAGCGCCAGGGCGGCCTTCCTGCGGGGCTACCGCGACGCCTTCCCAGGCAACTCCCTCGCCGGCCAGGAGCCCCTGCTGGCCGCGTTCGAGCTCGACAAGGCTATCTACGAGAGCGTCTACGAAATCCGCAAC
This sequence comes from Cryobacterium adonitolivorans, assembly GCF_004402695.1. GTDB lineage: Bacteria > Actinomycetota > Actinomycetes > Actinomycetales > Microbacteriaceae > Cryobacterium > Cryobacterium adonitolivorans. The sequence continues at coordinate 219,005 of NZ_SOFL01000002.1, read as the reverse complement.
CGGCCGTCCTGGCTGCCGATCCCGCTGCGGGCCGTACGACGCCTGGCCGAGCATGCGGGGTTCAGCGCCTCCGCGCCCCGCCACGCCGCGCAGGATCGTTCCACCCACGCATCCGCCGCACCGGCACACCACAACGGCTAACGGTCGCATTTCCGTTCTGCGCCACCGAGGTCGTGCCGAGGATCACGGCCACGAGCTCGCGGACACCCCGATCACGGCGGTGAGGAAGAGTCGAGCGAGGGTCGCGCCGATCAACTGCACGAGGATGTTGCCGGAGACCCGCCGTCAGGGAAAAGGGTGCCGTACGGCTCGGAGAACAATCGCCGCCATTCCTGACGCGGTCGGAGAAATTCCGGATCCGGTCGAGGACGGCCCGGGGGACGACTTCGGTCCGGTGACTCATCTGGGCTCCCGTCACAGGCCAGGGTCGCGCTCTACGGGAAACATACCCGCCCAACGCCCGCACCGCTGGGCCTGCCGGGGCTACGACCGCTTCTTCAGCTCCGGGAACTGGTCGTCGCGCCACTCATCGGCCAGCCGCACGTGCGCGGCCGCGGCCTCGTTCTCCCGCGCCCGCAGCTCCACCCGGCGGATCTTGCCCGAGTTGGTCTTGGGCAGCTCGAAGAACTCCACCCGGCGCACCCGCATGTACGGCGGCAGGCCGTTGCGCGCGTGCCGCAGCACCGCGAGGGCCGTGTCGGCGTCCGGCGGCCAGCCCGCCGCCAGGGCCACATAGGCCTTGGCGATGTTCAGCCGGGTGTCATCGGGGGCGGGCACGACGGCGGCCTCCATCACGGCGGGGTGCTCTATCAGCACGCTCTCCACCTCAAACGGCGAGATTTTGTAGTCGGAGGACTTGAAGATGTCGTCGGTACGACCGACGAAGGTGAGGTAGCCGTTCTCGTCGCGGACGGCGACATCGCCGGTGTGGAAGTAGCCGTCACGGAGCACTTCGGCGCTGCGCATGTTGTCGCCGTGGTAGCCGGACATCAGGTTCACCGCGGGCGAGGTGAGGTCCAGGCAGATCTCGCCCTCCTCGGTGAGGGCCCCGGTGATCGGGTCGACGAGCACCACGGCCACACCGGGCAGCGGCATCCCCATCGAGCCGGCCTTCAGAACCGAGCCGGGCACGTTGCCCACGATCGCGGTGGTCTCGGTCTGGCCGTAGCCGTCCCGGATGGTCAGGCCCCAGGCGCGCTGAATCTGGTTGATGACCTCGGGGTTCAGCGGTTCGCCCGCCGAGAGGATCTCGCGGAGGCTGTCCGGCTTGGCGCCGACATCCGCCTGGATCAGCATGCGCCACACTGTCGGCGGCGCGCAGAAGGTGCTGACGGCGGCGCGGTGCAGCTGGTGCGCCAGCGCGCCGGGGTTGAACCTCGAGTAGTTGTAGATGAACACCGTGGCCTCGGCGATCCACGGCGAGAAGAAACAGCTCCAGGCGTGCTTGCCCCAGCCGGGCGAGCTGATGGCCAGGTGCACGTCGCCGGGGCGAAGGCCCAGCCAGTACATCGTGGTGAGGTGCCCGACGGGGTACGAGGTCTGGCTGTGCACCACCATCTTGGGCTTGCTCGTGGTGCCGGAGGTGAAGTAGATCAACGACGGGTCCGAGGAGGACACGGCGACGTCGACCTTGTCGGCCGTGGCGCGGTGGGAGTCGGCGTAGCTGGTCCAGCCCGCCCTCGGCTCGCCAACGCAGATGCGGGAGAACTCGCCCGCAACGATGTCGAACTTGGCAGTGTCCTCGGCGTTGGCGATCACGTGCTGCACGCCGGCGCGCAGCACCCGGTCGGCCAGGTCGGAGGTGCCGAGCACCGTGGAGGTGGGCAGGATGACCGCGCCGACCTTCAGGATGGCGAGCATGGTCTCCCAGAGCTCCACCTGGTTGCCGAGCATGAGCATGACGTGGTCGCCCTTGGCGACGCCGTGCTGCACGAGCCAGGTGGCGACCTGGTCGGAGCGGGTGACCATCGCGTCGAAGCTGACCCTGAGTTCGCGACCGTCTTCCTCGACGATCCACAGGGCAGTCTTGTCGTTGCCGGTGGCGATGACGTCGAACCAGTCGGTGGCCCAGTTGAAGCTGTCGCCGACATCCGGCCAGACGAAGGCGGCGGACGCGCCACGGTGGTCGCTGCGCAGCTCGAGGAGCTGGTCGCGGGCGCGGCGGAAGGTGGTGGTACTCGAGCGCTCAGTCATCCTTCCATTTTCCTCACCGTGGATGCCTTCAGTGGCATGGACGACCATCCGGCTGGGAATATGTGCAGCGAGGGTGTCCAGCAGCCGCGAAGCGGGCCAGACTGCGGGCATGTCAGTCGCAACAGCCGTCTCCCCCATGCTCGCCAGGGCCGTCGACACGGTTCCTGAACCGGACAGCGTGCCCGGCGGGCTCAGTTACGAGCCCAAGTGGGACGGCTTCCGCAGCATCGTCACGTTCGACGGCACCAGCAGCACCATCGCCAGCCGCGGCTCCAAGATGCTCACCCGGTACTTTCCCGAACTCACCTACGCGTTCGAAGACCTGCTGCCGGAGCCCTGCGTGCTCGACGGCGAGATCGTGCTGCGCACCGGAGACCCGGGCGGCGAACACCTCTCCTGGGAACAGCTGTCGCAGCGGATCCACCCGGCGGCCAGCCGGGTGCGCCGCCTCGCCGACGAGACCCCGGCCACTTTCGTCGCCTTCGACCTACTCTCCCGCGGCGGCCACAGCCTGCTCGACACCCCTTTCGCTGAGCGCCGGGCGGCCCTCGAAGACCTGGTCGGGGCGCTGGGCGACCCCATCCACCTCACCCGCACCACGCGCGACGTCGCCCTTGCCCGCCGGTGGCTGGTCGAATTCGAGGGCGCTGGCCTGGACGGCATCATCGCCAAGCCGCTCGCGGCCGTCTATGCGCCGGGCAAGCGGTCGATGTTCAAGGTGAAACACCACCGATCCGCGGATGTCGTGCTGCTCGGCTACCGCCTTCACGTGAGCGGCAGCGGCGTGGGATCGCTGCTGCTCGGCCTCTACGACGACGACGGCGAACTGCACAGCGTCGGCGGGGCATCCGCGTTCAGTGATGCCTGGCGGTTGCGGCTGATCGACGAGCTGGCACCGCTGGTGCTGCACGACGAGGAGGGCACCGTGGTCACCGGGGAGACCGAGCGCAACCGGTTCTCGGCGAACAAGGACACCTCATACGTGCTGCTACGGCCCAGCCGGGTGCTCGAGGTGCGCTACGACCACATGGAGGGCGAAAGGTTTCGGCACACCGTGCAGTTCGAGCGGTGGCGACCGGACCGGGACGCCCGGTCGTGCACCTTCGACCAGCTGGAACGTCCGATCGCCTACGACCTCGGCGACGTGCTTGACCAACCGGCCGGCGAATGACGGGGTGTGACGTAACGGCGGGTCGCATTCCACCGGGCTGTCTGAGGCGTGCCCAGGGTTGCATCACCTCGAGAGAACGCTCCGGGAGGATCCCAGCGGCAGTACCAGTGCCGCTGTTTGGTCGTGCTTGCGCGCCGCCTCGAGCATCCGATGACGACCACGGTAGGACCTCCGATGACCGACACCGCACTTTTCCCCCGCAACGTCGCCCGCGGTGGAGGAGCTCTACACTGCGAACAACTTTCTCTTCGACGGCGACTGGGCCGCTGCGGCACGCACGCGGCGGGCCGACCAGGGTCGCGAGCGGTCGTTTGCAGACTTCCCGCCATCCTGCTGGAATCGAAGGCGGGACGTTTGCAAACGACGTGCTGCTTGCCCGCTGGTTAGTCCTTGCGGCCGGCAATGAAGTAGGCGATGGGGCCGGCGTAGTTGATGGCGATCACGGCGGCCCAGACGCCCTTGGGGCCGTTGACCTTCTTCGCCGGCCGGTGCGCCAGGTCGCTCCAGGCGAGCCCGGCCAGAACCAGCTGCACGATCCCCCCGGCCACGACGCCGAATTTCTGGCCACCGGTCATCTCGCTCCACTTCCGTGATGCCATGGTTCTCTCCCATCGTCGTTGCGCGGCTCCGGAACTGGCGGCGCGCGTTAGTCGCATCATGCCACCGGTGCACCACCCGCGCGACGAGCCGGGGATTCGGAGCTGTCAGTCGCGCTTATGCTGGTGTTGTCATACCGCGCGCGCAGACGCGGGCGCTCGGGAAAGAAGCCACCATGCACGCCGAAATCGCCAACCTTCCCCCGCTCGTGTTCGGCGAACCGGGCGAGTTCCGCGAACTGATGGTGGCCCTGGTCATGTCGGGGGCTAAGACCGGGTCCTCCAACCTGCGGGTCGCCTACGAGATGACCGACGAGGCGCTGCCCACCGTGGGCTCTCTGTATGCCCTCGTCGACTCCGGCAATACCCGGGTCGCCGTGCTCGAGATCCTCGAGGTTGTGGAGACTACAGTTCGCGAGGTCACCCTCGAGCAGGCGAAGCACGAGGCGCCGACGCTCGAGCACTGGCGCACGGTTCACCGCAACTACTGGGAGACGCTGGTTCCCGCCGTCCGCACCCACCTCGGCGAGCCCGACTGGCAGCTGACGGATGCCGAACCCGTGATCAGCAAGGTGTTCAGGGTCGTATAGCTCAGCGTCGAGTGACGCCAGGAGAAACTGAAGAAGAAAAGGAGCCGAACCTTCGGCGCCGGGGCTGGATCTCGATGCCGTCCCGGGGCATGATCGCCGACGCCGGCGGAACCGAGATCTATTACACCGAGCGGGGCACCGGCCAGGCGGTGCTGCTCAGCCACGGCTGGCCCCTGAGCTCCGATGTCTGGCAGGTTGAGCTCAGGCTGCATGTGCCGACCTTCATCGCCCACGGCGACGACGACCAGATCGTTCCGATCGGGGCCGCCTCGCTCAAGACTGCCGTCTACGGTGACTACCGGGCCGCTCTGGACAAGGACATCCTGGCGTTCCTCGCCGAATAACACTCACTCCCGCTGCCGGCGTCGAGGTCAGCCGGCGCGGCGGGATGCGGCGGCAATGCCGGCGCCGACGAGCAGGAGCCCGATTCCCACGACGGCCGCGAGGAGCCAGGTGACCAGGTCGAACCCGCCCGGCACCAGCTCACGGGCCGCCGTGAAAGCCGCGAGCGCGAGCATCAGGGCGCCCCAGAGGATGGTCGCGAAGAGCGGCCGTCGCCTGGGCAGCCGGTCGGCCGTTGGGGAGGCCGGATCTGTCGCTGGTGTCGTGTCCTGCGGCGGCGTCTTAAGCGGCGTCGTTTTCACCAGCGTCGGCGGAGTCGTGGAGAGCGGCGTCGTCGGTTCGCTGTCCGGTGCGCCGGTGGGCCTGTCCGGTCCGGCGGTGGGGTTGTTCGGGTGGGTCATGGTGTTCTCCTTGCAGGCTGATGGCTAGCGCAGTGCCGGTTGGTTGATGGTGACCTGGCCGAAGAGCGTCCAGACCCGGACTGTCGTGACGCCGGTGCCGCTGCCGTCGGCAACGAGACGATAGTCGTAGAACAGCACACCGCCCCGGTCGAGGTCGTCGATGCCCGTGTAGTCGACCCCGCCGGCGAGGCTGCTGGCCTCAACGGCCACGGTGCGGTTGTCGGGCAACAGCAGTTCCACGTCGCCGAACGCGATCCAGACGTCAACGGTGTGGTCGGCGCTGGCCGGCGCGGTGTCGACATCCGACAGGTCGATCACGGGTGCGCCGGCGATCATTGCGAAGCCGGTGGGGCTGCTGGTGCTGTACTGCCAGGTGGGATCGCCGAAGGGGACCACGTCGGTTCCCACGGGGATGAAGGCGGTCCACGCCATGGCAGCGGCCAGGACGAAGCTGAAGAAGTTCAGCCAACCGCCCTCCTTGCCCCGCACACCGGCCACGACGATGCCCAGGGCGATCACGGCGAGCGCGGCGGAGGCGCCCACGAGGAAGGCGCTGTTCGACCAGGCCCCGTCGGCCACGAAGGATGCCGCGAGGGCCCCAGCGCTGAGGGCGAGTCCGGCGACGACCGAGATGAAACCGGCGCCCAGGTGCTTGCGGCGATGGATCGCCCGGTAGGTGTGGGGGTCGAAGGCGGCTTCGGGAGCGGGCCGGCCGGGGTCCGACCCGTACGGGGCGGCGGAGCCGGCGGCAGCGGAGCCGGCGGCAGCGGAGCCGGCGGGCGCAGAGCCGTAGGCAGCGGAACCGTACGGCGCAGAGCCGTAGGGCGCTGATCCAGCCGGCGTGGACTTACCGGTCAGGTCATCCCAGAGTGACGGGCCGGCGGGGGCCGGCGACTCCGGCACCGGCGGAATCGGCGGGATGAAGGTCGCGGTCGGGGTCGGCTGGGACGTGCTCGCCGACTCGGACTGAGTGGTCGGCTGAGCTGTGGCAGGCTGAGCTGTGGCCGTCTGAGGCGCCGTGGGCGGCTGGGGCGCGGCGCTGGGCCGGTACCCTCCAGCAGCCTTGCTCGCCGGGTAGCCGGCCGGCCGGCTGCGCGGGGAGGGCACCCGCTTGGCGATGTAGATCACCAGCACGATGATGCCCGCGGTGAGCCCGATGGCCCAGCTGGTGCGCAGCAGCACCTCCAGCCACCCGGGCATCCCCCAGACCTCCGGCGGTCCCTGCCACCAGATTCCCTGCATCCACGGGACGAAGGTGAAGAACAACAGGGCACCGACGGCGATCATGGCCGGTTCGAAGACCTGCCGGGCGGCCTGCTCCACCAGGCTGCGGCCGGACTCATCGGGCATCAGCGCCCAGCCCACCGCATAGAGGAAGAAGATCGGACCACCCAGGATGGCGATCACAACGGCGATGCCGCGCACGATCAGCGGGTCGAGTCCCGTGCGTGCCGCTATCGCCCCGCACACGCCGGCCAGCCAGCGGTCCTGGCCGCGCACGAAGCCGAGGCCACGCACCCAGTCGAAGAACGCGGCGCCGCCCGGGGCCTGGGGCGGCCGGGTGGCACTGGGAGCGCCGTACGGGGCTGGCGGCGGGTTGTAGGACGGTGTCTCGGTCATGACTCCATCTTGCTGCCGCGCGGCGGGCCCGGCCATGGGGGAAGACCCTGATTCCACCCTGACCATGCGATTCGGGGTGCGAGTGAGCACTTCATGGGTGCTTGGATGGTGCAGTGACCCAGCTGCGTCCCACCGATCCCCGTTTCACCGGGCACCTCGTGCGGCCACGCCTGCGCATCGTGGCCGGCGTGTGCGCCGGGTTCGCCCGGCACTCCGGCCTTCCCGTCACCTTCGTGCGCACCGTGACGTTCGTTCTTGCCCTGTGCGGCGGCGCCGGGGTGTTGCTCTACGGCTGGCTGTGGGCCACGACCCCCGACGAATCGGCGGATGGCGCGGCCGGCAGCGATGCGCGCCGGGACCCTCTGCCCAAGGCCGCGCTCACCGGCTCCCACGCGACCCTGCCCGACACCCGCACCCAGCTGCGCGACCCGTCCCCCGGCGCGACCTCCGGTCCGACTGTCGCAACGGCCGACGCAGCGGCGGATGCCGGCGGCGGGGAGCCCCATCGCGCGCCGGTGACCGAGATCCTCCTGGGGCTCGCGCTCGTCGGCACGGCCGGCGCGCTGATCGCCAACCGGCTCGGCGCCGAACTGCCGCTGGATGCCATCATCCCCGCGATCGTGGCGCTCGCCGGCACCGGGCTGGCCTGGCGCCAGTTCGCCGAGCTGCGCAGCGGCGCCGGTCCCCGCAGCTCCGGCATGCTCGTGCGCGCCCTCGGGGCGCTGGTCCTGGTGGCGCTGGGCATCCTGCTGTTCTTCGTCACCAGTGAGCAACCCAATGTCTGGACCGTGGTCGTGGCCGCCATGTCGGTGCTCGTGGGGGTCGCGGTGGTTGTGGCCCCCTGGGCGGTGCGGCTGACGCGCGACCTCTCCGACGAGCGCGCAGCCCGCGAGCGTGAGGCCGGTCGGGCCGAGATGGCCGCGCACCTGCACGATTCGGTGCTGCAGACCCTCGCGCTCATCCAGCAGAAGGCGGGGCCGCACTCGGATGCCGCCAGGCTCGCCCGCGCCCAGGAACGCGACCTGCGGGAGTGGCTGTTCACCGGTGCCGCGAACGGTCCGGTCGACCTGGCCGCCGAGCTGCGCGGCATCGCCACCACGGTCGAACGCGAATTCGCCGTGCACGTCGACGTCGTCTCGGTGGGCACCGTCGACCGTGAGGTACCCGAGGCGTTGCTCGCTGCCGCGCGCGAAGCCATCCTCAACGCCGCCAGGCACGCCGGCGGCAGCGTGTCGGTGTACGTGGAGTCGTCGCCGACGGCCATCGAGGTCAGCGTCACCGACCGCGGGCCGGGCTTTTCGATCGGTGACATCCCGGCCGACCGCATGGGCGTGCGCGAGTCGATCCTGGCTCGCATGCAGCGGGCAGGCGGAACCGCCTCTGTACGCCCCGGCCCGGGTGGCACCGGCACCGAGATCCGGCTCTCCCTCCCCCTCGACGTCCAGGAAGACACCCCATGACCGACCCGACCACCGCCACCGCCACTGTCTGCGACCTCACCGTCGTCATCGTCGACGACCACTCGATCTTCCGCTCCGGACTGCGCTCGGAGCTGGACCCGGCGCTGCGGGTGCTCGGCGAGGCGGCGACGGTCGACGAGGCCATCGCCGTGGTCGTCGCTACCCAACCCCGGGTGGTGCTGCTGGACGTGCATCTGCCCGGCGGCACCGGCGGTGGCGGCGCCGAAGTGATCCGGGCCGCCGCGCCGCTGGCCCCGTCGACGCTGTTCCTGGCCCTGAGCGTGTCGGACGCGGCCGACGACGTCGTCACGGTCATCCGTGCCGGCGCCCGCGGGTACATCACCAAGAGTGCGTCAGGGGCCGAGGTATCGGATGCCGCCCGCCGGGTGGCCGGCGGAGACGCGGTCTTCTCGCCGCGTCTGGCCGGCTTCGTGCTCGACGCGTTCGGCGCGGTCGCCGGCGAAACCGCGGCGACCACCGACGAGCTCGACAGGCTCTCGGCCAGGGAGCAGGAGGTAATGCGGCTGATCGCTCGCGGCTACGCCTACAAGGAGGTGGCCAGTGCGCTCTTCATCTCCCCCAAGACCGTGGAGACCCACGTCTCCGCGGTTTTGCGCAAGCTGCAGCTCTCCAGCCGGCACGAGCTCACGGCGTGGGCCACGGCGCGCAAACTGCTCTAAGACCCTTCGGGTGGGCGGCTGAACTACGCTGTGCCGAACCGCTCCACGAAGGCCTTCATGATGGTGGCCGGCTCGGTCACCATCGAAGCGTCGATGGCGGCGATGACCTCGTCGTAGGCATCCGGCTCGAAATAGCCGTTGTCGTGGTAGACCCGCAGCCGGGTGAGGATGCCGGCCTGGGTGAGTTCGGGGTGGAACTGGGTGGCGTAGACGTTCCGGCCGATCCTGAACGCCTGAACCGGGCAGTCCTCCCCCGTGGCCAGCAACTCCGCCCCGGTCGGCAGCACCGTGCAGGCTTCCTTGTGGCCGACAAAGGCCTGGAAGGTCGGGGGGACCCGGCCGAACAGCTGGTCGGCGACGCCCGCCGCGGTGAGGCTCACCACGATGGGTCCAGCCACCTCTGACCAGGTGTCGTCGACGACGCCGTCGAGGTAGCTGGTGAGCAGGCCGATGCCGTAGCAGGCCCCGAGGAACGGGAAGTCCTCTGCCACCACGTTGTCGAGCAGGCCGGCTAGTTCGCTTTCGACGCGGTGCTGCACCGCGGATTTGGTCTCATCGGGGTCACTCGCGTTGAACGGGCTGCCGCCCACGATCACGCCGGAGTAGTCGGCGAGGGTGATCGGCGGCATCGGTGCGGCCTCGAGGCGCACCCGGTGCAGCTGCTCGGGGAACAGGCCGCCGGCGGCCAGAAAGCCGGCGTACTCGTCGTCGGCGGCTTCGTCCTCGGAACGGGTCGCCAGCAGTAGAAAGGGCTTCACCGCCCCATGCTACCGAGGAAGCCAGCCAGGGCACCTGATGTGACGGCTCCCTACTGGCATTGCCCGCGCACGCTGTAGATTTGAACCGATGAACACTCCAGCCGAGCCCAGCTCCATCGCCACTCCGTACGAAGACCTGCTGCGCCTGGTTCTGGAAACCGGCGCAACCAAGGCCGACCGCACCGGCACCGGCACGCTGAGCGTGTTCGGCGCCCAGCTGCGCTTCGACCTCAGCAAGGGCTTCCCGCTGATCACCACCAAGCGGGTGCATTTTCCGTCGCTGGCCTACGAGCTGCTCTGGTTCCTGCGCGGTGAGAGCAACGTGGGCTGGCTGCGCGAGCACGGCGTGCGTATCTGGAACGAGTGGGCCGACGAACAGGGTGAACTCGGCCCGGTCTACGGCGTGCAGTGGCGATCCTGGCCCACCCCGACCGGCGGCCACATCGACCAGATCGCCCAGGTCATCGAGACCCTGAAGACCGACCCGGATTCCCGGCGCATCATCGTGTCGGCCTGGAACGTCGCCGACATCCCTGACATGGCACTGGCACCCTGCCATGCCCTGTTCCAGTTCTACGTGGCCGACGGCAAGCTCTCCTGCCAGCTCTACCAGCGCAGCGCCGACCTGTTCCTCGGCGTACCGTTCAACATCGCCAGCTACGCCTTGCTCACCCATCTCGTCGCCGCGCAGACCGGCCTCGAGGTCGGCGACTTCATCTGGACCGGCGGCGACTGCCACATCTACTCCAACCACCTCGAGCAGGTCACCGAGCAGCTCAGCCGCACCCCGTTCCCGGCGCCCCACCTGAAGATCACCACCGAGCGCGACAGCATCTTCGACTACGAGTTCGAGGATCTCGAGGTCGTCGACTACGTGCACCACCCCGCGATCAAGGCTCCCGTTGCCGTCTGAGGATGCCGCGACGACCGGTGCCGCACCGCTCGGCCTGATCTGGGCGCAGGCTGTCGCCGGGGTCATCGGCGACGCCGGCAGCATCCCCTGGCGACTGCCCGAAGACCTGGCCCGGTTCAAGGAGCTGACCCAGGGCGGCGCGGTCATCATGGGCCGCCGCACCTGGGACTCCCTGCCGGAGCGGTTTCGCCCGCTCACCGGACGGCACAACATCGTCATCACCCGTCAGCCGGATTGGTCCGCAGCCGGCGCCACGGTTGTGCACTCCCTGGCCGAGGCGCTGGACGCCGCGGTGCCCTCAGCCGTCTGGATCATCGGCGGTGGCGACATCTACCGGCAGTCAATGCCGCTGGCCGACCGTCTCGAGGTGACCGAGGTCGACCTTGATGCGGCCGGCGACACTGTGGCTCCGGGCGTCGACGCCGCGTTCAGGCAAACCGACGTCAGCGAGTGGCTGACCTCCCGCACCGGGCTGCGCTACCGCTTCGTCAGCTACGAGCGGGTCACGGCTTAGCGGCTATCCGCCGCAGGGCGGAGATGCCGGGTGCTGCGGTCACGGGTCGTGCCTGGCCCGGCTGGGCTGCACGCGCGGGGGCTCACCGGGCATCTTGGGATAATCCGGCGGGAAGGGCAACTCGCCCAGCCCGGCGGCCAGGTCGCGTTCCCACCACTGAAGCAGCGTGTCGATGCGGCCCGGCTTCTCGTGCATCTGCGCCCAGGGGTCGCCGGCGTCCTGCAGCCGCTTCGGCACGGTCAGGATGGTGTGCGCCTTGGGGTCGGTACTCCCCAGTTCGTCCCAGGTGATCGGACACGACACCGGAGCGTGTGCCAGTGCCCGCGGGCTGTAGGCGCCGGCCATGGTGCGGTCCCGGTTGGCCTGGTTGAAGTCCACGAAGATGCGGGCTCCGCGCTCCTCCTTCCACCAGTTCGTGGTGACTGTCGTCGGCATCCGCCGTTCGACCTCGCGGGCGGCCGCGATCACCGCGTGCCGCACCACCTGGAACTCCTGGGTCGGCTCGATGGGGGCGAAGACGTGCAGGCCGCGGTTGCCGGAGGTCTTGACGAACGCCGTGAGGCCCGCCTCGGCGAGCACCGCGCGCAGCTCGATGGCCACCGGGATGGCGTCGTCGAAGTCGGTGCCGGGTTGCGGGTCGAGGTCGATGCGCAGTTGGTCGGGGTTGTCGGTGTCTTCAGCCCGCGACGGCCAGGGGTGAAAGACCACGGTGTTCATCTGTGCGGCCCAGACCGCGCCGGCCGGTTCGTCGATCACGAGCTGCGGATGTGTGCGCGCGCTCGGATAGACCACGGACACTGCCCGCATGAACTCGGGGGCGCCCTTGGGCGGGTTCTTGGAAAAGAACTGTTCGCCGTCGATGCCGCCCGGAAACCGTTGCAGGGAGACCGGGCGGTCGCCGTTGGCCCCGATGAAGGGCTCCCCCACCGCCACGAGGTACTCGGCCAGGTCGAGCTTGGTGATACCCACCTCCGGCCAGAGCACCCTGCTCGGGCTGGAGATGCGCATGACCCTCTCGCCGTGTGGCCCCTGGACAACAAGCTCCGTCGCTTCACTCGCCATGCGCCCAACCTAACCCGATCTACCTCGCGAGCCGTGAGCTAAGCCCCAGAATTTCGCGATTTGGGGTGCTTTTCTCACAGCTCGCGGACCGGCCAACGGGGTTACTGCGGAGCGCCCGCGATGTTGACCATCCAGGCGACCCCGAACTTGTCGACGCACATGCCGAAGCTGTCGCCCCACGGCGCAACCTCGAGCGGCATCGTCACAGATCCGCCGTCGACAAGCCGGTCCCAGTAGCCCCGCAGGACTACGGCGTCGGTGCTTTCGCCGCTGAGCGAGACCGAGTAGTTGTTGCCGGGCTTGTATTCCATGGCGTTCGGAGTGTCCGCCGCCATCAACGACAGGCCGTTAGGGGTGCTGAGCGCGGCATGCATGGTCTTGTCCTGCTCGCTCGGGTCCTCACTGGCCTGGTATTCCGCGAAGGTGCTGCGCGTCAATTCGCCGCCGAAGATCGAGTGGTAGTACTCCATAGCCTCCTTGGCGTTGTCGCGAAATCCGAGATAGGGGTTGAGCTTTGTGCTCATGATGGGTCTCCTCGCTGCCCGGACCTCATTGCCCGTGCCGTCGGTGTTGGGAAGATGCGTCTGCGTACGCTGCCGATTATCGACCGGTCGGCGCCGATGCGCGAGGTGTGCGCCCCGATCAGCACGCCCCGATCAGCACAGCTGCGCCGCCGGGAGCAGCTGGGCGGGCACGGGCCGCGAGATCAGGTAGCCCTGTGCGGTATCGCAGCCCATGGCCCGAAGCAGGTGCAATTGGCCGGTGCGCTCCACCCCCTCCGCGGTCACCCGCAGGCCCAGCGCGTGGGCCGTGTCGATGACTCCGCCCACCAGAAGAGCATCCTGGGGCGAGTCCTCGATCGCGTCGATGAAGGTCTTGTCGATCTTCACGGTGGTCAGCGGAAGGTCCCGCAACATCGCCAGCGACGAGTACCCGGTTCCGTAGTCGTCGAGCGCGATACTCAGGCCCGCCTCCCGCAACGCCTGCAGCTGGCCGATCGCCCGCGGCAGGTCGGTGATCGCGGACCCCTCGGTGATCTCCACCTGCAGCAGTTCGGCGGGCACCACGTGGGCGGCGAGTGCTGCGAGGACCTGCGGAACCAGCGTGCGGGCGGCGAGCTGAAGCGGCGACACGTTGATCGCGATGCTGCGAGGCTCACCGGCATCCAGCCATCGACGCGCCTGCGCGCACGCCTGGTCGATCACCCATTCGCCAATGCGGTGGATGTCGCCGGAGAGTTCCATGATCGGGATGAATTCGGCCGGCGACACCTCGCCGAGCACCCTGTCGTGCCAGCGCAGCAGGGCCTCGACGGCGGAGCACTCCCCCGTGACCAGGTCCAGTTGCGGTTGATAGTTCAGTACGAACGTCTCGGATTCGAACGCCGCCGCGAGCCGCCGACGGATGAGCGCATTCCGGGTGATCGGAGCGGCGCCCTGCCCGTCGAGCCTGGCCACTTGGCGCTTGCCTGCCCGCTTGGCCTTGATCATGGCTCCGTCGGCGTGCCTCAGCAACGCGTCGAGTTGGCTGAGCTCTAATTCGTCGACGACGTCGACGGCCATCGAGACACCCACGGATGCGGACAGGTGCAGCAGGTGGCCGTCGCTGGCGAACGGAGCGGCGGCGCTGAGCACCACCCGGTCCGCGACGTTGAGCGCCTGTGCCTCCGTCACGTTCACCAGGAGCACCACAAATTCGTCGCCGCCCAGCCGGGCGAGGACATCCGTGGGTCGCACCAGGCTGCGCAGGCGGTCGGCGAATCCGACGAGCACCTCGTCTCCAGCTCGGTGGCCGAAGGTGTCGTTCACGGCCTTGAACCCGTCAAGGTCGATGAAGACCACGGCCACGCCGGCCAGGTCGTCCGCCGTGAACGTCGAGCCACGCTCCTCGAGCTGCCGCCGGTTGGCGAGGCCCGTGAGGGGATCGTGCAGTGCGGAGTGGCGGAAGTCGGATGATAGCCGCTCGAACAGCTGGGAGACCGCGACAACGCCGGGCCCCGAATCGGTCAGCACCAGCACGTCACGATAGCGGGACTCCTCCGGCAGAGCGAGGATGCGCTGGGCGGCGTGGCCGAGTTCGAGGTGCCCGGGCAGTGAGAAGGAGTTCTCGGACACCATCTGCGCCGCGGTTGATCTCACGTGCAGCCCGCGCCCGTAGCCGAGCCGCCCCGTGAGCGTGTACTCCACGTGCTCGCGCGCCAACAGCGCGTATCGTTCACCGTCGTGCACAACCAGGGAGCGGAGCTGGCGCTCGGCCCGGAAGGTCCGGTCGATGTCGGCCAGCGGGGTGTCTGCCGGTACCAGGCGAGCGGGCGAGGCCAATTCACCGAGGCTGACGGGCCGGTCAGCCATAGGTTCCCGGGTTGCCGGCGGAGATTCTAAGCTCATACGAAATCAATACCGGAGCCCGTTGGCGTCACCTAACCCACCCGCCGCTGTTTGCCGCCTGTTAAGGTGCCGGGTACCCCCAAAACGGCCAAGCCGGGTGCACTGCACTGGAGCGCGAGGCGCCCTCTGACATCCGGTGGGTTAGTTCCAATGCGTGACGGCGAGGGCCAGGCCTGCCTGGTCGCCCAACAGCCGCGCGGCCACGTTGGGCAGCGGTATCACGGGATGCCAGCTGCCGTCGACGCTGCGTCCCGATGCCCAATCAAGGGTGTTCGAGAGTTCTGCCATGCCCGGTCGCTCGGTGAGGGTGCTGTTCCACTCCCACTGGATCTGGGTCAGGGCGCCGTCTTCGCTGAGCACCACTTCTACGATAAGCGAGTCCTGCCAGTCGCCGACCTGTTCGAGGTGCTCGCCGAATCCGAAGATCCCGCCCCTCTCCTCCAGGGACAGCAGCGTCACATCCAGGGCGTACCGTGCCACGTTGTGCGGGTTGGGGATCAGGAAGACCGTGATCAGCGGCACGGGCGACATCGGTGTGGGGATGCGTTTCGCCTCGGCGTTGAGGTCGACCGGGCAATAGTGATCTGCGGTCTGCTCGTGGATGAGTACGGGCAGCTGGCGGATCGCCAGGCGCACCTCCGCCTGCCAGACCCTCGCCTCCTCGAAGGCCAGCCCCCGCAGGCCGATTTCCACCCGCAGGGTGCCGAAGAGGAACCGTTTGAGGTTCTGGTAGACCTCCTCCGAATTGACCAGGCCATACCGGCCGGAATGCGAGCGGTGCACATAGGCCCGGGCCGACCCCACGACATAGCCGTTGCGGATGGCCACGAGTCCGTCGCTCTGCACGCCCATGACGGCGCTCGACAGTCCCAGCGCCACGTCGTAGTCGCGCGCGTTGGTGCCCACTATGCTCAGCACCCGGTCCGGAGTGAAGCCCCCGCTCAGCCGCCGAGTGTCGCCGTGCGCCGGGCCGGGGGCATCCGCCGGGTACAGGTACTCGCGCATGTACTCTGGCGCGAAGATCCGCGAGCCCTGCGGGCCGAAGGTGTTGAGGATCCATCCGCCGATGGGACCGCCCAATTGCGGATCGATGCCGCCGTGCGGTGTGCCGATGGTGCACAGTTTCGACACGGATGCGCGCGGGTCCCTGAGGTTCACCTGCAGCGCGGTCCGGCAGATCAGGCCGCCCATCGAGTGCGCCACGAGGTACACCGGTGGGTGCCCGGTGGACTTCTCCCGCACCAGGGCGATGAAGTCGGCCAACCCCTGGGCTGCTGTTCGGATGTCGTACGCCTGCGACGGAGTCCCGAAGGTGCCGGCGACGGCATCGTAGAACCTGTAGATCCACACCGAGTCGGCGCGCAGGGTGTCCGGTTCGGCGTCGAGCAGCACCCGCTGCTGGCTGCCCTCGATGCGCACGTCGTAGCCCTGTTCCTTGACCAGCCGGATCAACGGCCCCTCGTACTGGTAGAACTGCGGTGTGCCATTGGCCCCCACGCGCACATGGACGGATCCCTCGTTGAGGCCGTAGAACGGGTCATCCGCGGCGGCATCGATCGCCCCCTGGCCCCCGGCGAATCCCCGCACGTAGATGATCGGAAGCCGGTCGCCCATGGTGCTCTCCGTTCTGCGACGGTCAAGGAGTTAACCAGGTCATCTGGCCGTTGCCGGGTAAAGAGGATTGCGTTCAGGTCGTGAATAGCCCGAACGGTCCACGCGCGCAAGGGCCGACAACAACTCCATGCGTACGCACGGGATTTTCCCGTAGCGTAGAACAATGAGCAACGAGACCCTCACCCCCAGCTATGTGGAGCCCGGCAAAGACTTCGATCGCGACACGAATTACATCGAAGACCGCATCACCCGCGACGGCCGCGACGGCTGGCCGGTGGAAGCCGGGCGCTACCGTCTGGTCGCCGCGCGCGCCTGCCCGTGGGCGAACCGCACCGCCATCGTGCGCCGGCTGCTCGGCCTGGAGCGGGTCATCTCCCTCGGCCTGCCCGGCCCCACCCACGATAAGAACAGCTGGACCTTCGACCTGGACCCGAACGGGGTCGACCCGGTCCTGGGAATCGATCGAATCCAGCGGGCCTATTTCGCCCGGTTCCCCGATTACCCCCGCGGCATCACGGTGCCGGCGATCGTGGATGTGCCATCCGGCAAGGTCGTGACCAACAACTATCCCCAGATCACCCTTGATTTCGAGACCGAGTGGGTGGACTACCACCGGCCCGGCGCCCCAGACCTCTATCCGGTGGCCCTCCGCGCCGAGATCGACGAGGTCGCGAACCTGATCTTCCACGACGTCAACAACGGCGTCTACAAGTGCGGCTTCGCGGGCAGCCAGAAGTCCTACGAGCGGGCCTATGGCACCCTTTTCGCCCGGCTCGACTGGCTCGAGGAGCGCCTGACGACCCAGCGCTATCTCGTGGGCGACACCATCACCGAGGCCGACATCCGCCTGTTCACCACGCTCGCGCGGTTCGACGCGGTCTACCACGGTCACTTCAAATGCAACCGCAACAAGCTCAGCGAGATGCCGGTGCTCTGGGCCTACGCCCGCGACCTGTTCCAGACCCCGGGCTTCGGCGACACCATCGACTTCGAGCAGATCCAGAAGCACTACTACCTGACGCACAGCGACATCAACCCCACAGGCATCGTGCCCGCCGGGCCGGATGCGTCGGTGTGGCTTGCCGCGCACGGCCGCGAAAGCCTGGGCGGCCGCCCCTTCGGCGACGGCACCCCGCCCGAGGCGCCGCTCGAAAACGAGCGGGTGCCGGCTCTCTGACCCAGAGGCGCGGGTACCCTCGAAACGTGCACATCACTCCTGCGATCGCGTCGACCACGCTCGCGGCCGGCGATTGGCGTGACCTGGAGCGGCGGCACCAGGATCGCGCCGACGCCGCCACCCTGAGTCGCCGAGAACGGGCCGGCACCGGCCGCACGCATCCGGTCGACGACTTCCTGTTCACCTATTACCCGTTCCGGCCGGGGTTGCTGCGACGGTGGCACCCCGGCGCGAACGTTGTGCTGCAGGGGGCGGCGACCGAGGACCGCGCCGCGTGGAAGTGGTACCGCCCTGACGGGGACGACGTTCTCGTTGACGACGCTGGCTTCGTCGAGAAGAACGCGCGGAGCATCCGCTTCATCGTGACCCTGCTGGGCCGCACTGCCCAACGGCCCGGCAACTTCGGGTGCTTCGGCCTGCACGAGTGGGCAATGGTCTACCAGCAGGGCGAGCACCGGCACGGGTCTCCGCTGCGGCTCAGCCAGGACGACACCGATACCGTGGTGGAATCCGAGCGGATCGTCTGCACGCATTTCGACGCGTTCCGCTTCTTCACCCCCGCCGCCGTGACTCTCAATTCGAAGCAGGCCCACCCGGTGCTGCCAAGCCGGGAGAACCAGCCGCGACTGGAGCAGCCCGGCTGCCTGCACGCGGGCATGGACGTCTACAAGTGGGCCATCAAGCTCGGCCCCCTGATTCCCGGGGAGCTGCTTCTGGACTGCTTCGACCTCGCCCGCGACATCCGCGAACTTGATATGCAGGCCTCCCCCTACGACCTCTCCGAGTGGGGGTGTGCCCCGGTCGCCATCGAGACTCCGGCCGGCAAGGCCGAGTACGTGCGGCGGCAGCGCGGGTTCGCCGAGCGGAGCAACAGCCTGCGCGCCCGGGTGATCGCCGCGGTCGGCACGCTGCCGGATCCCACGCCCCCGGCTGACTAGCCACGGTCACGTCGACGGACTAAGCTTCGGTCTCGCGAACTTGGGCTGCCGCGTAGGTCCGGGCCGGTGTGTTCCGCACGCCGCCACCCTAGGCCGAACTCGCCCTGGTCCCGGCCTGAGTACAGTGCGATGGCGAGATTAGTGTTGTCTCATGAAGCTGACCAGAATCGACCCGCCCGGTCGGAGCTTTTCCCGCTGGCTGACCGACGAAGAGGTGGGCCAGGTGCTGGCCGCGAGCCGCGGGTGGCGCCTCAGCAACGACGGCAGTGTCGTGGCGGGCACTCTGCGAAAGACCTCCATCGCTCCGTCCCTCGCCGCGCTGGGCGCGGCGGCGTCCGCCAACCGGTGGATCAGCCGCCCCGCCAGGGCCGGCAGCGACGGTAGTGGGCCGACCCACATGATGTGGGGCGTGTTCGAAGCGCGCACCGACTCGGAGGTGGCCGAGCTGGTGGCCGCGACCGCGCCGTGACCACAGTTCATTGACCCGGTGCTCAATGTAAGTTGGACGGCATGACCCTCTTCGCCCCGCAGAAGACTCGCACCACCGTTCTCCGCACCGTCTTCCGGCTGATACTCGGCGCCTTCCTCCTGCTGGCCGGCCTCAGCCACCTCACCGTCAACCGTGAGGCGTTCCTGGCCCAGGTGCCCACCTGGCTGCCGCTCGGGGGCGACGTCGTGGTCGTGGCCTCGGGCATCGTCGAGATCATCCTCGGTGCGGCGTTGCTCGCGCTGGGACGGTACCGCGTGCAGGTCGGCTGGATCGTGGCCGCCTTCTTCGTTGCGATCTTCCCCGGCAACATCTCTCAGCTGGTCACCCAGACCGACTCATTCGGGCTGAACACCGACCTCGCCCGCGCCATCCGGCTGCTGTTCCAGCCCGTACTGGTGCTCTGGGCGCTCTGGTCCACGGGCGCCTGGATGGCGTGGCGCGAGTCCCGCGCCGCGCGGCGCACCGGCCGCGCCGAGCGGAACGGCTGACCTGTGGGCGGACCCAAGCGACCCGAGCAGGAACGCTGCGACGCCATCCTGGCTGCCGCGTATCAGATCGCCCTCACCGACGGCCTCGATGCCGTCACCGCACGACGCGTCGCCACCGCCGCGGGTATCTCCCCCGGCCTGGTGTTCTTCCCGGCCTGGCCGCCCTGGCACCGTGGGACCGTCTCGAGCGGATGATCCGGGTCGAGCTCGAACGCCTGGCCGAGTACCACGCGGGCGTCGAGTTGCTCTTCGCTTTCTACTTCTCCCGCCGCGACGGCCTCTTCCGCGACCGCATCGAGGCCTCCTTCGGCCGGTACCTCGAGGCGTTCCTGCCGGTCTGCCGCGAGGTGGCCGGCACGGCCGGAGCCCCTGGCGACGCCGCGGGAAGCGTCTCGGGCGACGACATCGCGGCCGCCGTTGTCGCGCTGATCCAGGGCGCCTCCATCCAGGCGATCCGCAGCCCGGCATCCGTCAGCTCCGCATCCGTCAGCTCCGCATCCGCCAAACCTGCATCCGTCCACGCCGAAGCGCTGCTCGCGACCATCCGGGCGCTGCGACCGCCCGCGCCCTGACGCACGCCCGCCGCTGCCAGTCGCGTCCGGCTCCGCCGACTTGCCGCACAGACCCCCTTCAGCGGGCGCGAAGCGGATGTTTGCCCGAAGTCGGTGACGCACGTCGGCGCCCGAAAGCTAGGGCAGGTCGCCCAGCCCGGTGGGCAGCGGGCCGTCACTCACGAGGTACAGGCGCTGCGTGGCGCGGGTCATCGCCACGTAGAGCGCTCCGGCGCCGCGTTCGGAGGCGGCCAGAATGGCGGTGGGGTCGACGACGATGACGGCGTCGAACTCGAGGCCCTTGGAGTCCTGCGGGGTGAGCAACGCCACCTCACGCAGCAGGCCGAGCGCCCCGCGTCCGACGATGTCGCCGAACTCGGCGTGAAGCTCCTTGGCGAGGGCATCGATGTGCTCCTCCACCACGATCACCGCCACGGTGCCGCCAACGCCCAGGGCACGCTCGCGCCGGAGGGCATTGACGGCATCCCCCACGATCTCGACCGGCCAGTCACTGGCGCGCACCGTGCGGGACGCCGTGATCGGCAGGCCGTGCGCCACCGCCATCTTCTCGGCAGCCGCGGCGATCTGGCTCGGGGTGCGGTAGTTCACCGTGAGCTCTTCGAGGCGCCAGCGGTCGGCCTCGAACGAGGCCTCGAGCACGGGCGCGAGGGCTTCCCGCCAGCTGCTCGCCGCGGCAGCCGCGGCGGCCTGGGCGATGTCGCCGACGATGGTGAACGACCGGCGCGGGCCGCGGCGCATCAGCAGCCGCCACTGCATGGGCGAGAGTTCCTGCGCCTCGTCCACAATCACGTGGCCGTAGGTCCAGCTGCGATCCAGGGCCGCGCGTTCGGCGGTCGTGGCCCGGTCGCCGAGTTCGGCGAAGTTGTCGGCGAGGGCCTTCGCGTTCACGAGCCCCTTCACATCCATGTTCGCGATCGCCAGCTCGGCGTTCTCGATGTCGCGCTTGCGCTGTTCCTTGGCCTCGCGCTTCTGCGCCGCGTCGACGGCGCTGTACTCGCCAAGGTGCTCGGCGGCCTCGTCGAGCAGCGGGACGTCGGCGATCGTGAACTCGGCCTGGCGCGGCCGGTACAGCAGGGCGCGCTGCGCGGCACGCCAGCGCGGCGTCAGCTCTTCGAGCCACTGCGGCCGGGCATAGAGGTCCTGCACGAGCTTCTGCGGGGTGAGCGGCAGCCACGCGGTGTTCAGGGCCACGCGCACGTCGTCGGCCAGGCGGAGGTCTTCGCGCAGCATCGGCAGGTCGGTGTCGTCCATCGACCGGCCCTGCTTCTTCAGCTGCTCGAGCCATTCGCGGGCCAGCGCGATGAGGGCGTGCTTGACGAAGGTGACGCGGGCCTCGTTGTGCGGCTTGCCGCCGGAGCGGGCTCGGTGGATGGCGGCCTCGATCAGCTGGGGCTTGAGCACCAGGGTGTCGCCGTTCACGAGCAGCTTTTGGGCTTTAGCCGGCACCTTCTGCCGGGACTTCACGGCCCGCGCGATGAGGTCGGCCATGAACGTCTGGCCCTTGAGCGCGGCGGTGGCGGGTGCGTCTTCGTGGCCGGCCTCGACGCCGGGGAACAGCTGGCCCACCGAGGCGAGCACCACCCCGGTCTCGCCCAGCGACGGCAGCACCGCCTCGATGTACTGCAGGAACGAGGTGGACGGCCCCACGATGAGCACGCCGGCGTTCTGCAGCCTGTCGCGGTGCGTGTAGAGCAGGTAGGCGGCGCGGTGCAGCGCCACGGCGGTCTTGCCGGTGCCGGGGCCGCCCTGCACGACGAGCACGCCGTTCAGCTCGGACCGGATGATGCGGTCCTGTTCGGCCTGGATCGTCGAGACGATGTCGGACATGTGCCCGGTGCGCTGGGCGGTGAGCGCGGAGAGCAGCGCCCCCTCCCCCTGGTGCAGGTTGGCGGTGTCGCCCTCCAGCAGCGCGGCATCCAGGATCTCGTCTTCGATGCGGATGATGCGGCGGCCGCTGGAGAGCAGGTGCCGGCGGGCCCGGGCGCCGAGGGGCGTCGCGGCGGTGGCCTGGTAGAAGGCGCTGGCCTGAGGCACCCGCCAGTCGAGCAGGATCGGCTGCAGATTCTCGTCGCGCAGGCCCACCCGGCCGATATACCGGTAGACGGGTTCGCCGTCTTCTTCGGGGGCAGTCTCCAGCCGGCCGAAGGCGAGGCGGTCGTCGACCTCGCGCAGCTGCACGATGCGGTCCTCGTAGGTGCGCGCGAAGGTGTCCCGCTCGGAACGGGACTGGTGGTTTCCGCCGACGTCGAGCATCCGCACGGCCTTCAGCTGGGCCTCGGCCTCCCGCTGCAGCGCATCGAGGCGCGCGTACAGCGTGGCGACATAGTCCTGTTCGCGCGCGAGCTCCTGATCAACCACTCATACACCCCTCAAATCAAACGACCAGTTTAGCCGCTGACAGTGCGGCTGGGTTTCGACCCCCAACCGGGAGCGCCAGGAAACCGAATCCGTCACGCGGCCGAAATGTCACCGGCACACGGGCTCCCTAGATTTGGGACACCGGATTCCGCACCTAGTCGCGGAAAGAGCCCGAATGAAGAGGTAAATATGAGTGGAAATGCCATGCGCCTGCAGGCGATCAGGGACGTCGAGGCCTATGTGCCCCCGGCCGTCAGCTTCACCGACGCCGAAACCCCTGGCCAGATCTTCGGCGAGAACGTATTCAGCAGCGTCGTCATGCAGAAGCGGCTACCGAAGCTCGTCTACAAGTCGGTCATGGCCACCATCGAGCACGGCGCCATGCTGGACCCGCTGGTCGCCGACGCCGTGGCCTCCGCCATGAAGGACTGGGCGATGGAGAAGGGCGCGTCGCACTACGCGCACGTGTTCTACCCGCTCACCGGCCTCACTGCCGAGAAGCACGACAGCTTCCTCGAACCCGTCGGCGACGGCACCGCGCTGGCCGAGTTCGCCGGCAAGACCCTCGTGCAGGGCGAACCCGACGCGTCCAGCTTCCCCAACGGCGGCCTGCGCAACACCTTCGAAGCCCGCGGCTACACGGGCTGGGACGTCACCAGTCCCGCCTACGTTCTGGAGAACCCGAACGGCAACACCCTGTGCATCCCCACGGTCTTCGTCTCGATGACCGGCGAGGCCCTCGACCACAAGACGCCGCTGCTGCGCTCGCAGCAGGCGATGGGCGAACACGCCGAACGCATCCTGCGCCTCTTCGGCCACGTCAAGCCAGCCAAGGTGGTGTCGTTCTGCGGTCCGGAGCAGGAGTACTTCCTCGTCGACCGGCACTTCTTCCTTGCCCGCCCCGACCTGCTCAACTCCGGCCGCACCCTGTTCGGCGCCAAGCCGCCCAAGGGCCAGGAATTCGACGACCACTACTTCGGCGCCATCCCCGAGCGGGTGCTCGGCTTCATGATGGACACCGAGCGGGAGCTGTTCAAGCTCGGCATCCCCGCCAAGACCCGGCACAACGAGGTGGCCCCCGGCCAGTTTGAGATCGCGCCGATGTTCGAACGCGGCAATATCGCCGCCGACCACCAGCAGCTGCTGATGACCACGTTCAAGACCATCGCCAAGAAGCACGGCATGGAGTGCCTCTTCCACGAGAAGCCGTTCCAGGGTGTGAACGGCTCCGGCAAGCACGTGAACTTCTCGCTGGGCAACAACCAGCTCGGCAGCCTGCTGGTCCCCGGCGACAATCCGCACGACAACGCCCAGTTCCTGGTCTTCTGTGCCGCGGTCATCCGCGCCGTGCACAAGTACGCCGGCCTGCTGCGGGTGTCGGTCGCCTCGGCGACCAATGACCACCGCCTCGGCGCCAACGAGGCTCCGCCTGCGATCATCTCGATCTTCCTCGGCGACCAGCTGGCGGATGTCTTCGAGCAGTTGGCCAAGGGCCCGGCGACCTCCTCGAAGGACAAGGGCACCATGGTCATCGGCGTCGACACGCTGCCGCAACTGCCCACCGACCCGGGCGACCGCAACCGCACCAGCCCGTTCGCCTTCACCGGCAACCGGTTCGAGTTCCGCGCGCCGGGCTCGATGCAGACCGTCAGCGGCCCGATGGTGACCATCAACACGATCATGGCCGAGTCGCTGGACTACATCGCCACCGACCTGGAGGCGGCCGTCGCGGACGGCACCGACTTCGACACCGCCGTGCAGGCCCTGCTGACCCAGATCATCACCGAGCACGGCGCCATCGTGTTCAACGGCGACGGCTACGCGGACTCCTGGCCCGTCGAGGCCGAGAAGCGGGGGCTGGCAAACCTGCGGACCACGCTGGACGCCCTGCCGGAACTGATCACGGAGTCCGCCCTGGAGTTGTTCGAGAAGTACCGGGTGTTCAATCACCGCGAGATGCACAGCCGCTACGAGATCGGCCTGGAGCAGTACGCGCTGACCATCGGCGTCGAGGCCCGCCTCACCCTCGAGATCGGCTCGACGCAGATCCTGCCGGCCTCCTTGCGGCACCAGACTGAGGTCGCGATCAACGTCGGCGCCGTCAAGGCCGCCGGCGGAGATGCCGACATCGCCGCCCTCCTGGAAGTGAGCACTCCGATTGCCAGGCTGCGCACCGCCCTGGCCGCGCTCAAGGATGCGTTGGATGCCGAGACCGGCCACTCCGCTGTGGCGAACACCGCCTTGGCCGAGGCCGAGCATGCCAGGGACGCCCTGCTGCCGGCCATGACCGCGGTGCGCGCGGCGGCCGACGTGCTGGAGGGCATCGTGGCCGACGACCTCTGGCCGCTGCCGACGTACCAGGAGATGCTCTTCATCCTGTAGCTCGACGAGCAGGCCGAACGCACAAAACGCCCCGGCCGGAACCCGCGTGAGCAGGTTCCGGTCGGGGCGTTGTGATGTGCGGCTACGCCGCCAAGGGCATCCGTGCCGGCTCGGCAGCGACCCGCAGGGCGTCGTCGGCCACGGTCACGGCCACCGCTCCCCCGGCCCCGAGCTCCGAGGCCACCAGCAGGTCGGCAATGCGGTCGTCAATCTCGCGCTGGATGACCCGCCGCAGCGGCCGCGCACCGTACTCGGGCTCGTAGCCGTGCTCGGCGATCCAGTCCACGGCCGCGTCGCTCACGGTGAGCGCGTGACCTTGGGCCGCCAGCCTGCCTTCGGTCTGGTTCAGCAGCAGCCGCACGATCTGGCGGAGCTGGGGTGCATCGAGCTTGCGGAACAGCACGACCTCGTCGATGCGGTTGAGGAACTCGGGCCGCATGGCCTCGCGGAGCTTGGCCATCACCCGGTCCCGCAGCGCCTTCTCCGACCCGAAGCCATTGTGCGCGCCGTCGAGGTCGGCGGTGAAGCCGAGTGCGCCACTGCGGCTGGCGAGCACCTCTGAGCCGATGTTCGACGTCATGATCACCACGGTGTTACGGAAGTCCACCGTGCGACCCTGGCCGTCGGTGAGGCGGCCGTCGTCGAGTACCTGCAGGAGCAGGTTGAAGACGTCGGGGTGCGCCTTCTCAATCTCGTCGAGCAGCACCACCGAGTAGGGGTTGCGCCGCACGTGTTCGGTCAGCTGGCCGGCCTCGTCGTAGCCGACGTAGCCGGGAGGGGCGCCGACCAGGCGGCTCACGGTGTGGCGCTCGCTGAACTCGCTCATGTCGAAGCGCAGCATCGCCTTCTCGTCGCCGAAGAGGGACTCGGCCAGCGACTTGGCCAGCTCGGTCTTGCCCACCCCGGTGGGGCCGAGGAAGAGGAAGCTGCCGACCGGCCGGGAGGCGTCGCCCATGCCGGTGCGGTTGCGCCGCACAGCCTTGGCGATCACGGTCACCGCGTCGTCCTGCCCGATGACCCGCTGGTGCAGGTCGTCCTCCAGCGTGACCAGGCGTTCGCGGTCACCCGCGGTGAGGCGGCTGGCCGGGATACCGGTGGCGCGGGCGATGATCGCGGCGATCTCGGCCTCGTCCACGACAGCGGACGGTGCCGGACGGGCGACATCCGAAACCTGGGCGACCTCGGCCGCGGCGATCTTCTCCGCCAGCTGCTCGGCTTCGTCCCTCAGCCGGGACGCCTCCTCGTACGCCTCGGCGGCGACCGCGGTGGTCTTGGCCGTTTCGAGGCCGGCCTGCTGCTCGCGGAGCCCGTCGATGTCGACCCTGGAGCCGAGCGCAAGTCGGGCGCGGGCGCCGGCCTGGTCGATCAGGTCGATGGCCTTGTCGGGCAGGAACCGGTCCGGAATGTACCGGGCGCTCATCTCGACGGCGGCGCGGATCGCGGCATCCGTGTAACGCACCGCGTGATGCTCGGCGTACCGACCCTGCAGACCGGCGAGGATCTGCACGGCGTCGTCGATGCTGGGCTCGCCCACCCGCACGGGCTGGAAGCGCCGTTCGAGGGCCGGGTCCTTTTCGACCTTGCGGTATTCGTTGAGGGTGGTGGCGCCCACGACGTGCAGCTCACCACGCGCCAGGCGGGGCTTGAGGATGTTGCCGGCGTCCATTCCGCCCTCGCCGGCGCCGCCGGCACCGACCACGGTGTGCAGCTCGTCGATGAAGACGATGATCTGATCGCTTCGCTCGCTGATCTCGTCCATGGTCTTGGTGAGGCGCTCTTCGAAGTCGCCGCGGTAGCGGGTGCCGGCAAGCATGGCGGGCAGGTCCAGCGCGATGACACGCTTGCTGCGCAGCTGCTCGGGCACCAGACCGTCGACAATGGCCTGGGCCAGGCCCTCGACCACGGCGGTCTTGCCCACGCCGGCCTCGCCGATCAGGACCGGGTTGTTCTTGGTGCGGCGGGACAGGATCTCGACGGTCTGTTCGATCTCGTCGCTGCGGCCGATTACCGGGTCGAGCTTGCCGGAGCGGGCGCGCTCGGTGAGGTCGATGCCATAGGTGTCGAGCATCGGAGTGTCGGAGGTGCTGCCGGACCTGGTTCCGGCTGCGGCGTTGGCTTCGTCGGCCTCTTCCTGCTGCGCGCCGGCCTGCAGGGATTCGGCGGTGACGCCGGATTCCGCCAGGACGCGGGCGGCGGGCGAGTCCTGGTTCACGACAAAAGCGAAGAACAGGTGCTCAGGGTCGATATAGGTGGAGCCGAAGGCGCGGGCCACCTGGTGGGCATCCAGCAGGGCACGCTGGGCCGAGGGCGTCAGGCCAGGCGCAGACTGGGATTCACGGTCGCTGGACTCCGGCAGGCGCTCCTCGGCGTCGGCCGCGATGGCGGCGGGGTCGCCACCGGCACGGCGGATGGCCGAGGCGGCCGGTTCCTGTTCGACCATGACCCGCAGCAGGTGCAGGGCGTCCACGTGGGCGTGACCGTGGTCGACGGCGAACTGGGCGGCCTGCACGAGGAGCTCGTGGGTGCGGCGGCTGAGCAGCCGGGTGATCTCGATGGGGCGGCCGGCCTGGGCGCGCTGACCCTGCAGGTAGCGCGCCAGGAACTCGTCGAATGAACCGTTCTCGGAACCGGTCGGGCCGAAGTATGTAGGCAAGGAAACCTCCTGGGGAGTCTGTTCGAGGAGGAAACCCAAGACTTGAGTGACCTCGACTCAAGTCAACGTCTGAGCGCGCGTTTCATTCCCGGGGCATCCTGATATTTCCCTGTGTGCGTCTCCCTACGACATCCCGCGAACTGTGAGAAAAGCACCACGATGCGCGATTCTTAGGTGCAAAGCTCACAGTTCGCGAACCCTGGGGCCCCTAGGAGGTGAGGTCGGCGCACTCAGGCGCAGCCCGGAAGGACTGGCCGAGGGTGCTTGAGGTGTCCTGTGTGGCCGTTGTGATGGTCTGCACGGTGGCCGCCACGTCGGACAGCACGGTTCCGGTGTCTCCGACGAGCGTCGCCAGCGCATCGATGAGGGCGGCGCCGCTGGTGCCCTCCACCGCGCTGGCGCTGGTCTGGAGGGTCTTCAAGGACTGGTCGACGGTGTCGATGGAGTCCTGCACCGACAGGAGCTCCGGATCGTCGCCGAGATTCTCCGGCGGCGACATCACGGTGTCGACCAACGTGGTAGCCGAGGCGGAGATCGTGTCCATTTGGCCGGACACGGCCGTGCCCACCGAATCACCGCCTGTGGCCGCTGCCGACGCAAGCCCCTGAACGTCGGTCTTCAGGGTGGATATATCGCTGCAGACTTTGCCGGCCCAGGTGACCTGCGCATCGGTCGGCGGCGATGCCGTCTGGCCGTCCGACGGTGTTGCCGTTGACGAGGCCGATGGCGGGGAACTACTCGGTGACGGCTCGGTACCGTCCGCGGGCGCACATCCGGCAAGGAGCACCAGCAGGGCCATGAACACGATGGGCTTTTTCACTGGTGGTGCTCCTCACTGGATCTGCCGCTCACTGCGGCTGGTGCGGACTCTGTGGTTACTGCGTGTCGCCCTCAGAGTCGAGTTGGATTGCGAGGTCGAAGGCCTCCACGATCTTGCGCGCCGATGACAGCAATCGCGGAGTGCCCACGATCGGGGCAACGGCGACCAGAACATCCTCGACGTCCTCAACGGTCAGTCCCACCTCGGCGGCCGGTCCGACATGCATGAAGTACGATCCGACCGGCGCATCAACGGCCACCAAAGCCGCAATGCGGGCGATCATCAGCGTGCGCGGGTCCAGGTCGGTGCGGGCCAGCGAGACAGCGTTGATCTCGGCCGCCACATCCAGTACCGGGGTTGTTCCTGTGGCCATGGGTATCGCTCCATTTCCGGGGCTGGGCCCCGTTGGTGTTCGAGTTTCCGGTTTCTTCGGAGTTCGGCAGGCGCACCTCATCGGCACTCCGGCCTCACGCCGCAGACGGTAGCAATCAATCCCCCTCCGGCCGATGGCTCCGGCACGGAATCGTCCGAAACGGATGAGGCGGTCGCGGCTGGGCTCATCCGTCGGGTGGGCTATCTTCGATGCCATGACCCAGCCACCTCCAGCGCTCGCGGGCTTCACCGAGTCGACCCTCAGCCACGGTGGTTACTCGCACCAGGTTTTCAGGGCCGGACGCGGGCCTGCCGTGGTGCTCATCCACGAAATCCCCGGGCTCCATCCCGGCGTGGTACAACTGGCGCACCGTCTGCTTGACCGCGGCTTCACGGTGCACCTGCCGAGCCTGTTCGGTACGCCGGGTGCGGAGGCGACCACTGGCGCGACGGTGCGCACGATCGGCCGCATCTGCGTGTCGCGTGAGTTCCGTGGGCTCACGAGGCAGCCAGCCGGCGCCACGGGATGGCTGCGGGCGCTGGTTCGCCAGGCGTGGGCCGACGGCGCGGGCACGGATGACGGTGACTCCGTTGGCGGCGCCGGGGTCGGGGTGATCGGAATGTGCCTCACCGGCGGCTTCGCCCTGGCCACGGCGCTCGAACCGGCGGTGCTCGCCTCGGTGATGAGCCAGCCGGCGCTGCCGCTCCCCCTCAAAGCCTCCGGGCGAGCTTCGCTCGGGCTGGAGCCTCGGGACATCGACGCCCTCAGGGAGCGCACCGCCGACGGCCCCTCGGGGCTTCGTATTCTGGGGCTGCGATTCACCGACGACCGCGGCTGCCCGCCCGAACGATTTCACACCCTTCGCGCAGAGTTCGGCGCCGGTTTCGAGAGCATCGAGATCGATTCATCGCCGGGCAACCCGGCTGGAATCGCGTCATCGGCGCACTGCGTCCTCACGGTCAGCCTCGTCGACGAGCCAGGGCATCCCACCCGGGCCGCTCTTGAGCGCACACTTGAATTCTTGGCGGAACGCCTGATCCGTCGACCTGAACCGGGGTCAGCCCCGCTCGAGCTCCCTGGCCAATGAGTCCAGTTCGGCACCGCCGGCCATCAGCCGGGTCAGCTCGTCGATGGTGATGCCCTTCCGGTCGAACTCGCCCAGGCTGGCCCCCCGGTTGAGCACCAGGAACCTGTCCCCAACCGGGTACGCATGGTGCGGGTTGTGGGTGACGAAGACGACGCCAAGGCCGTGGTCCCGGGCCTGCGCCACATAGCGCAACACCACACCGGCCTGTTTGACGCCGAGCGCCGAAGTGGGCTCGTCGAGGATGACGACCCTGGCGCCGAAGTAGATGGCCCTGGCGATGGCGACGGACTGCCGCTCGCCGCCGGACAGGGTGCCGATGGGTTGGTCGACGTCACGCAGGTCGATGCCCATCCGGCCCAGCTGCGCGAGAGTGATCGCGCGCATCTCGGCGACCCGGATGCGGGAGAACGGGCCGATCCCGGCGCTGAGTTCGGCGCCGAGGAAGAAATTGCGCCAGACCGGCATCAGCGGCACGATCGCCAGGTCCTGGTAGACCGTGGCGATGCCGGCGTCGAGTGCGAGGCGCGGGCCCGTGAAGCGCACGGCGGCCCCGTCGAGCAGCAGCTCGCCGGAGGAGTGCGGGTGCACGCCGGCGAGAACCTTGAGCAGGGTCGACTTGCCCGCACCGTTGTCGCCCAGCACGCAGAGCACCTCGCCGGCGCCGACCGAGGTGGAGATGTCGCTGAGCGCGATGACCGAGCCGTAGACCTTGCCGATCCCGCGCACCTCGAGCACGGGCGCGGCGGTGCGTGGTGCGGCGGTGGTGCCGTCCGCGGCGTTCATGCGCGCACCCCCGCCTGGCGACGCACCGAGAGATTCACCAGCACGGCGAGCAGCAGCATCCCGCCCAGGAAGGCCTTGAGCCAGTTGTTGTCCCACTGGGCGAACACGATGCCCTGCAGGATCATGCCGTAGATGAGCGCGCCGAGGGCGGCGCCGATGGCGGAACCGTAGCCGCCGGTGAGCAGGCAGCCGCCGACGACGGCGCAGATGATGTAGATGAACTCCTGGCCGATGCCCGTGGTGGCCTGCACCGTGGCCACGTCGAAGAGCGAGAGCATGCCCACCAGCCAGCCGGCCGCCGCTGTGCCCATGAACAGGCCGATGCGGGTGCGCCGCACCGGGACGCCGGTCTGCACGGCACTCTGCAGCTGCCCACCGATGGCGAAGATCCAGTTGCCATACCGGGTGCGCAGCAGCAGCCAGCTGGCGACGGCGGTGATGCCGAGCCACCAGAACACCGATACCTTGAGACTCACTCCCAGAACCGGGATCGTCGAGCCGAAGATCGCCTTACCGGCGTCGAAACCGGGCACCAGGGTCATGCCCTGGATGGCGACCTGGCCGGTGACGAGCTTGGTGCCGGCGAGGTTGAGCCCCTGCAGGATGAAGAAAGTGCCCAGCGTGACGATGAAGCTCGGGATGCCGGTCTTCACGACAAGGAACCCGTTGAACGCGCCGACGAAAAGGGCGATCAGCAGGGCGAGCAGCATCGCGAACCACAGGTTCATGCCCCACTGGGTGGTGAACGCGCCGACCAGGAGCCCCGTGGTGCCGGTCATGGCGCCGGCCGAGAGGTCGAACTCGCCGCCGATCATGAGCATCGCCACCGCGACGGCCATGATACCGAACAGCGACGCGGAGTAGAGCCAGGTGGCCACGCCCGCCGGCGACAGGAACGACGTCGTAGCCGCGGAGAAGTAGACGAAGATCACCAGGGCCGCGACGAGGGCGCCGATCTCCGGGCGGCGCAGCAGACGCACCAGCGGATGCGTGCGCGCGAGCCGCTCGTCCGGCGCGGTACCCGGCGTGGTCAGCACCGTCATCGGGTGCCGTTGCCAGCGAACGTCGCCACCTGCTTGGCGTTCTCCTTCGTCACGAAGCCCGGCCCGGAGTACACCGGCTGGCTACCCCCGACAACGTTGCCGTTCGTGTAGAACAGTTCGAAGAAGTCCACCGGGAGGTAGCCCTGCAGGTAGGGCTGCTGGTCGACGGCGAAGAGGATGCTGCCGTCGAGGATGAGGCTCGTGACGTCGGCGGAGACATCGAAGGTGCCGATCTGGGCATCGCTGCCCGCCTCGGCCACGGCCTGCGCGGCGGCCACTCCCACCGCCGAGTTGAGCGTGAGGACGCCGTCGATGCTCGGGTCGGCCAGCAGGGCGCTCGTGATGGTGCTCTGGGCCTCCGCGACGTTGGCGATGTCGACCTGCACGTTGGTCAGGCTGCCGTCGAGGGTGTCCGCGGCCCCACGGCAGCGGTCCTCGAGTCCGGCGTTTCCGGCCTCGTGGATGACACAGATGACATTGGTCGCCGCCGCCTCGGTGAGCTGGGTGCCGGCCCCCTGACCGGCCAGGTACTCGCCCTGGCCGATGTGGGTCATGGCGCCGAGCGCGGCGGACTCTTCGGCGCCGGAATTAATGGTGATGACCGGGATGTCGGCGGCAACGGCAGCCGTGATGGCACCGCGGAGGCCTTCGGGGTTGGCCATCGACACGATGATGCCGTCCACCTGGGCGGCGACCGCCGTCTCGATCAGCTGGCTCTGCTTCTGCACGTCGGGGTCGCCCTGGTAGGTGATGCTGGCGCCGTAGCGGTTTCCGGCGGCCTCGGCACCGGTCTTCACGACGTCCCAGAACGCGTCGCCGGGCACCGAGTGCACCACGAGGGCGTAGGTGCGACCGGAGTCGCCGGCCGGCGCGGCGCCGGTTCCTGAGCCGGCGCCGGCGACCGGCTGCCCGGTGCAGGCGGTGAGGGCGAGCAGGGCGAGGCCGGCGCTCGCGCCGAGGATGGTCCGGCGGGCAGAGATTCTCGACACGGGTGGCATCGTCCTTCGGTTTCGGGCGCGGAACAGCTTGGCCTTTTCAGGCGCAGTCCATTTTAGGCGCCCAAACGGCCAACGTCGCAGTCGAGTCCCCCGTATTGATCGCCTCAGGCCTGGCGGGCGGCCTGCTCCAGACGGTCCCGGTAGCCGGCCCAGCAGTCCGGGCTGGCCGGGGGCATGTTGTCGTTACCGGCCCGCATCCCGGCCGCCCCATCGATCAGTTCCCGCACGATGTCGGCATGGCCGGCATGCCGTTGGGTCTCGCTGATCAGGTGCACCAGGATCAGGTGCAGGGAGACCACATCGCGGCCTTCCGCCCACCACGCCACCCGACCGATGCCGTCCAGGGGCACCACGTCGAGGGTGGCCTCGGAATGCGCCCACACTCGCCGGTACAGGTCGACGACCGCGTCGCGAGACTCGTCGAGGGTGGCCCACATATCGGAGTTGTCCTCGGTGTCGTCGTCCAGCCACGGCAGCGGCTCCGGAAACGGCCGGCCGAAGGTCGCACCGAGGTAGCCGGCCTCGACCCCGGCCATGTGCTTAACCAGTCCCAGCAGGTTGGTGCCGGTCGGCACCAGGGGCCGGCGGATGTCGTACTCGCTGAGTCCCTGGAGTTTCCAGAGGAGTGCCTCCCGGCCTACCTGCAGGTAGCGGCGGAGGTCTGCTTTCATGTCGGCGTCGGCCATGCCGACCAGCCTCCCAGATCGCGGGGCGCGTCCACAAGGATCGGCGAGAATAGATAGATGAGTGCCGCCGGCGAGTTCATCGACGCCACCCTGCAGCGAGAAAGCTCCTGGGAGCGCGCGGACGCCGATCTGGCCCGGCTGGGCGGCAGCCTCACCTTCTACGGTGCGTCGGTGGGCGCGGTGCGCGGCACGATCCGGGATGCCGGCCGGCGCTATCCCGGCCTCGGCCACGACGAGATCACGGCACTGTGTTCCGAGTTGTGGGCACTGCCGGTCTTCGAGCGCCGTCTGGCGGCCGTGGTGCTGCTGCAGTCCCACGTGCAAATACTGAGGGCCTCCGACCTCACCCGCATCGAGGGGTTCCTGCGAACCGCGCAGGTACCCGCCCTCCTGGACCCCCTCACGGCGGATGTGGTGCGGCCGCTGATTGATGCCCTGGCCGGTCCGGCGCGCGGCCGCGCGCAGATCGTGCTCGACCGGTGGGCCCAGGAACCCAGCGCCGAACTGCGCCGGGCCGCCGGGCTGCTCGGCGTCGCCGGCGGTGCAGCCTAGGAGCTATCTCGGTGTTGGCGCCGGGGCGAGAGAAATTTGCTGGAGGGCCCAGGAGTTGCCGTCGGGATCGCTGAAGTAGGCGTAGCGCACGCCCCCGCCCATGTCGCTGATGCCCGACACCTCGACGCCGTTGGCGAGGAGAAGGGTTCTGGCGGCCTCGACGTCATCCACGACCAGGTGCAGGTTCTGCACCGGGGGCGCATCCGGGGCGCTGATGCCCACACCGACCACAACGGAGCACGCAGATCCCGGCGGAGTCAGTTGCACGACGCGCATGCCGTTACCTGGCTCCACGTCGTGATCGACGTGGAAACCGACGCGATCCGCGTAGAAGGCCTTGCTGCGGTCGACATCGGCAGAGGGCAGTGGCACTAATTCCAGTCGCATGTCCACGGTGCTTTCCTTCGGTTCTGGCGCGGGTTGGGTCGCGCGGTATGGCGTCGTGCCGAACTTTACGCTCTGTGCGCCCAGTCGACGATCAAGCGGAGGCCCTCGGCTAAGCCGGGTTCGCCCGACCGGTTGAGGAAGGCGTGACGACGACCTTGCCCCGAATGCTGCCGTCGGTGAGGCGGCGCATGGCCGTCGCGGCCTCGGCGAGCGGATACACCTGGTCGATGACGGGCGTGATCGCCCCGCTCTCGAGCAGCTCCGCGAGGGTGTGCAGGTCGTCCTGGCGCACAATCGACACCAGGCCGGTGAGCTTCTGGGTCACGAACGGCGAGAGCAGCAGAGCTCGCAGGGCCCGCTCGAAACCGCCGGTCACCCGGCCGCCGCCTTCGCCGCCGACCAGTACGAGGGTGCCGCGTGGCGCGAGCAGTTTGCGCAGCGACGAGACCGAGCGGTTGCCGCCAGTTTCGAGCACGAGGTCGTAGCGCTCGCCCGACCGGGTGATGTCGCCGCGAGTGTAGTCGACGGCCACATCCGCCCCGAGCGAGAGCACGTAGTCGAGCTTGGCGGTGCTGGCGACGCCCGTCACCTGCGCGCCGAACGTCTTGGCCAGCTGCACGGCATAGCCGCCGACGGCTCCGGAGGCCCCGATCACGAGCACCCGCTCCCCCGGGCCGGCGGCCCGCATCTGGGCGAGGGCCTGCAACGCCGTGACGGCCGAGGTCGGCACGGCCGCGGCCTGTCCAAAGCTCAGGGCCCCAGGCTTGGGCTCGAGCTTGTCGGGCCGGGCGATCGCGTACTCGGCCAGGGATCCCTCGCAGACGCCGAATACCTCATCCCCCGGTCTGAACCGGGTGACATTGGCGCCGACGGCCTCGACGCGACCCGCGACATCCATGCCCCGCACCCGGGTTTTCGGGGCGCGCAGGCCAACGGCGGGGCGCACGAGGTAGGGCAACCCGGCCATCAGGTGCCAGTCGCCGATGTTGAGGCTCGCGGCCTCCACGCGCAAGAGCACGTCGTCGGCCCCGACGGCCGGCCGCTCGATCTCGGCGGGGTGCAGAACCTCGGCCGAACCGTAGCTGTGGTGGACGATGGCCCTCATGATGTGCCTCCAGGTCGAGTGGGGATGGAAGTTGCGGGGTACTGGAACACGTCGTCGAGTGGTCGATTGAACACCCGCGCGATCTGGAACGCCACCTCGAGAGAGGGCGAATAACGTCCCTGCTCGATGGCGATGATGGTCTGCCGGGTCACGCCCACCCGGTCGGCCAGCGCTGCCTGGGTCATCTCGCCGTGCGCGAAACGCAGGCCGCGGATGTTGTTGGTCACGCTCGTCGCCTTCACCACGACTGGAATCCCCGGCGGTAGGCGACGATCTTGGCGACGGAGCCCAGCAGAGCGGAGAGCATGAAGCCGAGGTAGATCACGTTGGCGATCCAGAAGAAGCCGACTTCCGCCAGGGCGAACAGCATCGCCAGCACGGCGCCGAGAATGACGAACGACTGACCGATGTACTGGCTCGTGCGGTGGATCTCCGTATCGCGCTGATCCTTCGCGGTAGCATCCCGTGGCGAGAGGATGGCGGCGACGATGTTGAGCAGGATCGAACCCACGATCGCGCCACCGATCGTCCAGAGCATCGCCGCGGCGTAGGGCACCTCGGCGAGAGGCTCGCCATGGGCGCCGCCGAGCACCCAGCCGAGATAGATCCCGTACGCGATGATCGTGACGCCGGCCATGATCCAGGCGCGTTGTTCTTCGTGTGCCATCTGCAGCTCCCTGCCTGGTCGCCGGATGGTGTCCAGCGTGTAAAAGATTGTTGACACGATGAATGTATGCCGGTCTAGACATCGTGTCAAGTATTTTTTACTTATCCAGCGCTCCGCGGAGGATCGCTTCGGCGCTACCGCCGTTCGGCCCAGGCGATAGTCAGGCGGATGCCCTCAGGCACCGGCGCTGCGACGAGTTCCCGGGCGAATTGCTCGCGCCGCGCCTGCGGAGCGACGGTCGGGCTCAGGAGTGCGCGAGCAGCCAGTCCAGCGCCGGCGGGCACTCGTTGAGGATCGAGATGTGGCCGTCGTCGGCAGAGTCCCAGCGCTCGGCGTTCGGGATCGCGTGAGCCAGCCAGGCCCCGTGCGCGGGGGGCACCACACGGTCTAGGCCGCCCTGCGCGATCAGTACCGGCACCGAGATCGCCGTCACGTCGAATCCCCACGGCACCACGAAGGCCATATCGTCATCGATGAGCCCGTCGGGACCGGCTGCCGAGGCCTTCCCCACGTCTGCTCCCAGCGACGCCCAGTCGCCCCCAAGGGCGGCGTAGTCCCGCTCCACGAAACTAGCCGGATCGAACTCCGCCGTCGCCTGGTAGTGCTCGCGGGCCGGTCGGCCGGCGAGGGCGGCGCGCAACGCGCCATCCGATGCCATGCCGTCGAAGAAGTCGAGGCCGTCGGCGTCGAAGGGTGCGATCGCGGCCAGGCACGCGGCGGCGATCACCCGCTCGGGCAGCAGCGCCGCACTGGCCAGGGCGTGCGGCCCGCCGCCTGAGGCGCCCATCACCGCGAACCTGCCCAGGTTGAGGGCGTCGGCGATTGCCGCGACATCCGCCGCCGCCGACCCGACGGTGCGGCCGGGCAGCGGCGTCGACCCGCCGTAGCTGGGCCGCCCATACGAGAGCAGACGGATGCTCCGCTGGGCCGCCGCCGCGAGCAATGGCTCGAGCAGGGCCCCGGTCTGCGGCGAGCCGTGGTGCCAGAGCACCGTGAGCCGTGCCGGGGACGCGTCGCCTGGCGGGCCGTCGCCTCCGTAACCTCCGTCGCCGCCCGCACCGGAATCATCGGCGAGGCCGGGACCTCCAGTGCTATCGTGCACCCGGAGCACACGGCCATCCGAGCGTCGCAGATCCCGCACTGACACCATCGGGCCAGCGTAAGCCGCGTTCAGCTGACCAGCCAGAGCGGCGCGCGGGTCAGGCCACGTTTCTATCGGGTTCGGCCCTGTCAGCTTCGGTCCCGGCGGGTTCGGGCTGCGCGGCGTCCCGCGGCTCCGGCGACATCAGCGGGGTGATGTAGGAGAAGCCCGTCGCGGTGTTCTTGGTCATCGACAGCACGAGGTCCATGTGCGGCTCGAGTGCGGTGACCTTGTCGAGCGGCGATCCCACGATGAGCTGGAAGCCGAGGCCCTTCCAGGCCGCGACGGCCCGGCCGGCGAACTCGGAGTCCGACTTCACGAAACCCTCGTCGAGGAAGACCGGGGCGAAGCGCGGCCGGGTGCGGCTCTCGTCGCCGAGTTGGAACCGCAGGGCGGCGCCGACGACGAAAGCGACGAGCTCCTGCGATTCACCACCGCTCTTCCCGCCGAGCGACGAGTACGTGCTCACCTCCACCCCGTCGGGAGTCGTGCGCACTGCGGTGATCTCAACGTGCCTGCGGACGTCCAGGAGCAGGTCGCGGTCCGAGTCGGCCTTGGCTGCGTGGCGGGCGGCGACGGCGCGCCCCTGGCCGGCGACGTCGAGCTCGTCCGGCCGGCGGATGAGGTTCATGAACGCCTGGAGCCTGGTGAACCGGCTCTCGGTCTGCTCGTCGGTGAACTCCTCGGTCGAGCCGGAGGAGAGCAGCTTGAGCTCCTTGCGGAAGGCCGAGGCGTCGCCCTGGTGCAGCCGGCGCAACGAGATCTGCAGCCTGTCGCGACCGGCTCCGAACGGCAGCGTCCTGAGGATGTCGTTGATGGGCCGCAACCGGTCTTCGATCTCCTCGATCGAGGTGGTGAAGGCGCCGATGAGAGGAACGAGGTCCTGCCCGCTCCACGCGGACAGGCGCCGCTTCCACTCCTGCCGGCGCTCGTAGAGGCCGAGCGTGTAAACGGCGTCGAGGATGTCGTTGTAGCTGGAGTAGGACTCCATCGCCACGCCGATGTTGGGGTCGGGCCAGCGGCTCTGGAAGGTCTCGAAGATGCCGAGCAGGGTGTCCCTGGCACTGCGGGCGGTGTCGCGGTCCTGGCTCGACTGCTCGGTGAGCCGCTCGCGGAGACGCTTCACGCCGTTCGCGAAGGTGGCCAGCTCGGCGCTGTCGCTCACGGCGGCGAACTGCGCGTCGAGGACGGCGGCGTGTTCGTCCGGCAGGGTGACCGACTCGTCGGCGGTGATGCGCTCGAGCCTGTCGTTCACAACATCCTGGCGGTCCACGATTGCGGCATGCTCCTCGCCGAGCACCGCGGCCTCCCGCTCGGTCTGGTGCTTGTGCTTCTGGGCGGTCTCCAGTTCGGCCGACAGCCGCGCCTCTTCGTCCTGGAGCCCGCGCAACACGTCGCTGCCGGCGAGCAGGCGTTCCCGCTCGGCCTCCTTGGCGCCGATGCGCGCCTGGGCTCCAGCCACGTCGATGGCCGCCCACACGGTGTCGAGCAGGTGCTGGTGGGCATCCTTCAGGCGTCGCAGGGCAATGATCTGCCCGGCCTTGGCGGAGGCCTGCTGCGCGAGAGAGTCGGCGGAGGCCTTCAGCGCGGCCAGCTCCTCGTTGATCTCCGCCAGGCGGACGGTGCTGGAGAACCCGATGATGGCTCGCTGCTCCTTGTTCCACCCGTGAGCGCCACGCTTGCCTTGGCGGATCTGGCCGCTCTGGGTGACCCTGGAGCCGTCGCCGGCGAGCTCGGCCGGACCATTGACGCAGAGCGCGTCGATCGCGGGCGCCTGCACGCGGTCCTGCACCCAGCGGCTGAAGGGTGAGTCCTTGAAGGTCAGTTTGCCGGAGACGTACCGCGGGTCATGCTGCACCTGCTGGTGCGGGTGCAGGGTGACACCTTCGAAGTGGATGCGCACCGGGATGTGCAACGGGTCGATGGCGCGGCCGAGGGCGGCCAGCCGGTTCTCGTCGACGAGCAGCACCCGCACGACCGAGCCGAGGGTGACCTCGGCGGCTTGGCGCCAATCGTCTTCACCGGGGGCGATGTCGATGAG
The DNA here is from genome assembly GCF_004402695.1 of Cryobacterium adonitolivorans. Lineage (GTDB taxonomy): Bacteria > Actinomycetota > Actinomycetes > Actinomycetales > Microbacteriaceae > Cryobacterium > Cryobacterium adonitolivorans. Next base: position 179,963 of record NZ_SOFL01000002.1, on the reverse strand, counting down.
CTCGGCCACGAATGGCAGTTCCTCGGCGGGTATTCCTGCGGCCTCGGCGATCATCAGGCGGGCGTTGTGCAGGTGCTGGGGAACCAGGCTGGCGCGCCCCTTGAGGAAGGCGTGCTCCTGCTTGAGGGTGCGGATCTTCTCTTCGACCGGGTAGGCGGTGCGCTGCAGGGAAACCCGCTCGAGATCGAGCTCCTGTTCGGAGGCGGCGAACCTGGCGATGAATCCCTCTGCGGCCAATTGCGCGGCGGCGAAGCCGTCGGCGGAGGTGATGGCGACATCACCTGCGACGCCGTCGGCTGCGTCGTCAGCGGTGCCGGCGACGGCGCCCAACAGGGAAATGCGGTCGTTGAACCTGGCGCGTTCCGCCGCCACGTCGTCGCGTTTGGCGGTGAGCACATCGAGGTCGTTCTGCAGGCCGGCGAGCGCGTCGCCGCCGTTGTCGCGCTGCTGGTGCAGCAGGTCGGCGACCCGGCTCCTCAGCTCGGTCTCGGCATCCCGGGCCGCGCTGTGCTGGACCTGGTTGTCGCGCCGGCGGGCGCGGTTGGTGTCGGCGGCGGTATCGAGCAGGCCGTGCTCGGTGAGCAGCTGCCAGAGCACGAAGGGGGTGTCACCGTCGCGGTGCACGCCGAAACGGTCGATCAGGTCAGCCTTCTCGGTCGCGGTCTCGTAGTCGCGGTGCAGTTCGGGCAGGCGTTCGAGCACCTTGGCCTTCTGCGCCTCGGTGACCATGGCGCCGTAGGAGCGTTCCAGGTCTTCGAAGTGGTCGACGGCCTTGTCGGCGGCGGCATAGGTGGCGGGCTCTTCGAGCACCATCGACTTGTAGAGGCCGTCGACGGTCTTCACCTGCTGGCCGGCCTGGATGCGGGCCAGAAGCCGCAGCGCCTTGCCGCCCTCGCCGTTGGCGCCGATGCCGAGCCGGGTGTACAGGGTCTGGGAGAAGGCGGCGTACGTGTCGAACACGTCGAGGTCGGCGAACCGGTTCTTCAGGGCGCGCTTGTCGAAGCGGGCCTCGGTGACGTCGGCGAGCTCGCGCAGGTCGAGCCGGCCGTCGCGGGTGGCCATCTTCATGGTCACGTCGGCGAACTTGGTGGCGCCGCGCGGCACGAAGTAGGCGCGCAGCACCGTGAACCGGCGCTGGTTGTCGTCGATGAAGGTCATCGCTATCGCACCCCAGGTGGCCGAGTCGGCGCCGCGGAGCACCTGGTCGTGCATCTGGCCGGTGTCGGCCTCGCGGCTGGAGTCGGTCTTGCCGCGCAGGTACGTCATCAGGTTGCGCTGGTCGACGCTGCGGGCCCGCCCGGAGCCGGCGTCGTTGGACGCACCGTTGAACGGGGTGTCAGAGGGCATCATCAGCGCCAGGTAGGCGTCGAGCAGGCTCGACTTGCCGGTGCCGGATGCGCCGGAGACCAGGGTGGCGGAAGCGGCGAAGTCCACCTCGTGGTGGCCCTGGAAGCCGCCCCAGTTGACCATCTGGAAGGACTCGGCGCGCCACTGGGTGGTTCCCTCGGTGGCACCGTCCATGTGGAACAGCGGGGAATCGGTCATGAGACGGCCTCCAGGGCGGGGTCGGCGGGTTCGGACGTCTCGGGTTCGGGCTCAAGGAACTCCCGGCCGTTCTGCTCCACCAGCCATTCCCACAGTTCGCCGAGCCGTTCGATGGGCAGCAGCACCTCGATCACGGCCGAGATCCGGAACCTGTCGGGGTCGCTGGTCTTCAGCAGCACCCGCGCCTTCGCGAGGCTGTCAACGGCCGCGGCGGCGCGACGGGCGTCACCGAACCTGTCGGTGGCGTGCTCCGGCCGGAAGTGCGCGACGTTCTCGACCAGGTTGTCCCGGTCGACGATGACGATGTCGACGCCGCTGGCGCGTTCGCTGCGGAACCTCTGCCGCAACAGCACCAGCAGGATGGTCTCCTCGCGGGTGTACGCCACGTCATGCAGCAGGGTCGGGAACCTGTCGCCGCCCTCGCCGACGGCCTGTCGTTTGAAGGCCACCTCGTAATGCAGGTCGACGTGCAGGTCGAGGAAGAGGTCATTGAGGCGCGACTTGAGCAGGCTCTGCGAGGCGAGCAGGGTGCGCCATTCGGCCGGCTGCAGGGCCGCCGAGATGTAGCGGTGCTTCAGCAGCAGCACCAGGGTGCGGCGCTGCTCCACGGTCAGGCCGCCCTCGTCGCCCTCGAAGAGCGAGAAGCTCTGGGCGCCGTCCTGCTCCTCGGCGGTCTCGGCGCTCCCGGCGCCCTCGAAGGTCTCGTCGGTTACGTCGGCGGCCACGTCGTCAGTCATGATCAGATCCATAGTTCAGGGCGGCCAGGGCCGCGGTGTCGTCGTCGGTCAAAGTAATGCGCGGCACCCTGAAGGTGCGGCGGGAGCCGTCGGGTCGCACGGTCTCGAAGTCCTCGGTCTCGACGTTTTTGGTGCCGATGTCCGCGGTGCCAGCGCCATCCGCCGCAGCCGCGGCATCCGTGCGGTCCACGGCCTCGACCTGGGTGGCGATCTGCAGCAGCCCGAGGATCTCTACCGGCCGGCGCATCGCCGGTTCAAGGCTGTTGAAGGCGTCTCCGACGGATGCGGCACCGTTGGCGGTGAATGCCGACACCATGGCATCGCGGAGCTCGGCCAGCAGCGGGCCGCCCTGGGTGCGCATCGCATCGAGGGTCGGCGGCTCCGGAGCGAACGCCGAGACGTCCTCCAGCGGTGGCGGCGCCTTGTGGGCGCCGGGGTCGTAGAAGCGTTCGCGCAGGTGCTCGAGCTCCAGGGTGCCGGGCATCAGCTCGGCGGTCACCGTGGAGCGCGGCCCGGCGGTTTGCATCCAGACGGCGAGTTCCTTGTTGATCTCACGCAGCAGCCGTTCCAGCTCCCGGTCCTTGACCACGTCGTGGTTCACGATGTGCTCGCGCAGTGTGGTGGTCAGGCCGTTGCGCTGGGTGAGGACGTCGTCGACACCCTTGCGGATCAGGCTGACGGTGCCCATGAAGCTGCGCCGGTCGGCGGCGCTGAGCTGGAGGGCGAAGGGGTGCAGCATGATCGACTCCAGGTCGTTCTTGAGCTCGGCGAGCAGGGCGTCGTTGCGCAGCAGCACGAAGGCGCCCTCGAACGCACGGCCCTCTGCGGTCGACGACATCAGCGCATCCGTCTTGGAGAGATACTCGTCGAGCACCTCGCTGATCGGCCGTTCCTCGGCGCGGAAGTCGTTCACGATCTGCCGGTGCATGCCGGCGACGGATTCCTCGACGCGCTTGAAGTCGCTGGGCAGCTGGGTGATCAGGTCGATCAGGTTGGCGTAACCCTCGTGCATCTGGTCGTTCGAGGCCGCGGCGATCTCGCCGCCGGTGGCGAGGCGGTCACGTTCGGCGGCCTTTTCGGCGATCTCCAGGTCCAGCCGGCGGATGCGTTCGTCCCGGTCCGGGTTCGCCTGGGTGGCGCGGTGGCGCACGGTGTCGACGATGGTGGTGAGGCGCGATTCGCTGATCAGCGCGCGGTCGCGGGAGAGCCCGTCGACAAGCAGCAGGGCCTCGAGGGCGTGCGAGGTGAGCGAGTACTGCTCCTCGTCGTCCTCCCCGGTCTCGCGGTAGAGCCACTGGTCGTTCATCCACTGCACGCAGAGGGCCCGGCCGTTCTTGCCGGGAATCTCACTGCCAATGGATCGGAGGTCGGCGAGGTAGGCATCCACCTGGGTGTGCAGCCTGTCGGCCTGCACGCTGCGGCGGTCGCGGCTGAACGACGACTTGAACACCGCGAGCACGAACGGTGCCCACTTGCGGTCGAGCAGCCGCAGGGTGGGTCGGTCGAAGGCGCCCCGCACCCGCGCTAATTCACCCGCAATGTCGCTCACTCGTGCCCGTTCCTCTCTCGCCGGCCCGTCCCCGGACCTCCTCAACCGTAGTCGCCCCGGCGACCGGGAAACGGCGACGGCGGCGTGCTGTGCAGTCGCCGCGGGCGGCGTGCCCAGAAGGTCAGTAGTCGCCGGGGCCCTGACCGGCTGCTTCGTCGGCCTTGAGCTTGAGCAGGGCCAGATCGACGAGAACGAACATTTCGGTGCGTTCGGCCCGGCGGAGCTGATACTCGGGGTCCAGCGCGTCAATCGACAGTCGCATGAGGCGGGTGTGCATGGCGTCCTGGAGCTCGTTGCTGGCCGCTTTCTGGGCGTCCCGCACCAGGCGGGCGACCTGTTCCTCGTCTTCGGCCACGGCGGCCAGGGCTACGGCGAGGAGTTTGTGCACCTTCCGGCGCAGCTTGAGCTTCCGGAGGTCCATCAGCTGGTCCTGGGTGAGGTCGTATCGCCAGGTCGACGAGGTCAGTTCCTTGCGCTGCACCCGCACCCGCTCGGCGGACTCCTGGTTCTCCTCGGCGAGGGCGAGCATCTCCCGGCGGGCCGAAGCGGCGAACCTGGCCATGTCATAGTCGGCGTGCTCGGCAAGGCCCGCGACGATGATGTCGTTCTTGACGGCCATCCGGACCGAAGACAGCGCGATGAGCAGTCCCTCATCGACGATGCGCGAAATCGGCACCCGGGCGTGCTGCGTCGCATCCGTCACAGTTTCATTTTACGGACCCGCGAGCCGTGACTTTGGCGCCAAATGCTCCAGTTCACGGCCGCGAGCCGTGAGAAAAGCACCGAAACCCGGAGATTTTCGGTGCTTAACTCACAGCTCGCGGAGTTGAAGGGCGGCCCTGGGCTTGCGGGGTGCTCCCTCGATCGAGGTCGACGGCGAGGAGCTCGGCCGCCTGGCCATGCAGCGCCTGCTTGACCAGATCGGCGCCCCCGGCGATGACGCCCAGGCCCGTCACGAGCGCTGAAGGGGCCCTATCGCTCAACTCCCTGGGTCACGCAGTAGCGAATTGCCGACAATGGCCTAATCGCGCACCCGCAAGGGGCCGTTAGCGGCAACTGGGCGAATCCGTGCCGGCGGATGACTCAGGCGGTCAGCTGCGCGGCGGCGCGCTCGAGGTCGGTGCGCGCCGCATCCGTGCCCGCAGCCCAGGTGAGGTAGCCCCCGTCGAGGTTGACCGCGTCGCGGCCCAGCTGAGCGAGCAGCCGCACGGCCGTATGGCCGCGCTGGCCCACTTTGCAGTGCACGATCAGCCGGCCCTCGGGCAACTCCGCCTGACGGGCGCGGATGTCGTCAAGTGGAATATTGACCGAGCCGGGGACCGCGGCCTCGGCGTACTCGCCCGCCGTGCGCACGTCGATCAGGGTGGCGCCGGCCGCTCGGGCCGCGTCCAGTTCGTGCCACTGCACCGACGGGGTCAGACCTTCGGCCGCGTTGAGCGCCACGTAGCCGAGCATGTTCACCGGGTCCTTGGCCGAGGAGAACTGCGGCGCGTAGGCCAGTTCGAGGTCGGCGAGTTCGGATGCCGTGATGCCGCCGGCCATGGCCGTCGCGATCACGTCGATGCGCTTGTCGACGCCGTTGCCGCCCACACCCTGGGCGCCGAGGATCGCGTCGGTGTCGGCGTCGACGACGAGCTTGAGCGCCATCGACTCCGCTCCCGGGTAGTAGCCGGCGTGCGAGGCGGGGTGGGTGTGGATAACCCGGATGTTGCGCCCGCGGGCCGCGAGCACCTTCTCGTTCCAGCCCGTCGCGGCGATGGTGAGTCCCATCATGCCCACCACGGCGGTGCCGAGGGCCGGGCGCACCCGGATGGACCTGCCGGTGATCACGTCGGCGACCATACGGCCGTGGCGGTTGGCCAGGCCGGCGAGGGCCACCAAGCGCTGTTCGCCCGAGATCGCGTCGGTCTTCTCCACGGCGTCGCCGATGGCGTAGATGTGGGGGTCGCTGGTGCGCAGCTGGTCGTCCACCGCGATACCGCCACGGTCGCCGATCGTGAGGCCGGCGGCCTTCGCCAGGGCGGTGTCGGGCCGCACGCCGATCGCGGCGAGCACGAAGTCGGCGGCCACGACACTGCCGTCGCTGAGCGTGGCGGTGTCCGCGCCGAGCTCGACGACCTGGATACCCAGCCGCACGCTGACGCCCGCGGCCCGCAAACGCTCGGCCACCGGGCCCGCCATCTCGGGGTCGAGCGGCGGCAGCACCTGATCATCGAGCTCCACCAGGGTGACGTCCAGGCCCCGGTGCGCGAGGTTCTCCACCATTTCGAGGCCGATGAAGCCGGCGCCGATCACGAGGGCGCTTCGGGGCGCCGCGGCGAGGGCGGCCATGGCGGCGTCGACGTCGTCGATGTTGCGCAGGGTGAGCATCCGCTCGCCGCCGGGCAGCGGCGGGCGCACGGGCGAGGCGCCCGGCGAGAGCACGAGGGCGTCGTACCCTTCGGTCGACTCCCGGCCGGTGCTGAGGTCACGCACCCGGACAGTCTTGGCCGCGCTGTCGATGCCGATCACCTCGGTGCCCACCCGCACGTCGAGGGCGAAGCGGCTGGCGAGGGACGCCGGTGTCTGCAGCAGCAGGCTGGATCGCTCCTCAATGACGCTGCCGAGGTAGTACGGGAGGCCACAGTTGGCGAACGAGACATGGTCGCCCCGTTCGAACACCGTGATCCGGGCGTTCTCGTCGAGGCGGCGGAGGCGGGTGGCAGCGGACATGCCGCCGGCGACGCCGCCGATGATGACGTATCGGGTTTGGGTCATGACTCCAGTCTGCGATACCCCAGGGGGTACTCGCAAGTTGAGGTTCGTGCGGCGTGACCACGGAAGACGCCTCCGCCGGGCACGAACGCGTCCGGCGGCCGCACCCTCGTGGGTGCGACCGCGGTAGCCTGCGCCGTCGTCGCTGCCGTCATCGCCGTGACGAGGATGTCGTCCCAACCGATCAGCGTGCCGTCCTGGGCCACGACGACGATGCGGTGCGCGCCCGGCTTCGCTGTGGCGGGCACCGAAACCGGTCGAGTCGGACGAGCCCAGTCCGAAGCCGAGCATGCCCTCCTCGACGATGAAGAATCCGCCGACGGCAATCACGGAGCCGGACGGGAGGACTTTGGTGTGGGTGTTGTCGTTGTCGCGCACGATCCAGCCGCTGAGGTCCACGTCGACCGGGCCCGGGTTCACCAGCTCCACCCAGTCGCCGGGCGTGCCGCCGTTCGACTCGGTCTCGTTGATGCGCACATCGGCCGTCGCGGGAACGACACAGTCGTTGACGGCGCCCGTGGTCGCGGTTGCCGTGTCAGCGAACGCTCCGACGCCGTCGGGGCAGGGCCGTAGGTCGCGCTCGCGTGGGCCGTCCAGTCGTAGGCGTCGATCGGCGTAACGCCGTCGGTGTCGGAAAGGCGGGCGTTGTCCGCGCTGCCGAGGCCGAAGCCCAGGACCGGCGCCTCGACAACGAGGTACCCGCCGGCCGCGATGGTCGAACCGGTCGGCAGGACTGGGGCGTGGCTGTCGTCGTTGTCCTTCAGAACCAGGCCGGACGCATCCACCGGCGCCGTGCTGATGTTGACGAGCTCGATCCAGTCGCCGGCGTAGCCGTCGCTTGACTCCACCTCGTTGAGTCGCACGGTGTCGGAGGCCGACACGACACAGGCGTTGGCTGCGCCACGGGTGGGCGCCGTGGTCTCGCGGAACTCTCCGGTGCCGTCGGGGCAACGACCCCAGCTGGTGCCGGCATGCGCGGCCCAGGCGTAGGAGTCGACCAGGGTGGTGCCGTCGGCCAGGAAGAGGCGGGCGACATCGGCAGTGCCAAGGCCGAAGTTGGTGGCGCCGGCGCCGCCCACGTCGACGGCGAGGAAGCGCCGGGTTCGATAACGGTGTTCGCCGGCAGCGCGAAGGTGCGCTCGTCCTTGTCGTCCCTGACGATCCAGCCGGAGACATCCGCCGCCACCGTGGCGGTGTTGATGCGGACCGCGGGAGCCTCTGCAGCCAAGGCGGCCACGGTCGGGCTCAGGGTCGCGGCGAGTGGAACCGCCAGGGCGAGGGTGAGGATGGCGGCCGGGATTGGCCGACGCCAGTGAGTGCGCACAGGGATGCCCCCTTCGAGGCTGTGGGTGACGAGCCTCGGATGGGCCCGGTCCACCGTGGCGATGCCGCGAAAAATCCCGGTGAACGGCGAACGAACGCTCTCACTCGGCTCGCAGCCGGAGCACACGGTTCCGTGATTGGTTTGAGAGTGCAGAACCGCACCTCGTTCTCGGGAAAAAGTGACATTCCAAGGACGGGATTGGACACAGGGTCCCTGTTTCCGACCGTTGTCCTCACAAACGCCCGTCACTCAGCCGCCCGCCTTCTGCCCGGGCTACATGAGCGACCGCCTATTGCACTGACCGCCCCGTGCCTATGCTGGAACGACCATGCGACTCCTCCTGATCCGCCACGGCCAGACGCCCGCCAATGTACTCGGGCAACTCGACACCGCCCACCCGGGCCCGGGCCTGACCGAGCTCGGCGAACGTCAGGCCGCCGTTATTCCCGAGGCGCTCAGGTTCGATTCCATCGACAGTATTTTCGCGTCCACGCTGCATCGCACCCAGCTCACGGCCCGGCCGCTCGCCGTCGACCGCGGCCTGGACATCCAGGTCACCGACGGCCTGCACGAGATCGAAGCCGGCGCGCTCGAGCGACGCAGCGATCACGCATCCGTTCGCACCTACATGGAGACGGTGTTCGCCTGGGGCGCCGGCAACCTCGATGTGGGCATGCCCGGCGGGCCGGATGGCCACGCGTTCTTCGCCCGGTTCGACGCCGACATCGCCGTGGCCGCGGCCAGCGGCGCGACGGCGGCGGTGTTCAGCCACGGCGCCGCGATCCGGGTCTGGGCGGCGGCTCGCGCCACGAATGTGCCGCCGATGTTCGCCGGGCTGCACGACCTGGCCAACACCGGCGTTGTCGAGCTGACGGGGTCGCCCGACGAGGGCTGGACGCTGCTCTCCTGGGCGGGGGTGCCATTGGGTGGTATGCCGTTGGTCGACACGAATGCCGTGGACCCGACCGGCGAAGCGCTCGACGCCTCGTAGTCAGGTGCTTACCCGGCGCTCCCCCGTGGCACCCGGGGCACCTTCGGTCGAACGAGCGCGTGACTGTCGCGCAGCAGCTGCTCCACGTGCTCGTCTTCCACGACCCCGTCTAGCACGACGGTGATCCAGTGCTTCTTGTTGAGGTGGTAGCCGGGGGTGATGTGCTCGGGAAACTCTTCCCGCAGCGCACGCCCTTCTTCGGGGTCGCATTTCAGCGAGACCTTGAACGGTTCACCGGCCAGGGCGCTGAGAGCGAAGATCTTGCCGTTGCCGCTGGTCTTGAAGACGCTGGTCTCCTCGCCGAACGGAAACGACTCGGTGGCCTGGGGCAGGCTGAGGCAGAACTCGACGAGGGAATCCGGGGTCATGTCTGTGACCTTAGCCGCTTGTCACGGCGGCAACAGGGAGTGATCGTTGGCGCCTCAGGCCAGGACGCCGGCCATGGCGCCGGCGGTCAGCTCCACGGAGCGCAGTCGGTCACCGATCTGCTGCGACGCGTGGGCGAGGATGAGTTCGTCGGCCTGGGTGGATGCGACCAGGTCGTCGAGAAACGTGCGCACGTCCGCCGAAGTGCCCACGGCCGTGTACCGCATCATGTCGGCCAGGCGGCGCCCCTCGGTGGTGGTGAGGAAGGCATCGATCTGGTCGTCGGAGTACTCGGGCGACGCCGGTCCGCGGGCGATCATGCTGCGCACCCTGGAGCGACGCATGATCTCGAACTGCTGTGCGGCATCCGCCCCATCGTCGGCCGCGATCACATTGGCGGCCACCATCAGATAGGGCTCGGCGAGCTGCGCCGACGGCCGAAAGTCTCGCCGGTAGGTGGCGACGGCCTCAAACAGGGAGTCGGGGGCGAAGTGCGACGCGAACGCGTACGGCAGGCCCAGCGCGGCCGCCAGACCGGCACCGAAGAGGGAGGACCCCAGGATGTAGAGGGGAACGTTGGTGCCCGCTCCCGGCACCGCCCGCACACCGGGGATGATCGATTCGTCGCGCAGGTACGCGGCCAGCTCCATCACGTCCTGCGGAAACTGGTCGGAGGCCCGCGGGTCGCGGCGCATAGCCCTGGCCGTGGTCTGGTCGCTGCCGGGCGCCCGGCCCAGGCCCAGGTCGATGCGGCCGGGGTACAGCTCCGCGAGGGTGCCGTACTGCTCGGCGATGGTGAGCGGCGAGTGGTTGGGCAGCATCACTCCGCCGGATCCGAGCCGGATGGTGGAGGTCTGCGAGGCGATGTGGCCGACGAGCACGCTGGTGGCCGACGACGCGATTGTGGGCATGTTGTGGTGCTCGGCATACCAGACCCGCTCGTACCCGTGCTTTTCGGCGGTCTGGGCGAGCGCGACGCTGGCGGCGAAGCTTTCCCTGACGGTCTGCCCGGGGGCGATGGGGGCGAGGTCGAGTATGGAGAGCGGTGTCGTCATGTTCGGGGTAACGGTTTTCGGAGGCGAATCGATACCCGCGTTCACCGGATCCGACCGACACCCGGCAGAAACCGGCCGACCCGGGCCGCGTAGTCCGAGTACGCCGGGTGCTCCTCAACGAGCATTTGCTCCTCCCAGCGGGTCTTTCCGGCCAGGAGACCGATCAGGGCCACCCACGCCACGACGTGCATAAGGGAGGAGCCGATCAGGACCAGTCCCAGCGCCCCCACCATCAGCCCCGTGTAGATGGGGTTGCGCACCACCGCGTAGACCCCATTGGTGGCCAGCGGGGCGTCCTCGCGCGGTATCGGGCTGGCCGTCATGGCGGGGCCCAGCGTTGTGGACCCCTGCACGGCCAGAGCCACCCCCACCGCGAGGAGCGCTATCGCGGTGGCCACGACGAAGCTGTTCACCGGCCACACTGTGCCATGCGGCAAGACTAGGAGGCCTACCAGCAGCAGTATCTGCACAAAGACGAGGCCGGAGGCGAGCGCACGTTTCATGCCCCGAGAGTACGCCCGCGTCACGGTGCTGGGCAGGGCACCCGGCGCGTCGTGTCTGCAGGCGGAACGGCCCGCAGGTCAGCTTCAGGGAGCAATGCCCCCTCAACCTGGGCCGCGGGCCGGTCAGGTGATGAAAATGTGCCTGGTGGGTTAGTACCAGCCCACAGATTCGGATTTGGCCCAGGCCGCGCACGGTGTGCCGTAGGAGCCCGAGATGTAGCCCAGGCCCCAGGAGATCTGGGTGGAGGCGTTCGTCGCCCAGTCCGACCCGGCCGTGGCCATCTTGCTGCCGGGCAGCGCCTGCGGAATACCGGTGGCACCGCTCGAGGCGTTGTACGCGTTCACGTTCCAGCCGGACTCCTTGTCCCACAGGCTGACGAGGCAGCCGAACTGGTCGGCGCCCCAGCCGTACTTGGCGGACATCATGTCGCGGGCGACGGCCTGTGCGCCGCTCGGGTTGGACGGTGCAGACGGGGCCGGAGCAGTGCTGGTCTTCGGGGCAGCCTTGGCGGCCTGGGCAGCCTCGGCAGCCTCAGCTTCGGCCGCGGCTTGTGCCTCGGCGGCCTCCTGGGCCGCGGCGGCAGCGGCAGCCTCCGCGGCGGCCTGCTCGGCAGCCACTCGATCAACCTCGGCCGTTGCGGCCTGCAGGGGTGGGAGCTCTGCGTTCGTCTGGCTGACGAGCTCGTAGATTCGCTCTGGTGCCAGGTACTTGTAGTTGTTGAGCATCGCGACGGGCGTGGCCACCTGCGTAGCGTCGACCTTGTTCGCGGCCGCAGCGATCACGGGGGTCGCGCCGGCGATGGTGTCGGTGGCAGCCTTCTCAGCGTGGGCGTGCGTGATGCTGCTGTAAGCCTCGAGCTGCTCTGAGTGCGCCGCGCTGGCTGAGAGGGTCTTGGTTTCGGACGCGCGATCGTTCTGGGCGGCCATCGCAGGCTCCAACACGAATCCAGTTCCGACCATTGCACCGATGGAGAGCACAGCGATCGCTGCAGCTGAGCGACGGGTGACGCGGGTGCGATGGGTCTTCGACGCGCGGGTCTCGATGGGCACCGCGGGGATTACGGCGGTAGCGGATGTAGCTGATGTCTTGGGTGTTGCGGGAGTGCGGGAGTTCGGGGTAGTCACAGTTCTGTATGTCTCTCACTGAGCGAATCGCATGTACGAGGACGCAAAGCGGTTCTTAGTCGACGTCCACGGGCGGGGGCCCACCCGGGCGAAGTGACTAACCCTGCAGTATGTTTCTGCATAGATCCTCACCGCTCACCGGGAAGGTCCTCCGAATCGGCGTACCCCTGTTGCATGCCGCCCGGAGGTCTGGATCACTTCTCGATTGCCGGTGAGATGCCTATTCGACCCGCAGTTGCCGGGTCAATCCGGGCTTCGAAGCGCCGTCACGCGACCCAAAACTTTTCTCAGAATTTTCGCAACCCCCCTTGAAAAATCATCCGTGAGCGCCAGCAGATTGTAGGTCCAGGCCGGGTGTCGTTCGCGGGCTGGTGCGAGTGAGCGGCGCGGCGGCCGAGCGAACGAGGTGCACACCTGTGGACATGCGACCAGTCTGGACCCGTCGCTCCGGAGCCGCTGGGGCGCTCGTGTCCCGTATCGGTCATCGGCGCCACTAGAGGCTTTAGCCTCCCTCGGCCGGGGGTAGCGGTTGTTAGCGTAAGACTCCCCATCTACTCCCCGCACCACTTCCCCACACGTCAGGAGCCGGCATGCTGTCCCCCCAGTCCCACCCCCTCATCGAAGCAACGCTCCCCCTGGTCGGCGAACGGATGCCCGCCATCGCCACCGGGTTCTACGCGCGCATGTTTACCGCGCATCCCGAACTCTTCGACGGCCTTTTCAGCCGCTCGAACCAGAAGAGCGGCGTGCAGCAGCAGGCCCTCGCGGGCAGCATCGCCGCGTTCGCCGCCCATCTCGTGAAGGACCCCCTCAGCGCGCCGGAGATCATGCTCTCCCGCATCGCCCACAAGCACGTCTCCCTCGGCATCCTGCCCGAGCAGTACGACGTGGTCTACAAGTACCTTTTCGAATCCATCGCCGCCGAGCTCAGCGATGTCATCACGGCCGAGATCGCGGATGCCTGGACCGAGGTCTACTGGCTGATGGCCCACGCCCTGATCAAGCAGGAGAGCGGCCTGTACGCCGCCGCGGCCAGCGACAAGCCGCTCGCGCCGTGGACGGTCACGCGCCGGGACCCCGCCGGCAGCGACGCCGTGACGTTCACGCTCGTGCCGTCCGATGACACCCCGGCGTCCGCGTCCCGGCCCGGCCAGTACGTGGGCGTGACGGTGCGGATGCCCGATGGGATCCGCCAGGTGCGGCAGTACTCGCTCTCGGCCGGCACCGGCACCGAGACCCGGGTGTTCACGGTGAAGCTGGACAACGACGGGGAGGTCTCCCCAGTCCTGCACCGCGACGTGCAGGTCGGCGACCAGCTGACGCTCTCCAACCCCTGCGGCGACATCACCCTCAGCACGGGCGACGGCCCCCTGGTGCTGGCGTCGGCCGGTATCGGCTGCACCCCGCTGGCGTCGATCCTGCGCTCGCTGGTCGAGACGGGGTCGGAGCGGAAGGTGCTGGTGCTGCACGCCGAGAGCACCATCGAGCGCTGGGCCCTGCGCGAACAGATGCGCGCCGACGTCGCAATCCTGGAAACAGCCGAACTGGAACTCTGGCTCGAGGCGCCGAGCGCCCAGGACACCGCGCACGACGGTTTCATGTCTCTGGATTCGGTGACCATCCCGCTCGACGCCTCGGTGTACCTCTGCGGGCCGCTGCCGTTCATGCGGGCGATGCGCGCACAGGCGCTGGCGTCGGGGGTCCCGGCCGCTCGCATCCACTACGAGGTCTTCGGCCCTGACCTCTGGCTCGCGAGCGCCTAGGCGCAATTCTCAGAGACGCGGCGAAACGGTGATGGCAGCGATTTCTTTCACCCGGGGCCTCGCCCGGCCATCGCCCCGGTCGATGCCTGTGATCCAGCGGAACCGTAGCCCCGCCGGCGTCGCCGAGACGCTGGCGAGGCAGTTCTCGAACCACGGCCCAAGGATCCCCCGCCACCGCAGGGGTGACGCGGGCACCCCGGCCGACCGAGCCAGCATTTCGCTGGGACGGTTCGCGATGGCATAGGACAGCACGGCCGAGAACGACCGAAGCGGCAGGGCCAGCGGGTTGCGGATCGGCGAACAGACGGCCTGGATGATGCGGCTGCCCGAGCTGCGCTCCACCTCGGCGACATAGGAGTAGTGCACGTCGCCGGAGAGGAATGTGATGGTGTCGGGGGCCGGGCCACGTTTGCCGTCGGCCACCTCGGTGGCCATCTGCGCCACCCGGCGAAAGCTCGACTGGAAGGCGGCCCAGTGTTCGAGGTCGAGGGCCTGGCGCAGCTTCTCGCCGACGACGGCCATCGGCCCGCCCCAGGCGCCCTCTGCGGTCGCCTCGTTCCAAGCCTCCAGGTGGTGCAGGCCCGTCGGCAACAGGAAGGGCAAAGACGTGCCCACCAGCAGATGGCGGAAGCCGCCGCGCATCCGCTCGTCGAGCCAGCCGGATTCGTCGTCGTCGATCAGGGCCCGGTCTTCGGGGTCGAGCCTGCGCGCAATGCGGGAATCGACCACAATCAGCCGGCTGTCGCCGTAGTCCCGGCAGTAGCTCCAGCGATAGCTGGCCGGCTCGGCGTCGGCGCGCTCGACGAAAGCGTCGAGCCTGTCGCTGAGGTCAAGCTCGGCGTCGCCGGCGTGGCCGGCGATCAGCCGCCAGATCACATCGGCTGCCCGCTCGACGGGCGACAGGTTGCCCAGATGCTGGTACACCCAATACGAGGCCAGGCCGGCGACCAGCCTCCCGTGCCACCAGGAGGTCTGCTCCATCTCGCGCTTCCAACTGAGCGACGCGTTCCAGTCGTCACGGATGTCGTGGTCGTCGAAGACCATAGCGGTGGGCACCGTCGACAGGAGCCACCGATTCGCCGGGTCGGACCAGGCGAGGCCGTAGAGATGCGCATACTCCTCGAAGTCGGCCAGCTCCTCCCCGGGAGGCTCGTTGAGGTCCCGCCGGGCACGGATGAACTGCTGCATCTGCTCGCTCGTGGTGTCGGCGTAGACCTGGTCGCCCAGGAAGAGCACGAGGTCGGGCCAGGAGAATCGGCCCGGCTGCGCGGCCATCTGCAGCGCGTAGCTGCGCAGGGCATCCACACCGTGGGTGCGGTTGCCCTTCGCGTCGTGCGGCACGCTGGTTCGGCACGATCCGAATGCCAGCCGCAGGGGTGCGCCGGGCGTGAGCGTGCTGATGACGGATGCCGGAAAATGTGACGGCGCCGTCGGCCAGACCTGCACGCCGTCGATGTCGACCGCATACGGAGTGGTCGTGCCCGGTGCCAGCCCGTCGACCTGCACCAACGCGTAGTGGTGCGCGTGCACGGCGAAGGTGCGCGCCGACCACGTCCTGGCGTCGGCCCTCACCGTGACCTGCCCGGCCCGCGCGGTCTCGACCCACACACTGGCGGAGTCGGTATCGACGTACCGCAGCATCGGACCGAGGATCAGCGCCGACGTCGTCATGGCTGAGGTGTGGCGCTGTCTGCACGGCTCTTGGACATGCCGCCATTCTGGCCCGGTCGTCGGCCGGGCGCAGCAGGAATGTCCGCGCCCGTACGGCTCAGTCCGCGAGGATGAGGTACAACGCGCGGCGCACCTCGTCGAGCTTCTCGGTGGCGGCGGCACGCTGGGCATCGGTCGCCGACGAGCGGAACTGATGCACAACACCGAAGAGCTTGCCGACGCTCTCGTGGAAGGCGGCGTCGGCGTCCGACTGTCCCGGGGTGGCTTCCCACGCCTTCTTGAGGTCGTCGGCGTGCTCGGCCAGATAGGCCCGGCCGGCTTCGGTGAGTTCGTAGTCCGTGCGGCGTTCGGTACCGGTCGGCGAGATGAGCTCCTCGTCGACGAGCTGCTGCAGGGTCGGGTAGATGGAGCCGGGGCTGGGGCGCCAGGCGCCGCCGGTCTTCTCCTCGATGGCCCGGATGAGTCCGTAGCCGTTGAAGGGACCGTCGGCCAGCAGGGAGAGGATCGCCGAGCGAACGTCGCCCCGGTTGGCGCGACGGGAGCCGCGGGGACCTCCGGGGCCGAATCCGGGACCGAAACCGCCGAAGCCGGGACCGCCCGGACCGAATCCCCGGCCGAAACCGCGACCGTGGCCCTGCGGCGAGTCGTGGTGGGCGCGGCTCATGCCCGGCCCGAACTGCGGGGCACCGAACTCAGGGGCGCCGGAATCTGAATGGTGTGTGTGGTGATAGCGCTTCATGATCGTCATCGTCCTTTCACGATGTCGTGCCTCGCTGGTGTCGCGAGCACGCGCCGCGGAACTTCCACGACACTCAACGATATATCGCTGAATGTCGCAATGTCAATAATTTTGTCGAGCCCGAGAAAAATTCTCGAGAGTCTTTTGGCCGCTCTCGCCACTCTGGCCATCGTGCGCCACGACTGCGAACGGCGCGCCTGCTCGGCTGATTCGCCGATGGTATTACGGCCGATTCAGAGCGAAATATCGCGGCCCGACCAATCCAGGGGCGCAGAGGCTCCGGACCACCTATGCGGCCCGGGTAAACACCGAGGCCGGAGCGAAACTAATGAATTGGAGTTCAGACAATGAAGACCATCACGAAGCGAATCACTGCATTTGGCGTTACCGGTGCAGCAGCATCTGCCCTCATCGTGGGAGGCCTCGTGGCTCCCGCCCAGGCCGCGGAACTCGACAACGCCGGCTCCACGGTGACAGACAGTTCCACGTCGGCCACGAGCACCCAGGCCATCGACGACATCCTGCGGGATGCCGTCACCGGGAACAGCGCAGTCGGCACAGGCATCCTGGCCCCCGTGGTTTCGGGTGCCGACGTTTCCGGCACGGAAGTGTCCGGCAACGGAGTCTCCGGCACCGACACCTCCGTCAACGACGGTGGCATTGTCAATGGCCCGGTCGTCAGCGGTCCCATCGTTGAGGACTCGCTGAACAGCGACACCGGCGACGTCGCCTCCGGCAACAACGTCGCCAACGGGATCGACGCCCCTATCGCTTCCGGCAACGGACCGGTGGCATCGGGCAACGACACCTCCGCCAGCGTTCCCGTCACCGCGCCGGTCGACGCACCGGTGGAGGCCCCGGTGGGTTCGGCGAATGAGGCTGACCTGGGCGATGTCACCGGCGGCGATGTCACCGGCGGTGATCTCGGCGCAGAGATCAGCGACGCTGTCGACTCCACTGTGGGCGACTCCCTCGGCGACGTCGACCTGGGCGCCGTCCTCGGCGACTAACCCTCTCCAGCAGTCACCGTTCAGCACTGGACGGTCAGAGCGGGCGGCTCCCTTCCGGGAGTCGCCCTGTGATGGTTAAGGCGCACTCGCCCTGCCGGCTTCACAGCCGGGCCGGCCTCGGTCACACCGGATCAGCGGCGGTCGCGCCTGTCGTCCCGGCGGTCGCCGCGGCGGCGCACCCGGTGGGCGACGACAGCCGCCGTCCCCACTGTGGCGGCGGTGCGGGCCATGGGTGCCCCGATCACCCCTGGCCAGCCAACTCGTCTGCGTGCGATAGGCATATCAGGCTCCTTCCGTGTCATCGGCTTCGATCGCGGCGAGGAGTACCTGTACCGGGATGCGGCCGCTGGCCACCAGCTGGCCGCCGGCGTGCCGCACCGACGCTCCGAACGGAGCGGCCCAGAGGTTGTCCCAGACCAGGAGCGCGGCGGTGCTGCCGGGCTCGATGGCCTCGGCCGCCGAGATCACGTCATCCTCGCTGAGGAGGGTGGCCAGTTCGGTCTCGAAGGCTCGCAGTTCCCCGAGTTCGCCGTCTTCGAGGTCCGAAAGTTCGGCGATTTCCAATGCGCCGTCGGCGTCCTTCATGAGGATCAGCAAGTCCAGGATCTTCACCAGACCCCGGTCAACGAGCGACGTGATCTCCGGAGCGATCGACCCGTTGAAGGTGCTGCCCGGAAACTCCACTACGATCCAGTCGACCGGCCCGAGTTCGATGGGCACGGAGGTGCGCCGTCGTCTCAGTCTGCCGGAGGTGTCAGTGTCCAACCCTCCGGCAGCGCCAGCGTCACCCGCGATGGGTGAAGGTCATTCAGAGGGTCGGCAGCACCTGCTCGCGCACCTTGCGGCGCAGCACCTTGCCGAGCATCGTGCGCGGAGTGTCGGTGATCTGCACGATCCGTCGGGGAATCTTGTACGCGGCCAGGTGCTCCCGGCAGTGGTCCTGCAGGGCCTTCTCGTCCAGGGTCGCCCCGGGTTCGAGCTCGACCGCGGCGACGACCATCTCGCCGCCCCGCTCCAGTGTCTTGCCGAACACCGCCGCATCCACCACCGAGGCATGCAGGCGCAGCACGGTCTCCACCTCGGTGGGCGACACGTTGAAGCCGCCGGTGATGATCAGGTCCTTGGCCCGGTCGACGATGGTGGAGAACCCGTCTTCGTCCACGGTCACGATGTCACCGGTGCGCAACCAGCCGTCCGGGGTCAGGGTCTTGGCGGTCTCCTCAGGGTTGTTCCAGTAGCCCTGGAACACCTGCGGTCCCTTGAGCAGCAGCTCTCCTGGCTGTCCCTGCTCCACCTCCACGGTCGGGTCATCGGGGTCGGTGACCTTCATCAGGGTCGAGGAGAACGGGATGCCGACGGTGCCGGGGCGGCGGGTCGGGTAGAACGGATTGCCCATCGCCACCGGCGACGCCTCGGTCATGCCGAAGCCCTCTACAAGCAGCCCGCCTGACACCGACTCCCACAGCTCCACGACATGGTCGGGCAGGTTCATCGCCCCCGAGATGCAGAATCGGCAGGAGCGCAGCGAGATGCCGCGTTCCTTCGCGGCGAGCGCGGTGCGCTCATAGATCGGCGGCACCGCGCAGTACACCGTGGCCGGGGTCTTCTTCATGGTGTCAAGCACGGTCTTCGGGTCGAACTTGGGGAACAGCACCAGCAGCGCCTGCTTGTGGATGCCGTACGTCAGGTACAACGTGAGGCCGAACGAGTGGAACATCGGCAGGATCGCGTAGAAAACCTCTTTGCGATACTCGGCGCCGTGCATCCACGCCTCGCCCTGCAGAGCGTTGCAGTGCAGGTTGTAGTGGGTGAGCATCGCACCCTTGGGCCGGCCGGTGGTGCCGGAGGTGTACTGGATGGCCGCGAGATCGTTCAGCGCCGGACGGGGGTGGGTCGGGTCGATCGCACCGTGGCTGAACAGGTCCTTCCACGGGGTTGTCCCCGGCGCCGAGCCGGTCAGTGCCGCACGGGACTCGCGCAGGCTCTTCACGGGAAGGTAGAGGGCCAGCCGTTTCACGGTGGGAAAGGCCTGCAGCAGGTTGACCGAGACGATGTGGTCGATCTCGATGTCGGCCGGGAACGCGCGCACCGTCGGGGCGACCTTGTCCCAGGCGATCACGATGCGGGCCTGGTGGTCTTCGAACTGGTGTCGCAGCTCGGGTGACGTGTAGAGCGGATTGTGCTCAACCACCACGCCGCCCAGGCGCAGCACGGCGTAGAACGCCACGACGTGTTGCGGGCAGTTCGGCAGGATCAGCGCAACCCTGTCGCCGGCCCGCACCCCGAGCAGGCGCAGCCCCTCGGCCGCCTTGTCGATCAGGGCGCCGAGTTCGGCGTAGCTGGTGCGGCGTCCGAAGAATTCGAGCGCCGGATGGTCGCCGGCCTCCGAGACGGCATGCTCGAGCATCTCCACGAGCGAGGTCGTGGGGTAGTCGATCTCGGCGGGCACGCCCGGCTGATAGTGCTTAACCCAGGGCTGTTGCTCAGTAGTGGCCATGCAGACATCCTCCCGCGAACCGCTCCGCGGGGTCGGCACAACACGGTGCGAGGCGGAGCACGTCTGTGCAGACCCGGCAGATCTTCCGGCGCTAGCCGGTTGACCGCTCCCCTCACCCGGTGGCACGGTGTGAGGGAGAAGCTCTGCCGTCGCAGGACATTCCGACCCCGACGAACCATCGAAGGAGACACCATGCCCACAGTCAGGTCGCCCGACGGCACCACGATCGCCTTCGACAGCCTCGGTGCCGGGCCCGCCCTCATCCTGGTCGACGGCGCCACGTGTTACCGCGATGCCGGGCCGATGCGCCTCCTCGCCGCGCTGATGGCCGACAGCTTCACCGTGTACGTCTACGATCGCCGCGGACGAGGCGCAAGCAGCGACACCATGCCGTTCGCGGTTGACCGGGAGATCGATGACATTGCCGCTTTGATCCAGCTGGCCGGCGGCAACGCGGCCCTCTTCGGCATGTCCAGCGGCGGCGCCCTGGTCATCGCAGCTGCCGCTCGGCTCGATGGGTCGGTGAGTGAACTGGCGCTCTACGAGGTGCCGGTGAGCATCGACCTCGATCCCGTCGTCATCGCATACTCCCGGGAACTCGCCGCGGCGCTGGCCGCCGGGCGCCGCGGGGACGCCATGGCCCTCTTCCTGGCCCGGGTGGGCATGCCCGCCGAGCAGATCGCGGGCATGCGGCAGACGCCGATGTGGGCCGGGTTCGAGGCGATCGCTCCCACGCTTGCCTACGACGATGCCGTTCTCGGCGACGGCCTGCTCCCCTACGACCGGATCGAAGCCATCCAGGTTCCCGCTGTGGTGATGAGCGGCGAATTCGCAGCGGAGTTCATCCGCGAGTCCGCCAGGGCCCTGGCCACCGCCCTGCCGAACGGGAGGCACGTCGAGCTACCCGGCCAGTCCCACGATGTGGACATCGCCGTTCTCGCCGCCGCACTGCACCGGAGCCTGACCTCGAGCACACCAGCGTCCGGCAGCGCGGCAAGCGCCGTCGACGACTGACGCTTCCAGCTCAGTCCGTGTCGGCGGCGGACGCTGCCGCGTTCCGGGACTCCCGGGCCAGGAAGGTGCCGAGTTCGCTGATGGTGCTCATCAACGGGGCGGGGAACACAACAATGGTGTTCTTGTCAACACCGATCTCGACGAGGGTCTGCAGGTTGCGCAGCTGCAGGGCGATGGGATGCGCCATCATGATATCCGCCGCCTGGCCGAGTGTGGCGGCGGCCAGCTGCTCGCCCTCGGCGTTGATGATCTTTGCCCGCTTCTCCCTTTCGGCCTCGGCCTGCTTGGCCATCGACCGCTTCATGGTGTCCGGCAACATGATGTCCTTGAGCTCGACGAGGGTCACCTGCACCCCCCAGCCGAGGGTTTGGGCATCCAGAATCTCCCGCACACTCACGTTGAGCACCTGGGTATTGGTCAGGGTCTCGTCCAAGACGTGCTGACCGACCACCTTGCGGAGGGTGGTCTGGGCGATCTGTTCGATCGCGGTGCGGACGTTCTCGATTTCCACGATCGACTTCACCGAATCGATCACCCGGTAGTAGGCCACCGCCGAGACCCCGACGCTCACGTTGTCCCGGGTGATGATGCCCTGCGATTCGATGGGCAGGGTTACGATGCGCAGAGAGACCCGGTGCATGACGTCGACGAACGGGATGATGAAATGCAGGCCAGGCTTCAAGTTGCCGACCAGCCGGCCGAAACGCAACAGCACGCCCTGCTCGAATTGCGTCACCACTCGGATCGACATTGCCAACAGCACGATCAGCAGTATCACGACGAGTGCCAGCAGCACCCAGAACGCCACCATCAGGAACACCTTCCACGGGACGGATGCCTCAGTCACATTCACCGTCTATGGGTCATTTTGCGCCTGTCCGGACCCTTCCACCAGTGCCGGCAGCCGGTCCGCAGCCGGCCGATGTGGTGCTCCCGAACGGGGTGAGCACTTCGACCGGCTACCGTAGTACTATGACGCCTCCTGATTCAACTGCACCGACCGAGGCAGCCACTGCCCGCCCGACCATCACGTTCTCCGAGCTTGGGCTCAGTGACTCCGTTCTCAAAGCCCTCAAGGATGTCGGCTACGAGACCCCGTCGGCCATCCAGGCTGCCACCATTCCTCCACTCCTCGACGGCCGCGACGTCGTCGGACTCGCCCAGACCGGCACTGGCAAGACCGCTGCGTTCGCGCTGCCAATCCTCTCCCGCCTCGACATGTCCCAGAAGAGCCCCCAGGCCCTGGTGCTCGCCCCCACCCGCGAACTCGCCTTGCAGGTCTGCGAGGCCTTCGAGAAGTACGCCGCCCACATGAAGGGCGTGCACGTGCTGCCCGTCTACGGCGGACAGGGCTACGGCATCCAGCTGTCGGCGCTCCGCCGAGGCGTGCATGTTGTCGTCGGTACGCCTGGCCGCATCATGGACCACCTCGAAAAGGGCACCCTCGACCTCACCCAGCTCAAGTACCTGGTGCTCGACGAGGCCGACGAGATGCTCAAAATGGGCTTCGCCGAGGACGTCGAGACCATCCTCGCCGACACCCCGGACGACAAGCAGGTGGCCCTGTTCTCCGCCACCATGCCCGCCCAGATCCGTCGCATCTCCAAGCAGTATCTCAACGACCCCGAAGAGATCACGGTCAAGAACAAGACCACGACCTCGGTGAACACCACCCAGCGTTACCTGCTGGTCTCTTACCCGCAGAAGGTGGATGCGCTCACCCGCATCCTCGAGGTGGAGAACTTCGAGGGCATGATCGTCTTCACCCGCACCAAGAACGAGACCGAGACGCTCGCCGAGAAGCTGCGCGCCCGCGGCTACTCCGCGACCGCGATCAACGGCGACGTTCCCCAGGTACAGCGTGAGCGCACCGTGGAGCAGCTCAAGAGCGGCAAGCTGGACATCCTCGTCGCCACGGATGTCGCCGCCCGCGGCCTCGACGTCGAGCGCATCAGCCACGTCATCAACTACGACATCCCGATCGACACCGAGTCGTACGTGCACCGCATCGGCCGCACCGGCCGCGCGGGCCGCAGCGGCGCCGCGATCAGCTTCGTCACCCCGCGTGAGCGTCACCTGCTCAACGCGATCGAGCGGGCAACCCGCCAGCCGCTCACCCAGATGCAGCTGCCCAGTGTCGAAGACGTCAACGTCACCCGGCTCGCCCGCTTCGACGACGCGATCACCGCCGCACTCGAGGAAACCGCACGTATCGCCGCGTTCCGCGACATCGTGGGTCACTACGTCGAGCACCACGACGTGCCGGAGGCCGACGTGGCCGCCGCCCTCGCCGTGGTCGCGCAGGGCGAGACCCCGCTGCTGCTCAACGCCGACGACATGCGCGCCGCGGCGCGTTTCGACCGTGAGCGCACCGAGCACCGCGACCGCGACCGGCCCGTGCGCAACGACCGCAGGGACGACCGCGGCAGCCGCGACGACCGAGGCGGCCGCGACGACCGCCCGCTGCGCAGCGAACGGCCCGAACGCCGCTCGCGCGACAGCAGCCGGGCCATGGCCTCGTACCGCATCGAGGTGGGCAAGCGTCACAAGGTGGAACCGCGCCAGATCGTGGGCGCGCTGGCCAACGAGGGCGGTCTGAGCCGGGAAGACTTCGGCGCGATCCAGATCCTGCCCGAGTACTCCCTGGTGGACCTGCCCGCCGACCTGACCAGCGACGTGCTGGGCCGCCTCTCGGCGACCCGCATCAGCGGCAAGCTCATCGAAATCCACGCCGACAACGGCGCCTCGGCCGGTCGCAACGACCGTGCGCAGCAGGGCGACCGCTCGGAGCGCCCGCCGCGCCGCTACTAACTCACCTGCCAGCCTCGCTGGTTGAGCTTGTCGAAACCTCGTGACATACGTCGATAGGTCGACTCACCGGGTCTCGACAAGCTCGACCAGCGGACGGGGCTCGACCAGCGGACGGTACTGATACCCCCGGGGGCAGGCCGGGGCCTCGTCGACCAGCAGGGTTTCAGCACGGCCCAGGACCCGGTTTGAGCAGTGCGCGCACCCTTAGCGTGTTCGTGGGCCATGCCTTAGTCTGGAATGTGCACGGGAGCATCGACCGATCCTCCTGCCCTGGAGCTCTCCTTGAACATCACTCCCCTGACCTGGATCATCACCATCGGCGTGACGATCGCGTTCTTTGCCTACGAGTTCTTCGCGCACGTGCGGAAGCCGCATGAGCCCACGGTGGGCGAGTCCGCACGCTGGTCGGTCTTCTACATCAGCCTCGCCCTGGTGTTCGGCGTCGGCATCGGCCTGGTGTCCGGCTGGCGGTACGGCGGCGAGTACTTCGCCGGGTACCTCACCGAGAAGGCGCTGTCGATCGACAACCTCTTCGTGTTCCTCATCGTGATGGCCGCGTTCTCGGTGCCCAAGGCGTACCAGCAGAAAGTGCTGATGTTCGGCATCATCATCGCGCTGATCATGCGTGGCGGGTTCATCGCCGTGGGGGCTGCCCTCATCGAGAACTTCTCCTGGGTGTTCTATCTCTTCGGCGCGCTGCTGTTCGTGCTGGCGTACCTGCAGGTGCGGGGCCACGAGAGCAACCCCGCCGACAATCTCTTCGTGCGCCTGGCTCGTCGGGTGTTGCCCGTCACCGACGAGTACGACCGCGACAAGCTCACCACCAGGATCAACGGCAAGCGCTACGTCACCCCGATGCTGCTCACCATCATTGCGATCGGCTTCATCGACCTGGTCTTCGCCATCGATTCAATCCCCGCGATCTACGGACTCACGTCGGAGGCGTACATCGTCTTCACCGCCAACGCCTTCGCGCTGATGGGCCTGCGCCAACTGTTTTTCCTCATCGGCGGACTGCTCGAGCGCCTGGTCTACCTGTCCCAGGGCCTGGCCGTGATCCTCGCCTTCATCGGCCTCAAGCTCGTCTTCCACGCGTTGCACGTCAACGAGGTGCCGTTCATCAACGGCGGCGAGCCGGTACTGTGGGTGCCCGAGATCCCGATCTGGTTCTCGCTGGTCTTCATCGCCGCCACGGTCACCGTCGCGACCATCGCGAGCCTGGCCAAGACCCGCGGGGACGCCGCCAAGGCCGACCGCGCCCAGGTCGACGGCGAGCCCACCACGAAGGCCGGGGACTCGAACTAGCCGAGCAGGATCGTCGCGAGGTTATCCACGCTCACACTGCGGTAGCCGCGGAACTCCACCGGGACTTCGATGACCGTCGTCCACGGGATGCTGGGTTCATTGCAGCCGTCCTGGCCGGCGGGAATGATGACCTCGCTGACGATCTCCAGGCTGCCGGTCGGCGCATCGTGCCGGTACTGTGTCGGCCTGGAGGCACAGCCAGACCCGAAGATCACCAGCGTGAGCTCGTTCCGGCCCGGCCCGGCCAGGGCGTAGGAATCCCGGGCCCCGTCGTCCGCCGGCAGGGCCGGCATGGCGACGTCCGTGCTGACCATCCGCACGGGTGAGAGGTCGTCCTCTGCGAACTCCACGGTGAACTGCGCGCGGGGAAAGTAGCAGGCGTCGGGCGTGTCCGCTGCCATGGCGGCCTCGGTGCAATCTGATTCGGCGGGCGGTATCGCGGTGATCACGGCCCGCTCGAGCCGGATGTCCGTGGGCACCGGCATCGTGGCCTCGAATGACCCGTCGGTGCCGACAACCACTGCGGTGGTCTGCCGGGCGGAGTCGTTCGCGACGATCGAGCGCAGCTAGAGGGTTTGGGTAGTGCCGGGGGCCAGCGTGGTGCAGATCTCACCCGACTCAGTGGCGGGCCGGGAGATAGTCACGTTTTCGCCGACGACCGCCCGCTGCGGTGTCACCACGATGCCGCAGCCGAACGGGTCGGTGGGTGCATCCGGTGCGCCGGACGCACCCGCGCAGCCCGCCAGCAACACGGAGCAGGCCAACAGCAGCGTGACCGCGGCGGCCAGAGGGCGCCTCACGGGGTCAGCCCGGCTGGATCGAAGTACCCCAGCACGGTCACGCCGTCGACGCGATAAATCGGCACCCGCCCATCGTCGCCCGACGATTCGACGGCATCGTGGGTGGCGCCCAGATGAGCGAGCTTCGCCTCCTGAATATCGCTCCGGTAGGCGTAGCCGGTCTCGCCGTTCAGCTCGAGGACCGGCGTGAACTCCTCGGCCGCGGCCGCGGTGACGCCGACGTCCGTGTCCGCTGATGCGTCGGCGGGCCCGCTGGCGTCCTGGGCGACGAGATCGTCTGACCACCGGTCGTAGGCCACAACGGTGCCTGCCCCGATGCCGCCGGCGAACAGCAGCGCCGCGGTCGCGGCCAACGAGAACGCTGTCCGGGAGAGTCGCGCGGCGCGGGGCCGCGGGGTTGCTGACACCGTGCGGACGAGCAGGGCCCGAATCTCGGCGCTGCGGCCCGGGTCCATCACGTGGTGGTCAGGGGGACCCTGGGGGCGGTCGGGGGTCATCACTGGCTCCATCCTTCTCGCACATCGGGTGCGCTCTGCATCATCAACTCGGCCATCCGGTTCTTAGCCCGAGACAGCCGGGACTTCACGGTGCCGATCGGGATCCGCAGCGCCAGTGCCGCCTCGGCGGTGGTCAACTCCTCCAGCACGCAGAGCGTGAGGATGTCCTGGTCGCGGGCGCTCAGTTGGGCGAAGACCTCGCGCACGCCCGGCGCCTTGCGGTCGCGGTCCAGCGCCGCACCGAGCTCGTCCGACGGGTCCGGATGCGAGCGTTCGGGCGAGAGCTTCGACAGGGCCAGCCGGTATCGCCGCGCCGAGCGGGCCTGGTTGCGGCAGACGTTGTTGGTGGTCACGAGCAGCCAGCCGATCACCGAGCCGTTCACCACCCGCACCCGGCGCCGGTGGCGCCACAGCTCGAGGAACACGATTGCCGTGGCGTCCTCAGCGTCGTGCCGCGAGGCGAGCGCGCGCAGGGCGTGACCGAAGACCCGGTCACGATGCTCATCGAAGAGCGCCCCGAACGCCCCCGCATCCCCCTCGACGGCGCGAGCCCACACCTCGTACTCGTTGGTCCCCCGGGCTGCCGTCATACCCTAATAATGTCCGCACCCCCGCAAATGGTTCCATCCGGCCATGTTGACGTTCCGTCCCCACCCGCCGCCGCCCGCATGCCGTCATTGCGCCCCCTGTGGCGGGGCGCGCCAGTTATAGAGGGCGCATTGGGCCACACGGGGTGCACCGAGCAGTACTGAGCACCCGAGCACCACCGAGCGCCCCGGCACAAGCGCGCCCGCTAGCGGTCGAGCTGCACGATGCGATCGTGGTCCCAGGGCCCAGCCCAGCCGAGCTCGTCGAACATGCGCGAGAGCACAATCCCTGTGAAGCCCCAGACCAGCCGGCCGCCCACCGTGAACGCCGGCGCCCGATATTCGGTGCCGCCGACGTTGTGCACGGTATTCGCCCGGTTGGCGGGGTCGAGCAGATCCGCCACGGGCACCCTGAAGACGTCGACGGTTTCGGCGTGATCCATCGCGGCCACCTGGGAGGGGCTGGTCCACCAGGCCGGTACCGGGGTGACAAGGTGGTTGCTCACCGGCACCGGCATGGCCGGCAGCGTGCCAAGCGGTTCGAGGCCGGCGACATCCAGCCCGGTCTCTTCGACGGCCTCCCGCAGCGCCGCCGCGATCGGGCCCGCATCGGATGCTTCGAGCCGGCCGCCTGGGAAGGCGATCTGCCCCGGGTGACTGCCCAGGGTTGAGGCGCGGCGCAGCAACAGCACATCGAGGTCCCTGGGCACCCGGCCGGGCCCGGCCGGCGACTGCGCCGGAACCGCGTCGAGCACACCGAACAGCACGAGAACCGCGGCCCGGCGAGCGCTCCGCAAGTCGGGGAGGTCGCGGCTTCGGCCGGTCCCCCAGTCCAGCCCACGCTCGCAGAGCGCCACGAGTTCGGCGCGGGGGTCCTTCGATGCAGCAGGCATGCATCCACCATACGCAGCGGGGTTGACGCCTCCCCCGGCTGCGTAGGCGCGATCCGCCGGGTCGAGCGTTGGCAACGGCATCGTCAGGGATAACTGTGGTGCGCACCGACCCGCCCCGCTACCACCGTCAAACGGAGGTCACCCGCTTATGAAATTCCCGCCGATCGCCGACTACGCGTTCCTCTCCGACTGTGAAGTGAGCACCCTGATCGCCACGGGCGGTGCCGTGGAATGGTTGTGCCTGCCCCGGCCGGACAGCCCGAGCGTCTTCGCCGCGCTGCTCGACCGCACCGCCGGCCTGTTCAACTTCTCCCCCACCAACACTGCGGTGCCTGAGCAGCGACGCTACCTCTCCGGCACCATGGTGCTGGAGACTACCTGGCACACGCCCACCGGCTGGATGACGGTCAAGGATGTGCTGGTGATGGGTCCGCTGGCCGAGCACCGCCGCGAGGGCTTCCGGCGCTCCCCCGGAGACTCCATTGCGCAGCGCACCCTGTTGCGCATCGCCACCTGTTTCGACGGTCGCGTGGAACTCCAGGTCAACTGCTTCCCCCTGTTCGACCACGCCAGGCAGCAGGGCGTCTGGAACTTCGAAGGCCCCGGCTACACCAGGGCAAAGGTCGTCAACGGAGACGTCTCGCTCGTCCTTGGCGGCAGTGTCAGGTGCGGATGGAGTTTACCTACCATGGCGGCGGGCTGGGCAAGGGCGGCGATATCGCTCTGTACTACGACATCAAGCTGGTGGGCACCGGCCGGGTGGGCGCCACCCAGGCCATGATCTTCTCGGCCGACGAGACCACCGACGTAGGCTACGGGTACGGTACCCCGGTCACGGCCGACTACACCACGAAGGACAGCCGCTCTAAGGGGCGGATCAATCGGGTGCAGATCGACCTGGGCGACGACGAGAACGACCACTTCATTGACCCCGACGAGCGGATGCGCATAATCATGGCCGGCTGAGCGGTGCGGTCACCCAACGCCTGGTACGCACCGTTTCGCGCGCGGCCAATGCTCATGTCAAGAAAGTGTAGCGCCGGGCCTGCAAAACAGCGCGTCCCCACTTCGAGGTCGGAACGCGCCCCCTCACCCGCCCTCAACCGCCTAACATTGCGAGATGAACACGGGCAAGCATCCTGAGGTTGCGGCACAGCCGCGGACTAAGCGCCTCTCCCACTGGTGGCCGGTGGTGAGCGGCCTCCTCGCCCTGGGCCTCGCCGTCGGCCTCGGGGTGTTGATCGTGAGGCGGGGTATGCCCCTCTCCATCGACACTGAGTGGTCGGACGAGCTAGGGGAGAATCGCGCGCCTGTCTGGGATTCCCTTGCGCTCATAATGGACACGCTCGGCGGTGGCGTGATTGCGACCTTTGTGCTGCCGGCTGTGGTCGCCGCCGCCCTGGTACTTGTCGCGAAGCGGCCGTGGGCGGCCGGGTACTACCTAGCTGTCAGCATCGTCACCGGCGGCCTCGTGCAACTACTCAAGCATCTTTTCGGTCGGGCACGACCCGACAACATCTTGACGAATCTCGACTTCGGATCGTTCCCTTCCGGGCATGTGGCCAATGCGGCGGCGACAGCCGCCGTGCTGGCAATCCTTTTTCCGCGGGTCTGGGTGTGGGTGGCCGCGGCGCTGTACACGGTCCTGATGATGATGAGCCGCACCTATCTGGGTGCGCACTGGCTCACCGACACCGTCGGCGCCCTATTCCTTGGCGTCGGGGTCGCAGTTGCGCTCTGGGCTCCGGTGGCCGCGAAACTCGACGGCGAGCACAAACTCGCCCGGAAGCATTCGCCTAAACAGTAGACGAGCGACGCCATTTGGACATGCGGCCTCAACGATGTCGCTATTGCCCTAGACCCCGGCACTATTTCATCTATTTACCGCGACAGCAGGGGCGATATCGTGACAACATTCGGTCCCGACGGGGACGACGCGAACGCAGGCATCCTGCGGGGACGCTATCGGCTACGGAAAGTCATCGGGCGCGGTGGTCTCGGATCGGTTTATCGTGCTCGCGACCAGTCCCTGGGCCGAAAGGTCGCGGTACAAATCTTCGACACGACCGCCACCTCGAAGGACGACATCCACCTTCAGGAGAACGAGGTGAACGCGCTGGCCAGCCTGACCCACCACAGCCTGGTCACCCTGTTCGACGCCGGCGTGGACAGGTCAGATCCCGACCGGCCGCACATCTATTTCCGGGGCCTCCTGTGCTGGCCGACCGTCCGCTGATCTACACCGCCGGACGGCGCGTTCGACCGGATCACAGCGATGGCCGCTCGCGTCTTCTCAGCGCCTATCTCGCTGGTGAGCATCGTCGACCATGACCGAATTTGGTTCTAGTCCAGTCATGGACTGGGCATCGATCAGATCGACCGGGAGCCGGGATTGTGCTCTTGGATTACGAGTTTCGTACCGCCACCGAGGAGGAACACCGCCAGTGCCCCATCCCGCCACACCAGCGTCATCGACCCGGGCGCACCCGATAGCTAGGGTGGCGGGTGCAGACTATCGTCATGACCGTACGTAATGAACGCACACTACTCGTGCTTCGGCACGCCAAGTCCGGTTGGTCGGGCGGCGAGGCCGACATCGACCGCACGCTCAATTCACGCGGGCACAGTCAAGCTACGGATGTCGGCAGCTGGCTGGCCGAGCAGTTCAGCATTATCGACGTGGCCATCGTCTCCCCCGCCACCCGGGCCCGTGCCACCTGGGCGTTGGTGGCAGCGGAACTGAAGTCGAGCCCCGAGGCTCGGGTCGATGAGCGAGCATACGCCGCATCCGTTTCAGACCTGCTCCAGATCGTGCAGGAACTGCCCGACGAACTGCGCACCGTGATTCTCGTGGCCCACAATCCTGGGCTCGAGGAACTTGTCTCCGTGCTCACCGGCGAGAGCGTCACGCTGCCGACGTCGGCCCTGGCTGTGCTGGGCGTGCCGGGCACCTGGGCAGAGCTTGCGGCCTCCACGGCCGTTCTCGTGACCAGCGGCCGTGCCAGCCGGGCCGGACTCGCCTAGGCACGCGCAAAAATCCAGCGTCATTCCGCTCCTGTGGCCTCCGCCGGCAGCGGCAGCCTTCGCACGCTCTCGAAGCGTCGCAGGGCACCGTCGATTGGATCGGTGAAGGCCAGTTCGCTGGCCAGAAGTTGGAGCGGCCGCCTGAAATCATGCACCGATACATCCTGCACCACGGGGTAGAGCGGGTCGTCGATGATCGGGATGCCGAGACCCAACATGTGCAAGCGCAACTGGTGGGTGCGCCCGGTCCGGGGTGTCAGCCGGTACTGTCGGGGATCCCCGTGTGCACCCTCTCGTTCGATCAGAGACTCGGCGTTGACCGGGGCGTCGGGCACAACTTCGCTCTGCCAGTGGCCCGGCCGGGTTCGGAGGTGGTTGCGCACGGTCACGGGCAGCTCGAGGTGCGGTCGCAGCGGCGCCAAGGCCCGATACACCTTGCTCACCTCGCCGCGCTGGAAGAGGGTCTGGTACGCCCCGCGCCAGCGGCGTTCGGTGGCCAGGACCAGCAGGCCGCTGGTCACCCGGTCCAGGCGGTGCAAAGGGGAGAGTTCGGGTAGTTCCAGTTGGGCGCGGAGGCGAACCACGACGCTCTGCACGACGTGCCTTCCCCGCGGGATGCTGGAGAGGAAGGGCGGTTTGTCGATCACCACGATCCGCTCGTCCCGATAGATCAGGTGCAGAGGGCCCGGCACCACCGGTTCGTCGGCCAGGTCGCGGTGAAACCAGACAAAGGTCGTCGGCCGGTACCGGTCCGCCCCGGCTACCGACGTGCCGTTCTCGTAGACGAACCGACCGTCGGCCAGGAACTCGGCCACATTCACACTCTCGGCCAGCCGGTCGTGGAGCCAGGCTCCCATAGTCGGCCAGGTCGGCTTCGGCGAGCCGGGCCGGCCGCGCTCCGGGGTGCCCAGCCACGCCGCATCGAGCCCGTGTCGTGGCGGAAGGGGCGAGCGCGGGGGCATCCTCCGATCGTACGTGCTGACCGTCCCGGCTACGAGGTGGGGAGCGCCGCGCCGATGATCGCGTCGAGTTCGATCTCCACGAGGAGGTCGGGGGCGGCCAGCGCGCCAACCGCCACGGCGACGAGAGCCGGGCGGATGGCGCCGAAGATCTCGCCGTGCACCGCACCGACGGCGTCGAAGTCGGCAATGTCCGTCAGGTAGACACGGCTGCGCACGACTTCTTCGAAGCTCGCGCCGGCCTGCTGCAGGGCCGCGCCGATGCGCACGAAGATTTCGCGGGCCTGCGCCGCGGCATCCGCCCCGCCCACGGCCCCGTCGGGCGAGCTGGCGGTGGTGCCGGCCACGAACACGAAGGCGCCGGCACGCACGGCGCGGGAGTAGCCGACGACCGGCTCCCAAACCGAGCCGGACGAGATGTTCTGACGGGTGTACTCGGTCATGGGGTCCTCACGTGGGGTGGGCTGTGGCCGTCGCGATACGACGGCGAATCACCGACATTACCGGGTCGTCGGTGCCCGTCGCCGGCATCATCGTGCTGGTCATCCGCTGG
Source organism: Cryobacterium adonitolivorans (assembly GCF_004402695.1). GTDB lineage: Bacteria > Actinomycetota > Actinomycetes > Actinomycetales > Microbacteriaceae > Cryobacterium > Cryobacterium adonitolivorans. The sequence continues at coordinate 147,891 of NZ_SOFL01000002.1, read as the reverse complement.
TGCGAGCCGACAAGACCCGGCGTTCCCACGACCTGACGGGCGCGCAGACTCGCTCTCAGGAGGCGGCGGCCCGCGCGGCTTCGAGCGCCCAGACGACCAGGTCGTGGTCGAGGTTCTCGACCAGGCCCGACACCCCGACAGCGCCGATGAGGGAACCGTTCACCCGCAGCGGGAACGCTCCGCCGGCGGCCGCGTACTCCGCGATGGGCAGACCGGTGACCTCGTTGAAATCCTGGCCCCTGGCCCGGTACTTGGTGCTGATCAGGAACGACGGCGCGTTGTACCGGGCCACCACGCGGAACTTCCTGGCCAGCCAGTCATCGTTGTCTGCGGTCGTGCCTGGCCGCGCCGCGTGGAAGACGCGCTGCTGACCGAAGGACATCGCCACCGTGATCTTCAGGTCGTCGGCGGTTGCGCGCGCCATGATCGCGCTGCCGAGCCTGTACGCATCGTCGTAGTCGAAAGAGGTGAAACCGATGCTGGAATTCTGTTCCTCCAGGAGCGGCAGGAGGGCCTGGGCGGCGGGGTCAGGGGTGAGTGACATGGCAGAGTCCGATTTCGTTGGGGTGTCGGCAGCGGTGCGCCGCACTACCGAGCACGATACCGGTGCCGGCCGGACCTGGTAGGGAGCGCGGCCTGGAGTTGGGCGGATGCTCCGCCGAAGGTGACTCCCCAGAGCACGGTGGCGGCGACGATCGCGGACCCGCCACGCTTGGCTGGCCGCGAAGATCCCGTAGCGCTCGAGCAACGTGCATGTCGACGGCCACTCCCGACCGGCTGATGGATGCCATTGGCGACGGTACGCGCGTCCGGCACGACCGGCAACTCGCCGGTCGACGAACCGGTCACGGCGTCTCGGGCGCCGGGGCATCCGCTCGCACGGTCTTGATATCGGCGGGGTCGTTCTGGCGCCGGCTGGCGAGCATGATCGGAACACCGATCAGTTCCACGAGGCCGCCGATCATCAGGGAGGCGCCGTAGCCCCAGAGGTCGGCGGAGCGGCCCAGGGCGGGCTGGATGAACACGCCGCCCAGGCTGCCGAACAGCGAATCGAACGAGAGCACCGTGGCGCGTTGCTTCGACGGGATCATGTCATTGAGGTAGGCCTGCCGCACCGGCTCGGCGACCGCGAACACGAACCCCCAGACCATCAGGAAGACCACCGCGAGCCAGAACAGGCTGTTCAGGCCGAGCACTACGAGCGAGACCACGCTGAGCAGGGAGGCGCCGATCACGGTGCTGGTGCGCTTGGCGAAGAGGGTGCGAATGCGGGGCGCGACGACACCGCCGACCACCTGCGCCAGCGAGAGGATGGCGGCGGCCAGCCCGGCGATGGAATACGCCGACGGGTCGCCGTACAGCTCGAGCAGGTAGGGCTGCAGCGCGTAGAAGGCGTAGAAGCCGACGCCGGAGGCGAACGGCGCGGAAAGAATCATGTAGCGCACCGACCGCCGCTTCAGCCCGTGTTCGATCGACTCCGACAGCACGAGGCGGGTCGCCTTCACCGGGCCCCTCGAGCGGTCAGGGGTGAAACCAAGATCCCTCATCACGACGAACGCGTAGATGAACATGATCACGAGCACCCCGGCGCGCACGAGGAACGGCACGCCGAGATTGGTGGCTTGAGCGATCACTCCGCCGAGCACCGAACCGGCGAACATGGCGATTCCGGTCACCACCAGCCCGCGGCCGAAGACGGCCTCGAGGCTGCCCGTGTACCCGGTCGACGTGAGCGCGTCGACCAGCCAGGCCTCCACGGCGCCGGAGAAGAAGGTGAAGCCCAGGCCCAGCAGCACCGACACGATGGCCCACCAGACGAACGGCGAATGCCAGACCCAGAGCATCCAGTACAGCGCCGTGGTCACCGACAGTGTGATGGTGCCCAGCAGATACGAGGCCTTGCGTCCCACGGTGTCCGCGACCACGCCGGTGGGGATCTCGAAGATCACCATGCCCACGGTGAAGAACGCGTTTGCGGCGAACGCCTCGAAGTTGCTTAGCCCGGCGTCGAGCAGGAACAGTGTGTTGATGCCCCAAATGAACGACGCCGCCAGGGTGTTGCCGAGCAGCAGAATCAGGTACGTGCGCTGGACGCGCTGGGACGCCGGGTTCACGACCCGGGTCCGATCGGCGCACCATGTCCCGTCACGAAGTAATCATCGACCCCCGCAGGGCGGATGGCTAGGTCACGCGGGAACCCTTCCTTAGCGACGAAACGGCACTACGCTGCCGCTGAAGCAGTGAGCTTCTCCCCCGAGAGGCCGATGAAGGGTCATAAACATGAGCGATGTTGACAAGGCAACACTCGAGAAGGCCGCCGCGGTGTCGATCGACGGCCGGCATTTCCAATTCGTGGGCGCCACCGGCTCCCGGTTCGAGCCGGGTGGCCTGGTGATCCTGCGGTCCACTGATGAGGGCGAAGAGGAGACGGATCAGCTGGGCCAGGTTGAGGAGGTCGCCGTCACGATCGGGGGCGCCCCGCACGGCTCCGGTCGCATCCTGGGTCTGCTCGATGGGGATGGGCGGCACCTCGACGTTCGTCGCTCCGTCGCGTTCGGATCGGCCACGATCCAACCGACGGATGCCCGCACGACCGAGGTGCTATACGGCGACGCCACGGCGTCCCTGCCCATCGGCTCCTTCCTGGCCTCCCAGCACATCCCGGCCCGGCTGATCGCCCAACGCTTCAACAGGCACACCTTCTGGTGCGGGCAGAGCGGATCGGGCAAGACCTACGCCCTGGGCGTGGTGCTGGAACAGCTGCTGATCCACACGGCGCTGCCCATGGTGATCTTTGACCCGAACGCGGACTTCGTGCACATGAGGCAGGCCCATCCGGCGGGCGCCCCAACGGATGCGCAGCGGGCGCTGGCGTCCCGGGACATCCGTGTACTACGCCCGTCGTCGTCGAGCCCGGATGCCCTCCGGGTGCGATTCCTGGACCTGTCATTGCGGGCGAAGGCGGCCGTCTTTCGGCTCGATCCGCTCGATGATCGTGCCGAGCACAACGAACTGATGCACATCGAAGACACCGTAGGCCTGGTCGATGCGACGAGGGTCGTCCCCGGCCTGGTGGAACGGGGCACCCCGGCCGCGCGGGACCTGGCGGCGCGCACCGAGAATCTCCGGGTCACCGACTGGAGCGTCTGGGCGAAGGGGCTAGCTGCCGTCACCGACATCCTGGAGACCCGGCCCGATGCGACGGTTCTCGACCTCGGTGGCTTCGCCTACCCGGAGGAGTCGCTGGTCGTCGCTTTGGCGGTGCTCGATGACCTGTGGGACAAAAGGGAGCAGCGCCGTCCACTCCTGATCGTGATCGACGAGGCGCACAACTTCTGCTCACCCGACCAGACCAGCCCGTTGCACGTGGCGGTACGGGAGAGGATCGTGCAGATCGCGGCGGAAGGACGCAAATTCGGTCTCTGGCTGTTGCTGTCCACCCAGCGGCCGTCCCGGGTGCACCCCAGCATCATCTCGCAGTGCGACAACCTGGCGCTGATGAAGATGACCTCTCCGGTGGACCTCGCCGAGCTCGCGACCATCTTCGGCTTTGTGCCACCCGCGATGCTCGCCCGGGCGTCGCGGTTCAAGCAGGGCGAGGCCCTCTTCGCCGGCGGTTTTGTGCCCGCGCCCACCATGGTCACGATGGGTTCGCGGCTCACCCGAGAGGGCGGAGCCGACGTTGGAGTACCCCTGCGGACGGGGTGAGATTCCCAACCGCGAGCTGTGAGAAAAGCCCCAAGAAATCGAAGTTTTTGGGGCTTTGCTCACAGCTCGCGGGCCAGGTAACCGGCGAGCAGCGTCAGCCGGGGCAGGCCGGCGGCGTTCTCGTCGTCGCCGAGCATCCGCGCCAGCCGGAGGGTGTCGGTGATCTCGCCCCGGCGAAGGAATGCGGCGGTCGAGACCACGGCGGTGCGGCGCTCGGGCCAGAACGACGACCCCGCGAGGGCGTAGAGCGGGTCACGTGGTTTGTCGATGAGCCAGCCGCCGACCACCTGTTGCGCGACCAGGTCTACGAGATCCCAGGTGTCGATCCGGTCGCGGCGCCGCAGGTACAGCTCATAGAGTTCTTCGCGCCGTTCGACGCTGGCCTTACGGTGCGTCGCCGCTTTGCCCATGATCGAGCACGCGCCGACCCGCACCTCGTGGATCGGGCTCTCCAACAGCGTCTCGATGTCGTGCGCCGGCATGGCGAGCACCCGGCCGGCCAGGGCGAACACGTCGCCCATCCGCACGCCGATGAAGGAGTCGTCTCCCGGGAAGTACCGGGTGTACTTCTGCCGCTGCTCCGGGCTGGCCAGGGCCACCAGGCTCTCGTGGAACTCCGCGGCGGTGATCTCATCCGTCATGCAGTCAGGATGCCACCGGCTCCGGCCGCCCTCAACGCTCGCGTTTGGCCCGGCGGCGTTCCCGCCAGGTCATGGCGGCGAGAGCCGCCGCGTCGCGGTCCCGGGCCCCGTCCCGTTCGATCCGCACGGCCTCGCGGCGTGCCTGCCAGCGAGCGACCTCCGCATCGACGTCGCGGATCGCCGTGACGACGGGCGGGCCGCCGCGTAGCTGCCGGCGGGCCTCGATCACGCGCCGGTTGAAGTCGTCGAGGGTCTCGCGCACCTGTCGTTCGGAGACCACGGCGTCGAGGCGCGCGTTGAGTCCGGCATCCTCGGAGCGCAGGGTGAGGGCAGCCGGTCCGAGGCCGGTGATCTGCTCGCGATCGATCTTCTGGCGGATCCACCAGTCAGGGTCGTACGGGGCGGTGAGCCCCGGGATCGGCTTGCCCGTGCCGGGCAGGTTGTCGAAGTCGCCGCGACGCATGGCCTGCTGGATGGAGATCTCCACGTACTGGGCGCGGGCATCCATCATGGCCTGGCCGGCCTCGTTGGTGTCCGGCTCGACGGCCTCCGGGCGTTCGGATGCGGGAGTCTCTCGGTTGATCTTGTACCGCGCCACGTTGAGCGGCGTATCGCGGGGTTCGCGTGGGCCAGTCATGACACCAGCCTAGGTTCACCTGCTCCGTGACGGGCCGCTCCGCGTACACTGACCGGCATGTTCCGTAGCCCGCACCACGCGCCCACAGGCCAACCAGCGTGAAGGCCGTCGTCTACGACCGGTACGGGCAGCCCGACGTGCTCAGGGTCGAGGAGCTACCGAAGCCCTCGCCGGGCGTGAACCAGGTGCTGGTGGAGGTCGTCGCGACCTCCCTCAACCTGTCCGACTGGGAGGGCCTGACCGGAAGCCCCGGGTATGCCCGGATCGGCGGGCTCCGCGCCCCCAGGCGCCGGGTATTGGGATCCGACGTTGCCGGACGGGTCGCCGCGGTCGGCTCCGGCGTCACCCGGTTCCGCGTGAACGATGAGGTGTACGGCGACAATATGGGACTTCTGGGCGGATTCGCCGAATTCGCGGTGGCGCCGGTCGCGGCGCTCGCCCACAAGCCCGCGGAGCTGACCTTCGCTGAAGCGTCGACGCTGCCCCAGGCGGGAGCGATCGCGCTGCAGGGCATCGCCCGCGCTCGCCGCGGGCAGCGCGTGCTGATCAACGGCGCGGGCGGCGGGTCGGGATCATTCGCGATTCAGCTGGCCAAACGCTCCGGAGCTCACGTGACCGGCGTCGACAATGGGAGAAAACTCGACTTCATGCGCGGGCTCGGCGCCGACGAGGTCGTCGACTACACCACCTCGGACTTCACCCGGCTCGAACCGTTCGACCTGATCCTCGACCTCGTGGCACACCGGTCGGTGTTCGCCTACCGGCGTGCGTTGGCCCGCGGCGGTCGCTACCTCTGCGTCGGCGGAACCGTGCGCAGCGTGCTGAGAGTCGTGACCGTCGGCGCGACGCTCGGCCTCGTCACCGGGCGCCGGTTGGGGCTGCTCATCGCCCGGGAGGGACCGGCCTACTTCGAGCCCGTCGCCGAACGTTGCGCCGCCGGCGAGCTGAGCATCAACATCGACCGCACCTTTCCGCTGCTGGAGGCGGCGCGGGCGCTCACCTACCTTGGCGAGGGACGTGCGCTCGGCAAGGTTGTCGTCACCGGCTAGGGAGGACGTATGCATTTATCGCAGAACATTCGCATCGTGGTGGAGGACGGGACAGTGTCGGGCGCGTTCGCCCGGCCGGCCGACGCTGTCGCCACGCTCGTTCTGGCTCCGGGCGCGGGTTCCAGCTTCGATCATCCATTCCTCATCGGGTTCAGCGAGGCGATGAACGCTGTCGGGGTGGCGACTTTGCGGTTCAATTTTCCGTACCGGGAGGCCGGCCGACGGCTTCCGGACCGGTCACCCAAGGCGATCGTCGCCTGGCGGGCGGCCATGGCAGCGGCAACCGACCTCTCCCCCGATGAACCCGTCTGGGCGGCCGGTAAGTCCTTCGGCGGGCGGATGGCCTCAATGGCGGTGGCCGCGGGCATGCCGGCGGCGGGCCTGGTCTTTCTCGGCTACCCGCTGCATCCGCCCGGCAAACCGGAGAAACTACGCGATGAGCACCTCTACGGGATCGACCTGCCGATGCTGTTCGTGCAGGGAACGCGGGACCCGTTCGGCACCCCGGACGAGCTCACTCCGGTGGTGGACAGAATCGGCGCGGCGACCCTCCAGTTGATCGACGAGGCGAACCACTCATTTGAGGTTCGGGGAGCCAAGCGCCCGCCCGCCGGCGTGGGCGCGTCTCTTGCGCCGATCGTGGCCGAGTTCATGCGCGTGAGCGTGGCGTAACCGCTGCTACTCGGCGGACGGCCGCTGTCGTTGCGCCTTCGTTGCTGAGCGCTGCTGCTTGGCGGCGAGGTGCCGCCGGCCGGAGCCGCGGGTGGGTTTGGTAGCCCGGCGGCTCGGCCCATCGGGGGCGAGACCCGCGGACACGAGTTCCGCGAGCTTGGCCAGTGCGATCTCACGATTCCGCAGCTGGGAACGCTGTTCGGATGCGGCCATAGTGACGACCCCGTTGATCAGGCGCCGGTCAAGTCGGGTGAGCAGCAGTGTCCGCTGCTCGTCGGTGAGCACCGCAGACTCGACGACGCTCCAGGACACCTGGACACGGCTGTCCGACGTGTTCACGTGTTGGCCGCCGGGTCCGGACGACCGGGAGAACCGCCAGCCGAGTTCCGTCGACGGAATCGTGAGCGCGGGCGATACCTCAAGATCCATGCATCAAGGGTCCCACGATGTGGGCGCGGCCGGTGCCGTTCGGCGGGAATCGTTGACCGGGACCGTCAGAACAGCGGCCACGGCACCGCGGGCATCTGGCCCTCCGGGGCCGGGAAGCGGCCATCGGTGCGCAACCGGTCGCAGCGGGAGGCCAGGGCGACGATTTCGGCAGGAGTGAGCAGGCCGGCGAGCTCAAGCCCGAGCCCGGCAGTGAGCCCGGCGCTGACCCGGTCGATTCCGGCCAGCTCGTCGATGCTGAGGTCCTCGCCCAACCACCCCCAGAGCACGGTGCGCAGCTTGTGCTCGGCGTGGAAGGTGAGCCCGTGGTCGACCCCGTGCCGGTGCCCGTCGGGCATGGCCAGGATGTGGTCGCCCTTGCGGTCGGCATTGTTCACGATGATGTCGAACACGGCCATCCGGCGCAGCGCCACGGAGTCCTCGTGGATCAGCGACACCAGCCGATCCTGCTCGTCCTGGCCGTCGAGCACGTGCCGCCAGCCCTGCTCCGGCATGGCCTCGGCGGGGATCAGGTCCACGGCATCATGGTCGGGGTCCCGCTCCTGCCAGAGTTGCGCCATCCCCGGGCCCATCGGGCCGTCGCGCAGCCAGGTGCGGGGCACGACGTTCCAGCCGAATACTTCCGAGACCAGGTACGCCGCGGCCTCACGGCTGGCCAGGTTGCCGTCGGGGAAGTCCCACAGGGGGTTTTCCCCCGCGATGGGCTTGTAGACCACCGTGACACCGTTGATGCTGCCCAGGAACGTCGCGTTGGACGCGGTCGTGATGCGGCCGGTGAGTTCGAGGTCGCCGTCGGCGAGGTCGGCATCCGGCATGGTCAGGTGCCGGGGAGGGTGCAGGTGTGCCCGTCCGCGTCGATGGGATGTCCACAGAGCGGGCAGATGGGCCGGCCGGCGCCCACCACCTCGCGGGTGCGGGTGGCGAACGCCCGTGCGGTGCCGACGGGCATCCGTACCAGCAGCATTTCGGCCGGTTCGATGACAGCGACGTCGAGCAGTTCGTCGTCGTCCTCGTCCACGAACGGGAAGGCCTCAAGGACGATCTGCACCGTCGTCGGGTCCCAGCCCAGGCTCATCGAGCCGGTGCGGAATTCCTCCTCGACGGGTTCCAGCGGGTCGTTGTCGACCAGTTCGATGGGGGTGACCGTGGGGATGCTGAACGGGTTGCCCTCGTAGGCGATCAGCTGGTCGAGGATCTCATCGATCTTCTCGGCGAGAAGAGCGGATTGTTGCTTCTCCAGGGCGATGCTGACGATCTGTGCGCCGGTGCGCACCTGCAGGTAGAAGGTACGGGAGCCGGGCAGACCGACGGTGCCGACGACGACCCGATCCGGCCAGGCGAACTCATGGACGATTGTAGGCATGCAGGTATTTTAGGCGCGCGATGCGTGCGGAGTCTGATGACCCGCGCCGCCGCCGACCGGAGCGTCCTCCGCTGGGGCGCTCGTCGCGAGCCAGGAGAGGTCCCCCGCGTCGGTATTGGTGGCGTGCACGGTCGGACGACTGGTGCCGTAGCGCACGATCGAGACGGATGCCGGACCAACGTTGATGCGTTGGAACAGGTCCAGGTGCATGCCGAGGGCGTCGGCCAGGATCGACTTGATGATGTCACCGTGACTCACCGCCACCCAGACGGCATTGGGGCCGTGCTCCGCTTCGAAGGCGGCGTCCAGGCGGCGGATCGCGGCGACCGACCGGGCCTGCATCGCCGCCATCGCCTCCCCGTTCGGGAAGGTGACGGCGGACGGTTGAGTCTGCACAACCGACCAGAGCTTCTCCGCCGACAGGTCCTTGAGGGTGCGGCCCTGCCAGTCGCCGTAGTCGCACTCGGAGAGCTCGTCCTCGATCGGCGTCAGCAGGGTGCCGGGCTGACGGTCGATGATGTGCTGCGCGGTTTCGCGGCAGCGTTCCAGGGGGCTGGAGACCACCCCGACCAGCGGCACCGCGGCCAGGCGCCCTCCCGTGACGGCGGCCTGGTCCCGCCCGGTCTGGTCGAGAAGAACGCCGGCGGTTCGCCCGGCCAGCAGGCCGGTCGCATTGGCGGTGGTGCGGCCGTGCCGCACGAGGAGAACTGTGGCCATGGCTACAGCCTAGACAGCCATCCGGGCCCCGAGTGATCGCACGCTTGTGGGGACTTCGTGAGGTTTCTGGGACGCAATAGCCCGCAAGCATCCTAGAAACCTCACTATCTCCTTGTTGGGGCCGTGGCGAGATGTAGGCCCTGGGCCATAGCTTGGAGGATTTCGGCCTCAACGCGTGGCCAGTCGAACAGGATTTGTCGGTAGTCATAGCGGAGAACCGTGTAGCCCAGCAGGGCGAGCCTCCGATCGTGAGAGATGTCCGCCCGCCGCTGCTCCGCTGTGGAGTGGAAGCTGAATCCATCGCTCTGCAGCACAAGCCGGTGCCCGATGAGCCCATCGACTCTGTGTCCTTCGAGCATGACCTGTTGGTTGACCCGGATGCCCATGGCCGCAAGCCGAGAGACAGGCAGCGTCTCCAGGCCAGAATCTGCGAGCCCCGACGAGGCCGCTCGCACGGCGCAGGCCGCGGCGCTGCGCAGGTGAAGCCTCGCGAGTGATGCCTCGGTCACAAGCTTCTTGTTCAAGGCGGAGTCCCAGACGACGAGAGCGTTCTCGAAGGGTTGGCACTCGGCGATGTGCACGAGCGCGTTCTCGATCGGTTCCACCAGAGCGAACCGGGCAACCGGGATCGGTCCGACACTCCAATGCACCCGCAGGGTGTCGGATGCCGGCACCGTGGCGTTTCTCGGCACGCTGACGTGGTTCATCCCGTCGGAGAGATGCCACAGCTCGAGTCGCCTGGCCGCGCTGAGGCACGCCACCCGCCCGCCGAGCGCCGCTGCGGCGCACAGATCGGATGGAGCCGTGGGCAGAGCCAGCCAATCGCGTCGGATCCGGGCACACTCACCGCCGGCGATGCGCTGCCTGATCGCGTAGCGGGTGAAGCCGGTGCGCGCGGCCTGCTGGGCGTGCGCAATGCCCCCGTGCTGGGCGAGCCAGATGCCAAGTTCCATGCGCCCAGTGTCATGGCCGGCATCCGCTCACTCACAGACACCGTACTCACCTGTTGAAACTCGCCCCGCCCGCGTCCCTGTGCAGAAACAGCACCTCGAAAACAGGACATAGTGAGATTACAAGGATGCGATTGGACACAGAGTCCCTATTTGCGGCCTCTATCGCAATAATCGTTCGAAGACCACAGGCGACTTAGTCGGTCACCCGGAACCCCGCCGCCAGCAGCACCTCGGCGCGAGACGACGGGCCCACGAGCAGCGAGAACTCCCCGGCTTCCACCACCCGGTTGCCGCGCGCATCCACCAGGCTGCAGTCGGCCACAGGTACCCCAATGGAAACCGTGACGGTCTCCCCCGGGGCGATGCTCACCTGAGTGAAGGCCTTGAGCTCCTTCTCGGCCCAGCTCACCGAGGTGACCCGGTCGCTCAGGTAAGCCTGCACCGTTTCCACGACCGGACGCTCACCACTGTTGTGCAATGTGATCTCGGCCCGAACGGTCTCGGTTCGGGTCAGCTCCTGCTGCCGAAGCCGCAGGTCGGAATACTCGACCTTCGTGTAGGAGAGGCCGTCGCCGAAGGCGTAGGCGGGGTCCTGGGTCAGGTCCGCATACCGGTCGCCGTGCTGCCCGCGGATCTGGTTGTAGAAAGTGGGCTGCTGGCCCGCGTGCCGGGCGAACGAGATCGGCAGCCGTCCGGATGGTTCGATCAGGCCCAGCGCCACCTCCGCGATGGCCCGGCCGCCCTGCATGCCGGGGCTGGCGACCCAGATCACCGCTGCCGCGTTCAGCGCCGATGCCGGCAACACCAGCGGCTTCGAGGCCATCAGCACCACGATCATCGGGGTGCCGGTCGCCGCCAGGGCATCCAGGAGCGCGATCTGGCCGCCCATCAGTTCGAGCGTTGCGGTGGACCGGCCCTCGCCGGCGAGTTCGATGCGGTCGCCGACCACGGCCACCACGTAGTCGGCGGCGCTCGCGACGGCCACGGCCTGGGCGATGAGGTCGGCATCGGGCTCGCAGGGAATGACCACCGGGGGTCGAGGCTGTCCGTCCGGGAAGGACTCCCCCTCGGGGTTCGGGGCCAGTCGCAGGATGTCTGCCCCGTGCGCCTGGCTGAGTTCCCACTCCGCGGGAAGCAACTCGCGCAGCCCGTCGAGCACCGTAGTGATCATCTGCCGCGGGTGGCCATCCGGCAGCCAACCGGCCTGGCCCGACGAGCCGGCCCAGTCGCCGAGCTGGGTTTGGGCGTCGTCGATCAGCGGACCGACCACGGCGACCTTCTTCGCCGCGGACCCGCCGATGGGCAACGGCAGGACACCGTCGTTACGCAGCAGCACCACCGAGCGGCGGGCGATCTGCAGGTTCAGGTCGGTGTGTGCGGCACTGGCAACGGCTGAGCGCTGCGCCTCCGCGTCGGGCAGCCGGGGGTTCTCGAACAGCCCCAGTTCGAACTTGAGGGTGAGGATGCGCGACACGGCCGCGTCCAGATCGGACTCGGCCAGCAGGCCCAGCTCGATGGCCTCGAGCGCGCCGGCGAAGAACCCCGGAGTGGTCATCACCATGTCGTTGCCGGCCTTCACGGCCGCGGCCGCGGCGTGGGCGTAGTCCGGTTGCACCTGCTGTTCCCAGACCATCCGGCCCACGTTGTCCCAGTCGGTGATCAGCGTGCCGGTGTACCCCCACTCGCCGCGGAGCACGTCGTTGAGCAGCCAGTCGTTCACGGTGATCGGCACACCGTCGATGGACTGGTAGCCGAGCATGAACGTGCGGCAGCCTTCTCTGGCCACCCGTTCGAACGGCGGCAGGAACCACGAGCTCAGCTTGCGCTGCGAGATGTCGGCCTCGCTGGCGTCCCGGCCGCCCTGGGTCTCCGAGTACCCGGCGAAGTGCTTGGCGGTGGCCAGGATGGCCGTCGGGTCGGTCAGTCCGTCGCCCTGGTAGCCGCGCACCATCGCCGAGGCCAGCTCGCCGATCAGATACGGGTCCTCGCCGAACGTCTCGCCGACGCGGCCCCAGCGCAGGTCGCGGGCGATGCAGAGAACCGGTGAGAAGGTCCAGTGGATGCCGGTCGACGCGACCTCGACCGCCGTGGCCCTAGCGACCCTTTCGATCAGTTCCGGGTCCCACGAGGCGGCCATTCCCAGTTGGGTGGGGAAGATCGTGGCACCGATCCAGAACGAGTGTCCGTGGATGCAGTCCTCCCCCACGATCAACGGAATCCGCAGCCGGGTCTGGGCGGTGAGGCCCTGCGCCTGGTTCAGCCGCTCCGGCGAGGCATGCAGGATCGAGCCCACGTGCTTGGCCAGCACGTGATCGTCGATGTCGTCCCGGGCATCCAACTGCATCATCTGCCCCACCTTCTCCTTCACTGTCATGCAGCCGAGCAAGTCGGCGACGCGGTCGCCGATGGGAATGGTCGGGTCGAGGTACGCGACGAACGGGGTGACGACTGCGCTCACGATGAATCTCCTACTGCTTGGTGCCGGCGTGGGTCACGCCTGGATCTGTTGAGGTGCTGGGGCGGGGGCGCACGGCCGTGGCGGTGTCCGAGAGCACGAAGCCCTTCTTGCGCATGGCACGGGCCCGCTCGCCAGCTGAACGCAGGCGAGGATTCACGTACTCGTCGATGCCGAAATTGATCAGCGACAGTGCCATGCCCAGCAGGGCGATGCACAGGCCGGCCGGCACGTACCACCACCAGAAATCGGGGAACGCCCCGTTCTGCTGGGCCCAGAACAGGATCGTTCCCCAGTTCAGGTTGGTGATCGGGATGACGCCGATGAACGCCAGGGTGGTGAGGCCCAGGACCGCGGCAATCACGGTGCCCACGAAACTCGACGCGATGATCGCCGTGAGGTTGGGCAGCATCTCCACCGCGATGATGCGGTACAGCGGCTCCCCGTTGGCGCGTGCGGCCTGGATGAAGTCGCGGTTGCGCAGCGACATGGTTTGGGCGCGCAACACCCGGCCACCCCAGGCCCAGCCGGTGATGGCGAGCACCGAGGAGATCAGCAGCAGGCTGGGGTTCTCATATTGTGAGGCGATGATGATGATCAGCGGCAGTCCGGGGATGACCAGGAACACATTGGTCAGGGCGGACAACGATTCGCTGCGCCAGCCGGTGACGTAACCGGCCGTCACCCCGATGGCGACGGCGATGACCGTGGCGATGACGCCGGCGGTGAAGCCGACCACCAGCACACCGCGGGTGCCGTAGATGATTTGGCTGAGCACATCCTCGCCCATGTGCGTGGTGCCCAGCCAGTGCACCCACGACGGTGGTTGCCGCAGGGCCGTGAAGTCCTTCTCGAGCGGGCCGTACGGGGCGATCCAGTCGCCGAAGATCGCAATCAGCACGAAGACGCCCAGGATGCTCAGCCCCGCGAGGGACTTGCCGTTGCGGAACATCGCGAAGGTCTGGCCCAGCCGGCTCAGGGCCGTGCGCTGGCGGGTGCGGCCGGGCAGAAGCGCGGGAACCGCTGTGGCTACGGGGTTCGGGAACGTCATGGCTCAGGCCTCCATCTGGCGGGTGCGCGGGTCGAGGATCGCGTAGGCGACATCGGCGAGGATGTTGGCGACGAGCACCGCCAGCGTGATCACGAGGAACAGCCCCTGCATCAGCGGGTAGTCCTTGGCCGTCGTCGCGTCCAGGAGCAATTTGCCGGCGCCCGGGTAGGAGAAGACGAGTTCCATCACCAGGGTGCCGCCCACGATGAAGCCGAGCGACATCGCGAAGCTCGACAACTGAGGCAGCGAGGCGTTGCGGGCGGCGTAGTTGACCAGCACGCGGGACGGTCGGAGCCCCTTGGCCTGCGCCACGGTGACGTAGTCCTCGTCGAGGACCGTGATCATCATGTTGCGCATGCCCAGGATCCAGCCGCCGAGCGACCCGATCACCAGCGTCAGCGCGGGCAGGAAGCCGTGCTGGATCACCTGGCCGGCGAACTCCAGCGTGAAGCTGGGTTGGGACCCCTTGTCGTAGGCGTGCGACGCGGGGAACCAGCCCAGGGTGGTGGAGAAGATCGCGATGGCGATCAGGCCCATCCAGAAGTACGGCACCGTGGAGAAGAAGGTTGCCACGGGAACGATCCCGTCCGCCCTGCTGCCGCGGCGCCAGCCGATGAACGCACCGATCGCGGTGCCGACCACGAACGAGACCACCGTGGCGATGCCGACCAGGCCGACGGTCCACGGGATGGCCGAGGCGATCACATCCGTCACCGGGGCGAGGCCCTTCGAGAACGAGCGGCCAAGGTCACCCGAGAACAGCAACTGCCAGTAGTCGATGTACTGCTCGAGCATGCTCTTGTTCGAGTCGAGCCCGAACAAGGTGCGAAGCGAGTCGATGGCCTCCGGGCTGATGCGACCCTGGTTCTTCTGCAGGTAGGCAGAGACCGGGTCGCCCTTCATCATGCGCGGCAGGAAGAAGTTGATCGTGATCGCGGCCCAGGCGGTGAAGGCGTAGAACGCGGTGCGGCGCAAGAAGAATCTCACGAGGTGGCTCCTGGAGTTGTCGGTGCCGCGAAGTGCTTCTCCGGGTCGGGAGAGGCATTGCGCAGCGCGAGGGTGTACGCGTGCTGCGGGTGCAGGATGACGTCATCGGCCTTGCCGTGCTCGACCACCGTGCCGTGGTGCAGCACCATGATCTCGTCGCTGAAGTGCCGGGCGGTGGCGAGGTCGTGGGTGATGTACAGCACGCCAAGGTTCGCTTCGCGCTGCAGTTCGGCGAGCAGGTTGAGCACCTCGAGCCGGATGGAGACGTCGAGCATGGAGACGGGCTCGTCGGCGATGAGCAGCTTGGGCCGGGACGCGAGGGCCCTGGCGATGGCCACCCGCTGGCGTTGGCCGCCGGAAAGTTCGTGCGGGCGCCGGTCGATGGTCTGCTCGGGTGAGAGCCGCACCCGGGTGAGAAGTCGGAAGACCTCTTCCTCGACCTGATCGGCGGGCACGACCTTGTCCAGCCGAAGCGGCCGCTCTATGTGGTGACGGATGGTGTGCGCCGGATTCAGGGACGCGAACGGGTCCTGGAACACCATCCGCACCGTCTGCCGGTAGCGCCGGAGCGGACGCCCCCAAGTGGGGATCGGGGTACCGTCGAGCAGCACCTGCCCGGAGCTGACCCGTTCGAGCTGGGTGAGGATCTTGGCGATGGTGGACTTGCCGCTGCCGCTCTGGCCGACCAGGGCGATGGTCTGCCCGGAGGTGAGGGTGAAGTTGACCTTGTCGAGGGCGAGTAGTTCGCCGGATCCCCGCACCCGGTACTTCTTCGAGACGTTTGTGAACTCGAGGGTGGTCATCAGATGCTCCCTGCTTCGACGGCGAGCGCGGGCTCGCCGGGTCGCCGCACGAAGCCGCCGCGTTCGCCGGTCAGGCTCGGGAAGGAGGCCAGCAGCCGACGGGTGTAGTCGTGGGTGGGGTTCTGGTAGAGGTTGCGAGCGGTGTCGATTTCCACGATGCGGCCTTCCCGCATCACCGCGATCCGGTCGGAGATCTCCAGGAGCAGCGGAAGGTCGTGGGTGATGAAGATCACCGAGAAGCCGAACTCCCGGCGCAGGTCGGAGATCTGCTCGATGATCTCCCGCTGCACGAGCACGTCCAGCGCGGTGGTGGGCTCGTCCATGATCATCAGCTGGGGTTTGAGGGCCAGCGCCATCGCGATCATCACCCGCTGCCGCATCCCGCCGGAGAGTTCGTGCGGGTAGGAGCGCAGCCGGCCGCTGCCGACACCGACGATGTCGAGCAACCGCCCGGCCTCCGCCCGCCGTTCGGTGCGCGACATCGCGGGTCGGTGGGTGGAGAAGACGTCTTGTAGCTGCGCGCCGATTGTGATGATCGGGTTGAGCGCGTTCATCGCGCCCTGGAAGACCATGGAGGCCTTCTCCCACCGGAAGGCGCGCATTTGGGTTTCGTCCATCGTGTTGATGTCGAAGTCCTCGCCGGATTCATCGTGGAAGACGGCGGAGCCGGAGGTGATCACGGCGGGCGGCTTGAGCAGCCGCTGGATGCCGTAGGCGAGTGTGGTCTTGCCGCAGCCGGATTCGCCGGCGAGACCGAGGATCTCGCCTCGGCGCACGGTGAGGGATACGTCTCGCACGGCCTCCACGGGTGGAGTCACGTCGTACGAAACACTGAACTGGGAGACCGTCAGGAGATCGTCGGTAGTCATGGATGGTTACGGCTCTTTCGTGGTGTGGAACGCCCGAGTGAGGCCACCGGGCGGAGGAAAAACTCCCCCGCCCGATGGAGTGCGAGATGCGGCCGGGTTACTCGGCGGCTTCGAGTTCGGTCAGGATCAGCACCGACGTCGGCTGGGTCGGGTCGGCCGGCGCGTACGGGTTGTCCTCGCCGGGCCAGCCGGTGTAGCTGCGCGTGTTGTAGGCGCCGATGAAGGGGCGGGTTCCCACGGGCATCGACGGCACCTCGTCTACGAAGATCTTCTGCACCGTCGCGAGTGCTGCGGCGCGAGTGGCGTCGTCAGCGGCGTTCGTGTACTCGCTCAGCGCCGCCGTGGCCTCCGGGCTGTCGAAGCGTCCGAAGTTGAAGTCGGCGCTCTCGCCCAGCGGCTTGAGCCACCGGCCGTCCATGATGTCGCTGTACAGGTCGTACGGGGTGGCGCCGGTGTCGGTCCAGTGCAGTATCGCCTGGAAGTCGCCGGTTCCCTTGGCTTCCCACCAGCTGTCGGAGTCCGGGGTGTTCACCGTCGCCTCGACGCCGAGGGTCTTGGCCGCGTCAGCGATGAGGCTGATGCCGGTCACGTAGTCATTCCAGCCCTGCGGCACCGAGAGGGCGAAGCTGACCGGTGCGCCGGACGGGTCGACGAGAACCTTCTCGCTCCAGGTGTAGCCGGCATCCGTCAAAATGCTCTTGGCGGCATCCAGGTCGACCTCGTATGACACGTTCTCGTACTCGGCGGAGATGTACGGGTCGCCAACGGGGGTCGGCAGGCCGGTGACGGAACTGACCACGGGCACGCTGCCTTCTCGGGCGATCTCGGCGTACTGATCACGGTCGATCACGAGGTTCATCGCCTGGCGGAAGGCGACGTCGTTGAACGGCTTGGTCTCGGTGTTGACGAACATCGTGTCGACGGCCAGTCCGGCGGCCGCCCAATAGACGTTGTGCTCCGGGTCCTTGTCCACGTACGCGGACTGCACGTTGGGGATGAAGGCCTGCGCCCAGTCGGCGTCGCCGTTGGCGAGGGCCGTGGTGAGGGCGGTGTTGTCGTTGTACGACACGTAAAAGAGGGTGGGCACGGCCAGTTCGCCGCCCCAGTAGTCGTCGCGGGCGGTCAGTTCCACACTCTGGGTGTCGAACTGGCTGAGCACGTACGGTCCGGTGCCCACCGGGTTCGGGTTCTCGAAGGTGGCGGGGTCGTCCACGCTCTCCCAGATGTGCTGGGGAACGATGAGCTTGTGCAGCACCTTGTCCTGCTTGGAGAACATCGAGCCCGCGAAGCTGACGGTCACGCTGGACCCGTCCAGGGCCACATCCGTGATGCCCAGGGCCGCGGTGTCCAGTTCGGGGTTGTCCTTGAACATGGTGAAGGTGAACGCGATGTCTTCGGCGGTGAAGTCCTCGCCGTCGTTCCAGGTCACGCCGTCGCGGGCGACGAGGGTCACTGCCTTGAAGTCGGCGGCCCAGGTGATCTCTGACGCGAGCCAGGGCTTCACCTCGTCGCTGGGACTGATGAGGTTGACGATGCCGAGCGGTTCCAGGATGGCGTTGATGTAGCCGAGCTTGTTCCCGGACGATTCACCGACCCACGGGTTGTTGGATTCGGTGGCAATCGCTCCGTCCGGCTTCGCGATCGTCAGTGACGCTCCGCTTTCGGGAGTGCTGCTGTTGTTGGCACCCGAGCAGCCCGTGACCGCGAACGCGGCCACCAGCCCCATGGCGACCAATGTGGTTTTCACCCTCATGAATCTCTCCTTCGAGATTAGGTGTCTGGCAGAGCTGCCGCGACACGGATAGCGCTGTGTGAATGCAAGAACCCAGGGCACCGGGAGTCCCCCGGCGGGCAACTTCTCGCCCTTGAGTTGGTAGCAGGTAAAACTTACCGCCTTGTCAGTAAGTATTCAAGAACTGATTTCCGCGGGGCGTGCAGTGCGTAGAATTCGGTACATCGACTCTGAGACGGCATAGGTGATGACCCGGATGGTTACGGCACGACGACAGTCACACCCCCGCCCGCAGACCCTCGCGCGCCGCCGGGAGATTCTGGAAGCCGCCGCCGAGATCTTCGGCAGCAAGGGCTACACCAACGGCACGCTCTCCGACATCGCCGAGCAGGTCAACATGACCCATCCGGGGATCCTGCATCACTTCGGCTCGAAGGATCAGCTCCTCATGGAGGTGTTGCTCTTCCGCGATGAAACCGACGTGCAGAACCTGGCCGGGCAGCACATCCCCGACGGCATCGAGTTCTTCCGACACCTGGTCACCACGGCCTTCACCAACGCTCAGCGAGCCGGCATTGTGCAGGCCTTCGTGGTGTTGTCGGCCGAATCGGTCACCGACGACCATCCCGCCCGCGAGTTCTTCATGGACCGGTACCGCACTCTCCGCGCGGAGGCACTGCACGCCTTCGAGGTGATGTGCGCGGAACGTGGCATCGTGCCACCAGAGACCATCGCCCTGGCGTCCGCCGCGGTCCTGGCGGTAATGGACGGACTCCAGGTTCAGTGGCTGCTGGATCCCACCAACGTCGACCTGGCCAAGGCGAGCGAATTCGCGATCGAGGCCATCGTCGCCTCGGTTCTCGAGCCGCGCGACCCGATTCTCGCCCATGACCTCCCGTGACCGGAGCCGTCGGCTTCAGTTGAGGCTGGCGGCCGGTGGCGTCTATCCGGAAACCGCGAACCCGCGTACGGTCGCTCCATGGCGAACCTCATTGAGAAATTAGCGGATTCGGTGCCTTCATGGGGCGCAAAGTTGGCGTACGGCGAGAAGACCACATTGGGCGGCCACGACCTCGTTCCCGTCGCGCTCGTCGGCTTTGGCTTCGGCGGCGGCGAGGGCACCAGCGAGATGCCCGACGGGGGCCTGGGTCCGGCGGGCATGGGTGTCGGTGAAGGGCGAGGCGGCGGTGGCGGTGGCTACGCGGTGCCAATCGGCGCCTACGTCGGCGGACCGGACGGCCTGGAGTTCCGACCCAACCGCATCGCCCTGATGGTGGTTGCCGTGCCCGTGATCACGGCCGTCGGGCTGGCGCTCGCGCAGATCATCCGCGCGTTCCGGGGCGCCGCCCCGAGCTGATCCGGTCTACGCCGGCGATTCACCGGGCACCACTCACGACCTCGCGATCTCCGCCTGCCCCGGCGCATCCATCGCTGGGCCCGGTCCGGGGCGTGCGCGGCCCTGCTACGCGGCCGGGTTCAGCGTCGCGACAGCGGCGGCGTAGCGTCCCTCAACCTCCGCGAACCGCAGGAATTTCACGGTGTCAACGAGGATCTCCCGGGCGTCGGGCTGGGCTTCGAGAAGGTCCATGACCTCGTCGGCGAAGGCGTCGAGCGGCATGAAGTGCTCGTTCACCGAATTACCCGCCATCAGTTCGGTCTGCACGGCCGGCGGCACGAGCTCGATGACTTGCACCGTGCTCCCCGCGAGCTGGAGCCGGATCGTCTCGCTGTACTGGTGGATGAACGCCTTCGTGCCGTTGTAGGTCGGGGTGTGCATCAGCGGGGTGTGCGCCAGACCCGATGACACGGTCATCAGGGTGGCGTCGGGGCGGGTCTGCAGGTGCTCGATGAATGCCGCGACCAGCCGCAGCGGTCCATTGATGTTGGTCTCGACGATGCGTTCGGCTTCGGCCAGGAAGCCGGCCCCGCGCACATCCTCGCCGTTCATGACCCCGGCCATGGCGATGAGCACGTTCAGGTCGACGTGCTCGGCCAGAACCTGGTCGCGAGCGGCCAGGACGGAGGCGGGGTCGGTGGTGTCGATGGTGACGGTCGACAGACCGTGCTCGGCAGCGAGGCGCTGCAACACGTCGGCGCGGCGCCCGCCGATCACGACGGTGTTGCCGGCGGCCTGCAGTCGCAGGGCCAGGGCGAGTCCGATGCCCGACGTGGCGCCGGGGATGAAAATGGTGTTTCCGGTGATATTCATGATTCGAGTGTGCAGGGCGGCGACCGGATGTGGGAGAGGAGCCGTTGTCGTAGGACTGCCGGTCCCTGGAGAGCGGCGCGTCGGTGGCGGATGATGGAGGCATGGACCAAGCTGCCCTCGCCGATTTTCTCCGCTCCCGCCGGAGCGGGCTCCGCCCTGAGGACGTCGGCCTTCCCGCGGGACCGCGACGCTTGGTGCCCGGGTTACGCCGCGAGGAGGTCGCCGCGCTGGCCGGGATGTCCGCGGACTACTACGTGCGGATGGAGCAGGCCCGCAGCCCGCAACCATCCGAGCAGATGCTGGGGGCGCTGGCCCGGGCGCTGCGCCTGAGCAACGACGAGCGTGACTACCTGTACCGCCTCGCCGGCCACAACGTGCCCGCGCGCACCCCGCTGGACACGCACGTTGCCCCCTCGCTGATGCGGGTCTTCGACCGGCTCGAGGAGACCCCGGCGCTGATCCTCTCCAGCCTCGGCGAGACGCTGGCGCAGAACTGGCTGGGCGCGGCGCTGCTCGGCGACCACTCCAGGTACACCGGGCCGGCCCGCAGCAGCGTGTACCGGTGGTTCATCGACCCCGCCGAGCGGGAGATCTACCCGCTGGCCGACCGGCCGCGGCACAGCCGTGCCCAGGTGGCCGGCCTCCGAGCGGCCGTCGGAGCGGCGGGTTAACGCTCCCGTGCGGGTGCCCTGGTGCGGGAGCTGAGCCGGGTGAGCACAGAGTTCACCGAGATCTGGGAGCTGCAGGATGTGGCCACCCGGTTCGAGGACCACAAGACCCTGATCCATCCCGAACTGGGGGCGATCGAACTGGACTGCCAGACCCTGTACACCGAAGACCAGGGTCAGGCATTGCTCATCCTCACCGCGGCGCCGCGGAGCGAGGCCGCGGAAAAGCTGGCGCTCCTGGCCGTGCTCGGTCACCAGCGATTCGCGCCGGCGCCCCTGACCAACGGCCCACCCGCCGAGTAGTGGCTTTTCGCGAGCTCGTCGGTGCTCACTGCACCCCGTGTGGCCCAGCGCGCCCGGTATAGCTGGCGCATCCGACCATACGAGGTGCAGCGACGCTCGCCACCGACGCCAACCCGCGTCAGCCAGTGTCGAAACCTCATCACCGCGTGTATTTTCATCGCTAACGGGAGGCTCGGTCCAGTCGTGAGGTAAGAGCGGAAGCACAGGGTTTCAGGCGACATTGTCCGAGGTTGCGCCAAGCAGACCGCGACTGGTCCCGCCCGCCGCCGAGTGTCCCGTTGCGCCCCTCGTCGTAGGCTGGATCCCATACCTGAGGGACGGGAGGCCACGATGGCCCAGACGATACTGGACGGCACGACGGTTGCCGAAGTGATGGCCGAGCTGGCCGCGCTCGAGGATCCGCAGATCCGCGCGGTGAACGCCAATCACGGTGACGACCACGGTGTGAATCTCACGAAGTTACGCGCGGTCGCCAAGCGGCTCAAGACCCAACAGGAGCTTGCCCGCGAGCTGTGGGTGACCGGGGACACCGCGGCACGCCTACTCGCGTTGCTGATCTGCCGCCCGAAGGCGTTCGAGAGTGATGAATTGGATGCCATGCTGCGCGAGGCGGGTACGCCCAAGGTGCAGGACTGGCTCGTGAACTACGTGGTGAAGAAGAGTCCGCACGTGGAGGAACTGCGGGTGGCCTGGTTCGCCGACTCGGACCCGGTGGTCGCGAGCGCCGGTTGGGCGCTGACCACCGACCGCGTGGCGAAGAAACCCGACGGACTCGACCTCCCCGGGCTGCTGGACATCATCGAGGCCGAGATGAAAGATGCCCCGAAGCGCTTGCAGTGGGCGATGAACCACTGCCTGGCCCAGATCGGGATCGAGCATCGCGAGTATCGCGCTCGTGCCCTCGCCATCGGCGAGCGCCTGGAGGTGCTCAAGGACTACCCGACTCCCCCGGGCTGCACGTCGCCGTTCGCGCCCATCTGGATCACCGAGATGGTGAGCCGCCAGCAGCCGAAGTGACCTCGCGTCGGTGAGGCCCGGTCGGGTGCAGCGGGGTCACCCCACCAGCGGTGCAGCAATTCGGACCGCCGTGACCACGTCGAGGATGGCCTGAGTCGTCACGGCGGCATCGTCTTCGTCCGAGATCAGGGACGGGTGGATCGCACCGTCGACGACGCGGTGTGCGCTGTTCGTCGACAGGGCGGCCATGGCCTCCTGCTTTGCGGGCCCGTCGGGAGCACTTCAGCCGAGATCGGGGCGGGGCGGGCGGTCCTTACCTCAGGGGGCGGTGGTCACGATGAACTCGATTCCATGCACTGCTGGCGTGGCGCGAACGCAGCTGCTCTGCACGCACGGCACCTGCCGTCACCTGGAAGCTACCACCACAGCTGAGCCGTGGGACTGGATTCCGGGCGCTCAGCGTCGCAGGCGGGACACGAAAGGAGTCATCGGCCGCTCCGCCCTGCAAACAACGCGTGCAACAGCGGGATGACCGACCCGATCATCAGTACCGCGCCGAGCACAGCATCGTCCGCGCGGAGAACCGCGCCGGCAATGAGCATGGCACCGAACAGGACCGCCGACACGACTCTTCCTGCGGTGCGCTCCAACCGGGCGACCCGCCGCTCGAGGCCCGGGTTCGCGACCGCCACAGTGCCGTCTTCGAGGCGACTGACAAGCCCGTCCAGCCGCTTCGGCAGCCCCCAGGCGATGCCGGCGTTCTCAAGTGCTTGCTTCCCGAGGTCCTGCGCCACGTTGCCGCGCTCGTCGCGCAGGAGTTGCGACGCGTAGGGCTCGATGGAGTCCCAGAGATTGAATGCGGGATCCAACGAGCTGCAGACCCCGGAGGTGAGCGACATCGCCCGGATGATGAGCAGGAAGTTCTCCGGCAGCTGGAACGGCAGTGAGCGCACCACATCGCCGAACTGCTCAGCGAAGTCGCGGAACTCCCGGGGGTCCACCTCGCGCAACTCGGCGAAGCCCATGCCGCCGAATCGGGCGAAGAGCTGCGTCATCGCCCTCTCCAGCTCGCTCGTGTCAGAGGAGGGAAGCAGCACTCCCACATCGCGCGCCGCGTCCACGAGGCCCGTGCCGTCCCGCGAGGCGGCAGCGATCAGCATCTTCCGCAGACCGCGGCGGGTGCTTGTCGGAACCTCACCCATCATGCCGAAGTCGATGAATGTCAGTCTCCACCCGCGGCCGCTCGGATCGTCGGCGAGCGGGGTGACGAAGATGTTGCCCGGGTGCGGATCGGCGTGGAAGAAGCCCTTGGTGAACAACTGGTCGAACATCACGGCGGCAAAGACCGGGGCCACCTGCCCGGGATCGATGCCTGCCGCGCCCAGCGCATCCGCATCGGTGATCTTGATCGCCGTCACGTCTTCGAGGGTGAGGACGCGCCTGGTGGTGCGCTCCCAGACGATTTCGGGCACGCTCACCCGCTCGTCGTCGGCGAAGTCCTCCGCGAAGCGCACCGCGCTCGCGGCCTCGTGCAGATAGTCGATCTCCTCGAGGCAGGTCTGCGCGAACTCCTCGACCAGCGCCGGCGCATCCACCCGATCGGACACGAGCCGCACGTGGCTGAGCCATCCGCTCACCCTGCGCAACGCCGCCAGGTCGACGTCGACGATCGCATCGATGCCGGGCCGTTGAACCTTGATCACGACGCCGTGCAGCCCGGTATCGGCGGCATCGAGCGGGGCGAGCCGTGCTCGATGGGCCTGACCGAGGGATGCCGCCGCAACCGGCGTCTCGTCGACCGACGCGAAGGCCCGCTCCAGCGGCATTCCCAGCTCGGCCTCGGCGAGCGCCCGGATCGCCCTGAAGGCAACCGGCGGCACCTCGTCCTGCAGCCCCTCGAGTTCGGACGTGATCTCGGGTGGCAGCACATCGAGGCGCGACGACAGGAACTGGCCGACCTTGATCATCAGCCCGCCCAGCTCCACGGCGAGCACGTGGAAGCGCTGCGCGAAACGGCGCATCCGCTTCGCGCGGGTGCGCTCCGCGACCCTCGTGAGCCCGATGCGCGGCAGGAGCAGCTCGTAAAACCACGTGACGGCGAGGTTCCAGCCGGCGAATCGCAGGATCCGGCGGTACCGCGCACGGGTGTCCCCAGCGCCGGGGTTCACGCGCATTCGGCTCCGGCGACCCGGCGTCACCCTCTAGTCCTGGGCGAGGATCGAGTAAATCCGGCGACGTGCCTCGTCGATAGCCGCTACGGCCTGCTGGATCTGCTCCGGGGTGCCGGTGCGGCCGACCTGGGTGGCTGCCTGCGCGAGCTCGAATCCGGCCTTGGGCAGAGCCGTGAATCCGGGGTCGTCCGCCGTGCTTTCAGGCGACCATGGCGCCGACTCCCCGGAACTGGCGGCCTCGGTGCGGCCCGCGTCGGTCAGTGAATAGGTCTTGCGGCCGTTCGACTCTTCGGCGCTGATGAGCCCCTCGTCGGCCAACAGCTGCAGCGTCGGGTAGACCGAGCCGGCGCTGGGCTTCCAGGTGCCGCCGCTGCGCTCTTCGATCTCGTGGATGATCTGGTAGCCGTGCATCGGCTGCTCCGCGAGCAGGGCGAGCACCGCCGCTCGCACGTCTCCGCGCCCCATGCGGGTGCCTGCGCGCTTTTCGAAGCGTGAACGCAACTGGTCCATCGCTTGCCACATGCCCTCGGCATGACCGCCGCCGAACCCGCCGGCCGGGAATGAACTACCCATGATGACCTCCTCAGTGAATCGCTAACGATACTCAACGATATAGTCCGGCGCGGCCAATCGAAAGAGATCACGGGGTCCGAGACTCGACTCTCAGCGAACTCGCGCAAACAGCGCGGAAAACTAGGATGGTCTGATGCAGTTCTCTCTGTGGGTGGCCCTTGTCGGCGCGGGCACCTTGATCAGCTTCACGCCTGGCGCAGGGGCCATAAACACCATGAGCAACGCCCTCAACGCCGGCTTTCGACGCTCGATCTGGGGAATCCTCGGCCAGCAGGCCGCGCTGCTCATCCACATCGTCATCGTGGCGCTCGGTGTCGGTCTGCTCGTGGCCAGTTCGCCGATCGCATTCAACATCATTCGCTACGCGGGTGCCGCCTACCTCGTGTATCTGGGCATCAGGCAGTTTCTTGCCAAGCCGGAACTCGATGCCGAGCGTGCCAGGGCCCTGAGCGATGAGCCTCGCTGGTCGATGTTCCAGCGCGGGCTGTGGGTGAACATGCTGAACCCCAAGGCAATTGTGTTCTTTCTGGCGTTCCTGCCGCAGTTCATCCGGGTCGACCGGCCCTTGCCCGCCCAGTATTTGATCGTCGCCGCCACTGTCGTCGTGATCGACATTCTGGTGATGTGGTTTTTCTTCGCCGTGACGGCGCGCTCATTCCAGCGATTCACCCGCGACGCTCGGGGTCAGCAGGTGTTGAACCGCGTCTTCGGCGTGCTCTTCGTGGCCGTCGGCGTGCTGCTCGCGGTCATCCACTGAGACCTCAGCGCGGGCGGCAGATGATTCCGACCCACCATTAGGGTGAGCACATGCGATGGGGTCGAACATATTTCGCCGTGCAGGCGATTGCGGGTGCCGCGTGGTGGATCGCTGTGTTCACGTTTCCGTTCGTGCGCGACGTGACCCTCGGCGGCCTCAACCCGATCGTTGTCGCCGCCTTCGACATCCCACTCTTTGTCGGGGCCTCGGCACTGGCGGCGCTGGGCGTGCGGGCCGCCGCGGTCGTGAGTACCTGCTGGACGGTCGTCGTCACCATCGCCCTGGCGGGCTACGCCACGGTCACAGGCGAAGCGGGCTGGGGCGTGGTCATCATGGCTGCGGCCACCGCCGGATCCGCGTTAGCGCTGTGCCTCGTGGTGGTCGGGCGCATTCCCACAGACTGGATGATTCGCGGTCCGTTCGCCTTTCGGCCCGCGGCCGTTCGACCCGCCGCGGCAACCCACGTGGTGGCGACCTTTATGCAGATAGCCGTTTTCTGGGGTCTGTTCCTCGTCGTGATCCCGCTCATCGCCGCGCTCCTCGAGCAGCGGTGGGCAATCGCGATCCCGCTCCCGGCCTTCGCCGGCCCCGTTGGCGTTGCCGTGCTCGTGGCCGCCAGTGCCCTGGGCATCTGGTCGGCCGTGGTGATGTCGACGCTGGGAAATGGCACACCGTTGCCCTCGGCGATGCCCAACAGCCTGGTCATCGCCGGACCGTACCGCTGGGTGCGCAACCCGATGGCGGTATCCGGCATCGTGCAGGGCGTCGCGGTCGGCCTCATCCTCTCGTCCTGGCTGGTCATCGTCTATGCGATCGCCGGCTCGATGCTCTGGAACTACGCCATCCGACCGCACGAAGAGGCCGACCTCGAACGACGCTTCGGCGCCGAATTCCGACGGTATCGCGATGCGGTGCGTTGCTGGCTGCCCCGAGTGCCGGTGGCGCCGTCCAGTCCGTGAGTTTACGAGGGGCGGGCCGAGAGAACGCAGAACTCGTTGCCCTCGGGATCCGCGAGGACCACCCAGGGAACGTCAACCTGACCGACATCGGCACGGCTGGCGCCCATTGCGATCAGACGCTCAACCTCGACAGCCTGGTCGTCGGGCACGAAGTCGAGATGGAGGCGGTTCTTCACCCTCTTCTCTTCGGGCACCGAACCGAACAGCAGTGTCGGATGGGCACCCTCCGCGGGCGCAATCTCCAACTCGTCGTCGCTTTCGCCGACCACGACCCAGTCCAAGGCATCTCGCCACCACAGCCCGAGCACCCTCGGGTCGCGACTGTCGATGACGACTTCTTCCCACATCAGTGACATGTCCCACACAGTACCTGACCTGGCCGTTGGTCAGACGGAGAACACCGTGCGCGGGTCTTGCAGCAGCGCCGGATACGGAAAGGAACGCCGCGCAAGCTCGCCCCGAAACTCGACCGGTAGTCGTAGCACCGGCTCGCCGTCCTCATCCGCCGTGGTCACAACGGAACCGGAGACGGTGCCGCGAATGAGCCTCTCGCCGTCGACGGCGAGCACGGCAATGGGCGTGCCGGGTTCGAGCGCCGCGAAGGCTTCCAGCTGCGTCTTCCATTTCGCGGTGCGCTTGCCGAGCGGGGACAGCCCCCGCAGAGAGACGATTCCCCCGGTCATCCACTCCTCGTACTCGCTGGAACTGCGTGGCCGCAGTATCCACACCGGCGAAAGGGACTCCCCCGCGGTCCCGCTCACAGCGCCCGCAGCGTGCCCGGAAACGCCCGGGTCAGTGCCCGGCCAGACGTAGGGAAGGTCGTCCGGCGCCCCGGGGAACAGTGGTGCATAGAACTCCGGTGCCTTCCGCACCAGGTTCGAACGATGGCTCAGGTGCAAGGCCTCATTGCCGAGCCAGGAGGGCACGGGAAACGTCGCTTCATCTTTCGCCGCGTCCGGCGCGAACTCCGTGATGAGCGGGCGGGTGCTGTCAGCATTGCCCCGGCCGGTCCACTCGTCCACCATCGCCAGCGCGTAGCGGGTGAGTTCGGGTACGTACCCCCGCCACATCTGCATGGCGGGATGGCTCTGCCAGCCGTAGGCCGGCAGCACGATCGCACGAAGCACCTGAAGCGCCTCGACCCGTTGTTTGCCCAACCGCGCGGAATCCAGGACCTGCGCGCTCTCGGCAAAGTCGGAAAAGGGAAGAAACGTCTGCACCCCTACAGTCTTACCCGCTGCGAAACGTCCGTGAGGCGCAGATGCTCCCGCTCCGGCCGCACTGTACTCTGGTCACCTTGACGTCGCCCCGAACGAGGACGACGCCCCGATCCAAGGAGAACCAGATGTCGGTCGGCTTGCTCGCCGTAGTCGATGACATTCTTACCGCCGCCCTCAAGGCGAGCGCTAAAACCGCAGGCGTCGTTATCGACGACGCGGCCGTCACCCCGCAGTACGTTCAGGGGCTTTCCCCGGCGCGGGAGCTGCACGTGGTCTGGCGGATCGCACTGGGTAGCCTGTTCAACAAGTTCGTCATCATCATTCCGCTCGCACTGCTGCTGTCCGCCTTCGCGCCCTGGGTGTTGCCGTTTCTCTTGATCATCGGCGGCACCTATCTCTGCTTCGAGGGTGCAGAGAAGGTCACTGAGTGGTTCGGCGTTCATCACGCCGCGGGCGAAACCGAGTCGCGGGATGAGAAGAAGCTCGTCTTCGGCGCCATCCGCACCGACCTCATCCTCAGCACCGAAATCATGCTCATCGCGCTCGCGAGTCTCGATCCCGATTTTGGGATCTGGATGACGCTCGGCGCTCTGGTGGTCATCGGCCTCGGCATGACGGCGCTCGTCTACGGCGCCGTCGCCCTGCTGGTGAAGATCGACGACATTGGGCTGTCGATGATGAAGAACACCGCACGCCGCGTGCGGCGCACCGGCGCCCGTATCGTGGCCGCCATGCCCACCGTGTTCAAGGTGATCAGTGTCATCGGCACGGTCGCCATGTTGTGGGTCGGCGGTCACCTGGTGATCACCAACCTGGCCGAGACGATCTGGCACGGCCCCTACGACGTGCTGCACGTCGTGACGCACGCGGTGGAAGCCGCAGGGCCGGTCGTCGTCTGGGTCACCGACACCGCGATGTCGGCCGTGTTCGGGCTCGTGCTCGGAATGATCGTTGTGGGAATTGTTCTCGGAGTGTCTCGTCTGCTCAAGCGCAACCAGACGGAGAGCGTCTCGCACTGACGCGCCGTTCGCGGTCAGCTTGCTCGTGACACCAAACTATGGCGCGCGATAAGCCGGCTGGACAGGGCGATCACCCAGGCCCAGAAGATGAAGTACGGAATCGTCCAGCCGTAGCCCTGCCGAGGTCGAAGGCGAAGAAGGCGACGCTCGCATCCAGCTCGTCCCCGCAATTGAAGGCGGCGTCCCAGCTGGCGTCGATGACTCCGTAGGCGGCGACGAGTACGGCGGAGACCGGAGCCACCGTCGAGCGCCACGCGGGCACGTCTTCCGCCCGGCGAAGCAGGGTGGTCTGTCCTAAGAGGAGGATGGGTTGCGAGGTTGTCGGCGAGGCCGGTCATCCGTTCGGGACCGAGCCACCTGTCCCGTTTGTGCACGCCGTGGTCGTCGATCATGTTGCCTCCCCTTTCGTCAAGGGCGAAACCGTTCACGTCTCAAGCGCCATTTTCAACCGCTGCAGGTGGTCACCGTCTTCCTTCTTCAACACGGCAGCGACCATGGGGACCATCAACTTTTTTGCTCCACTCGCCGTGATATCACAGACCAGGTCCACGCGTGTGCCAGTCGCCTCAGGGTGAAACGCGTACTGATAGACGGTTTCGATTCCCTCGGTCAGATTCTTCACGGCATACTTCTGACTCGGCTCATAGGCAACGACCTCGAGCTCGGCCTGTTCTTCCTTGCCCCTCATCACGCGGGTCTCACGATAGAGCGTTCCGACTTGAATGGGTCCGCCCGTAATCTTGACCATGTTCTTGACAGAGGGAACAATCTTGGGCGCGTTGTCGGGCGTGGTGACAAAGTCGAGTACGTCGTGTGGTGGTCGAGAGATCCATTCACTCATCGTGAATCCGGCCATTTTCTTCTCCTCCGTCAGGTCGATCGTAATCAGCCCGAGGGGCAGGCGCTATGAGGGTGGCGCGGATGCGTCTCTCTGATTTATCGGTCAGCTCGACGGAAGGCGGCGACCCTTGATAAACAGCCAAAAGATGAGGACGACTTCGCCCACGAAAAGGAACTTGGCGAAAACGGCGGTGAAGTCGGGGATGAGGGCCACGCCGATGGCATCCGCCAGATAGCCCACGCCTGCGACGGCGAGCAGGATACCGAAAAACTTCGCCATGAAACCGGAACGGAACGCCAGGTAACCGACCAGGAGAAGCGAGGCGCCGAACAGGCCCAGGCTGATAACCCAGATGGTGTTAAAGGACTCCAGCACGGGCAAGGCGGCCTCGGGATCGTCGAGTAGCGAGAACCCGACCACCAGCTGACTGACGGCCGCCAGAAGCAGCAGCGCGTAGACGGTTCTCAACCAGCCGGCCGCCGCCGACAGCCGACGGTTCACTGGCCTGAACAAGGTGTACAGGGCGCCCGCCACGAGGATGTCGAGCAGAGCCACAATGATGAAGCTCGCGACACCCGACCAGAAAAGGAATGGGGCGGCGGAGAGGTTCTGGGCGGTCTGCGTGGGGTCCCCCGGAGCGATCAGGGCCATCGCACCGAAGTTGGCGAAGCCGCCGAGCACCGCCATGACGGCGAGGCCGGCTCCGGCGACCAGTGCCGCTGAACGCGGCGACCAGGTGGTGAAGCCCAGCCCTCGCCGTGGAACGACAGCCTTCGGGGAGTTGATGCTTGCCACACTCATGAGATCTCCTTACGTCGTAAGCTTATGATGTAAGTACCATACGGTTACGTAGTAAGGTTGTCAACGAACAGTGAGGGGCACGCATGGCGAAGCCGGCAGGCAAGGCGGACAGGACGCCCCGGGGACGGCTGAGCCGCGAAGAGGTGTTGAGCACGGCCATCACGCTCGCGGACAAGGGCGGCATCGAGTCATTGACCATGCGCCGGCTCGGGGACGAGCTCGGGGTCGAAGCGATGTCGCTGTACAACCATGTGGCCAACAAGGAAGACCTACTCAACGCCATGGTCGATGCGGTGTTCAGCGAGATCGACCTGCCGTCGCACAGCGAGGGCTGGAAAACATCGATGCGCAAGCGATCGATCTCTTTCCGCGCTGCCCTGTCACGCCACCCCTGGGCTACGGGGCTGACGGACTCCGGGACGAACCCAGGGCCCGCCACGCTGCGGCATCACGACCGCGTCATCGGCACCTTTCGGAACGCCGGATTCTCCGTGGCCATGGCCGCTCATGCCTTCTCTGCCTTGGACAGCTACATCTACGGGTTCGCGATGCAGGAGAAAAGCCTGCCCTTCACGACCGAGGAAGAGACAGCCGCGATGGCGCAGATAATGCTCGCCCAACTCCCCGCCAACGAATACCCCTATCTCGCCGAGCTGACCGCGGACCACGTTCTGAAGCCGGGTTACAACTACGGCGACGAATTCCCGCTCGGCCTCGATCTCATCCTCGACGGGCTGGAGCGCTGGCTGACCTCGGCCGCACGGTAACCAGCCCGCTCCGCCCTCTTTCTTGATGTCATAGCGCAGAAGTACCACGCCATTTTCGAATGGGGTGGCCTCGATCAGCTTCAGGTCGTGCCGATCCTCGAAAATACGCGTTCCCTTGCCGCGTGACGCCGGGCAGACCCGCATCTGGACTTCGTCAACGACGTCGGCGTCCAGCAGGGAGTGCATGAGTTGCAGACTCCCCCATAGCCAGATGTCCTTGCCACCCTGCTCCTTGAGCTCCCGGATGGTGGCGGCCGCGTCGCGCGTCACGGTCGCTGGTGAAAAGTCGCCCCAGGGCGCGTCATCCAGCTTCGACGAGGCAATGAACTTGGTGAGGTTGTTGAGCTTCTCGCCGTACTCGCCCTGATCGGCGGCGTACGGCCAGTAGTCCTTGGACTGGGCGTAGGTATTCGCGCCGAGAATCATCGTGTAACTGTAGCCGGATAGCTCTCGGTCAACGCGCCCCCTCTTACTGCTGCTTCGGTACCTCGCGCTGCGCAGGATGCCGCTGGCGCAGCCAGAGCACGAGCATGACAGCACAGGACACGATTTAGAACGTGTGAAGCGCCCAGATCGGGCCGAACGGCAGCGTGAACACGTAGAGCGAATACACACCGTTCGCAGCGTTGATCATGACCTCGGTGGAGACCGTGCCGGCGACGTCACTAGGCAGCGGGTACGATCACGGCGTCTGAGCGCGCCAGACCGTCAAGTGGAGAACCTCTATTCGGGCGTCCCGTTGGGCGAGCTTGCACGCCGCAGCAGGTAGGCAGTGTCAGACCTGCCAGACCTGCACGACCGACGGACGCGGGGCGGCGACCAGCGCGCCGCCGCTCATTGTTGTGTAGTCAGGGAAATAGGAGTGCGGACTGGCGAAGCTGCCGTCCTCGCCCGGGTGCTGTACGGCTACATAGACCATGCCCTCGTCATCCCGGATGACGGGGCCGCAGGTCTCCGCCTCGCGCGGCACGGCGAGGAACTGGTCGACGCGGCCACGGTTTGCGCCGTCGAGGCCGACCCGGAACAGACCGTCGTTGTAGCCGATGGTGCCAGGCTGGCCGTCGGTGGAGATCCACAGGTTGCCGGCCTTATCGAAGGCCAGATTGTCGGGGCAGGAGATCGGCGAGACCTGGTCGACCGGAAAGCCGGCGAAGTACGCCGAGCCGGACACGGCGGGGTCGCCGCAGACCAGCAGGATGAGCCATCCGAAGCTCGTCGCAGTGGCGTCGTTCTGCGCCTCGGTAATCTCGATCACGTGACCGTCGCGGTTGACCGTCCTCGGATTGACCTCGTCGACGCCGGCCTTGCCAAACGTGCCGCGCTGCGTGTTGTTGGTGCAGGCGACGTACACCTTGCCTGTGGTGGGGTGCGGTTGAACGTCTTCCGGTCGGTCCATCTTGGTGGCACCGACAGCGTCGGCGGCGAGGCGGGTGTGCACGAGCACTTCCTCGACGGTGAAACCAGGCACGGCGCTTGCCCCGTTCAGCGTAAGCGGGATCCACTGGCCACTGCCGTCGAAGGCACCGTCGGTCGGCAGGGCGCCGGTGCCGGTGATCTCAGCCGCGGGCGAGTTGCCGCTGAAGCGGGCTACGTAGAGGTCGCCGGACTCGAGGATCGTCTTATTGTGCGCGCGCGCCTTGACGCTGTTTCCCGTGCGGAAAGTCTTGTGAGAGACGAATTTGTAGAGGTAGTCGAAGCGCTCGTCGTCGCCCATGTATGCCACGACGCGGCCGTCGCCGGCGACGGTGACGTTGGCACCCTCGTGCTTCATCCGACCCATGGCGGTGTGTTTCACTGGGGTGGCGCTGGGGTCGAGTGGGTCGATCTCAACGATGTAGCCGAACCGGTTTGGCTCGTTCACGTAGCCGGGGTTCGCCACGGCGTCGAATCGCGGCTCGATGGCTTCCCAGCCATAGGTGGAGGGCGAAGACGACAGACCGTACCGCTTCTGCCCGGCCGTGGCTCCCGAGGAACGAAAGTAGTTGTTGAAGTTCTCTTCGCCCGACAGAATGGTTCCCCACGGGGTCGTTCCGCCGGCGCAGTTGCCGAAGGTTCCGAGCACGCTCGTGCCCTCCGGGTCATCCTGCGTCTTCATCATGTCCTGGCCAGCGGCTGGTCCGGTCAGACGGAACGGGGTGGATGCCGTGATACGACGGTTGTAGTCGGAGGAGCGCAGGTACGACCACGGGCGGCCCCTCTTGTCGCGCGCAAGCTCGACGACGGCCAGGCCGTGGGCAGCCATCGTGATGCGCAACTGCTGCAGCCGCTCGGCCTCGTTCGCGGCCGGCGGGAACATGATCCCGGGGTTCGTGTATTCGTGGTTCGTGACGAGCAGGCCGTGGCGACCGCCGCCGCCCTGCAACTCGATGATGTCGAGGTAATCGTTGTTGTAGCCGAACTGCAGCGACTGCGCCTCGGGGGTCTGGTTGTTGATGTCGAACTCGGGCGCGCCGGCCAGGATCGGGTCTCCCCAGCGGATGATCGGCGCCCACTGGAAACCTGACGGCACCACAAAGTCGTCCACCGTCGCGGCAACGGGAGGGATGGCGGTGAATGCCAGTCCACGCATTGCGGCGTGGGCTGTCGGGGTGCCGCCGAACGGCGAGTCGAATGCGGCGAAGGTGAGCGCCAGTGCGCCCGCGCCTGCGCCGAGCAGCACAGAGCGACGGGAGAGTGCGACGCCGACGATGTCCCTCAAGTACTCGTTGTCGGTCTGGTTGCACACCCCCATTGCGCAGGCGTTGCCGCATTTGAGCTGGCATGTCACCGGACTGCGCTTGCCCTTGGTGTGGCCCGCCATCGGAAGAGGCATCCGTGTTTCCTGCTGCGACATGGTTCTGTTCTCCTCCAACGGCCGATTTAGACAGGGTCAACGCAACAGGATGCCGGTGGCCGTCCGGTTTCACTCGGGTGAACACCGACGGTCTCCTATTCGAAGATTCCCCTTTTCCCCAACTGAGCGCCTTGGTGGCTTTCCGGTTGCCGTCGCCGGCCTAGTGTGCAAATCCTCCCGACCTCTATTCGGGCGTCCCGCCATGCTCTCGTTTATGGGCGAGCTCCTGAACTTGCCACTTGTGCACGTCGGCCAGCCACTCCAACGGCGCCGATGGGCCGACCCGAAAGTCGCCGGGATCCCCGCCGTCACTCATGGTCTCTACGTACGCGCGATCCTGTTCGATCCGCGCTCGTACCTGATCCGCTTCGCCGACAGACCCGTGACCGGGGATGACGACATCAACGTCGTCCGCCACGTCCTCGAACAGCCGGAGCGCGTCGAGGTAATCCTCGATCGGATTCGCGGCCCGTAGGTCGAGGAACGGCATCAGGATGTCCGACAGCATGTCGCCGGCGACGAGGACTCCCCGCTCCTCGATCAACAGTGCCGCGTGGCCTGTGGCATGGGCCTGATGCTCGATGATGCGGACGTCAGGGCCGTCCCACGGAACCTGTGTGGTTTCGGCGGGCAGACCGGTGATGAAACCCAGCAAATCCATCGGGACCTCCTCGGCGTACTCCGGTGGTAGCCCCTCGGCCACGCGGGCCATCCAATCCGCGTTCGAGAGCACATCCCGGATGGACGCCGCGCAGCGGGCTGTACCGTAACGGGGCACTACACCGAAGCTCGCGTGCCAGAGCACATGATCCCAGTGCGGATGCGTCGAGAAGCCTGCCACCACGGGCTGGCCCAGCTCGCGAACGTCGTTCGCGAGGGTGGCCATTTCGTCCCGCGTGATCCCGGGGTCGATGAGCAACACACCCGCCCGGCCCTGCACGACAACGGAATTACTCTGGATGAACTCGCTCTCGTGAACATGCACACCCTCCGCGACCTGCTTCAGCATGGGAGCCCTTCCGCCTGTGGTTTGCGATCGATTGTCGAAACGGTACTACTGGCGGCAGTAGAGCACCACGGGCGAAGCGGGTGACCCGTGACATGTTCACGGGGTCTCCTTACAATGAGGTTCAGCGGTCTCGGTTGGCTGAGACTGTTGATTCGAGCGGTGGCCGTTCGAACTCGCGACGCGACTATGAGCGCACCGGGGAGGACGAGCACATGGGCAGAATGGACGAAACGCCAGCCGCATCCGAGGCTCACACCGAACCACCGCCCGGTGGCGCGCGCACGTTCGCGCAGGTGCTGGTGAACACGGCGGTCGCAAACGTCACGACGAGCTTCCTCTGGTTCGCACTCACATTCTGGGTCTACCTGGAGACGCGCTCGGTACTCGCTACCGGCATCATCGGTGGAGCGTACATGTTGCTCGTCGCCCTGTTCTCGATGGCGTTCGGCACCATCGTTGACCGGCACCGCAAGCACCTCGTGATGGTGTTCGCGGGCCTGGTCACCTTGATCGCATTCGGTATCGGCGGCGTGCTGTATCTCCTGTTCCCGGAGTCCACTCTGCTCGACATCGGTAGGCCCATGTTCTGGCTGTTCAGCGGGATCATCCTCTTCGGGGCAGTCATCGAGAACATGCGCAACATCGCACTGTCGACGGTCGTCACACTGCTTATCCCTACCGAGCGGCACGCGAACGCGAACGGGCTCGTGGGCACAGTGCAGGGGCTCGCCTTCATGGTGACGAGCGTTTTCAGCGGGCTCGCGATCGGGTTGCTGGGAATGGGGTGGACGCTCATCATCGCGATCGCCCTTTCGGCGGCGGCCCTCCTGCACCTGCTGTTCCTACGCATCCCCGAGGAACAACCGCAGCAGGATGGCGAGCGGCGTCCGCTCATCGACCTGCGCGGCAGCATCACGGCGGTGAGGGCGGCCACAGGGCTCTTCGCGCTCATCATTTTCTCGACGTTCAACAACTTCATCGGTGGCGTCTATATGGCGCTCATGGACCCTTACGGCCTCGAGCTCTTCCCCGTCGAGGTGTGGGGAATCGTGCTCGGTGTCACGTCGACCGGGTTCATCATCGGTGGCCTGCTGATCACGAAGTTCGGACTGGGACGCAACCCGATACGCACGATGCTGCTGCTCGTCATCCTCATGGGCGTGCTCGGGGCGCTGTTCACGATCCGCGAGTGGTGGTGGCTGTACGCCGCCGGCATCTGGCTCTATATGACGCTCATCCCCGCCGTCGAAGCGTCAGAGCAGACGGTCATCCAGAAAGTGGTGCCGTTCCGTGAGCAGGGGCGCGTGTTCGGGTTCGCCGCGGCATTCGAGTCGGCGGCCGCCCCCATCACCGCGTTCCTCATCGCGCCGATCGCCGAGTTCATCATCATCCCGTTCATGAACTCGGCTGCCGGACGCGAGGGCCTCGGCTGGCTCCTGGGAGACGGCGAGGCGCGGGGCATTGCGCTCGTGTTCCTTGTCGCGGGGATGCTGATGGTGCTCGCGGCCATCGGTGCGTTCTTCACGAAGTCGTACCGCCGCATCTCGGCGCAATACCTCGGCGAGGACGAGTCTGTCCCGGTTGAGGGCGATCAGGACTCGACGACCGAGGCGCAGCTGCGGCACTAAGAATGACTCGCAGCCGCACCTCGACGGGTAGAGCTATGCCAGCGTCGGCTGCAACAGCCCCTCGAGACGCTGGTAACTCGTCTCCATGCCGTCGGTCATGCCGGTCGCAAGCACCGCGTCGCGCTGCTCGGCGTTTGCGTAGGTGATGACGAGTGAGAGCAGGGTTCCGCCCTCGACTTCCGTCAGGGTCAGCTCGTTGAGCGTTGCCGGGAAGTCCATGCCGACCATCGCCTCGGTCGTGACCGCGCGGTACGGTTCCTCCACCTCGAGCAGTTCGCCGGTGAAGCCGAATCGCTCGTCGCCACCGTCCCGCTGCCACTCATAGTGGTAGCTCTCGCCGATGGCCGTCGCGATCTCACAGACAGGCATCGACCAGCCGTCCGGTCCGAGCAGCCACCGCTTCATGAGGGCGGCGTCGTTGTGTGCCCGCCACACCTGGTCGACGGTGCCGCGGATGACCCGCGCCACGCGCACCTGGGTATCGCTGAGGACTTGCGCTTCCGCCCTGCGCTCGGTGGCGAATGATGCCAGGTCGGCCAGCACCTGATCGATCTGAGCCATTGCCTCACGGGTGCCTTCGAGCATGCCCATATCGATGAGCTGCTGCATCTGCTCGAGCGAGTCGAAGTGCGATGTTGCACTGAGGCGGCTGCCGCCGCTCGTCTCCTCGAAAGCGAAGTCCATCCGGGTGGCCGGGAGGTCGGTATTCGGCACGCCCGCCGCATCCGAGAACCTGTCGATCACTTCGAACGAGTGGGGAGCGTCGGCTGAGGTCCAGTCCCAGCAGCCGTAGTGTGTGTCTCCCTCTGGTCCGGTCATTGAGTACACGCTGCGTCCGCCTGTCAGGGCGTCGTGCCGGAGAAACGTTGCCGGATAGGTTGGCGGACCCCAGAACCGCTCGATCTGGCGCGGGTCGGTGTACGCATCCCAGAGCCGGCGGAGTGGCGCCGCGAAGTCGGCGACGATCGTGATGCTGAGCTGGTCGAGGTCTTTTTCGACAGAAGTGACGGGCATGATGTTCCTTTCGGTTAGCTGTCGGGTGGAGCCGGTTCGTCTTCCGCGAGCAGGATGTCGAGGCGATCGATGCGCGAACGCCAGAGCTCTTCGAAGCTGTCGAGCAGGCGCTGCGCCTGGCGGATGCGGTCGAGATTTCCCCGAACCATCCGCTCACGACCACGCGGTTCTTTGGCCACGAGCCTGGCCTCCTCCAAAACTGCAACGTGTTTCTGGACTGCCGCGAACGACATGCTGTAGGAGTCCGCCAACTGCGACACCGAGACATCGGCGACCAACGTGCGGCACACGATATCCCGCCGCGTCGCGTCCGCTAGGGCGCGGAAGAGGCGGTTGACATCCTGTTCGGAAAGTTCTAATACAACCATTTGATTGTATGATATTCGACGAATGCGAGTCGCACAACCACTCTAGAGTCCGAATTGTCCCGAGGCGCCAGTGCAGGGGCTATTTAGAGGTTGCGATCGGCGTACACCGGTAGCACCCGTTGCAGTCGCACCAGCGCCTCGGCGTCGTGGTAGCGGTATCCGTTGTCACCGATGTGGCTCGGCGCTGTCGATGATGGTAGGGAGAACGTCGGTACTCCAAGCGTGTAGGGCCGCGATTGCGCCGCGACGTACCGAGAGCGTTCTTCAATCACCACGGGTCCCACACCGCCATCGGCAGGGCCCCACCCATCGCGCGGTCAACCAAGCTCCCCAGGCAGTTCAGCTAGCTGGGGGCCAGGCTATCCTGATCGGCGAAGAAGTCGACCTGGTCGATGTTCAGGTCGGCGTTCGGTCTGCAGCGACGGAGCTGTAGTTCAGCTCTCGGGTGACGGCGAGGGCGGTGGTCTGTACGACATGAACGTAGGTTCCCAGGTCCGGTCCTCCGGTCGGCACGACAACGGAGAGTGCCGCCACGACTGCGCCGTCCGGCGCTCGTACGGGCGCGGCGACGGTGCTCACTGACCAGGGTTCGCTCTGGCGGCCACGCGCGAAACCGCCGCGTCGGACTTCGGCGAGGGTTCGGCGCAACTCCGCGGGGCTGCGTATCTCGGTGTCTGCGGAGGGCACGAATTCCTCGATGGTCCGCTCCTGCACATCCGCGGGCGCGTGAGCGAGTAGCACGAGGCCGACGCCGGTCGAGGTCAGCGGAAGGCGCCCCCCGACTCGGTATTGCACGGGCATCGCGCCGTGGGCGGAGAGCCGCTCGACGAGGAGCGCGTCATCGCCGTCGCGTACGGCGAGCAGCACATGTTGGCGGGTGACGGCGAAGAGGTCCTCCATATATGGCATGGCGACGGCACGCAGGCCGTGTCCGCGGGGTGCGAGAGTGGCAACCTCGAGTAGCCGGAGTCCGACGACGAATGCGCCGTCGGACCGGCGTTCGAGCGCGCCGACGTCGACGAGCTTGCGTGCCAGGCGCAGGGCACTGCTGCGCGGGATCCCGCTGCGCCGCGACAGCTCGGCGAGGGAGAGTTGCCTGTGGTCGGCTGTAAAGGCTGCGAGCAGCCGGGCGGCGCGTTCGATCACCGCCTCACCGGCACCGGTCCTGCCGGCGCGCGCTTGTTCGGTCATGAGACGTTGTATCCATTCGTGTTCCACTCAGCGGCACAGCTGATGCCATCCTACGGCCGGATGGCTACGCTTGAAGAACAATCTGAGAACGGAACACCATGGCAACCACACCTCTCGTCGACGTCCACGCCCACTTCGTCACCGACTCCTACGTCGTGGCGGCGCGCGCCGCCGGGATCACACATCCGGACGGCATGCTCGCCTGGGCCACCTGGAGTCTCATCGAGCAGCTCGAGCTCATGGAGCGTGGCGGTATCGCGAAGTCCTACCTGTCGATTTCTTCGCCCGGGGTGCACTTCGGCGACGACGTCGCGGCGAGGTCCCTGGCGCGCGAGGTCAACGAGTACGGCGCCGGTCTGCGCCGGGAGCACCCTGACCGCTTTGGCCACTTCGCGTCGCTGCCGCTACCGGATGTCGCGGGATCGCTCGCCGCGGCCGCGTACGCGTTGGACAAGCTCGGCTCCGACGGCGTCGCTGTCGAGACGAATGCACACGGCGTCTACCTGGGTGACCCGAGCCTCGACCCGCTGTGGACTGAACTCGACCGGCGCGGCGCACTCGTGTTCGTGCACCCGACGACACCGCCCGCCGGCGAACAGACGTCACTAGGCCGGCCGCGCCCGCTCATGGAGTTCCTCTTCGATACCGCGCGGGCGGCGAGCGACCTCGTCTACGCACGTGTGCTGATGCGCTTCCCACACATCCGCTGGGTGCTCACGCACACCGCCGGTGTGCTGCCGCTGCTCGTCGACCGGATGGACGCGTTCAGGCCCCTGATGATGCCTGAGCTCGCCGACGACCCGGCCGTGCGTGATCAGCTCGGAGGCGTCTGGTTCGACATGGCCGGCACTCCTTTCCCGCGCGCCGTCCCCGCGTTCGACGCCGCTTTCGGCACCGACCGACTGCTGTACGGCAGTGACTACTGTTGGACCCCGCTTGACGGTGCTCTCGCGCAGATCGCCTCGATCGACGCCGCCGAACAACCCTCTGACACGGATTCCTGGCGCGACCTGACGACCCGCAACGCTGACGCTCTTCTGAGGAGGAACCGATGACCGACGATCTCACCACCATCACACAAGTCGTGCTGCACGAACGCCAGGCCCGCGACCGCGGTTGGTGGTATCAGATGGCAGGCTGCTTCTGGCCCGACTCCCAGGTGCACCTCAGCTGGCACACCGGTGACGGCCCCGGGTTCGTGGCAGCCTCACGCGAGATGGCTGGGCGCGGAGACGCGAGTGTGCACAGGATGTCACCGCCGACGGTCCACGTTGCCGACGACAGGGCATGGACCGAGGTGCCCGCCGGGATCGAAGTGCGCACCAGGATCGACGGCGTGCAGGTCGACCTCGTGTCCTACGCCCGAGTCTGCTACCGCCTCGTGCGGCGCGACCTTGTGTGGAAGATCGCCTCGCTCGACGTGATCTACGAGCGCGACACCGCCACCGCCGCCGTCCCCGGAGAGTCGTTCACCATCCCGCCCGGCGAGCTCG
The DNA here is from genome assembly GCF_004402695.1 of Cryobacterium adonitolivorans. GTDB lineage: Bacteria > Actinomycetota > Actinomycetes > Actinomycetales > Microbacteriaceae > Cryobacterium > Cryobacterium adonitolivorans. The sequence continues at coordinate 107,026 of NZ_SOFL01000002.1, read as the reverse complement.
AGCGCTTCCGCCCCTCTTACGCGATCCTCGCGTGGCACCTCGACCGGCGCGGTTACACGATCGGCACCGACTTGCTGGGCGACGACCGACCCGCCGAGCGCGACGCCTTCTACGCCCGCACCCTGGAATGGCTGCACGCATGACCCACCCACCTGAAAGGAACCACTCATGACCACCACGGTCTTCACCGACGTCCACGTACTCAAAGGCGACGGGCTCTCCTCCCCGAGCACCGTCATCGTCACCGACGGCACCATCGTCACAGTGCACCAGGGCGCGCCGACCGCGGCCGAGGTATCCGACACCACCGACGTCATCGCCGGCGACGGCGGAACCCTGCTGCCCGGCCTGATTGACGCGCACGTGCACATCAACACCCGCAAGGACCTCGACGCCCTCGCCGCGCACGGTGTGACAACAGCCTTCGACATGGCCTCTTGGCCTATAGCGCTCACCGCCACGATGCGCGCCGAGCAGGGAACCGCGAGCACTATCAGCGCCGGGGTTCCGTTCATCGGAGCGAACGGCCCTCACTCGCACTTCGGCATGCCAGGCGACGCGATCGTCACCGACCCGGCCGGCGTCGCCGCCGGCGTCGCCCAGCGGGTCGCGGACGGATCCGACTTCATCAAGATCGTCACCGAGGCTCCGGGCCGCGGCGGCCCGGAGCCCGAGATCATCGCGGCCGTGGTCGAGGCCGCCCATGCCGCGCGGCTCCAGGTCGTCGCACACGCCAGCCACCTCGCAGCCTTCATAATGTCGCTGGACGCTGGCGTCGACGTGATCACTCACGTGCCGACCGAGGCTGCCATCGATCAGGCCGTCGCACGCCGCATGGTCGACGAGGGCCGCCTCGCGATCCCGACGCTGACCGTGTCCCAGCTCCTCACCTCAAAGCGTCCCGTCCCGGGGCAAACCTACGAGAACGCCCTGGCATCCGTGGCCGCCATGCACCAGGCCGGCGTGCCGATCATGGCTGGGACCGACTCGGTGAACCAACCCGGCGTTCCCTTCTCCATCCCGCTCGGCACGGCCCTGCACGGGGAGCTTGAACTGCTGGTGGACGCAGGTCTCTCGCCTGCCGAGGCGCTGCGCGCCGCGACCAGCACGCCAGCCCAGGCGTTCGGTCTCGACGACCGGGGTGCCGTGCGCGAGGGCCTGCGTGCCGACCTCCTGCTCATCCAGGGCGACCCGACGTCACAGATCGGTGCGACCCGCAATGTGCGGGGCGTATGGATCGCGGGTCGGCGGGTCTGATCCGGCCCGCCACCCAGTCACCATACGACCGACCGGAGGTAGCCGTTGATCTGCCCCGCCACCCAGACACCGGCGACGGCTCGAGTCGCCGTGGTGTTCCGTGTCGTGTCACCGTCGACGCCCATACTCAATCCGTGCACGATCAACGGGGGTCCAGCTCGCCTCGCCCGTCGCGCGCAGCCTTCGCCGCTCTCGACGCAGTCCCTGCCCCAACCGCCGCTTAGCGGGGGCACGCAACAACGCGATCATGCGCCAATGATGCCCTGCATGCGATCCTGCTCAGACTCGCTAGTGAACCCGAACCGGTTCTGGCGCCGCCTGTACGGAATGGAACCGCCTGCGTCAACTGTCTTGCAATCCCTCTGCTAGGTTTCTCGCACGAGCAACCGGGGAGGGGTAGAGAGCGCTAATGACGAAGCCTCGAGGAACCAAAAGAATCTGGACTTCATCGGGACTCATCCTCTTATCCCTCCTGGCGATGGCGGGTTGCACGACAGGTGATTCCACCTCCGAAGTCCGTTCGTTTCTTGCAACGGACGCTGGGCCGGAGGATGCCCTGCCACCCAACGTTGCAGCTGACGGCTTAGACACGGAATCAAGTCGACGGGTTGGAACCCAAGGGGACGTGGGGTACTACCTCGCCGAATACAAGGACCCGAATACCGGTGCCGCGGGCGTGTGCCTAGTCCTCGTCAAAGCGAGCGCTGAGTTCTCAAATTCCGCGTGCGGATCAGCTGTTGGCATGCGAACCACCGGCAGCGAAACCGGGGGTGCAGAAATCGTTCAAAAGGGTGATGAGGCTCCGGACGGTTGGGTTCGCCTCAGCGATTTCCTCATTGTGAATCCAGACGCCTAGGTCTAGCCGATCCAGGTTTTACCACCGCCTACCGCGCAGTGCCGCTGTCCTCGCCGCCCGCATCGGCCCATGTCTCGCAACCATAGGGATACGAAACGTCTCACGCGCCACGTCTGCGCTCCATGCATGTACGTTTCGAGATACCAGATCGACGTTTTCGTCGGCGGGCTCGTAATCCGGATCAACACGCATCACGTCAACGCACTTCGCTGTCCCATCCCCGCCTCACCTCGGCGGCGCAGCCGAATCGCGGCAGAACCACCGCCTGTGATGTGCGGCTCCCCGCAGTGGGGCGTGCCTACGCCCCGCGCAGTCGGTAGAGTCGGGCGTGCACGGGGGTCGTGCGGGGCGTCGTCTCGGGCGCCGGATGTGGGGGAATCATGCGTCGTTCGAAACCAGCCCTGGTCAGATCGGTGGCCTGCCTGCTCGGGGTGGCCCTCGCGCTCACGGCGTGTACCGCGTCGCCGCCGGATGCCGGTGGGACCGAGAGCGCCGAGAGCGTGAACACGGCGGACTGGCCCACCGTTGAGCTCAACGGCGTCGGTCCGGTCGAGAAGATGATCGACGTGCCAGAGGGCGCAGCGTCGTTCAGGGTGAGCTTCGTCTGCGTGAGTGGTAATTTCAGCGTCTCTTTCAGCGGAGCTACGCAGAGTGACCGCCGCGGCGGCTGCCAGGGCACCCGTACCTACCTGTTTCCGGCGCCCGAATCCGCGCTGATGCAGCTGTACATCTCCGTGCCAGCCGACTCGCAGTTCGCGTTGACGGGCGAGTTCACCACCGAGGTCTTCAGCCCCGATCCGCTCATCACCGACGCGTGCACGCAGCTGTCGGAGTACATGAGTGTCTATCTCAACGCAGACCAGGGCTACCTACAGGGCGACGTGAGCGCCGAGGAGTGGCGCGTACAGATGGATGAGGCCGCGGGCATCATCACCGAGCTGCAGAACACGGCCACCGGGCTCATCGCCCTGCAGCTGCCCGCGCTGGTGGAAGGGATGTCCTCGCCCGTCGTCGTGCCCGGCTACTTCCACGAGCAGCACTCACCGACCGAGATGGATGCTGCGGGCACGATCGTCGGGGACGTCTGCAGCGACAACGGCTCCGGCCTTGTGATCATGGCCGCTTACGGCGGCTGACCCCTTCAGCGACTCGCCGCGCAGCGCCCTTTGAGAGGTTCCGAGGGGGCGATTTGCGGCAAGTGGCGGTGGGGCGCCCTCTGTGTCAGCCTGTGATGAGGGATTCCTAGTGGCAGATAGAGAGTATTTTCATGGTCGATTCCACTCGCAGTGGACAGTATCGACCTTTGGCTGTGAAGCTGCAGATCTTGACTGAATACGAGAATGCGCCGCACGGATCGAAGGGTCTCGTTGCGCGAGAGCATAGGGTTTCTCTTCACCAGATTTACCGGTGGGCGTATGCCCGCGATAATGGCGAGTTCGGGCCTGGCCCGTCGGGACGAGGGGTGACACCAAGCCGTATGACGCCAAAGAAGCAGAGCGCCGAGATCGCGGCGTTGTGTGGAACGAAGACAGGACTGTCTTCCGAAGAGACACATGGGTTAAGAGCTCCAGCGAACGAGGCTATCTGTACCCTGGGTTACGAGGCCATCGACACGAGAATTGCGAATCCGAGACCCGCGAAAGCCACTCCAGTCACGAGCGCGACAACCGCCCGGACTCCACGCCTGGGCGACCAGGGCACGAGGAAAATGGGGAGTCCGATTAGAAACGGAATTGGCGCAAGGTTACCGATCGTGCCGCCGACATCCCGACTGATTCCGAATCCGCCACCTGTACATCCGTTGATACCGCAGAAGTCCCAAAGCGCGCTGATCAGCAGGACCGAACCCACAACCACTGGAATCGGAAGAGCCCAGAGCAGGTGGAGCCAGGTGCGCTTTCTAGGTACGGTTTCGGACACCTAGATCCGTTCCCCTTCATCAGCGTATTCATGGCGACACCACCAGCCCTAGTGTGACTTCGGCAGCTGGCCACACGCTACGGTCCTGCTGCACCTACCGTCAGCCCCCAGAATGGGGCGATCAAGTCCATGGAAACATGTAAATCTCGGCAGGCCTGCGGCGCTTCGTTGATGTGAAGAGCCATCGTGCGACGATCCTCCGTTCACCGGAACAACTATCCTCAACGGGCACTTGCCCGAAGCCAGGCGATTCCGACGCTTGCGGATCGCGACGTGTCCGTTGGACTCGCCCGATATTAGGCCCGCTGACGGGGAGTCAAACGCACGAGTTCAAGCACGCAGCAACAGGCGGCGGTGCGATGTACGTTGGTCCCTGAGAACGAGACGGTCAGAGTCGGACGCTGTACCGGTGCTCGGGGCGACCTGTCGCTCCGTAGCGGAGGGTCACTTCCACTTCACCGCGGGTTGCCAGGGCGGCGAGGTGCCTCTGCGCCGTCGCGCGAGACAGACCGGCGCGGCCGGCGATCATACTCGAGGACGATTCACCGTCCTGGAGCAGTTCGACGATCAGTTTCTCGGTCGTTGAACGCGACACCGATGCTCCTCCACCGTCCCGACCGTAAAGAACCCGCTGAGCCTTTTCGATAGCATCCTGGTCGAGTTGGCGGTCTTCTGCGGCCAGGTTGCGGAACCGGCGATATGCCTCCAGCCGCTCGCTCAGCCGCGCGGGTTCGAACGGTTTGATGAGGTAGTCCAACGCGCCCGCGCGGAGCGCACGACGCACGGTGGCGCCATCCGACGCCGCACTGATCATGAGCGCATCAACGTCGATCTCGGCGACGAAGGCTATTCCGTCGCCGTCGGGGAGGTAGACGTCGCAGATGACGAGGTCGGGCCGCAAATCGCGCACCGCCGCGCGCGCGGCGCGCACTCCTCGAACTGGCTCAAGGGCGGTGTAGCCGGGGCGCGCATCGACGATGTCGCGATGAAGGCCGCCCACGCGGAAGTCGTCGTCGACGACAAGCACAAAAATTGTATCGGTCATGATTCTTCTCCTTGTGCTGGACGGGCCGGGGCCCGCATGACCCCGGGCAGTCGGGCGCAGAACACGGCACCATTTCCGTCGCGGCCGCCAGCGTCAGCGAGCCACACATCTCCACCAAGACGCGCGGCGATGTCGCGGACGAGCGGCAGACCGATTCCCCGCCCATGCACCGCGTCCGGGTCAAGGTTCATGCGCTCCATGTCGCTGAACACGCGTGCACCGTTAGACACGCCCTGCCCGGAGTCGGACACGGTCATGACGAGTGTGTCGCCGTCGTCGAGCAATTCCACGTCCACCCAGCGTGGCTGCTGACCGTACACAGCCGCGCTCACTGCATTGTCGACGAGGTTGGCGAGCACGGTGGCCACATCCTCGGGCACTGAGACGACTCCGCGCACCAGCGAGTCCTGCCCCACCGTCAACTGCACGCCGCGCTCACCGGCCTGCGCGGCCTTCGCTTCCACAAGCGACACAAGGAAAGGCTCGGTCAGGTGCTCACCGGCGGACGGACCGCCAGCGGTGCGTGATGTTTCCAGCACGTCGTCGAGGTAGTCCCGTGCGTCGGGCACGCGGCCCGCGTCCATCAGGCCGGCCGCCACGTGCAGGCGGTTCGCGAACTCGTGGCGCTGCACCCGAAGTGCATCGGTCATCGACGCCACGGCTTCCAGGCGATCCGTGAGGGTCACAACGTCGGTACGGTCGCGGATCACCGCGATCAGGCCCAGGTCCCGATTTGCGCGCGACACCGGGTGGGTGTCGATGTAGACGACATGGTCGGCGAGTACGACCGGATCGGCCGCATCCGGTCCTCGTCCGCCCGTCGACAGCGACTTCGTCTCACCGGCCAGGGCCGCGATCACCGGCCCGGGCAGCGCGAGGTCGTGGATGCGGCGTCCGACCAGGTCGGAAATGCCGAGCAATCGCGCAGCCGTGGTGTTGGCGACGGTCACGACGTCGTCCGGTCCGTAGGCGAGCACCCCATCCCCCACGCCGTCGAGCACCGCCGCCTGGTTCTGCACAAGCGCGGACAATTCCTCGGGCTGAAGGCCGAGGGTGAGGTGCTCGAGGCGGCGTCGGATGACGAACGACACGACAGCGCCCAGCGCGAGGGCAACGGTGGCGGCCAGCGCAACGCCCCCAAGTAGGAGGGGAAGCTCTTTGAAAACACTGCTCGGTGCGAAACCGACACTCACCTCCCCCACCGGCTCATCGGTGTTGGGGTCGCGGACAGGAACTTTGGCGCGAGCTGACTCACCGAGGGTGCCCGATTCCCACGACACCGTCTCGCGTCCGGCCAGAGCCTCGGCGAAGCTTGTGCTGACCTCCGCTCCGAGCAGCTGCGGCTCGGGGTGCGCGAGTCGGATGCCGTGGTCGTCCGTGATCACGATGAACAGTGCGCCGGTATTGGCCTCCGCCGCTGCCGCGAGAGCGGACAGCGGTCCGCCACGGAGGCTCGCGTTCGTCGGCGTACCGACGTCGGCAGAAGCGCGGGCGACACCGGCGCGAACATCGGAGCCGGCGGCGACGGTGCGTGCGATCGACAGCGCGGAGGTCTCGGCCTCGGCCCGGAGCTGTTGCACGCCGATCCCGACGAACACGCCGGTGCAGATCGCGACGACGACGGTCACGCATGCGAGCTGCAACAGCAGCATCTGCGTCGAGAACCGCATCTTTCGCCTCCTAGCGGCGCACCGAGCAGAATGCGCATAACCAACGATATGCGCAATACGTGCAGCAAAGCGCGATACGGGACGCTGCGCCCGTGGCCTGCCTAAGCTTCACACCCATCGTCATACGCTTCGGCATTGACCGCCGAGCGGCATCCGCCTGCCTTGGCCGCACCATTTACACAAAGACAAAGGAGTCGATGTGCTCGTCATCCTCGGATTCACCATGATCCTTACCTTCATGGTGCTCATCATGACCAGGCGGCTCACGCCGATGGTCGCCCTCATCCTCGTCCCCACGATCTTCGGCCTCTTTGCCGGTGCCGGTCTGGGGCTCGGCGACATGATCATCGAGTCGATCGGGGATCTCGCCCCGACGGCGGCGCTGCTCATGTTCGCGATCATGTTCTTCGGCATCATGATCGACGTCGGGCTCTTCGATCCCCTTATCCGGTTCATCACCCGCTTCCTCGGCAATGACCCGGCCAAGGTCGTTCTGGGCACAGCGATCCTGGCCGGCGCGGTGTCGCTCGACGGAGACGGGTCAACGACCTTCATCATCACCACCTCGGCGATGTTGCCGATATACCTGCGCATGGGCATGAGCCCGGTCGTGCTCACGTGCGTGGCGGGCCTGATGAACGGCACGCTCAACATCGTGCCGTGGGGTGGGCCGACCGTGCGGGCCGCCTCGGCTCTGGGCGTTTCGCCGACTGACATCTTCGTGCCCATGCTGCCCTCTCTGGCGACGGGCCTCATCATTGCGCTGGCGTTCGCCTGGTTCTTGGGGCTGGCCGAGCGCAAGCGCATCGGCTCGCTCGAGTACTCCCCCGCTGCACTGGCGGATGCTGCACCGATGGCGTCACCGAGTTTCTGGCGCGGGCTCTTCGGCGGCAACCGCGTCGTGCGCGGCACGGACATCCGGCCAGGAGCAGCGGCAACGCTCTCGACCACCGGCATCCTCACGGTGCGCCCGGGCCAGCGGATGCCGGCAGGGCACACGGCCCTGGCCGAGCAGAAGCTGCTCGAAGAGGACGAGCGCGACACGGCGATGGCCGACACCATGCTGAGTGCAGACCGGCCGACGCTGCGGCCCAAGCTGATCTGGGTGAACTTCGCGCTGACCGTCGCCGTCATGGTGCTGCTCGTGCTGGATGTCATGCCACTGGCCTACATCTTCATGGTCGGCACCGGAGTGGCCCTCATGATCAACTTTCCGAAGCTGCGCAGCCAGGCCGACGAGATCGTCGCGCACGCCCCCAGCATCGTCGGCGTCGTCTCAATGGTGCTCGCCGCTGGCGTCCTGGTCGGCGTGCTGAATGGCACCGGGATGGTGACGGCCATGGCTGACTGGGTGGTTCAGGTGGTGCCGGCGTCGATGGGTGAGTACCTGGCGGTCATCACCGGAGTGCTCTCCATTCCGATGACGTTCTTCATGTCCAACGACGCGTTCTACTTCGGCATCCTCCCCGTGCTCGCCGAGAGCGCGGCGACCTACGGCATCGACCCTGTGGAGATGGCCCGCGCCTCGATCATCGGTCAGCCCGTTCACCTGCAGAGTCCGCTGGTGCCGGCCATCCTTCTGCTCGTCTCCCTCGCAAACGTCAACCTCGGCGACCACCACAAGAAGGTGCTTTGGCGAGCATGCGTGGTCTCGCTGGTGATGCTGCTCGTGGGCGTGCTTGTCGGCGCCGTCCCATTCGGCTAGGCACAGCTTCAGCCAAACCAATTAGCTGCTTCGGGGCCGTAGGGCCCGCCGCGTACCATCGCCATCATGGACGCGGCGAAGGACGACGCGACCACCCTCGACATCGACGGACGGGAGGTGCGCGTGAGTCATCCCGGCAAGCTCGTCTTCCCCGATCCGGGCTCACCAAGCTCGACCTCGTGAACTACTACCTCGCGGTGGCCGGCGGCTCCGTCCCGTTCGGCTGACCGCGTGTCAGGTGCTTGCCAGGTCGAGCGAGGAGAGCATAGCCCACAGCTCCGCTCGGTCCTGGAACTCCTGCAGGTCGAGGCCGGTCAGCTCACCGAGCTGGTGCACACGTGCTTTGAGGGTGTGGCGGTGAATCCCCAGTGCCCGTGCGGCTGGATCCCACGCGGCGTTGTGGCTGAGCCACACCCCTGCGTCGGTGAGCAATGAGCGCCCGTCTGGCGAAACCAGCACCGAAGAGAGGCGGGCCTGAGCGATCTCGGCCACCCGCGCCGACGCGAGGAGACCGAAAAAACTCGATGAAACCAGTTCGGAGAACTCGACGATCCCACCCGGCCGAGCCCGCTCGAGCGCTCGCTTTGCTTGTACGATTCCGACATCGAGTCGATCCCAGCCGAGCCGCTCCGAAACTCCGGCTCGAGCGTTCCGGCGGGACAGGAACGCTTCCAGGGCGGGCCAACCGGATGGTTCGATGAGCAGCGTCAGTGTGTCGGGAGAGCTCACCACAAACGTGTTGTTCTTGGGAACGCAGGCTCGTCGTTCCAGTGAATCGCGAAGTTTTGCGTGGGTGGGCTCTAAACCGATTGTCGCCACCCTGAGTTCGGCGCCGGGAAGTCCCGCCGGAATGGCTTGGATAGCCTGACGAACCTCGGCGATCCGCCCGTCCCTGAGGAGTGTGAAGAGTTGTTCCAGCAACGACCTCAGACTCACGCGCAGGCTGTGGTGGTGTTCCAACGACACCTCCGCAAGCGCCACGAGTGTGGTCGCGATGGAGAAGTCGGCCGAGTCGAAAGGTTCAGAACGGGTGAGAACGAGGGCGCCGCTGAGCTGCCGCGCGCTCCCGAGGGTCTGGATGGTGGCGAACAGTGGAGGCACCGAGAGGTCTCTCCGGGCTCGGCGTTGCCCGGCCAACAGCAGACCCTTTTCCACCACCACCTCCTGCGGAAGTTCCGACACGGCGCCCTCGTCCACGGCATCGGTGAGATCACCGTCCGCGTCGAAGAGGGCGATGCTGCAGCCGAGCAGGGTGCCTGTTCTCTGGATTGCCGCACCGATGCCGCCTGCGCCCAGGGCGGCAACCGACACAGCGTTCTGGGCGGCCAGCACCCAGTCGATCCTGGCTGTGGCTTCCGACGCCTGAACAGCGCCGACCCATTGGCTGATGGCGATGAACGGAGTGCGGTAGGGCACCTCCACGAGGGGAAGGCCGGCTTGCCGGCAGGCCTCCACCAGCCCGTCCGGAGTGCCTGCACGAACGACCTCGGTTCCAAAGCCGAGCGCGACCACCCCGGCAGAGCGGAGCCGGTCGACGTATGCAGAGTAGAACCGGGGATCATCGCCCTCCGGGAATTGACGTCCCGTCGTCATGAGCATCTGGCCGGGCGCCAGGAACGGCGACGGGTCTTCCAAGTCCGAGCTGTGCACCCACCCCAAGGACGTGGATTCCGGAGCCCCCTCGCGTTCCGAGATTCCGAATTCGCGGTGCGCGATCAATGACGCCAGGGTCGCAGGCATAAGCCGATTCCTTCCGTTCGCCACTATGTCAACATTCTACGGCTTCGTAGACACTATGGCAGTGGCCATGGCACCGGCGGACCGCAAAGCTGAGCAGGCCACGACCTCGATTCGGATTGGAAGACTATGACCTTGACGACTGCGCCCCTGGAAAATGTTCAATTTGGCGGACCCGCCCTCCGGCAACTGCGCAATTTGGTTACTGCGATTCCGGGTCCGCGGTCGATCGAACTGAACGCGCGAAAATCTGCTGCGGTACCCCGCGGCGTGGGCATCGCCCTCCCGATTTACGTGCAGGCGGCCGGCGGCGGCGTGGTGATGGATGTCGACGGCAACACTCTCATCGATTTGGGTTCCGGTATCGCCGTGACAGGGGTGGGCAATGCAGCACCCGCTGTCGTCGAAGCGGTCACGGAGCAGGTGAACCGGTTCACCCACACCTGTTTCACCGTCACCGGTTACGAGGGGTACGTCGCCGTCGCCGAATTGCTCAACGAGCTCACCCCCGGCGATCACGAAAAGCGCACGGCCCTGTTCAATTCCGGTGCGGAGGCCGTGGAGAACGCCGTAAAGATCGCTCGTCACTTCAGTGGCAAGCAGGCCGTCGTCGCGTTCGACCACGCCTATCACGGCCGCACCAATCTGACCATGGCCCTCACGGCGAAGTCGATGCCCTACAAGAGCGGCTTCGGACCGTTCGCACCGGAGGTCTACCGGGCCCCGGTGTCCTACCCCTTCCGGGACGGCAACCTGTCCGGCCCGGTCGCGGCCGCCCGTGCGATCACCCAGATCGAGAAGCAGATCGGCGCGGCCAACCTCGCCGCAGTGATCATCGAACCGATCCTCGGCGAGGGAGGTTTCATCCTTCCCGCTCCCGGCTTCCTCGCCGCCATAGCCGCCTGGTCGCGTGCGAACGGCGTGGTCTTCATCGCGGACGAGGTGCAAACCGGCTTCGCTCGCACCGGTGCCATGTTCGCGTCCGAGCACGAGAACCTCGTTCCCGACCTCATCGTGACGGCGAAAGGCATCGCCGGGGGCCTCCCGCTCTCGGCCGTCACCGGCCGCGCCGACATCATGGATGCGGCCCACGTCGGCGGGCTCGGCGGCACCTACGGCGGCAACCCCCTGGCGTGCGCGGCGGCGATCGCGACCATCCAGACCTACCGGACCACCGGGCTGATCGAACGCGCCCGCCAGATCGAAGCGGTGCTGCGCGAGGAACTGGAGGCGCTGCAACTTCTCGATCCCAGGATAGGTGACGTGCGGGGGCGGGGCGCCATGATCGCCATCGAATTGGTGGACCCCGCGACACAGGAGCCCGATGCCGCCCTCACAGCGCGGGTGGCTGCCGCTGCCCACGCCAACGGTGTGATCCTGCTGACCTGCGGAACCAACGGCAATGTCGTCAGGTTTCTGCCCCCGCTGACCATCTCCGATGAACTCCTTCGCGATGGCATCTCCGTGCTGCGAGAGGTTCTGGCCGCATCATGACCCTCATCGAATCCACCACGGACGTGCGCACGTCGGCGCTCGACGACGCCCAGGCCCAGCTCGCCGAGGCCGTCGCTGACCTCGGCTACGACGAGGGCACCCACTCGATGCTGTCCAAGTCGCGCCGCGAGCTGACGGTCAGCATCCCGCTGCGCCGCGACGACGGCAGCATCCAGGTCCTGACCGGTTACCGGGTGCAACACAACATCTCCCGCGGACCCGCCAAGGGCGGCCTGCGTTACAGTCCCGCCGTGACGCTCGACGAAGTGCGCGCTCTCGCCATGTGGATGACCTGGAAATGTGCGTTGCTGGACGTTCCCTACGGCGGAGCGAAGGGCGGAATCGCCCTGGACCCCCGGGACTACAGCCAGGCGGAACTGGAACGGATAACGCGTCGCTACACCAGCGAGATCCTCCCGATAATCGGCCCGCAACAAGACATCCCCGCGCCCGATATCGGCACCGATGAGCGCACCATGGCGTGGATCATGGATACCTACTCCGTGAGCCAGGGCCACACCGTGCCCGGCGTGGTGACGGGCAAACCGCTGAGCCTGGGCGGTTCGCTCGGCCGGGCCAGTGCCACCTCCCGCGGGGTGGTCCACATCGTCAAGGCCGCTCTGCACAGCAGGGGCGTCGCCGTGACCGGGTCAACCGCCGCCATCCAGGGTTTCGGCAAGGTCGGTCGCGACGCCGCGCGCTTCCTCGCCGCGGCCGGCGCCCGGGTCGTGTCGATCAGCGACCAGTACGGGGCAATCCACAACGCCGCCGGGCTTGATATCGGCGCCCTCGGCCAGCACGTCGATGCGACCGGGACGGTGGTGGGATTCGCATCCGCGGATCCGCTCGACGCCGACGAGCTGCTCGAGCTCGACGTCGACGTCTTGATTCCTGCCGCGATCGAGGGAGTGATCCACGCAGGCAACGCCGGCAGGATCCGCGCCCGCATCATCGTGGAGGGCGCGAACGGTCCCACGTCCCGCGATGCCGACGCCATCCTCGCCGCCAACGGCGTTCTCGTGGCCCCCGACATCCTCGCCAACGCGGGTGGTGTGATCGTGTCGTACTTCGAGTGGGTGCAAGCCAACCAGTCGTACCGGTGGGAGGCAAGGGACGTGGAAGCGCGGCTCGAGGAGCGGATGCTCGCAGCCTGGGCATCCGTGAGCGAGCATGCCCACGCCCATAACCTCACCCTCCGGGCCGCTGCAACCCGCCTCGCCGTCGCCCGTGTCACCGAGGCGCACCGCCTGCGCGGACTCTACCCCTGACCGTGGCTGACGCCCCAACGTCAGCGTCGCCCACATCACCGTCGCCTACTTCCCAGGAGCTCTTGTGACCAGCTTGACCGAAACCGCCCGAACCGAATCCGCCCTGCTCGAATCTGCTCTGCTCGAATCCGTGCCCGACTCACTGTTCATCGCTGGCGACTGGGTTGCCGCCGAGTCTGGCAGGACCCTCGAAGTATTCGATCCGGCGACGGGCGATGTGCTGAAAAGCATTGCTGACGCCGGACCGACCGACGGCATCAGAGCCTTGGATGCGGCGGTTGCCGCCGCATTAGAATGGGCGGCCACGGCGCCTCGCGTGCGCGGCGAGCTGCTTCGTGGCGCATTCGACCTGCTCCAACAGCGGAAGGACGAGGTCGCCCTGCTGATGACCCTCGAAATGGGCAAGCCACTCGCCGAGTCAGCGGGCGAGGTTGCCTATGGTGGCGAGTTCCTGCGCTGGTTCAGCGAAGAAGCCGTGCGCATCTCCGGCAGGTACGGCCGCAATCCCGAGGGCACCGGCCACATGCTGGTATCCCAGCGCCCGGTCGGACCGGCCTTCTTGATTACGCCGTGGAACTTCCCCCTCGCGATGGCGACCCGCAAGATCGCCCCCGCCCTCGCGGCCGGCTGCACTGTCGTAATCAAGCCGGCAGAGCTGACACCGTTGACGACGCTGTACCTGGCGCGGATCTTCAGCGAGGTCGGCCTGCCAGCGGGGGTGCTCAACGTCATCACAACCTCGAGCTCGGCGGAGGTCTCGGCACCGATCATCGCCGACAGCCGACTGCGAAAGCTGAGTTTCACAGGTTCCACCGGCGTCGGGCGGGTTCTAATGAAGCAGGCGTCCGACAATGTCCTCCGAACGTCGATGGAGTTGGGTGGCAACGCACCCTTCCTCGTCTTCGAGGACGCCGACCTCGACAAGTCGGTGGATGGTGCCCTCGCTGCGAAGTTCCGCAATACCGGCCAAGCCTGCACGGCAGCCAATCGATTCCTCGTCCATCGCTCCGTGGCCGACGAGTTCGTGCGCAGGGTCGCCGAACGGGTCACGGAGTTCCGGCTGGGGCGCGGTACCGAGCCGGGGGTGACAGTTGGGCCGCTGATCAATGCCTGCGCTGTCGACAAAGCCGACACGCTGGTGCAGGACGCTGTCGCTCGCGGCGCAGCAGTGGTGGTCGGAGGGCGCAGACCCGCGCGCACGGGAAGTTTCTACGAACCCACGGTCGTGACCGGAGTTCAGCCTGGCAGCGACATCCTTCGCGAGGAGATTTTCGGCCCCGTCCTGGCGATCGTCGTGTTCGACGACGAGGACGAGGCGGTCTCCCTCGCGAACGACACCGAATACGGCCTCGTCAGCTACGTTTTCACCGAGAGCCTGGACCGCGGACAGCGGATGATCGACAGGCTGGACACGGGAATGATGGGTCTGAACGTCGGCGTCATCTCGAATGCGGCGGCGCCGTTCGGCGGAGTCAAGCAGTCCGGACTGGGCCGCGAGGGCGGCGCCGAGGGCATCCACGAATACCTCTCCCCCAAATACACCCTGATCCCGAGCTGAAAGAGCCAGATGTCCACCTACAGTGTTGTGAATCCGGCGACCGGAGAACCCGCCGTCGAATACCCTCTGATCTCAGATGCCGAGCTCTCCGAAACTATCGGGATCGCCGCCCGGGCGCACCGCGACTGGTCGAGCAGAACCGCAGTGAGTGAGCGCGCGCTCCGCTTGCAGCGCGTCGCCGACCTGCATCGGGAACGCCGGCGGGTCCTGGCTGACATTGCCGTGCGCGAGATGGGCAAGCCGATCGAGCAGGCGCTGGCCGAGGTCGATTTCAGCGCCGAGATCTACGCGTACTATGCCGAGAGCGCTGCTGGATTGATGCAGGACGAGCCCATCGTCCTGCGTGGCGGAGCGGGCTCCGCTCTGATCCGTCGTAGCTCGATCGGGGTGCTTCTGGGGATCATGCCCTGGAACTTCCCCCTGTACCAGGTCGCGCGATTCGCCGGGCCCAACGTCATCATCGGCAACACCGTGCTCCTCAAGCACGCGCCGCAATGCCCCGAGACGGCTATCGCCCTGGAACAGATCTTTCTCGACGCCGGCTTTCCGCGAGGCGTGTTCTCGAAGCTCTTCGCGTCCAACAATCAGATCGAGTCTGTCATCGCCGACGCTCGTGTGCAGGGTGTGTCCCTGACGGGGTCCGAACGAGCTGGCGCGGCCGTCGCGGAAATCGCGGGACGGAACCTCAAGAAGATTGTTTTGGAGCTCGGTGGTTCTGATCCCTTCATTCTGCTGAGCACACACGACCTCGACAAAGCGGTAGAGGCAGCCGTGTCGGCCCGTCTCGACAACAACGGCCAGACCTGCAACGCGGCAAAGCGGTTCATCATCATCGATGAGCTCTACGAGGCGTTCTCCGACAGGTTCATCACCGCGATGCGCTCAGTGACCCCGACCGATCCAACCGATAAGTCCACCCGGCTGGGGCCGCTTGCCTCGCTCGCCGCCGCAGAGCGATTGTCCGAACAACTGGAGGCGGCGGTGCAGGCCGGCGCAGAGCTTGCGTCCGGTCACACTCGCCGCGGAACGTACTTCTCCCCCGCGGTTCTGACGTCCGTGGCCGCCACCAATCCCGCGTACGGCCAGGAGTTCTTCGGCCCCGTTGCCATGCTTTTCCGGGCGGCGGATGAGGCGGAGGCCATTCGGATAGCCAACGACACCCCCTTTGGGCTGGGTTCGTATGTCTTCACGACCGACGAGCGGCAGGCCCTCCGAGTGGCAGACCGGCTCGAGGCGGGCATGGTGTTCGTCAACATTGTGCTGGCCGACAGTGCCGAGCTCCCCTTCGGGGGCGTCAAACGCTCCGGCTTCGGTCGAGAGCTCGGACGCCTGGGTGCCGACGAGTTCGTGAACAGGAAGATGATCCGCATGGGGTGAGAGCCTTCGATCCTCTCGACGACAAGAAAACCTCCGGTCTTGTGGCGGTAGCCACGAGACCGGAGGTTTTTCGTTGCACCCGACTCCCACCCCGTCGGCTTCGTGCGTCAGTCCCTCGACGTGCCCTTCTTCAACGTCTGACCGGTGAAGAATGCGGGGTTCACCGCGCGCATCACGAGCATGAGCGCCACGCCGGCCAACAGCAGGAACGCCCCGAGGATGAAGACGAGGCCCAGGCCGCCGATGTTCGAGCCGCTTCCGTATTCGGGGCTCATCGAGTCGATCAGTGTTGTGACGAAGATGACCGCCAGAATCAGCCCCCCTACGAGTGGCGCGAGGAATCTGAGTAAGAACGAGCGAGCATTCCCGAATGCCTCTTTACGGAAGTACCAGACGCAGGCGAAGGCCGTGACCCCGTAGTAGAAGCAGATCATCATGCCCAGGGTCAGGATCGTGTCCGTGAGAACGTCGTTCGAGATGACGCGCATCACGGCATAGAAGGCCCAGGCCACCACACCCGCAACGACAGTCGCGAAGGCCGGAGACTTGAACCGCGGGCTGATCCCGGCGAATCGCTTGGGGAAGGCCTGATAGTGGCCCATGGCCAGCATGGTCCGCGCGGGTCCGACGAAGGTTGACTGCAGCGAAGCGGCCGAGCTCGACAGCACGGCAAGCGACAGCAGCACGGCGAACGGTCCCATGATGGGGCCGGCGAGGGCTGCGAACACGTTGCCCGAGATTTCTTCGTTGCCGAGACCGAATTCGCCCGCCCCGATGCCCGAGAACATGAGAGACGAGATGGCCACCAGCAGGTACAGCACAAAGATGATGACGACGGTGAGGGTGGCTGCACGCCCGGGTGTGGTCTTGGGGTTTTTCGTTTCCTCGTTCATGGTGAGGGTGACGTCCCACCCCCAAAAAATGAAGATCGACAGTGACACACCCGCCGCGAAGGCCGAGAAGGAGGAAACGGCGAAGGGGTTGAACCAGTTGAGGCTGAATGGCGTGGCGTCGAAGGCATTGCCCGCAGAGAAGTGCACGATCGCAGCTATGGCGAACCAGACCAGAATGATCAATTGGAAGCCGACGAGCCAGTACTGCACCGACTTGGTTGCCTCCATTCCCCGGTAGGAGACGTAACAGGCGCCCACCATAAAGACCAGGCAGGTGAGGATGTTGATAGGGATATTGCCTGCCAGGTCCGCGATTGCAGGATTTCCGAAGATCTGGGCGAGCGCCAGGTAGAGAAAGTCGACGGCGACGCCCGCGAGGTTGGAGAGCACCACCACCGTGGCGACGATCAGTCCCCAGCCGCCGAGCCAGCCAAGCCAGGGGCCGAACGCCCTGGTCGCCCAGGTGAACGAGGTGCCGCTGTCGGGCATGGCGTTATTGAGTTCGCGATAGCCGAGGGCCACCAACAGCATCGGCAGAAAACCGACGAGGAAAATGCCGGGCATCTGCGTGCCGACCGCCGCGGCCGTTGGTCCCAGTGATGCGGTCAGGGTGTATGCCGGTGCGATACAGGAGATCCCAATGACGGTGGCGCCAAGAAGTCCGACCGTTCCGGCCGACAGGCCCTTGGAGGAGAGGCCCGATTTTGCCTCGGCCGCATCGATGAAATCGATACCGGCATCGGCGTGGGGTTTCTGAACGGATTTGCTACGGGCCATTAATTCACTCCTATGTGATGGTGGCTCAGGGTGTCGTCGTGGGCACGACGACCAGGGGTACAGGTAAGGAATGGAGCATGCGGTTTGCGGTGGTGCCGAGGAAGATCCGTCTCGGGGAGCCGAGCCGGCTCGATCCGACGAAAGCAATCTCGTCATCTCGCCAGTCAAGGCTCTCGACGGCCGCCTCGACTGTCGGGCCTTCCGCGACCTGCGTCGAGACGGTTCCCCGGGATCTCTTCCTCGCATTGAAGTACTCGAGCACCGTCTTCAGATGGTCATCACTCCCAGGAATCCGGGGGGAGCGTGCATCGACCTCGACGAGAGTGACAAAACGCAGCTCGACGTCGAGCCCAGCGGAGACCTCGACCATCGAGTCGAGCAGGGTCTGCCAGCCCGCCCGGGTGCCGAGGGCGCAGGTGACCCGGCTGATCCGTGCCTGGGCGCGGTAGCCACGGGGGGCGAGGGCTACCGGGACGGGGGAAGCGTGCAGCAGTGCGTTGGCAACGCTGCCGATTGTGAACCGGTCGAGGATACCGGTGCGCGCAGCCCCCACGACGATGCGGTCCGATTGGAACGTTTCGGTGGCCTCGATGAGCCCTTCCGAGGTGGACTCGGCCCACAACACGTGGTTCGTGGCCACGACGTCGGCAGGAACGTGCACCATCGCCTCATCAAGCCACAACTGGGCCTGCTGGGCGATGACGCCCTCATAGTCGGCCGACGCGACCGGAACTTTGGCAGCCACGGCCGTACTGCGTGGAAGAACGAGGCAGATCCGAAGTTCGGCCGTCGTGAGCCGCGCAAGTGCGATGCCCAGTTCGATGGCCTCCCGCCCGCGCTCGGTCGCCTCGTAGGCAACAACGTAGTTTCCTATGTGGTTCATTCTGGAGCTCCTTGAATGTCGGTCTGTGGTCGCCGATCCAGAATGTGGTGGTGGATCACGATGCCGTTGTTATTGGGCGGAGTAGCTGCTGCTCTGAAGCCAGGCTGTCGATGGTTTCCGCCGCAAGACGCCGACCCACACGGATCGCACCGTCGACGTGCTGGTAACCCTCAGCGGCCAGATCGCTGGACCCGAACCGGATCGGCCCCACGGGCTCCAGTTGCATCGCTCCGTAGCGGGTGAGCCCACCCAGATCGAAGCTGGCCGCGTAAGCGCCCTGGGTCCATTCCTCGGCAGCCCAGTCGCTTTCGTAGTAGACGACGGGTTCAAGCGCCTTCGGCCCGTAATAGGCGGCCAGGGATTGCAAGATGCGCTCCTTGCGTTCGGTGGCTGACAACCCGAACACCGCGTCGGCCTTCTCATCGGACACAAAGCCCACCAAGGTGCCGCGGGTCTCTCCGTGATTGGTGTTGTCGTAGGCCTCGTGCACCAGTTGGAAGGGACTGAAGGCCGTTGCCGACAAACCGTCTTCGCGCCAGAACGGCGTTTCATAGGTTGCGTGCACCTTGATCACCAGGCCCAGCGACTGGTGCTGCAACCCTTGTTGGCGCAGCCGCGGCAGGTTAGGGGTGTATTCGATTCGGTTGCAGAGGTTGGGCGGCACCGCCACGATCACCCGGCGGGCGGTCACCACGAGATCGTCAGTGGTCACCTCCACCGGCTCCCCCTCGACAGCGTCGGCTGGAAGGGAAGCCGCCGACCACTGGATGCGCCGCACGGGCTGATTTAAGCACACGTCTCCGGAGTCCAGCTGCGCGGCCAACTTCAGCGGCACCTGCTGCAGACCCCCAATCACGCGCTTGTCGAGGATGAAGTCAGCGTCGACGAGGTGGCTGAAGCTGCCGGCGCTCGCTGCCATCAGGAGTGCCTGCAGAAGTGAAAAGGCGTGCGCGGGCTTGGTGAGCATCGCATCGGCAATGAACAAAGCGATGTTCTCTCGTGCCTCCTCGTCATCACTCTGATCCTCGAGCCAGGCCCGAAACGAGATGTGATCGAACGCGGCGGCGTCGGGGTGTTCCCAGGGAGCAGCGGGGTCAATTTGGGCGACCAACTCGTCGAGAATGCCGATCAGGCGCTCGATTTCAGACTTGGTTCGCGGGCTCGCCGGGAAGATGTCGCCGGTGAAGCGCTTGGCCACGCCGTCCCTGCCGATGTAGACGCTTTCACCGTCGCGAAAGCGCTCGTACGTCTTCAGCCCAAGGGCGTCGAGGGTGTCCAGCAGCGCCGTCTGGTCAGGTGACACCCATTGGCCACCTATCTCCAGCATCTGGCCCTCGATGTGGTTCGTCCATAGGCGCCCCCCGACGCGGTCGCGTGCCTCGAGCACGATCACGCTATGGCCGGCATTGCGCAGTTGTGTAGCCGCCGTGAGCCCCGTCGCTCCCGCTCCAACGATGACCACGTCTCGCTCTAATCGTTTCATGACAACCCATTTCGTTGTGAAAATTCGCTTCAAGCGAGGAATCCACACAATAGTGCCACAAAAGGCGCGGATTTCGCCTTCATCGCTCCAGATTGGCAAAAGTCGCCCTGTCGGCCGCGATTACGGACGATCGGTCGCGAGTTTGTCTTTCAGCGGCGGGCATCAAAACTCCACGACTCCCCCATCGCTGCAGCCGCGCGTAGCATCGCCATTATGAACGCGGCCAAGGACGACGCGACCACCCTCGACATCGACGGACGGGAGGTGCGCGTGAGTCATCCCGGCAAGCTCGTCTTCCCCGAACCCGGGCTCACCAAGCTCGACCTCGTGAATTACTACCTCGCGGTGGCCGACGGCGCGCTGCGTGGTGCGGCCGACCGGCCCATGGTGCTCAAGCGCTTCGTGAAGGGTATCGACCGGGAGGCGTTCTTCCAGAAGCGGGCGCCCGAGTCGCGGCCGTCGTGGATCGCGACGACCACCCTGCACTACGCATCCGGCACCTCGGCGGAGGAGGTCGTGGTGACGGATGTCGCCGCGCTCGCCTGGGTCATCAACCTCGGCTGCATCGACCTCAACCCGCATCCCGTGCGCGCGTGGGACCTCGATCACCCCGACGAGCTGCGCGTGGACCTCGACCCCATGCCCGGTGTCGGCTGGGTGCAGATCGTCGACGTCGCGTTCGTAGTGCGCGACGTGCTCGCCGACCACGGCCTCGTCGGCTGGCCGAAGACCAGCGGCTCACGCGGCCTGCACATCAACGTGCGGATCGAACCCCGCTGGGACTACCGCGCGGTGCGGCTCGCCGCGGAGGCCCTCGCCCGCGAGGTCGAGAATCGGGCACCCGGGCTCGCAACCGCGCACTGGTGGAAGGAGGAGCGCGGCGAAAGCGTGTTCGTCGACTTCAACCAGAACGCCAAGGACCGCACGGTCGCATCCGCCTACTCGGTACGAGCCCTTCCGGATGCCCGTGTTTCGACGCCACTCGGCTGGGATGAGGTGCGCACCCGCCGCCCCGAGGAGTTTACGGTCGCGACAGTGCTGAAGCGGTTCGCCGATCAGGGCGATGTCGCCGCCGGCATCGACGACACGGCAAGAAGCCTCGATGCGCTGCTGGCTCTCGCCGGGCGGCTCGGGCCCGTCGAGAAGGCATCCGGACGTCGTCGCGTCCCTCGAGCCCGCGGACGTGCTGGTCGACGGCATGCGCGGCGCGAGTTCCCTCTGGTACCGGGTGCGCATCGACCTGCAGCATGTGCCCGAGGGACTCCGCCCCGACCAGGGCCCCCTCGAGGTCGACTACGACCCGTGGGCCGGCCGCGGCTGAAGAGGGCTGGCGGGCCTGACGAGCCCGGCGCGGATGCGTTCCCAGCGAAGCTGGTGTCGGCGCATCCTCTGACCTGCATTGCGAGAATGTCTCTATGAGCAGAATGCGCAAGCCGCGCCGTCCCGATGTCACGACCCTTGAGCTGGTCGGCGGAGCCGAGGCGCTCGAACTCGAGCTCCACAGCTATGACGAACGCTGGGCCAGCAGTTATCTAGAACACCGGCGGCGGATCAGCGACACTCCCATGGCAGGGAAGATCGAGATCCAGCACATCGGTTCCACGTCCGTCCCCGGACTGGCAGCGAAGCCGATCATCGACATCGTGGTCACGGTGGACGACATCACCGCCGAAGAGGACTACCTGGATGCGCTCGTGGACGCCGGATACGAACTGCGAGTCCGCGAACCGAGACATCGCCTCGTGCGCACACCAGCACGCGACGTGCATGTGCACCTCTTCGAACACGACGATCCTGCCGTGGACGACTACATCCTTTTGCGCGATCATCTCCGCTCCGATGCGGAAGACCGCTCCCTCTACGAGAACACCAAGAGGAGATTGCTCAGCAAGCGGTGGGACGACATGAACGACTACGCCGACGCCAAAACTGACGTCATCGCGGCCATCAAGGCACGAGCGAGGGCAGCGCGCGGACGCTGATTCAGGTGACGAACGAGAGAGGATCCATGGCGGGTATCGAAATCGCAGCAGGTGTCACGCGCTTCCCTGGGCCGTCTTGACGTAGCCGCACAGCCTCGAATTCAACGCTTCTTGCCCCCGATACCCGGCACGGACGCCACCTGTGTCATCCACGCCGCGATCTGGCGTTCGTCGAGGTCGTCTTCGGAATCGAGCTCCACCCCCCGCGTCGACTTGCCCATGCCTACCGGTGTCACCGGTGGTACTGGTTCGAGCGCGGCGCCATTGATGAACATGAGCTTGACGTGGCCGGCGAAGCCGCCGCAGCTGAAGCACCACCCGTCGCCGACGCCGTAGTACGCCATGCCCCACTTCACGGAGCGCTGGAGGCCGGGCAACGTCTTGGCCGCCAGAGCATCGACAGCTTCGGCGATGCCGCGCTGCGGCTGCGGCAGGGTGGCGATGTAGGCGAAGACCGGCTTGTCGCCGACCGCCGCTTTCGCAGGGCTCGCCCGGCCCGTCATGGCCTCCGGCAGTGTCCAGGCGGCGTCGCCCTGTCCCGACGGCCCCGTAGCCGGTTTGTGGACTTCGCTCTTCCCGATTTCCCTGCTTTCCATGGCGAGATGGTAGTCCTTCCACACCGCGAATGGGGCGATTCCGGAAAGTCCCGGAAGCCCTTGAGTCTCGGGGACATGTGGTCGGGCTGGACCGTTTCCGGGGCACTCCGAAGCCGCCGACGGCCACGGAATGCAAGCTGGCGTGCGGCGTCCACCGACCGGTCGAGCGCCGCGGCGATCTCCTCGGGGCCGGCCGCACCGCCGTGCCCACTTCAGGGACAGTTCGCACTCGTGTTAGCGACGTTGTGGATGTGAACGTTTTAGATTGTTGGCCAGAGGTAGTGCTCGATGTAGTAAAACCAGGGGTTGTGCTCGTCCATCGGTTTGAGGGTTGGTGGCGTCTGGTAGGTGACAACTCCCGCAAACCACATATCGACGATTGAGGCCTGCTGTTCCATCGAATACTGGCTCCAGGCAAGGCCTGGTTCGGGCTTGTATAACGCGCTTTTGCCCTCGATGGGCTCTGTGATGGTGTGTCCGGTGATTGCGTCGCACACCATAACGGGCATGAAGTCGGTGTGAGCCATCTGCCAGGCGTGAGTAAGCTCGTGGATCAACAGTCGGCCTGGCGTGTCGCCGGGTGACCGCTTGAAGTGCACTGGGTCGTCGACTGCAGCGCTGCTTGGCATGTTGACCAGCGTGCTCCCGTCGACATTTGGCCAAGTGAATGCCCGCCCGGTGATTGTCGCGAGGTTCGTGAGCGTGATTTTGTCGGCCGGCGGAAGGCTACCGTGGAAGACAGCATTGGCGAAGTCCATTTCGTCCGGGCGAAGGGTGCGGTGCTGCACGACGGCGTTCGTGGCTGCCCAGGCCGTCACTGCCAGGGGAAGCACCGGAAGGAAGATGCCTTCTGCAACTAGGAACATTCCGCCGCCGATGACGAGAAGTCCGGCGAGTTCGCCAGGGCCGCCAGCGAGATGGAGTGCTTCGCCCACAACAGCACCGATCATCAGCGTCGCTCCCACCGCCGGTCCGAAGGCGACCGCGGCGACCACCACCGCGGCGACATCTTCCAGTGCTGAAACGAGGCTTCCGCCGAGGCCGGTGTCTTTGGCTTGTGCCATGGTCCGGAGCACTCCGGAGGCGACGGCCGGCCAGTTCTCCTGCACCAGGCGCCGGCGCGGATCCGCGAATTGGCTGCTCTCATCCCAGCTATGGTCGCGCGAGCCTCCTTCAATCGCTCCCCCAACACCTCCCGCGTGCACGAAAGAGAGGATCACCGAATCGTCGGAGGCGCGGAGGACCGCGGTAATACGAAAAGAATAGGAGTCGAATCCACTTCCGTGCAAGGCGCCGTGGAACCGCCAAGAACCGTTGCTTTCAATGCTGATGCCGACGGTGCCGCCGAGGGCGATCCCGGCGTCGAACGTGATCAGCGTGTCCCAGTCGCGATGGTTCGGCACTGCGTCCAAACGGTCCATGAGGCCGGTGAGTGAGATTGGCGCCGGCATCCCAACGTACGCGGCGATTGACTCTAGCGGGATGTCGCGGGTCGGCCACGGGCCATTGATGCGGCGGATCGACTGGGTGAGGGATCGCATGGCGGATCCCGGGCTACTGGAGGCTGACTAGGACGGGAATGAGGCCGCGACCGGTATCGAGCGAGCCGAGAGCCTTGCCGATGACGGCGCCGAACGCGCGGTTGCGGTCCGTCGCTCGCATGGCGTGCCCCGGCGTCGATGACGTCGTGAGCACGTCACCCGTTCGAATCGGACCGGCCGAGGCGTCGACTTTGCAGTACACCTTGCCAACAAGCGCGATGGGCACCCGGGCGGATCCGGTGGGTCGCCGGTCGAGGATCACCCCAGGCCGGTATGCGCCCGCGCCGCACACGATGCCGGCCACGCGTCCGTCGTAGTCGGTGTTGCACTCGGTGAGCGCTTCCCCGGCCTCAGTGAGGACCATCACTGAGCCGGCATCCGGTGTGTCCCCTTCCGACAGATCGAAGTCCTCTGCATAGTCGGCGGCACCGAGTTGGATGTCTCCGGTGACGATGACGTTACCGATGAAGTGCCCCGCGACTGGACCGATCCCGGTCACCCCGGCACCGTCACGGTTCTCAGGCGCCACGGCCCCGTAAACGCCGCTGCCTCCCGGCACGTCGGTGTATCCGTACACGCCGTTGCCGTGGGGCCCGGCCGGGGCGGCGCCGGGCAATGGTGCCAGCTTCGAGCGCGTGCGGGCGACGTTTTGGCCGAGCACTCCGTTAGCGTTTGCAGCGTGGGCGAAGGACTGCGAGCCGTCGCCGTAGTCGGAATGGGCGAGGACACCGGTACCTCCGCCGGAGTATCCGCTCACTCCCGCGTCTGGTCCGTTCCCTTGCACCCCAACGCCGTCGTCTTTGTTGTTGTTCGCGCCGAAAACGCCCGCAGCCGTAGGCACCACGGTTAGCCCGAATACGCCGGCTCCGCCCGGTGTTCCGGGCGGAGGATTTGTCGTTCCATCGTTCCGGCCCACTATGCCGGCTCGATCACTTTCCTGAGCTATACCCACAGCTCCGTCTTCACCGGTCGTCGGTCCGAAAACAGCCACGGTGCACCTCGTTTCGTTCCGGGTATACACACTTTTCGATCCCAGCGCGGGTTCCAAGCCGTGGACCGATCGCTCCCGGGCACCGTCACACTACTCGCGTCAACGCAAATTTGTGATAAATCCGCATGCAGAATTCCTGTATCGCGTCGACCGGTAGTGATTCCTACCGCGGAGTCTCGGAGCGCGGACAATGGGCGGCCCTGCTGCTCAGCGGGCGTATGCTCAGCGGCGAACATGGGCGGCGGCGCAGCTAGACAACGAAGGCTAAAACATGCTGGAAGGGAGCAACATGGTCGGGGACGCGGACGAGAGCGTTCGAGGTGTCGAGCGTGCGCCAGATGGGTCCGTCCCGCTGGACCGCTGGCGAGCCCTCCCGGCTCGGGTACCCGCGGACCAGCAGACCACGTCGGTCCCTGCTTCGGATGAACCCGACCCCGAAGGTGGCAGGAACCCCGACAATGACTGGCTACTGCGGGGCGTGTGATTCACGGGCCGCAATCGCCGCCGCTGCCGGCTCTATTTCACCTTGCGCCAACAGATCCAGCGACGCAAGAGAAGCCCAAAGCCCCACCCCACGCATGCCGCTTGGTTCGCGTCTTAGGACTCTGAGGGCACCATAGGCAGTTCGGCCCCGTAGTTCCAAGACAAGATGGCTGGCTGCTCACGGTAGAAGCTGAGCACGGAGACTGATCCAGCATCCAGGGTGATTTGAGCACCGAATCGAGGAGCCATTCGCAGGTACACGGCGGTCAGGATGCGCAGGAAATGGCCGTGCGCGATCAGAGCGACATCTCCCTCCACCATCGCTGGCAGCACCCGCGTGAGCACCCGCGATGCGCGGGCGGCGACCTCCTCGACCGTTTCACCAGGGGTTTCACCACGAATCACGCCGTGGGTGAATGCGCTCCAGTTGTAGCCGAGCTCGCTGCGGATGTCGCGCGTCGTGCGCCCCTCGTACCCGCCGTAGTCCCACTCAACGAGAAACGGATCGACGTCGGCATGAAGGCCAGCGAGCTCAGCAGTGCGTCGCGCACGCTGCAGCGGCGAGGTCAGCACGAGCGAGAAATCGTAACCGGCCACTAGCCTGCCCGCGCCGCGGGCAAGTCCCTCTCCCCGGGCAGTGAGCGGAATATCCGTGAGCCCAGTGTGTTTGCCATCCTTCGACCACTCCGTCTCCCCGTGGCGCAAGAGAATCAGCTTCCCTGACGGGTTATCCGGAGCGGGGTGGTTGGGCAGCGGATCGTTTGTGACCATACGGCAACAGTAGTATCGAGCCCCGATTCTGATGGGAAATTCTTGTTCACCGAAAAGGTTCGAAATCGTCGCCTCTTGAACCCTTCAACACGTAACGCGGGAGACCCTCGACGTGAGCGGGGTTCGGAGAAAGGGATGTTCCTACGTGTCAGGGCCCGTACCTCAGAGCACGTCCGCCGTCTGACGCTCAGGGCGGATGTTCGCCAGATTTACTTGCCGGCCAGAAGGGCGAAATATCCCGGAACCTGCTGCGAAAGACCGGCGGATTTCATCGGGACCACTTCGATGTTCACCGGCCCGTCGGCGATCAACTGCCAGTCCGAATCCGAAAATATGCTCTGCCGTTCCTGGGCGCCGAAACGCCCGGGGCGGGGCAGGTTTTCCAGGGCGCTCTGCAATTGCCGAGGCATGCTTCGCGGGGTGGCGCCCAGCTGCTGCAGGTAGGCGAGGCTGTTTCCTTGGAAGTTGGTTTCGGCGAGGAACACCCGGCCGCTGCGCCCGATCACGGTTCGAAGGTTGGCAGCCAGGCTGGACTGTTTGTCGGGTTTCAGGACGTGAAAGACTCCGCGGACGAAAACGTTGGCAGGACCCATCCGCTCCAACAGCTGCTCTCCCGCACCTACTCCCGCAGCATCCATGACCATGAAGTCGGCGTTCTGGACGCCTTCAGCTTCCCTCTTCGCCAACTCGACCGCGCCGGTTGAGACATCGATGCCGAGCACGCTTGGAAAAAGACCGGCAAGCCAGCGGGTGTTGGTTCCGTTGCCACACCCGACGTCAATCACCGGAAGAGCCGGATCAAAGTGGGCTACGACGGCGTCGGAGTACTGCGCATGCTCGGTCCGGGATCCGGAGTCCCACAGCACGTCTCCGGAACGGCCGGTGGTGTGGATTTTGCGCCAGTACCCATCCCACGCGGCCGCCGGGTCTCTCGGTACCCGGGAAGTGAGGCGTACTACTGTTGGGACAAGCAGCATCTGTTCCCAAAGCTTTGGCATGCCCTAACTCTACCGACGCTGCGCGAGACTCCGGAGCCGATCCGGTACCTGTGAGGGCGGCAGCGGGTAGCTGTAGTAATAGCCTTGCCCGTAAAGGCAACCCATGGCCTGCAACTGGATCGCCTGCTCGGCGGTTTCGATGCCTTCCACGATCGCCCTAAGTCCCGCAGAGGAAATCAGCTGAAGAATGGCAGCAATGAATTTCAGCTGTTGCGGGTCCGAGCCCATGTCCTGAATCAGAGATTGGTCGACCTTCACCGTGTCCGCGGGAAGCGACCGGAGATAGCTGATGGACGAATAGCCGGTACCGAAGTCGTCAATTTGCAGCCCCACGCCCATGTCCCGCAGCCCGCTGAAGACCTGTTCTTCCGCCGTTCCCCTGGACATCAGCACGGTCTCGGTGATTTCCAAAACCAAACGCCGCGGAGCCACGTGATGCCGGTCCAACGTTTCCCTGATATCGTCCAGCAGATCACTGCGAAGCAGTTCGGCGGCGGAAAGATTGATGTGCAGACGGAAGTCCGTCAAGTCAGGTGCGGTTTCGCTCCAGCGTCCCATCTGGGCGACTCCTTCATGCAGCACCCACCGCCCCAGCTCGAGGATCAGGCCGGTTTCTTCCGCGATGCGGATGAAGCTGTCCGGCATGATAATTCCGCGCACGGGATGGTGCCACCGAAGGAGGGCTTCGATGCCTATGACCCTGCCGGAGGCCAATTCGACTACCGGCTGGTACCGCAGTGCCAGCTCGCCGCCGGCAACAGCGCTGCGCAGTTCGGCGGTTATGCGTGAGCGTTCCCGGACAGCGTCGAGCATATCGGGGTGGAAGAGCTGGACGTTGTTGCGACCCTGCTCCTTCGCCTGATACATGGCGATGTCAGCATCGCGCAGCAGCGCCTCGGACGGATACCCCGGCGTGCCGATGCAAACCCCGATGCTGGCCATTGCCCAGACCGTTTCGGTTCCAATACGCACGCTCTCCTGCAGTTGCACGGATGCCCGGTGCGCAACTTGCAGGATCTCCTCTTCCGTGGCCTCGGTGATGACGATGGCAAATTCATCCCCACCCAGACGGGCCACTGTATCGGTGACCCTGACGGCGGACCGGAGACGCTTGGCAACCTCGACCAGCACGGCGTCACCGGCACCATGACCCAGAGTGTCATTTATGGCCTTGAAAGAATCCAGATCCAGCACAAGCACGGCCGGGGCTTTCCCGCTGTCCGCACTGGCCAGGATCGCCTGCTGGATCCGCTCGTTGAGCAGGGTCCTATTCGCAAGGCCTGTTAAGGCGTCCGTCTTGGCCATCTGTTCCAGCTCAGCCTGCGCTCGACCCAACATGGCCGTACGGTCGGCAACCCGCCGTTCCAAATCAGAGTAAATATGGTCGAGTTCCTCCGCGAGCAGGTTGACACCCGTGATGACAGCATCGATGTCATCCCGGCGTTCCGAAGTTTTCATGCGTGTGTGCAGCTCCCCGGCAGCCAACCGGACAATGCACTCCACCAACTGCTGCAGGCGCGAGTCCTCAGCGGCCTTTCCCGAGCTCATATCGTCCAAAGGTGCAATTTACGACGGGAAGTCTGGCCCGTTGCAGACCCCGGCTGAAGACCTGGCAACTGCCCCGGGGTCGCCCTGAATCGATCTGTCACGACCTGAATGCTGCGGTCACCAGCAACCTCCGATGTGCGGGCCCACTGTCGATACTCCACCACGAGGAGTACCCACCCGAAGGCGCCTGCGCGGCAGGCAGCACTTCCCGGCGCTCACGCATGGGCACTAAGCCAGTCCATGGCCTCGCTGCGCGATGTAAAAAATCGAGTCGGACAAGGCGGGACGTGCACACCGAGGAAGAAGTTCGCCAGGACCCGGTCTACAGGCGATTCGCCTAACAGAGCAATGCGTGAGGCGCTGCAGGGAATGGACCACACAGCCCTGGCCTCACGGCTAACCGAACCGACTGCTGCCATATCGACGAGCAAGGCATGCTCTTCCTGCTGGCAGACCTCGTTGACTTTCGCCATCGCGGCCCGAGCGTCCTCGACCTGAATGTGGACCCCGGGCAGCCAGCGCAGATGGAGAAGCCCGCCATCACTCATTTCAATACTGTGCTTTGCCTCGTTTGCAGCGACTGGATCCACCACCACGTGTCCTCCCCCGAGCACGCCGCCGAACCATTCAGCCGCTCCTCAAAGGTACTCGGGTTCATCGATTTCTCAAACAGACAGCAAGCTGAAACCCGGGCCAGCAGGCAAAAACAATGCAATCTATTAGCGCGAGTATCCAAAAGCCGGGTCCAATACCGATCAGGTATGCGGGTTACTGATCTCACAGCGGCCCTCGCTTTTGTTTATCGCGGGTCAGTACCGCCTGGTGACACCGGTGAGCGGTTAGGGCACAAGGATCTGTTGGATGGCCGGGCCGACCATAGCGACGAGCTCGTCTGTTCCCGCCGCGACAAGGGTCGGCACCCCGATTATCTTCCGTCCTGTCACGATGCCGACAAGCATGGCTGACGCGAGGCCAGCGCGCAGCGCGGCGTCGGCATCAGCGCGTCCGCTGGTGCCCTCGAGCAGCCGCGCCTCGATGAAGCTGCGCAATTGTGCGCTCGCGCTTTCGTTGACGATGGCACCGCGCAGCATCGCCATCAGCGGTTCCGATTCCTCGGGTTCGCCTTCCCACGCCCCCAGGTAGGCGCGCACGACGCGCTCACCTAGATGCTCGTCAGGACCCTCGAACGCAGTGCTGAATCGATCAAGGGCGACCGGCGGGATTGCCATTACCGCGGCGAAGAGTTCGTCTTTCGAGCGATAGAACTGCATCACCTGGGACGCGTCGACCGAGGCGTCTGAGGCGATGAGTCGAATCGTGCTGGCGGCGAACCCGTCGCTGGCGAACCGGGCCCGGGCGGCCTCGAGGATCGCCGGGCGGGTATTCGAGGCGCCGGGGCGCCGCCCCCGACGGGGCGTCGAATCTAGAGCGTTGTGGTCTGTCATAGGTCGACCCTACCCGTCCGTCAATAGTTTCTCAACAAGCGTTGAGTTTCTGTTCGAATGAGCGTACGCTCGCACCGATCCGAGAAAAAGGTCCCTGGGTCACGAGACAAGAGGAGCTCGCCATGAGCGATGACCAAAAGATGTTCGTTCCGTCCCACCCGCTACCGCCGGCCCGAACCGGTCTGCTGACCGCTTTTGACCCCGGCACCCGCACGCTGGAGGCTGGCTTCCGGGTCGCGCCGCAGTTCCGCGAGTTGCCGGTGGACATCGTGTTCGAGAAAGACGTAGCCGTGACACTCCGCGACGGGGTCACGATCCATGTTGACGTGTTTCGCCCGGCCGGCACGGCGCAGGTGCCGGTCATTGTGGCGTGGAGCCCATACGGCAAGGGACAGGGAACCTCGGGCAGCGTGATGGGCGTCTTCGGCCTGGTTGGCCTGTCCAATGAAATCGTCTCGGGACTGGAAAAATTCGAGGCCCCCGACCCGGCGTACTGGTGCGCTCAGGGTTACGCGGTCTGCAACCCGGACATCCGCGGAGTGGTCGACTCCGAAGGCGACAGCGTGATCTGGGACCGCCAGGAAGGTCGCGATTGCTACGACTTGATCGAGTGGCTGGCCGAGCAGGAATGGTGCACCGGCAAGGTCGGAATGAGCGGCACCTCGTACCTCGCGGTGTCCCAATGGTTCACCGCAGCCGAGCAGCCGCCCCACCTCGTGGCCATCAACCCGTGGGAGGGCGTCAGCGACGTCTACCGTGACCTGGTGCTACGCGGCGGCATGCCCGACACTGGATTCGCGCAGCAGCTCCAAGACGGCAGCTTCTTCGGCAAGAACCGGAAAGAAGACCTCCTGGCCGAAGCTGAACGCTACCCCCTCATGACCGAACTGTGGGAGAACAAGATCCCCGACTTCGAGAAGATCACCGTGCCGGCGTACATCGTGGCCAGCTACTCGAACACCCTGCACACCGCCGGAACGTTCCGCGCCTGGCGGCGGATTGCCTCGGAGGAGAAGTGGCTGCGCATCCACAACGGCCAGGAATGGCCCGACTACTACGACGAAGCCAACGTGGAGGACCTGCGCCGCTTCTTCGACCACTACTTGAAAGGCGTCGACAACGGATGGGACACCACCCCGCGGGTGCGCTTCTCGGTCCTCGACCTCGAGGGCGGCGACCTGGTGGGCCTGGAGGCAGATGTCTTCCCGCCGGCCGACGTCACCTCGACGAAGTTCTACCTCGACGCCGGCACCCGCCGGTTGAGCACCGACGCGCCGGCCGCGGAGGCCAGTGCGGCCTACCTCGTTGACGCGAACCCGAACGCGGTGTCATTCCTCATCCGCTTCGATGAAGAAACGGTGTTGGCCGGCTATCCAAAGGCTCACCTCTGGGTGGAAGCGCGCGATGCCGACGACATGGACCTGTTCGTGCTCGTGCAGAAGCTCGACAAGTACGGGACGCCGCTGCAGGCGTTCACCGTGCCCAACCAGAGCGCGGTGGCGCACGACCTGACCGATCACGGCGCGACGATCCTGCGCTACAAGGGCTCCGACGGGCGGTTGCGGGTGTCCGCACGCCACCTGGACGAGACGCTGTCCACCGCCGACGTGCCCGCGCACAGCTTCGACCGCATCGAGAAGCTCGCGTCCGGCGAGATCGTGGAGATCGAAATCGACCTGCTCCCCGTCGGTCTCGCATTCCACCCCGGCGAGCAGCTGCGTTTCATCATCAGTTCCCACAACCTACTCGGAACGTTGATGCCGGCGATCCGGGAGTACACCGGCGCCAACACCGGTCAGCACGTCATCCACACCGGCGGCCAGCACCTCTCCTATCTTCAGCTCCCACTCACGACCAGCTGAGCGGGCCGCAGCTGCTGATGCTCCCGCGGCTTAGCGTCGTCGGGAGCATCAGTCGCAGCTAGACAATCGAACCGTATTGTGGTGGGCGGTACCTCGTTCGATTCGAGGAACGAGGGCGACATGTCTCAACGACAGAATGACGGCGCAACGGCGCAACGGGGCCGACTGTTCCGCCGAAGCGGTAGCGGCCAGCATCCGCCGCTATCCGCGACGACCCGACGCACCCGCTACGTCATCGACGGCCGGCTCTCCGTGGCGCCGGCAGATGCGACCATCTTAGACGCGCTCGCGTTCGCCCAGGCGGGACCGGACCGAATCGCGCTCTGCCTCTTCCCGGCCCCCACGCCGGAAGACGTCGACGAACTGGCCGAGGCCTGGGGTCTGCATCCGCTCCTGGTCGAGGACCTGCAGCACGCCGGCCAGCGGCCGAAGCTGGAGCGTTACGGCGACGTGCTCTATATGGTGGTGCGCTCGGCGAGGTACCTGGACGAGGCCGAAGACGTCGACTTTTCCGAGTTCCACGTTTTGGTTCGACCGCACGCGATTGCGGTGCTCTGCCAGGACGGGCGCTGGATCGATGGCTCCGATGAGGCGCACCTGCCCAACAACGCCACAGACGTGGCCGACCACACCCTACTCAATGATGAGGACCTGCTCAGGCTTGGTCCGGAAGCGGTGCTGTACCGGCTGCTCGATGCCATCGTCGACGGCTACACGCCGGTGCTGCGCGGACTCGCCATCGACAAGGAACAGATTGAACGCCAGGTGTTCAGCGGAGATGCCGCTGTCGCCGAGCGGATCTACCGATTGAGCCAGGAGGTCATCGACCTGCAGCACGCGACCTCATCGCTAACCGACGTGATCGAGTCGCTTCGGAAGGGGTTCGATCGCTACGGCATTCCCGAACCGCTTCAGACCTATTTGCAGGACGTTGCGGACCATCTTGCCCGCGCCGAGGCCCGGGACTTCGAGCTCAGGGACGCCCTGTCGCAAATCCTCAGCGTGAACGCGACGTTAGTGGCTCAACGGCAGAACGAAGATATGAAGAAGATCTCCGGCTGGGCCGCGATCCTTTTCGCCCCCACGCTGATCGCCGCTGTCTACGGCATGAACTTCGACGAGATGCCGGAGTTGCACTGGGCATTCGGCTACCCGCTCGCCGTCGGCGGAATGGTCACATTCGCCCTGACTCTCTATCTGACGTTCCGGCGTAAAAAGTGGATGTAGCGGATGCAGGTTACGGTTCAGCTCCCGGAAATTGGGTCACGTTATAGGCGTGCAGTGCGGGCGGGTTCGATCCGAGCGAGACCGTCGTAATTGCGGCATTGACGACACTGGGGAAAGCAGACCGATAGCGATCCAGAGGCATGTCCAGGACCCTGCACAGCACGAGGCGCATGAGGGTGGAGTGCATAACGACAAGAACCGGACCGGGTTCGTGGCGCGTGGCGATCTGCTCCAGGGCAGCCCAGGCGCGGGCCACGGCCTCGAGGCCGGATTCGCCGCCAGGAAGTGGGGAAAGGCCGGGATGCCGGTGGAACTCGGCCAGCTCCTCCGGGAACTGTTCGCGCATTTCGGCCGTGGTCAGTCCCTCGCCGCGACCGAAATCTACTTCGCGTAGGCGCGCGTCGATGTTCAGGTCGAGCCCGAGAACGGATGCCGCCGGAGTTGCCGTTATCCGTGCCCGCGATAAGTCCGAGGAGTACACGGCGACCGGCCGGGTGCCGGCCGCCCAGCGTCCCAGCGTCTCGGCCTGGGCCCGACCGAGTTCGGTGAGCCCAACATCCGACGAACCCGCATACCGGTTCTCGGCATGCCACACGGTTTCGCCGTGGCGAGCGAGGTGCACGATGGTCACGCAACGATCCGTTCGCTCGGGACCCAGCCACGGGTCACAAGCGTGTCCCGGAACGCGGCGTAGTGCTCGTCCAGCACCGCCCGGCGGGTCGGGTCCGGTTCGACGACCCGACCGACCAGAGACATCCGGCCCGCGGTCTCGGGCAGCGTGGCCACAGCTGCTGCATCAGCGGTCGACTTACGGTGTCCGGCCGCCCACGCGGCGAGAATCGCCATTCCGATCGACCCCTCAGCGGAGACCGGAACGGTGAGAGCCCGGCCCAGGAGGTCGGCCCGCAGCTGGGTCCACCAGGAGTTTCGAGTTCCGCCGCCGGAGGTACTGAAGCTGCCGGTCACAGTCGCGCCGGCATCCGACATGGTCTCAACCGCGAGCCGCTCAACACACGCGACGCCGAGGAAGATCGAGGCAAGGAGCGCATCACCGTCCAGATGACCGGACGCTTCGAGCAGCGAGTATTCGGCGTGGCCCGCACGCACGAATCCGTGTGCGTCAGGGCGCACGACCGGGAAGCGCTCGCCCGATCCGACCAACGGGTAACAAATCGGGATACGGTCCGGCCGCGCAGTGTAAGCGTCGGCGATTCGCGCGGTGCCGGCGGCCAGATCAACTCCCTCGAACATTGCCGTGATTGCTCCGGCGCCGACGCTGGAGGCGCCGCCGGGGAACCAGAGTCCGTCGTGTGGCGCACGGTGGGAGTAGACGGCACCGGAGTCGTCGATGACGATGCGGTCGCTGACTCCCTTGACCACCATGGTGGTGCCGATGACCGTGTGCCAGTCGCCGAGGGCGAGCGTGCCAGCGCTGAGCTGTGCGGCGCATCCGTCGGTCATGCCCGCGTAGACCGGAGTGCGTTCGGGCAGCCCGGTTCCAGTGGACCAGTCGGCGCAGGAGTGGCCGAGCACAGTGCCGGGCGCTACGACGTCCGGCAGATGACGCGCATCGATCCCGAGGGTGTCGAGCGCCCGGATGGGCCAGGTCGCCTCGATCAGGTCGTAGCCGGATTTCAGACTGTGGCTCCAGTCCGATGCCACGGGGCCACCGGTCAGCGCCGCCGCGACAACGTCCGCCTGGGTGGCCACACGGAGCCCGTCGGCCAGGTAGCCGTTGCGCGACAACCAGAGGATTTTCGGCAACGCCCAGGTCGGCTGGATGCGGTAGCCGAGCCGCTGCCAGCGTTCGGGGTCAGCGGCGGCGACCTCGTCGCTGAGGTTCCCCGCCCGCGAGTCGTCGTACATAAGACCGGTGGATACCGGCGAGCCCGTCACATCAACGGTCGCGATGGTTCCGGAGGTCGCGCACATGGCGACTCCCCGGATGCGGGCCCGGTCTGCAGGAGTGAGCGTCGTGAGCGCTGCCGCCATCGCCGTTCGGGTTTGACCCACCCAGGCGCGCGGGTCTTGCTCGTGGCGGGGGCCGTTGCGGGTGCTGGCCAGGGGTGCGGACGCTGCCGCGTGCACGAGCCCGACGTCGTCGACAACGCTCACCTTCACACTCTGAGTGCCGAGATCCACACCCAACCAGAGGGCTGAGCCGAGGATGCCACTGCCGGATGTCATCAGCGGGCCAGCGCCCAGAGCGACCGGGCGCTGGCAAGCTGCGCACAGTAGACGGCGTACGAGGCGTCGTATTGTGCGGCGCGCTCCGGGTGCGGTTCTATCTTTCGGCGCTGAGAGCGCCACACCGCCTCATCCACGGGCTTGCCCAGCCCGGCCCACGCGACCATGGCTGCCCCGCGGGCGCCGACGGCGGCGTCGACGGGACGGTACAGCGGCCGGCCGAGCACGTCGGCGAATATCTGCGCCCAAGCGTCGGACTGCAGTCCGCCGCCGCAGGCAGCGACGTCTCCATCAAGGTTCATTTCCTCGAAGCAGTGACGTGCGGCGAATGCCAAGCCCTCGCAGAGCCCGCGTACGAGGTCGGCGCGGGTGCTGCGCAACTGCAGACCCGAGAATTGGCCGCGTGCCAGGGGGTCGACGAAGGGTGCACGCTCGCCCGCGGGTGAGAGGAACGACAGCGCCCCGACGCCGTTCGCTCCCGGGGGGCTCTGTTCTAGCAAGGCGTTGAGGTCG
Source organism: Cryobacterium adonitolivorans (assembly GCF_004402695.1). Lineage (GTDB taxonomy): Bacteria > Actinomycetota > Actinomycetes > Actinomycetales > Microbacteriaceae > Cryobacterium > Cryobacterium adonitolivorans. The sequence goes on along the minus strand of NZ_SOFL01000002.1, from coordinate 70,959 downwards.
GTAGGCTGCAGCTCGAACAGTGACAACAGCCAGTCGATGCTGGCCGTGCCCACCATGGACGGCATGACCCGCAGGAACAGCTCGGGGTCGGGAGTGCAGAGCCACATGCCCGCCGGGTCCGCGGCGGGGTCGATGGTGGTGTCGTTCGTGAGCACCTGGCAGCTCAACGTCGTTCCCACAACAAGGGTGCCCTCGCCGAGCCGGGTTGTGCCGGAACCGAACCCGCACGCTTGGAGGTCGTACGGGCCGCCCGTGACGGGGGTGCCGTCCGGCAAGCCTAGTAGGGCGCTCCCCCGGGCATCGAGCCGGAAGACGGTGCCCGATTCGGCGGGCTGCGGCAGCAAGTGGCCCCACTCAGCGATCCCGCACAGCTGCAGCGCCTCGCTGACATAGGTGCGGCTGCGCACATCCAGAAAAGGCAACGACGCATCGGAGGCGTCCACGGTGAGTTCACCGGTGAGATTGTGCAGGACGGCGTCGATGCAATAGCCGGCCACGGCCGCCTGCGCCAAGGAGTCCGGTTCGTTCTCGGCGAGCCAAGCGAGCAGGCCAGCGTGACACCCCGGGAAGAGGCCGGATCCGGTCAGTCCGTAAACCCGGTTGGATACGCTCTGCTCCCCTCCCGCGTTCCAGGCCTCCACGATTGCAGACGCCCTCGCATCCATCCAGGAGATCGCGGGGCGGACGGAGCGGCCGGCGGCGTCGCGCAGCCACAGGCCGTCGCCTTGTCCGGTGATCGCCACTGCCTCGACGAGTTCCGTTGTAGAGGCGGCAACTTCACGAACCACCGTGGCAACCGAGTTGATCACGTCGTCCAAGTCCTGCTCGACCTGCCCACCCTCACCGAAATTCAGGGTGGATCGCATGCTCGCCGTCGCACCGACGGTGCCGTCGTGGAAGATCACGGACGCCTTCGTCACAGAGGTGCCGATGTCGACGCCGATTATCATCGCACGCTCCCGGTGACCAGGCCTTCGAAGACAAGCGGGTTGGCGACGTGCTGCGGCCGTTCCCCGCGCAGGTAACGCGCGATGTCATCACCGACGATGTCCGCCGCGCGCTGCGCCGTCTGCCGGGTGGCGCCCGCCAGGTGCGGAGTCATGATCACGTTCGGAGCCGCGAACAAGGGCCAGTCTGCGGGCGGCGGTTCGATGTCGTAGACGTCCAGGGCCAGTGCGCCCAGCCGACCGCTCGTCAACAGCGCTGGGAGAGGAGTGTAGTCAAGAAGGCCACCACGGGCGGTGTTGACCAGCACTGCCCCATCGGGCAGGAGCGCCAGGTTCTCGGCGTTGAGCAGGTGGCGTGTCTCCGGGGTGAGCCTGGCGTGCAGGCTCACCACCGCGCTGCGTCGAAGCAGTGCAGGAAGGTCTACGACCTCAACGCCGTCAGCGGCGATGGCGGCCGGGTCGGCATAGGGGTCGTAGGTGATCACGTTCGCGCCGAAGGCAATCAGTATTCGGGCGACGATGCGGCCGATGGCGCCGTAGCCGACCAAGCCGACCGTGGAACCGTCGAGCTCGATACCCACGTTTTCGTAGGCGTAGTAGTCCCCCCGCCAGGATCCCGACTTCAGTTCGCTGTCCGTTGCGACGACCCGGCGCATCGCGGCGAGCATCAGGCCGACCGCGAACTCTGCCGCTGCCACGGCATTGCGGGCCGGGGCGAATGAGACGATGACGCCGGCCGCTGTCGCCGCCGCCAGGTCGACGTTCACCGGGCCCCCGCGACAGACACTGATCAGCTTCAGGACGGGGCACTGTCGGAACACCTCGGGGGTGAAGGCGGCCATCTGGGTGACGGCGATTTCAGCGCCGGCCAGGGCTGCAATGAGCTCAGGGATCGTTCCGCTGGCCTCATCAACGGTATCGACCGGGCCGAATGGCTCGTGCGGCCAGGGCAACGTGAGACCGGAGAAGGTCAGGTCCAGTTCCGGCACACGGGATCGGACGGCGTGGATGAAAAATTCCGGGGAGACGAAGTGGTCGCCCGCAGCGAGAATGTGTGTCATTCGGCTGCCTTTCTGCGATGGCGGGAGTAGGCAGCCAGAGCTCCATTACCCGATGGACACGAGACTAACACTCCGAATGTTATTTTGGACATCCCAAATGATAGAAAACCTCGTTCCGGCCTCCTCGGATCTCAACCTCGAATCGAAACGAGGTGCACTCGGGCATTTTTCTCCACCCTGTCCACCGTTTCGGTGTCCACATCGTCGGTCAAGATGACATCTGTGTAGTCGCTCACCGGAACATAGTGGTGCAGGGACGTCCTCCCTACCTTGGTGCCGTCCATCATCAGGACCCTGGTGTCACCAGAACGCAGCATCGCACGCTTCATCAGCACGATGTCCTGCTCCTGGTGATAGGTCATGTCCGCGCCCATAGCGGACGTCGACTGGAACACCACGTCGACGGCGTAGGAGTCGACCGACTCGTGACTCGGCATGGCAATGTACGAGTCGTGTGTCCTCGAGTAGTGGCCGCCCACGACGATGAGACGGATGTCGTCGTTCTCTCTCAGCACCTCGACGGCCTGGCGATAGTTGGTGATGACAGTGAGCGGACCTACATCGTTGAGCAGGCGAGCCAGCGCCAGAACGGTGGTGGAGTCGTCAAGCATCACCGACATCCCCGGCTCCACGAACCGCACGGCTCGCCGGGCAAGGGCTTCCTTCGCGGCGCCCCGAGTCTGCAACCGGAACTCCGAACTGCTTTCGAAAACGCTCGTCGGCAGCACTGAAACGCCACCGTGGAACCGCCGCAGGATGCCGCGGTGGGCCAGGTCCTCGATGTCGCGGTGGATAGTCATCACACTGACTCCGGTCAAGGCGGACAATTCCGCGGCGGTGGCCGATGACACCTCGGAAAGGTGATCCACTATCCGCCTTTGACGCAATGTGCGTGGGAGTCGGGGCGATGCGGGTTCTGACATTCTGGCTGCCCATTCGTTGAGTTTTCGGCATAGCCGGCGCGACGCGAATGGCCGCTTCACGGGGGTTTCTCACCTGATCGTAGCCGCACCCTTCGCTGACTTTGGTAACAAAGTAACATTCATGGTGGCCATATTAACTTCTATTGTGTTACTGTCTCGAAGCGGTTGCGGCGGCTGTACCCATTGCACGCACCAGCGCGAAGTCCTTGCTGTCGATGTCGACGGCATTCCCGAACAAGGAGATTCAATGAAGAATATCTACTCGAGGCTGGCTGTGGCCGGTCTTACCGTCGCCCTGGCTACGTCCACGCTGACGGCGTGCGTTGAGCAGGCCGGCACGGCCGCCCCCGACGGGGCTTACAAAATTGCGTTCCTGATGCCCGATCTTGCGTCAACGCGCTATGAGCAGCAGGACAAGCCACTCTTCGAGGCGAAGATCGCCGAGCTCTGCGCCGAGTGCGAAGTCATCTACTCGAACGCCGACGCCAGCGCGGACACCCAGCAGCAGCAGGCGAACTCCGCTATCGCACAGGGCGTCGACGCCATCGTGATCGACGCTGTGGACTCCACAGCTGCGGCCAGCATCGTCGTGGCTGCCAACGCCGCAAAGATTCCGATCATTGCCTACGACCGGCCGATCCCAACCCAACAAGCCGACTACTACGTCTCCTTCGACAATGAGGGAATTGGCGAGAAGATCGCGCAGTCCCTGGTGGAAAAGCTCGGCGTCCCGAACGGCGGAATCCTGATCATCAACGGCTCCCCCACCGATGCTGCGGCCGGTCTGATCAGGGACGGGATTCACACGTCGGTCGACGCGAGCGGCATCGAGGTTCTCGCCGAGTTCGACACTCCCGATTGGGACCCGGCGGCCGCTCAGGAATGGGCCAGCGGGCAGATCACCCAGTTCGGCGACAAGATCGTCGGTGTCGTGGCCGCGAACGATGGTACCGGAGGAGGGGCGATCGCGGCCTTCAAGGCTGCAGGCATCGCCGTCGTTCCGCCGGTGACCGGCAATGACGCCGAGGTCGCCGCCGCCCAGCGCATCATCGCGGGTACGCAGTACAACACCATCTCCAAGCCGATCAGCATCGTCGCCGAAGCGGCGGCCGAGGTCGCGTATTCTTTCGCCCAGGGTGAAGTGGTCGACGGCGACACAACGCTCTACGACACCCCGTCGCAGCTCTTCACCCCGGAGGTGGTCACCCTCGACAACATCCAGGAGATCCTCTTCGACAGCAAGATCATGACGGCGGCGGATGTCTGCACGGCCGACTACGCCGCAGCCTGCGCCACAGCCGGCATCAAGTAGCCCGCCCGGCACACCGAAGGGTTCGGCTGTCGCAGCACAGCGACAGCCGAACCGTTCGGATCCAGTCCACTCAACGATGAGCCCGATCGAGGAACCCATGTCAACATCGACCACTGATCGCCCCCCTACAGCCACCAGCATCCTCTCGCTGAGAAACGTCAACAAGAATTTCGGCGCCGTAGCGGCACTAACTGACATCAGTCTGGACGTCGCGGCCGGCGAGGTCGTTGCCATCGTCGGCGATAACGGCGCCGGCAAGTCCACCCTGGTCAAGGTGCTCTCAGGAGTGCATCGGCCAGACTCCGGCGACATACGCTTCGAGTCCAGGCCCGTCACCATCCCCAACCCCACCGCGGCACTCGACATGGGCATAGCGACGGTGTTCCAGGACCTCGCCCTCTGCGACAACCTCAACGTCATCGAAAACCTCTTTCTCGGCCGTGAGCTCCGCCGCGGGCGCCTCGACGAGATCGCGATGGAAACCCGGTCGTGGGAACTACTGCGCCAACTCTCCGCAAAGATCCCCTCGGTACGCATCCCGATTGCCTCGCTCTCGGGCGGACAACGCCAGACCGTGGCGATCGCCCGCTCGCTTCTGGGAGACCCGAAGGTCATCATCCTCGACGAACCGACGGCCGCCCTCGGCGTGGCACAGACCGCCGAGGTGCTCAATCTGGTCGAGCGACTGCGTGACCGCGGGCTCGGCGTGATCATGATCAGCCACAACATGGCCGACGTGCAGGCCGTGGCCGACCGCGTCATCGTGCTTCGTCTCGGCCGCAACAACGGCGAATTCACCGTCGGCGAGGTGACCCCAGAAGAAATCATCGCGGCCATCACCGGCGCAACCGAAAATGCCGTCACCCTCCGAACCGCAAAAATCGATCTTCGCGGGGTCAAGACCGCGCAGAGCACCGTTGACAAGGAAGTCACCCGCTGATGAATACCACCAAGGTCCTCACTCCTCCGCTTCCCCTCGACCAGCAGGACGAACGACTACAAGACCGAAACGGTGTCCGCGGCGCCCTTCGCGCCTTCCTAGACAGGGTTCGCGGCGGAGATCTCGGCGTCCTGCCGGTCGTCGCCGGGCTGGTGGTCATCTGGACCGTTCTCCAAATCCTCAACCGGGGATTCCTGTCCAGCGCGAACCTCGTCAATCTCTTGATGGAGTCCGCCGCGGTCGGCGTCATCGCCCTGGGTATCGTGTGCGTTCTCCTGGTTGCTCAGATCGACCTGTCGGTCGGCTCTGTGAGTGGGCTGTCCTCGGCCATCCTGGGCGTCTTGTTTGTCTCCCAGGGCTGGAACGTGTGGGCCGCCGTCGCCGTCGCCGTGCTGACCGGCATGGCGATCGGGTGGGTCTACGGCCAGATTTTCAACCGGTTCGGGGTACCGAGCTTCGTCGTCACCCTTGCCGGGCTGTTGAGTTTTCTCGGACTGCAGCTGTTCGTCCTCAAGGGCAAGGGCACGATCAACTTGCCGTTCGACTCCCCCCTGGTCTACTTCGCGCAGCTCGCTTTCGTTCCCGCCGCCGTGTCCTACCTCCTCGTCGTTTTCACAGCGGCCAGCGTGTTCGTGCACGGATTCCTGAAGGCTCGGGCCCGCCGGGCGGCGGGCCTCTCGGCCCAACCGATCCAGATGACCGCTCTCAAGAGCGGAGCCCTCCTCGTTGCCCTCGGGTTCGTGACCTGGTACCTGAACCAGGCGCGCGGCATCGGCTGGATGTTTGTGCTCTTCGTTGCGCTCGTCCTGGTGCTGCACTATNTGCTCTCCCGCACCAGCTGGGGTCGTTCCGTGTACGCGGTCGGCGGCAACGTCGAGGCAGCGCGCCGCGCCGGAATCAACGTGCGTTGGGTCTACACATCCGTCTTCATGGTCTGCAGCACGCTCGCGGCGGTTGGCGGCATCCTCGCGGCATCCCGACTAGCGGCGGCGAGCCAGAGCAGCGGCGCAGGCGACGTGAACTTGAACGCCATCGCCGCGGCGGTCATCGGTGGTACCAGCCTCTTCGGCGGACGGGGAACGGCCTTCGCAGCGCTTCTGGGAATCATCGTCATTCAATCCATTTCCAGTGGACTTACCCTGCTCAACCTCGACTCATCCTTCAGATTCATCGTCACCGGCATTGTGCTGCTGCTCGCGGTCACCCTTGACTCGGTCACGCGTCGCTCGCGAACCTCCCATGGGCGCGCTTAGGCCCGGCGGCGGCCCTGATGTCAGAAGCCTGAAATGAGGAGAACCTCCGGGACTTTACGAAGGCCGTTGGTGCCCACGTCCCGGAGGTTCGTCGTTCTTCCCAATCCACCGAAACCAAGCATTTCTCAACGCCAGTTGAGTTGCAGCTCGCGTCGGCGTAGGCTCTGAGCGAGTGCTTGAGGCCAACGATGAGCTCACGCCAGGAGGAGCCCGTCATGACCAGTAGCCGCAGAATCTCCCCCGCGTGAACATCATCAGCCTGAAGTATTTCGTCGCCGTGGCGGAGTTCGGGCAACACGTGTCGTTTCTCGAGGTCGCCACTTCGGGCATTCCTATCAGGCGGGGTAGACCAGCCTCCCCGTAACGCCGCTCGCGGCTCTCTGATGGCACGGGATGCGCGGTAGCCGACGGCTTACGAGTGGAGCGAGAGACACTTAGCGCTGCAAACCGGCCGCCGTTTAGCGCCGCGATCCACATGCGCGGGTCCAGCCGGTGCTGACGATGGCACTGAGATCATGGGTGCCGTTCTGATCGAACGTCCGGCCATAGACTGCGCGCATGATCAAAACCGCACTCCATCGGCGCCTTCCTTTAGTGGCCGTCGGAATCGCCGTGTTGCTGTGGTCGACAAGCTTCGGAATCAGCAGCGAGGTATTGAAAACGGCGTCACCAGCCGCTCTTTCGGTCGGGCGGTTCGCGATCGGCCTGATCGTCCTCGTGCCCCTCGCCGCACGTCGGCCACTGTTCGCGCGTACCGTCCGAGATCCGCGCACGATTCTGCTCGGGTTCCTCGGGGTTGCGATTTATTACTCGTTGACCAACGTCGGTCTTGAGTTCACTACTCCCGGCACGGCCGCTCTCAGCAACGCGGCGCTCCCCGCGCTAACCGCCCTGCTCGGTCTGCTCATCCTGAAGGAACACCTGGCTCCCCGCACGATCGTCGGACTGGTGCTCGCGACCGCCGGCGTCGTCATCGTGGCGGGTGCTGGCCTCACTTTGGACATCGGCGTGATGCTCTGCCTCATCGGCTTGGCCAGCTACGCGCTTTATACAGTGCTGCTCCGCAAGGGTGTACACGCCGGGCCCCGACAACGGGCGGCCGTCGGTAGACAGATGGCCGGGGTCGTTGATCCGCTCGTGCTGGCGACGGCAACCGCCGTGTGGGGTACGGCGATCATGCTCCCCTGGCTCGTCGTGGAGATGGCGGTCGGCGCGGCCTCCCTCCCGAGCGGATGGGGAGGGCTCGGGGGTCTGCTGATCCTCGGTGTCGTAATAACAGCGCCGACGCTCGTGCTATTCAACTACGGCGCCGAACGCCTTCCCGCCGCTGCCACCGGCGTGCTCACGGCAGCGATTCCGGCATTCGGCTACCTCTTCGCCCTTTTACTTGGCGAACCGTTCGACGCGATCACCGCACTCGGCGGCGCAGTCGCGCTCGTCGGCGTCGCCATCGCGTCGGTCACAGCTCCCTCGACCGACTCGAGTCCAGCCGGTTCGGGCTTACCCCCACACGAGGACGTGGCCGCCAGCCCTTTTGAACGCGACTGATCAGAGAGCACGGCGCTCGACAGGAGCGCAGTGCGACACCGAGCAGAGTGAACGCAGAAATGTCTATCCGCAAGTTCTCTTATAGCATCGACCCCAGACAAGACACCTGTGATTGCCTGTCTGCACACGCTGCAGCACCTCTCCCTCCTCGCCGCACTGCACGGCATGCATTAGGTCAGTCTCGGGCCGCTCCCCGGCTGGAACACCACCACGTCCACCGGCCACGACGACAACCGTCTTGGCTTCTCCCTCGGAGCCGGCGCACAGTCGTGGAATGACCGCGGACCCGACGCGGTCCTGACCAGCGCACCGCGCGTCATCTCGCGCCGCATCGCGAAGCTCGGGCACGTCGCCATCTAAGCTGGACTGTTGCCCACGGAAGGAACCTCAATGAGCATGGAAGGCGCGGCCTGGAGCTCGCTGTACAAGATCTCTACCGCCAGGGACGGCAAGCACGGCTTCTCCCGTGAGTCCGTTCGGCGGATCATGACGTTCGCGGTGCCCTACCGGTCCAAGCTGCTGGTCTTCATCACCCTCTCCACCGTGGGAGCTTTCCTCGCGGTCGCGACGCCGGTACTCGCCGGCCAGGTGGTCGACGTCATCGTCGCCCAGGGTGAGGTCACCACAATCGTTTGGCTCGCCGTCGTCATCGCCCTCGTGGCCGTGGCCGACGCCGCCGTGTCACTCGTGACGCGCTGGTACTCGGCGCGGATCGGCGAAGGCGTGATCCTGGACCTCCGCACCGCCGTCTTCAACCACGTGCAGAAGATGCCGATCGCGTTCTTCACCCGCACGCGGACGGGCGCCCTCGTGAGCCGCCTCAATAACGATGTGATCGGCGCTCAGCAGGCCTTCAGTGGCACGCTGTCCGGCGTGGTCACGAACCTCGTGGCGCTGATCCTCACCCTGATCGTCATGCTCAGCACGTCCTGGCTCGTGACGGTTCTCGCCGTGATCATGCTCCCCATCTTCCTGGTACCCGCGCGCCGCATGGGCAGCCGCCTCGCCGCGCTGCGCCGCGAGGCCGCCGATCACAATTCCGCCATGAGCACGCAGATGACCGAGCGCTTCTCGGCGCCCGGCGCCACCCTCGTCAAGCTGTTCGGCCGGCCCGACGAGGAGGCCGAGGAGTTCCGCGTCCGCGCCGCCCGTGTCCGCGACATCGGGGTCCGGACCGCGATGCTGCAGTTCGTCTTCTTCACCGCACTGATGCTCGTCTCCGCTCTCGCCCTCGCGCTCGTGTACGGGCTCGGCGGCTCCCTCGCACTCGCCGGCCAGTTGAATACCGGTGACGTGGTCACCCTGGCGCTCCTCCTCACCCGCCTCTACGCGCCGCTGACCAGCCTCGCAAACGCACGGGTGGAGATCATGAGCGCGCTGGTCAGCTTCGAGCGCGTCTTCGAGGTGCTGGACCTCGATCCGCTCATCAAGGAGAAGCCCGACGCCGTCGCCGTCCCCGAAGGCCCAGTGGCCGTCGAGTTCGACAACGTCCGCTTCGCCTACCCGTCAGCGGACAAAGTGTCCCTCGCCTCTCTCGAGGAGGTTGCCACGCTGGACACCCGCGGCGGCGAGGAGGTGCTGCACGGCGTGTCCTTCAGGATCGAGCCGGGGCAGACCGTTGCCCTCGTTGGTACATCCGGCGCCGGTAAGTCCACAATTGCGCAGCTCCTCTCGCGCCTGTATGACGTCGACAGCGGCGCCGTGCGCCTCGCGGGGACGGATGTCCGCGATGTCACTTTCGCCTCCATGCGGCACACCCTGGGCATGGTGACGCAGGACGGCCACCTGTTCCACGAGACCATCCTCTCCAATCTGCGCCTCGCGAGGCCGGAGGCGTCCGACGACGAGGTGTGGGACGCCGTCCGCCGCGCGCGGCTCGAGCCGCTCATCCGGTCCCTGCCGGACCAGCTGGACACCATGGTGGGAGAGCGTGGCTACCGACTGTCCGGGGGCGAGCGCCAGCGGATGACCATCGCGAGGCTCCTACTCGCCCAGCCGCGCGTCGTCATCCTCGACGAGGCGACGGCGGCGCTGGACTCGACGTCAGAGGCCGCCGTACAGGCGGCGCTCAGCGAGGCGCTCGAGGGACGCACGGCGATGGTGATCGCACACCGCCTCTCCACCATCCGCAGCGCGGACCTGATCCTCGTGGTTGAGGACGGCTCGATCGTGGAGCGCGGTACGCACGAGGAACTGCTGGCTGTGGGTGGTCGGTACGAGGAATTGCACCGGACCCAGTTCGCCGTGCAGAAGAATGGTGCGGCGGATGAGGAAGCGCTGAGCCGGACTTAGTCGCTGAGTTCGGTGCCCCCGCCGGGGATCGAACCCAGATCTGCCCGTAGGTGGGTTGGTCTTACACGGTCGCGCCGTTGGATGTACTCAACAGTTCTGTACACCGGTGGCACTCTGGTGATGCCGATGACTGTGCTGGTCGAGTCCTATTGGCGGGAAATCAGCCAAGGCTTAGCCTCCTACGACATTCCAGTGCATCGCTTCGTGCTCCACGCCGATCAAGCCACCCTCCGGGGACGAATTCAGGACGACTCCGTGATGCCTCCTCGTTTCGTTTCAGGTACCTCTCCCCCTACGCCGAGGCCTTCCATTCCTGGTTTGGCAAAGAAGCGCACGTTATCGACACCGTTGAGCTCACGCCTGCTCAGTCCGCGTCGGAAGTCGCCAGGATGGTCAACATCTCGTAGCTCCAGGACGACCACTCGAATATTTCGCTATGGCGGTGATGCCCCTCTGGCAACCTATATTCCGGCGATGGCGCGCGGCGTATCCGGGCTGGGGCTGAACGTTGCGAGGCTAGGCTGCCGCTAACTAGCGTTGTTTTCGCGGTCGGGGCCGCGCAGCGCCCAAATGTCCTCCTCTCGGACTCCGTCACCTCGGTCTGCCCGGTCTTGTTGCGGGCCTTGAACGCGGTCACCCAGCGGCCCAGCGTGGCCTCGTTGATCCCGAGTTCGCGGGCGACGGTCGCGACCGCTCTGCCGGTGGTCAAAACCAGCCTCACGGCCTCGTCTTTGTACTCAGGGGTGAAGTCCCGACGTGATCTTGCCATAGTGAACATTCTCTCTTGTGAGGTGTCCACTCGTCGGGGTCAGGGCCACACTCTCGGTGAAGACGAACGGGAACTCATCATCGAGCGCGTCCCCGCGGGGATCGCTGCAGCCCGTCAATCTGAGCATCACGGTGGATCAAATCCCGCCCAGCTCGAACTAACCCCGCGCCACCCAACTGTGCACTTGAGCACTATCGGTTCTCAGGGTTGAGTTATGCAAGCACCCACGAGCGGATGAGCAGCACCGTGATCGGCGCTGAGGGCGGGTCCCGGGTCACCCCTGCAGGGTGATGGCGTGGGCCCTCACCGGGGTTAACGTGAGCGCGACGACCTTCGAGGAAGAGGCACAACCATGGCTCCTGACCGCCACTCCCGCGCGATGCTTCCCATCCCGGACCGGCCCACGCCGGGGCTGACCACCTACGACGCTAAGGATCCGAATACCTCGTATCCGCCGATCGAGCCGCTGCTGCCGCCAGAGGGCGCGCCGAACGTGCTTGTCATTCTGCTCGACGACGCCGGTTTCGGGGCAGCGAGCGCGTTCGGCGGCCCCTGCGCCACACCAAACCTTGAAAAGCTCGCCGCAGGCGGCCTGAAGTACAACCGTTTTCACACGACGGCGCTGTGCGCGCCCACCCGGGCCGCGCTACTCAGCGGCCGCAATCACCACTCCGTGGGAATGGGAAGCATTACCGAGACGGCGACCTCAGCACCGGGCAACAGCTCGCTGCGCCCGAACACCAAAGCGCCCCTCGCAATGACCCTCAAGCTCAACGGCTACTCTACGGCGCAGTTCGGCAAGTGCCATGAGGTTCCGGTGTGGCAGTCTTCTCCGATGGGTCCCTTCGACGCATGGCCGTCGGTTGGCGGCGGCTTCGAGACCTTCTATGGCTTCATCGGCGGTGAGAACAATCAGTGGGATCCGTCTTTGTATGAAGGGACGACACCCGTCGAACCGCCTGCGACCGCGGACGAGGGCTATCATCTGACCGAGGACTTGGCTGACCGCGCGATCGGCTGGGTCCGCACTCAGAAGGCGCTGATGCCGGAGAAGCCTTTTTTCGTCTATTTCGCCCCAGGCGCGACACATGCCCCGCATCACGTTCCGAAGGAGTGGGCCGACAAGTATCAGGGAAAGTTCGCCGACGGGTGGGATGCCCAACGAGAGAAGACCTTCGCTAGGCAGAAGAAACTCGGAGTGATCCCGGCTGACACTTTGCTGACCCCCCGGCACGCCGAGATTCCTGCGTGGGACGAGATGCCGGCGACGTTAAAACCAGTGCTCGAGCGGGAGATGGAGGTCTACGCGGGATTCATGGAGCACACCGACCACCACGTCGGCCGGATTATCGACGCAATCGATGACCTCGGGATCCTCGAGAACACACTTATCTACTACATCGTCGGCGATAACGGCGCGTCCGGCGAGGGCACGCTGAACGGTGCGTTCAACGAATTGGCGAACTTCAACGGCATGGCGGCGCTCGAGACGCCCGAGTTCATGGCGTCGAAGATGGACGAGCTCGGCTCGCCGAGCTCGTACAATCACTACGCCGTGGGCTGGGCCTGGGCGATGGACGCCCCGCTCCAGTGGACCAAGCAGGTCGCTTCGCATTGGGGCGGCACGCGCAACGGCACCGTCGTGCACTGGCCGAAGGGAATCGCGGAACGCGGCGGGATACGCAGCCAGTTCTCCCATGTCATCGATATCGCTCCCACGATCCTGGAAGCGGCTGGCCTGCCGGAGCCCACGATGGTCAACGGCGTCCAACAGGCCCCAATCGAGGGCACGAGCATGCTCTACTCGTTCGATCAACCCGATACCCCCGAACGACACGATCTGCAGTACTTCGAAATGTTCGGCAACCGCGGCATTTATCACAAAGGTTGGAGTGCGGTTACCAAACACCGCACACCGTGGGTCATGGTGGGCGGGCTCCTACCAGCGTTTGATGACGACGTATGGGAACTCTACGACGGCAGCACCGACTTCAGTCAGGCACGAGATCTCTCCGCCGAGCATCCAGACAAGCTGCACGAATTGCAGCGGCTCTGGTTGATCGAAGCCGTGAAGTACAACGTTCTGCCAATCGACGACCGGGGCGCTGAGCGATTGAATCCGGACGTCGCCGGGCGCCCGAGCTTAATACGCGGAAACAGCCAGCTGCTGTTTCCCGGCATGGGGCGGCTTTCGGAAAACAGCGTCGTCAACATCAAGAACAAGTCCTTCTCGATCACCACTGAAATCGAGGTCCCGGAGACCGGTGTCGAGGGCGTAATCATCGCCCAGGGCGGTCGCTTCGGAGGGTGGAGCCTTTTTGCCTCCGGCGGCAAGGCCAAGTTCGTCTACAACGTGCTGGGCATCCAGTCGTTCCCAACGGAAGCCGAGCAACCAATCCCGGCGGGGAAGCATCAAGTGCGGATGGAGTTCGCATACGACGGTGGCGGCCTTGCAAAGGGCGGCAACGTCACTCTCTACTATGACGGAGAAGCAGTCGGAACTGGACGTGTCGGTGCCACCCAGGCGATGATCTTCTCCGCCGACGAGACGACCGACGTCGGCTACGAAGCCGGCACGGCGGTCAGTACCGACTACACCACGAAGACCAGCCGGTTCACGGGCAAAATCAACTGGGTGCAGATCGACCTCGGCGACGACGATCACGACCACTTCATCGACCCCGACGAACGGCTCCGCATCGCCATGGCCAGGCAATAGCTGCTCCGCTCACAACTAGCCCACGACGGACCAGGTCGGCCTGACGATCTGGTGGTTCGCAAGCAGTGAGGGAAGCGCTGTGAGATTGAACTTGAGGCGGCCGGTGAGGTTTTCGATCATGCGACCATCCGCAAGTTGCGGAGGAAGAGTTTGATCTACACCAGATACCGTAGCGCGCTTGGGCGCGCCATCGTCATGGGCCTACTCGTCGCCGCCGATTTTATCAAGACGGTCGCGATCAATCCGTCCCTCGAAGCGCCTCACTGACCTCGGCCTCGTCGTGCTGACCCGCACCTAGCTCAGTTGGATGCTCGAGGTGGAAACCGCCCACAGGGCCTCATTCGGCACGCCGACTGCCACCGCGCGACGCAAGCTAGAGGCCTCGGTGAGTCTGACGCGGCGCTACGCGTGCCGTCACTGCGAAGAGGCTCGAGTCACGTTGTGTGTGCCACGTGTCGAGCGAGGCTCAAGGTTACTCTGCGGCCGTCAACGGTGCGCGACTTAGGACTCGAGATACGAGCTCCCCGCCTCGCGTATGCCGGCGCCACGCTGGCGGCCCAACTTGCGGACAAACTTCGGCCTGGAGACTCTGCTACCCCAGTCCCGCCGTAGTTCACGTCATTGCTGCGCAGCCGGGGCCGACGGCCGCCGGAAGTTGAGAACGAGAATGAGGATGCTTACTCCGAGCACCCACGCAGGGAAAATGAGGCTTACCCACCAGCTGAGGCTGGTTACGAACAGCAGCACAATTGCGACCCCATAGGTGGTTGCTGCGATCCATCGAGGCATCACACCGGTGCGCAGCCACATCGTTCCAAGGGAGATCAGAAGCACTCCCGCCATCCTGAGCGCGTAGATATTGCTCACCTGCAGCATCATCGCGCGGCCGAAAGTCGTCACCTCCGTGCCCCCGCCTTCATCGGTGACCAGCGGGATCGTGGCGACGATACCACCGGCGATGGCCGCGGAAACGAAGATCATCGCAACAAAGAGCAGGCCGCTGCCGATGAACACGAAGGAGAAGAGCTGATCTTCGGTCTCTTTGAACCGGTCTCGGACGACGCCCATAAACCACAAGAAGGCGATTCCCGCGAACGGCATAAGCGCAAGTCCTAGGCTTATTCGTGTCGTCGCGCCGTCATCCAGAAAATTGACGTTGGCCTCGATGTCGGCGGGCAAGGCGGAGCGGATCAAGGCAAGGGCAGCGGTGAATAGCAGGGCAAAAAGCACCCCTGCTACTGCTGCCGCGCGGGGAGAATCGACGGGCCGTCTGACGCTGGAGCTGCTTAGCTCGGACACAGGAACACCTCTGTGCCGATTGCCCTCTGGGCGTACCGCCGTGGCATCCCCACGTCGTCGATGAGGTGCCGGGTGGTCGTGGAGACAGGAAGGACGAGCACATCGCGGAGCCACCGGCCATACCGGCGGCCGCGCTTTGAGCGAAGTCGCGCGAGGCACACAATGAGGTCGACTCCGAGCAGTAGGAGCATCGCGCTGCGCATCCTGACCTCCAATTCATTTGTGATCGGTGGCTTCCGAATCGACCGGCACCCATCAACGTCAGGCATTATGGCTGAGAACGCTGTGGTGCTTCTGTCTCCAAGGCTTGCCGAGTCCGACGTCTCAACTAGATGCGGCGCCGCCGTCCAGGGGTGATGGCGGCCCCGACGACTGCGGCCTTTGCGATCGGGGATGGTCCTGGGCGGACCGCCGCCGTTACGACGGCTGCTTTGGCGACGGGGGCGCCCACGACGCCGACCCGTCCAACTCGTGCCGCTCTGAGTGGCATCTCATGCTCCTGTCGTCTCGAGTGCCTCATCCGCCTCGAGCGAGGCGATGATCGCTTGGATGGGGATGCGGCCATTGGCGATAAGTTGACCGCCGGCTCGTCGTGTAGCGGACGCGAACGGCCCCGCCCACACGTTCTCATAGACGAGCACTCCCGCGACACTGCCGGGGTCCATGGCGTTCGCGAGCTTCTCGACGTCTTCGGCGGCCAGTAATTCCGCCAGCTCGGCTTCGAGTTTCACAAGCTCACCGAGATCGCCAGCATCGGCCAGCTCGCTGGCGTCGACATTACCGTCCTCGTCTTTGGTCAGAATGATGGCATCGATCACCCGAATCGTACCGGCCTCGGCCAGCCGGAGAAGTTCTTCAGCGATCTCGCCACGGAAATTTTGATGACCCGCCGGAAATTCGATGACGAGGTAGTCAACGGGTCCTAGTTCCGATAGTTCGTACTCACTCATGTTGTGTCCGTCCTCGTGTTTGTCAATCAGAAAATGCGCTTCAGGTACTCCACGTCCGGTCCCGTGCTCGGTGCCTCACCGCCTGTTCTGCGCGATTGCATTCACCACAGCGCCCAACGGACCCAACGGACCCGCGACGGTGGACCCCACGTTCTGCGATCACGCCGGAATGAGAGCGCGAGTTATGAGCGTGTCGAACTCGGACTGAGAAATGGCGCCCGAGTCCAGAAGGCGTTTCGCGGATTCGATTTCGGCGCCGGGCGAAGAAGTACCGGCATCTTCGCGAAGGTAGCTGTTCGTGTCCCCCTGAGCCTGTTGCGCCTGGTCAGCCTGCCGTCGCGACATTTTCTTTCCCCGAGCGATCAGATTGATGAACGTGCCCAGGAACGGCAAAAGGACCAGGAGCAAAACCCACAGGACCTTGGCCCCGCCGCCAAGATCCGAGGAGCGGAAGACGTCCATGATGACGGTGATGAAAACCCAGATGCAGGAGACGGTGACATAGAACCAGAACATCCACACGAAGGAGGCGAAGATCGCGCCGACGCCTTGCATGACTCCGAACATTCCGTTGATCAGGATCATGAATGCGGCGAACCCGGTCCATCCGGATTTGTCTTCGGTGCTCAAAGTTCGCTCTGCAGCGCTCATGGTGTGGCCTCTTGCTCTAGTGCTCTAGATCCTGCGTCGTCGTGGAGTGACGGCTGCGGCCACGACCGCGGTCTTGGCCACGGGTGCAGGTCCGGGCGTGACGGCACGAGTCACAACCGCTGCCTTGGCGATAGGGGCTCGAATTACTCCAACTCGTCCTACTCGTCCTGGTCTCATCTCATGCTCCTAAGTTCTCGAGTTCGCGTTCAGCGTCGATTGCCGCTGCAAGGTCTTGGGTATGAATCCGTCCGTCTGCGACAAGCGTGCCGCCTGCACGCCGAGCAGCCGCGGCGAACGGGCCAGCCCACACGTTCTCGTAAACGAGGACGCCGGCAACGGTACCGGGGTCCATGGCTGCCGACAGGTTGCCGAGGTCGTCTTCTCCGAGGAAATCGCGAAGCTCGCTCTCGAGCTCCGCGAGGGGCCCATCTGCATCGACCTCGCTGAGTTCAAGCGCTTCGACGACTCCGGCGGCGTCCTTGACCAGAATTATCGCGTCTATAAGTCGGATGGTGTTCGCGTCCATCAGTTCCCCGAGTTCGTCAATCATCTCGCCGTTGAAGTTTGATTCCCCTGCCGGGAATTCGACGATGATGAAATCGATCGGGCCCACCACTGTGGGGTCGGTATCCGTCATTTCTTCCCTCCAGCTGTGAAATTCTTTATCGTCGGCTGCCCAATGCCGCTCGGCGAGGTCTGCACGATCAAATCGCCGATGTCGATTGGTTGAGTGGGCAGCGAATCACTCGCTGCAGAATCCGACGCATTCATGAGGACCTTTCCCGATCTGTCTTCGCTGAAGGTATTCCTGCCAGAACACAATGACATCACCCTCGCGGGATGAGCTGGCCAGCGTGAGGAAACACGGTTCGTTGGAGCGAATTTGGGCGTGCTGGCTATTCGAGCAGTCCCAGCTCATTGGCGCGCTTGATCGCCGCGTTCCGATTCGTGACATCCAACTTGCGATAGATGTGCGACATGTGACTCTTGATCGTGTTGACCGAGACGAAGTAGCGGGCGGCGAGTTCTCTATTCGAGAAACGGGTCGGCAGAAGGACCAGCACCTCCATTTCGCGCTCGGTAAGCGGATCAGTCGGCATACTGTTGGCTGAAGTATGAGTTCTGCCCGCTGCCTGACGAAGCACGGTCCCGGCGATTGCAGGGAGCGAGGGGGCGCCGAGAGCGGCGATGCGAGTGGTGATCTCAGGGCCGCTGTCGCTGAACACGGAAATCAAGTTGTATTGGTCGGCCACACTCAGCGCCTGAAATACGAGCGAATCGGTTTGCGCCGTGCGGCCGGAGGTCGTTGAGAGCCACGCGCCGAGGAGCAACCTACGGATTCTCGGTAGTGGGTCGTCGGCATCAGGCAATTGGGCCAGCGACTGTTGGACCTCGCGGGCCTCACTCGAGTGACCCAATGAAAGCTTGGCAGCACCCAGCTCGAACAGCACCGAACTGGAGTGGCTTGGCCGTTCGGACAGGGTTCGGACCGCTGCGCCCGGGGAGCCGTCGAGACGCAGCTCTCGTGCCCGCACAGCCAACAGCAGGTCCGCCACGACCGGCGGGGGAACCCCCGGTGGTGGAGCCTGGATGTGCGGGTGCGACTGCGCGAACCGAAGTCGAACCGATAGGCCATGCGCGACCCAGAGCAATTGCAGGCGCTCGTTCGCTTCCACACGTGCCCGGGCTTCCTGTAGCTCGAACTCCGATTGGTCCGCGTCACCGGCATCGAAGGCAATTAGGGCACGGGCGAGGAACGCATCTGCGGTTGCTGGATGGACGTACATTTCCGTGGTTTCGGCGACGGCGAGGGCCTCGTCAGCGCATTCGATAGCGCGGAGCGTTTCTCCGCACCAGGCCTCAGCGAGCGCTAGCGAGCCCAGGGCGCTGATCCGCCACACCGAATAGCGGGCGCCCTGACTGGAGAGTCCACGCTCGAGCCAGTCCCGGGCCTGCTCAAAGTTGCCGGCCAGGAAATGTGCACGGCCTCCAGCGATCAACGCCACTGCTGTGAGTGAGTGTGTGTCGGTGAGTTGCAGGAGGTGAGGGGTAGGGCCGTCTCCGAGCCGGTCAAGCGCGTCCAAAGCTCGCTCTGCGCAGTCGATGGATGCTTGGGGATGTGGCCGCCATTGTGCCAGGTCGGCCAGAAAACTCAGGGCGCAGGCCGATTGACCGAGAGTCGCCTTGGGGTGGCTGGCAGCGGTACGAAGCAGGTTCTCCGAATCGGCGGCATGGCCGTCCATGCCGGTGAGGATGCCGTGGAGGAGCAGTAAGTCGACGCTGTCGGCCCGGAAGCTTTGCGGTATGCGGCGGATCCAGCCAATGAGCTTTGCCATCTCGCCTTGCTCGAACACGCTGGAGCCGTGAGCAAGGATTGACTGGGCCGCGCGTTCCCATCTGCCTGCGCGAAGGAGGTACTCGATGGCGGTGGCGGAGTCACCCTGTCGGAGATGCCACTCGGCTGCTTCTGTCAGAATCCGATTTTCAGCCGCGGCATTTTCTGAGCGGGCACGAACGCGAAGGAGATCACGAAACAGGTGGTGAAAACGAAACCATTCCTGATGATCGTCGAGCGGGATCACAAACCGTGAGTCTCGTTGCAAGCGGGCCAGGAGTGCCAGGAGCGCTGGTGCGGACGATACCTCGGCGACCAACGGCAGGCTCATCCTGTCCAGGATCGACAACTCGAGCGCGCCGTTGCGGTCTTCGTCGCTGAGTGTGGCGAGAACCTCGTTGCTGAGATATTCGGCCACAAGTCGGTCTGATCCGCTGAACTCCGCAATGAAGGTACTCGGTTCTGGATGGGTCCGGAGCGTGACTGCGGCGAGGAGCAATCCCGCCGGCCAGCCTTCTGTTCGCTCGACCAACGCCCTGATGCTGGCGCCATCCAGGTCGAGCTTGGTGACGCGGCGCAGGAGTTCAGCCGTCTGTTCCACCGTGAATGCCAACTGAGCTTGCCGGATCTCGTGCACCTCGTTGCGCAGACGTGCGCGGCTACGTGGAAGCGGAAGATCGACACGGCTTGACGTAATGACGTGAACATTGCTGGGAAATTTCCCGATCAGTCCGGCCACGTCGAGCACGTTTCCCGCATCAGCGAGGTGGTGGATGTCGTCGAAGATCACAGTGAATTCACCTGCGGCGCGCAGCTGGTCGACGATCGCGTCGGCCAGCGAGTCGGTGATGCCGACCCGAGACAGGGTCTCCGGTGATGCGATTCCAGCTATCCCCGGGGCAACGTCCTCGAGGGCACTGAGGAAGTGCTGGAGAAAATGGCCAAAGTCGGCGTCATCAACTTCGAGGTCAATCCAAACCAAGCGAACTTCAGGATGGGAATCCGCCCACTGTGTCAGCAGTACGGACTTTCCGGCGCCCGCGCCGGCAACGAGGACCGTCAGGGTCCGCACAAGTGAGACATCCAGCTCGCGACGAAGATCCGGTCGGTCTACTGCATGCGCGGGAACAAAGCGGCTCGAATCCATTCTGGGTCTCCCTCCACGGAGTGCCCACTTTTGCACGCCGTGCCGACGGCGGCTAGGAGCAGGCGGGGCAATCATCCTTCGGGGATGACGACCGCTGCGGTGCCATGAAGCAGCATGTGAGCTAGAGCATCGCAGACGATGCGCTAAGGAAGGCAAATCGTGCGTGCCGGAACCTTCGAGCTTGTGGTCTCTACGGTGCTGAGTCCTGCTCTCGTCGCTGCCTTCGACGGCTTCACGGTGAGCAGGATTGACAGCGGCAGAACCTATCTAGTGGGATGGGTCGACGATCAGGCGCGCTTGAATGGTCTGCTCGAACTTATGGCTGACCTGACCATCGAGTTGGTCTCTGTAAACCGGATACCAGACGTCTCAATGTCCGATTGAGGGCACGGCAAATAGCGGCGCGAAGCGTTACCGCAGATGGGAAATTCATGATCACCGGCACAAATGTGCATCTGATCATGACCGCCGACGTCGGCGCCTTGCACCACGGATCAGTGGGCGCGGGGAACACCGAATCGATCAGAGCAGCCATGTCTACGGTCGCTCCCCCGGGGATGATGTGGATACCTGGCGGCGACCTTTTCTCCTCTTTCGTCGCCAGCACGGGCTACGTCACCGTCGCCGAGCGCCGCCCCAATCTTGCGGACTACCCGGGCGCGTCGGAGGACATGCTCGACCCTGGGTCGTCCGTCTTCATCAAACCGACGCACCGAGTGAGTCTCGGTAACTCCTACAACTGGTGGTCCTACGTGCCGGGCGCCCAGTGGCGCCACCCCCATGGACCAGACAGTTCAATCGCCGGTATCGAAAGCCATCCGTTGGTGCACGTCGCTTGGGAGGACGTCGAGGCTTACGCCACGTGGGCCGGTAAGGTTCTTCCGACTGAGGCCGAGTGGGAATTTGCGGCCCGAGGTGGCCTGGAGGGCGCCGAGCACGCGTGGGGCGCTGAACTATCCCCTGGCGGGACGTCGATGGCGAACACGTGGCAGGGTGGGTTCCCGATCTAGAACACGATGGACGACGGCTTCGAAGGAACAGCCCCTCACGGCTCGTTCCCACCCAACGGCTACGGGTTGTAAGACATGATCGGTAACGTCTGGGAATGGACCGCCGACTGATTCGGACGCCACGAGGCGATGGCGCACGCCTGCTGCAGCATGAACAATCCGCGCTGCGGAAGCGCCGAGAATAGCGTTGACTCAGCAGAGGGCTTGTCCATTCCGCGAAAGGTGATGAAGGGCGGCTCTCACCTGTGCTCACCCAACTACTGTCAACGCTAGCGACCCGCGGCGCGGATGCCACAACACATCGATACCGCCACATCTCACCTTGGATTCCGCTGCGTGCTACGCCCTGACGTGAAATCGTTCGGTGACTATGACGCGTCGAATGATGAGGTGAGTGCGGCGATCGCTGCGCGATTGGTGGGGTAGACGGTTTCGTCATCGAGTAGGCCGAGGTGACGCATCCGCTTCAGCAGAGGGGGTCGGCCCCGGCTGAACGCGAGGGTGACTCCTTGCGCGTGTAGCCATTTCTTCAGAACGCTGAACGCTTCGGCCCCGGTGACGTCGACGTCGGTCACTGCTTCAAGGTCGAGAACGATTTGACGCACGCCGGAGCCGCTCGTGCGTGCACCGGTCACCGCCCTGGTGACGGCGTCAGAGAACACTGTTCCATTGGCGAAAAAGAGTGGCGCGGCCAGTCGGATGACGAGGACACCCGGTGCGGTGGTGGTGCCGTCCGCTGCTGAGGCCAGGAGGGAGCTGCGGGGGTTGTCATCGGCCGCGAGGACATCGATGGCCGGCGCAGATGCGCGTCGAACGAGGTTGATCAGAGCTAGCACGAACGCGACGACTATGCCAGGGATCGCTCCGATGAACAGCGTCACGAGAAAGCAGGCTGCGCCGACGGCGAATTCGAAACGATCCTGCCTCCACAGCTTCCGGAATTCGCCGATGCCGAGGAGCGGCAGGACCGCAACCCCGACGATCGCGCCGATGGCGGGAGAGGGTATGGGCTCCAGGAGCGCGGTTCCGAACAGCAGCAGCAGCAGGGTGCCAGCCGCGACGACGAGCGTGGGCAGCTGCGTTCGAGACCCGGCCTGGTCCATGGCCGCGGTTCGCGATGTCGACGAGCCGAGCGTGAATCCCCCGGTTGCGCCGGAGGCGACGTTCGCCACACCGAACGCGAGAAGGTCACGGTTGGGCTTGGTGGCGTACCCGTTCTTCTCCCCGTAGCTGCGAGCGACGAGAAGGCCCTCGCCCATCGTGACCGCGGTGAGTGCTATCGCCGGAGGCACCAGGGCGAACCATGCGCTCAAGTCGAGTATCGGCCAAGAAAGCCTCGGTGGCCCGGCCTCGACGGGGCCGAGTACGGCGACCCCGTGTTCTTGTAGTCCGGTCGTGACCACCAGAACGGTCGCGGCGATGAGGACGACCAGGGCCCACGGCACTGCCCGCGCGAATCGGCGGCCCAGCAGCAACACCGCTATGGCGACGGCAGAGATCAGCACTGACCAGAGATTCATAGTGCCCAGCCCAGTCACGATGCCGACGACCTTGTCGACGAATTCGCCGCCGGAATCGATCTTGATGCCGAGCATCTTCGCCAGCTGACTGACCAGGATGTCGAGCGCGAGGCCACCGACGAAGCCGATGAGGATCGGCTTCGACAGGAAGTTCGCGAGGAATCCAAGTTTGAACAGCGAAGCGAGGAGGAACAGGACACCGCCGATGATGGCCTGCGCGAACGCCATGGTGGCGTAGTCCTCGCTGCCGGCCACGGCGAGCCCGCCTACCGACGAGGCGACAAGGGCGGCCGCCGCGGCATCCGGGGATGCGACGAGTTGGCGAGAGGACACCAGCAGCGTGTACAGCACCGCCGGAACGATGAGGGCGTACAGGCCTGCCGTCGGCGGAAGACCCGCGATCTGGGCGTATCCGATGTTGAGCGGCACAGCGATAGCGATCAGTGTGACTCCCGCGACAACCTCCCTTAGGGCGGTTTGGGCTGTCAGGCCTGCAACTATTGCCATGGTCGTGGGTTTTGTTGGGGGTGGAGCGTTCCACGGTGGATCTCGTAGCAGCGGGAGTGCCCAGGCTCGTCCGGATCGTCAAGAATCGGTTGATCGGCCATGAACTGGCGGATGATATGAGCCAGTTCGCCGGGGTTGCTGAAATTGATTGCGTGCGCCGCCCCTTCGATGATCACCACAAGGACGTGGTTGTCCGTGCGGCTTGCGACCTCGCGAACCCGGGCAGGGCTCGGCATCAGCGGATCTTGGTCACCGAGGACCACCAGGGTCGGGATTTTCAAGGCCAGCAATCGATCGAGCGACGGGTAACGGGTGAGGGCCCGAAACATCCTGACGGTGCTGGGGACACCGAATCTCAGGTAATCCGGGGCGGCCACTCGCATCATTCCGACGGGCTCGCGGGTGCCGTCGCGAGCGAGTTGCCGCATGGCACGTCGTAACGGCTGGTTGTGGACTCCCCCGGCCGGCGAGACAAGTACCGCCCGGTCCAGGCGCTCGGGATAGTGGTACGCGAACTCGCAGATGACCGGGCAGCCCATTGAATTGCCCACGAGAGTGGCCGACGAGATGTGACGATCGTCGAGGAACCTGGCGGCCGCGTGAGCGAGATCGGGCACGTCGAGGGGGTTGATCGGCTTCCCGCTGCGACCGAATCCTGGCAGATCAGGAACCAAGGTGTGGAACTCGTCATGGAGTCGTTCTGCCGTGGGAAGCAAGTACCGGCCTGAAAGGCCGAAACCGTGTACGTGCATCATGACGGGCGCATCCGGCGGGGAGGGTGATTCCCGGTAGAAGACGTCGACTCCGTCGACCCTCGTCCAACGTTCCGCCAACGCCGAGGACGCCCGTCTGGGCAGCCGGCGTCCCCGACGGTGGGATCCGGGTGGGTCTGGCAAGTTGGTCGTCATATCGACTCCGATCGGTCAGGGAAGCAGTTTGGCTTTCGCCGCAGCGAACTCATCGTCCGAGAGGATTCCTTGACCGTGGAGCGCAGCGAGTTGTTGGATCTGCGCCACCAGGTCCGGAACCGCATGTGGTGCCGGAGCGGCGGCCTGCTGCGCGGCGACGGCTTGCTGGGCACCCATGTCTATCTGTTCCTGCTGGTGTTGTTCCTCATAGGCTGCCGACTGAATCCCACCGGAAACCGCTGACGCTGTACCCGCCACGACCGCCGTCGTCGCCACCGTGCGCAGCAAACGGCGCCGCCGCATTCTTCGACCTAGCATTTTCGCTCTCCTTTAATCGTCATTCTGAGATGGTTGTTGTCACGCCGAGGCGTTCATAGAAGCGAGGAGTTCGTTCACGACAGGTGCTGGAACTCGTTCCGTGTGCAGGACCTGCCCTCCGGCGCGGTACAGCGCTTCGCCGAAGTCACGGGCACACCCGTGCTCGACGGCCAGGACCGCGGCGGATGCACCAGGCTCGAACTCGTTCAGCCCGTACTGCTTGGGCACCTCGTCTAGTTCCAGCACGGTGAGGTCCCCTGCACCTGGTCTTGTTCCGCATGACGTTGTCCTTTCTTATGGGATTGTGAGCGCGTTCAGAGATGCGCCAGCCCGCTCCCGACGACGACCGCTCCGATCAGGAGCATGATCAACACGCTGACAATGCGATTGTTCTGGGTGACCCACTCCCGTGCGTCGATCAGCCATCTTTCGGTTGTCGCCGGGCGGGTCATGTTGGCTATCACCGGCACCGCTACCGTCGAGGCTGAGATGGCGGTGAATATCAAGACCACCACCGTGAACTGACCGAGAGTCAGGTCCTGTGCCCGAAGCGAGAGTCCGGCTGCTGCGCTGAGGAGCAGTCCCTTGGGCCGGAAATTCAGTGCCAGGGCGAGGCCGAAAGCCTGCCAGGCGCCGAGCGACCCGGCAGCTGAAAGCCATTTCGGTACCCCGGCAGGATCGGGCTTGGCCGCTCGCCTCCAGACCACTATTGCGAAGACAATCAAGGCAAGGCCGACAACGATTAGTGAGACCCCGATCGCCACCTGGGATTTCCTGGGCGGAACTGCGGGGATCACGTAGGCAAGCGCGGTGAACACCACCACAGCCAGAGCGATCCCGACGACCCAGCCGATCAAAAAGGCCGGGCCGCTCCTTCGCCTGTTGGGTGAGAGGAGGATGGAAATGGTGACAAGGATCGGCACGGAACTTAGCGCGGCAGCAACTGCGATGGGAAGAACTTGGCCCAATGCAGCCCACATGACTTTCCCCTCGCGGATCGCTGGTCAACATGCGTCGACGGTAGTGCTCACGCCGGCGTCTCACGTCATTCCCCAGGGATGATGTGAGAGGCAGGGCATCGCCATAGCGTGGGGCCATGATTCGTGGATGGCGATGAGTACCGCGTTGCCCGGGGCGGACGCACCGGATGCCCCCGACGAGCCGACGGCCAGCGCCGCAGGTCGCGGCCCGGCCGTTCGGCGTGGAACCACGGTCCTGGTTGCTCTGGCGGCAGCCACGGTTACCGCCATAGGGATCAGCGCGCTGCGCGGCATCCTCGCACCGACCCTTCTGACGCTTGTTCTGGTGATCTGCGCAAATCCGGTCCGCACTCTCCTGTTGAAAAAGGGTGTGCCGGGTGGGATCGCGACAGGTTCAGTCATCCTTGTCGTCTTCGGATTCCTCGCCGGCTTCACCTACACGATCCTGATCGCGTTCGCGCAGTTCGTCGCGATGCTGCCCAGTTACTCCGCGGAGTTCGCGGCGATCGGCGAGCAGATCGCGGCCTGGCTCAGCGACCTAGGCGTTGCACCTGCCGAGATCCAATCGGTTTTAGCCAGCCTCAATCCCGCCAGTATCGCAGCCGCCGTGAGAGGAGCCCTCGGCAGTGTCCTGGGCATCACCGGCGCCCTGGTCATCATTCTGACGATGATGATCCTGATGGCCGCCGACGCCGTCTACTCTCGAACTATCCTCGGCCAGTTGGGCACCCACGAGCCCCATCTCGTCGTCGCCGTCGGCCGGTATGCGTCCAACGTGCGCCACTACATGGTGGTCACCGCCGCACTGGGGCTGGTGCAAGGAGCTCTGAACGCGGTTGCCCTGTATCTCATGCAGGTGCCCGCCGCATTGCTTTGGGGCCTACTCGCCTTCCTCTGCAGCTTCATCCCCAACATCGGCTACTTCTTCGCGATAATCCCGCCGTTGGTGTTCGGCTTCCTGGTTGGGGGGTGGCCAACGGCAATCGCGATCATCGTCATCTACGGGCTTGTCAATGCAGTCATCCAGTCAGTCATCCAGCCACGACTGGTGGGCCAGGCTGTTTCGCTCAGCCAGACCCTCACGTTCTTCTCAGTGCTTTTCTGGGCGGCAATCATCGGACCGATTGGGGCCATCCTGGCCATTCCACTCACTTTGCTGGCCAAGACCGTTCTGGTCGACGCCGACCCGGCCGCCCGTTGGTGGCAGCCCGCACTGGGCCCAACCGATGTGACACGCGCACTCGCCAGAACCGCTGCAGCTGAGGCGAAGCGCGAACGCCGGCACCGACGTGTCGCTCACGCGAAGCCACCGACCAGCCCGGACCTCCCAACCGACGACGTAAAGGCAGACTGATGAATCCAGTACTCAGCACAAACCTCGCGTGGATCATCGCGGTGCTCGCCCACGTCGCCGTCTGCATCACTGCGCTCATCATCATTCCAAAGCGGCGCAAGCCCACCGCAGCTATGGCATGGCTTCTGGCCATCGTATTTCTCCCGGTCCTTGGCGTGGTTTTCTACCTCGTCATCGGCTCAGCCCAACTTCCGAAGAGACGCCGGGCGGAACAGCAGCGGATCACAGCTCTCATCGCTGCCGCTGCTGCAGGACTGGATTTAACCCCGCAACGCGACAGCTGGCCGGAGTGGTTTACCAACGTCACCCGGCAGAACCAACTGCTCGGCGGCATCCCGGTCGTCGGAGGCAACACGGCCACTCTCCTCGGTGACTATCGACAGACCATCGAGTCCATGGCCACGGAGATCGACACCGCAGTACGGTTCGTGCACGTGGAGTTTTTCATTGTGTCGTTCGACGACACAACTAAGAGCTTCTTCAGAGCGATGGAGGCTGCCGTGGCCCGTGGCGTGACGGTGCGCCTGCTCGCCGATCACGTCTCTTCCGCCAAGGCAGTGCACAGCAAGGAGACCTTCGCTGAACTCGACCGCATCGGCGTGCAGTGGAGCTACATGCTGCCGGTGATGCCGTTGAAAGGCAAGTATCAACGGCCCGACCTCCGCAACCACCGAAAACTGGTGGTGGTCGACGGGCGGGTCGGATTCATGGGCTCCCAAAACCTCATCGACCGCAGCTACAACACCCCCAAGAACCTCAAACGAGGCCTGCAGTGGCAAGAGCTGGTGACACGGCTCGAGGGACCGGTGGTGACAAGCCTGAACGTCATTTTCCACTCCGACTGGCTGATCGAGACCGGTGAGCACCTTGACCCGGCGTCGCCGACCGCGAATGTGCCCATTCGCGATGCAGCATTCGACTGGTCCCCGGATGCGGTCGAATGCCAGGTGGTGCCCAGCGGACCCTCCTATGAAACCGAAAACAACCTGCGCCTGTTCCTTTCCCTGCTGTACGGGGCGTCCAAACGGGCGATTATTACCAGCCCGTACTTCGTTCCCGATGAGGCGATGATGTACGCCATCACCTCAGCGTGCCAACGCGGGCTCGACGTGCAGCTCTTCGTCTCCGAGATCGGCGATCAAGGTCCGGTCTTCCATGCGCAACGGTCCTATTACAGGGATCTGCTTGATGCCGGTGTGCGGATCTTTCGTTACCCGGCGCCGTACATCCTGCACGCGAAGCATTTGTCGATCGACGACGACATCGCGGTCATCGGTTCCAGCAACATGGACATCCGGTCCTTCAGCCTGGATCTTGAAATATCGCTCCTGGTACGCGGCCGCGTCTTCGTGCAGCGGATGCGCGACGTGGAAGAGGAATACCGAGCGCTCTCCAGCGAGTTAACCCGCGAGGAGTGGGCGCGGGAACCGCTCTCCTCGACTTCCCTGGACGGTGTCGCCCGGCTGACATCTGCATTGGAGTGACGCTCCAGCCAAGAAGCATCATCCTCACAGGATGACGTAAGCAGGAGCGCTGTGGAGCTACCGTCAGTGCGCCGCGACACCGCCGGCATCCAAACACAGAACGGGTCGACTCATGAATATCTGGGACATTTTCGCGTACTTCTTCTGGACCTTTGTGTTCATCTCCTACCTAATGGTGCTGTTCTCCGTCATCGGGGACGTGATGCGCGATCGCTCACTCAACGGGTGGGCAAAAGCCGCCTGGATGCTCTTCCTCATCTTCGTACCGTTCCTCACCGCGCTGATTTACCTGATCGCCCGTGGAGGCGGTATGGGGGAACGCCAGGGAGAAGCGGTACGCGAGGCGCAGACAGAGACAGACAAGTACATTCGCGATGTCGCCGGCGCAAGCTCATCACCCGCCGATGACATCGCAAAGGCCAAGGCTCTCCTGGACGCCGGAACGATCAACCAGAGCGAATTCGACGGGCTGAAGAGCCAGGCGCTGTCAGCGCGTCCGACACCCGTAGCCGTCTAATCCGCTTCCGAGCGGCTGCGGCGCCACCGAGGCCCTCGAGTCTCGGTGGCGCCCGGCTGTGTCACGTCATGCCGGGGGGATGATGTCGCCGGGGGTAGTCGTGGCTACTTTGACCTCATGTCAGATTCGACGAACGAAGCCCTTCTGTGACGGGTAGAAGAGCTGGAGATCGAGAACACCCGGCTTCGCCTCCGAGCCGAAACGGTGCCCTCCCCCGAATCCGAAGAGCTCGGCCTGCGCGAGAGCACCGGCGGGCGGAAACGGCGTCGAGCGGGCTGGACGGTGCTGGCGACACTGCTGATCGTAATTGGGGCGATCCTTGCCCCTGTCGCCGTGGTCGCTTCCTGGGCGAAGATTGCGCTCGTCGACACAGATCGATTCGTCGCCACCTACGCTCCCCTCATTGACGACCCTGCCATTCAGAGTTACATCACGGACCAGACGTTGGCAGTGATCAATGAACAGGTCGACGTGCCCCAACTCACCAGTAACGCGATCGACGGCGTAATCTCACTCAAAGCAGCGCTACTCGCGCAGGGCATTGAGCTGGCCAGCCAAATCCCTGCAATTGACCGAACAATCGTCGTTACGCAGGCAGAGTCACTGCCGTCGATCCAGGTGGCCTACGGACTCGCCATCGCGGCCGGGGCGTGGTTACCGTGGATCGCGCTGCTGCTCCTCGCGGCGGGTGTCATCGTCGCGCGCCGACGCGCGGTAGCGCTCATTTGGGCTGCTGTGGCGCTTGCCCTGGCAATGGCACTCACCGTCGCCGCGATCGCCGTCGGCAATATTCTGCTCACCACGTCAGTCAGCTCGGCGGCGATCCCGCCGGACGTAGCCTCTTTGCTCTACGAGACCCTTTCCGATGACGTTCGCACAACATCCGTGGCCGTGCTCGTATTAGCACTGGTCGTAGCGGTAGTGGCCTGGCTGGCTGGACCCTTCACTTTGCCGCGTCGATTGCGAGGGCTTGCTCGCGACTGGGCGGGTCGTATCCGCCTGGCAGCGGAGCGCCGCGGTTTGACCACGGGGAAAGTGGGACGGTGGATGTATACCCAGCGGGTGTTGCTCAACGTCGTAGTGGCCGTCGTTGCCGCCACGGTTGTGCTCTTCGTACGGCCGTTGACTCCAGCGCTGACGATGTGGACTCTGGTCATCGCCGCGTTGGTCATCGGCCTCCTCGAAGTGCTGCAACGGCCGCTGGAAACGCCGGCAAATCCCGTACTGATGACCGCGCAACCCTAATTTCGGGCAGGAACCCACCCCGACAACGAGATCGTCCTGGGGTATGACGACGCGGCCCTGGCATCCGCGGCGTCGTCCGGCAGGATCACCGTCGACGTCTGAAGGTGCCTGGCAGAACTAGCCTCACAGTTGACGTTCCTTGGTGCCGTCCAGGCCCGCCACGCAAATTCGCTCTTAAACGTCTCATGGTTGACCGGATCACTCACGTCCTTCATCCAGGGTGGGTGACGCGCGCGGTGCTGTGGCGCGTCAGCCTTGACATGCTGGAGGGCGACTCCCCCGGGCGGAGGTCAAGAATGGTAATCGCGCTGCTCGTCGTTCTCGGCGTCGACCTCGCCGTGCTGCTGGCTTTCCTCGTGGTGGTGCTCGCCCGCAGACGATGGGTAATGAGCCAGCCTGGAGCTTTCCGTGGCGTGATCCGGGTAGTCGGCGGAGACATCCACGGTCTGCGTCCGAAGTGGAGTCGCGGGTACGGTCGCTGGGTCCGCGACGTATTCGTGTGGACCAAGGCACCCTTCCTCTTCCGCAACGAACTGCTTGAGGCCGACGGCTTGAACCAGGAACGACCCGCCCGTCCGAATGAGGTGAAACGGCTCGGCGAGGAGCCCGTCGTCATACAGGTCAGGGCGAGTGGGGCAACGGTCGAACTTGCCGCCAACGCTGATGCCCGCGAACAGCTCCTCGGTCCTTACCGCAAGCCCGTCGGCACCATGGGCAGTGCGTAGTCAGACCAGCATCTCCCACCTCTCGGCCGCCATCCGGTTTCGTTCGACCTGAGGCGCTCTTCCCTGAGGATCATTGGCGATGGATCTGCCGGCGTGCTCGAGGGCCTCCGTCGGCCTGCACATTGTCGCCGTATTGGCCGGCGTAACGACTGCCGAGCGGGCCGGCCGACACCCCGTGCAGGATCACGCTCAGAAAGACCGTGAACGCCACAACCGATACCGCTTTACCGACAATTTCGGATTGTCCGAGTTCTTCGACCGCGAGGAGCGCGAACACCACAGAGGCCAAGCCACGCGGCCCGAACCACCCCATGAACAGCACTGTCGCCTTGTCTTGCCGAGCTCCGAGAAGGGCCAGTGCGACGGGGAGAAGACGCACAAGGGTCAGACTCACGGCCGCGTAGACCAGGGTCGATCCGCTGGAGTACTCGAACGCGATTGGTACGAGCGCGGCACCGAAGATGAACCACACCCCGAATGAGAGCACCTCCCCGACCAGTTCCGGGAGTTCACCGACCTTGTCTCGGTCGCTCATGTCACGCGGCAACGCGGCGCCGAAGGCGATGCCGGCGACGAAAGCGGCGATGAAACCATTGCCGCCGAGCGTCACCGCGAGGGCGAAGCTGCTGAGCGGAACGGTCAAGGCGGCCAGTCGCCGACCACCGGAAAGCATCCAGCGGCGCCGAGATCCGAGGGCGATGAGCTTGGCGCTGCCCAGCCCGATCACAGCGCCGACCAGGATGCCGATGCCCAGCTCGAGCAGAGGCCCGATGACGGTGTCGGCGTGGTCGCTGTCGGTCGCGCCGAGTTGGCCCGCGGCAACCGAGAGCATGAACACGACTACCGGGGTGACGATGCCGTCATTGAGGCCGCTTTCAACGTTGAGCGCGAGGCGGACCCGCAGCGGAATCCGTGCGTCGTTGATCACTTGTGCGCTGAGGGCCGCGTCGGTTGGGGCGAGGGCCGCGCCGATGAATCCCGCGAGTGCCCAGGTGAAGTCATCGAACAACAGGGCCGCAGCGAGCGAGCCGAGAAGCACCGACAGCGGAAGCCCGATGCCGAGTAGCCGTCCGGGCACTCGAAGATTTCGGCGGAGTGAGGCCATGTCCACCCGGGCGGCATCGGAAAACAGGAGCAAGGCGAGCGTCACTTCGGCCAGAAGATGCACTTGCGGAGCCTCAACATCGACGGGTAGCGCGCCCCAGCTGGGGTTCGCGATTAGGAAACCGGCCACGGTGAACACCAGCGGTGCCGTGATGTTCCACCGAGCCAGACGTTCCGAGATGACGGCCCAGCCGAGAATCAGGAGCATCAGCACGCCGAGCGTCGATGCTGTCACGGGTTGTCCTCTCCACGGCCATGGTTCCGGTAGTCCTGGCGCGTCAGCCAAACGTGTTTCTGCTGAATGTATGCCCGCGCCCTCCCGCCTACGTCACCCCGGCGGGATGACCCGCGAGCGAACACCGGGCTGGGAGCTCATCCGGGAACGAACCATCCCGGCAGGGTGACGCGTCTGCGTGGTCATCCGTGATCTATGAAGTCCAGGAGCACTGTAGAGACCTACGATGACGGACGGCCTTTCACTGGAGCCCCAGGTCCAGAAACTGACCCCCGTCGGGGCAGCGGTCCGGTCCGGCGGCAACGTGCCGGAATGGTAGGCCATCCGTGTTTTCGCCGCCCACCTAGCGAGAGCCTGCTCGAACACGTCCGCATTTCGCAGCCTGGGCGCGTGTCCTTTGGCAGCGGTATAGCGAGCGTGCTTGTCGCAGTTCGCCCGCCAGGCGTCTTCTCTGGGCTGGAAGCTGAATTCCGGAATGCACAGCAGCCGACGCACCTGATAGGAGCACAGCCGCCCCGCGGCGAAACTTGGGCGCTGGGAACGAACAGTGTTGCAGCGCTGCTTCTCTTCGACGGAGATCGCGCCCTCAGGAAACGTCTGACGAGACCGGCGGACCACCCCTACAAACCTGACCGTCGAAGGTCGGCGCGCTACCGCCCGAGTGGGCAAAATCCCAGCTTTCAGGACAATATGTCGCGCGCTAAAACGCAAAAATGCGTCGATCGCACACTCTCACCTCAACACTCGCGGCCGAACAAGGCCATGAGAAGCACCCAAACAAGAAATCGCCCCTGAGCACCCTGAAGGTTTTGGCCTTAATTTAGTCGTTGCCGAATGTGTCCGAAAACCCGCGGATTCCCTTGTGTTTACAGGGAACCGGGCGGTTCGCTGCCTCCAATTGTAGGCCATCGTTTTGGGTCAAATAGAGATGAATTAGATGGGTAAATGATGGCCTTGTGAACCGCCTTGGGCGGTCCCATGGACGGTGCTGGCGATCGGTCGTGCACTCGGGGGCCGCGGTCTGGTTCGCATCAGGGACGGCGCTATACACTGGGCGCGATTTAGGGCGTCGATCAGAAACGGACCCGGCAATCGACTGAGAGTGGTGCAACGAACGTGGGGCACCCATCAAAGGAGAGCAACGAGATGAGACCACTCCGATATTCGATCAACGTCACGCTCGACGGCTGCTGCCATCACGAGGCAGGACTCCCCCCGGACGAGGGGTCGATGCGCTACTGGACCGCTCAGCT
The DNA here is from genome assembly GCF_004402695.1 of Cryobacterium adonitolivorans. Lineage (GTDB taxonomy): Bacteria > Actinomycetota > Actinomycetes > Actinomycetales > Microbacteriaceae > Cryobacterium > Cryobacterium adonitolivorans. The sequence goes on along the minus strand of NZ_SOFL01000002.1, from coordinate 37,653 downwards.
GGAGCGAGCCGATGCCCTGCTATTCGGCCGGGTGACTTACGAGATGATGGCGTCGGCGTGGCAGAAGCCGGCCACGGGCACGTGGCCCGACTGGATGGAGGACTGGCAGAAACCGTTCGCCGAGACTATCGACCGGGCGAAGAAGTACGTCGTGTCGAGCACGCTGAGCGGGGTCGATTGGAATGCCGAGCTGGTGCGAGGGAACTTGGCGCAAGCGGTTCAGCGGCTCAAGCAGGAGTCAGGCGAGGGCCTGTGGGTCGGTGGCGTGACCCTCCCCCTGGCCTTGGCAGATTTGGGGTTGATCGACGAGTACGAATTCCTGGTGCAGCCGGTCCTTGCCGGACACGGGCCGACGTTGCTTGCCGGTTTGCGAGAGCGCATCCAGCTCGAACTCGTGGACCGCCAAGAATTCCGGTCGGGGGCAGTCGCCGTGCGATACCGACCTAAGCGAGTTACGGCTTGACATTCAGGTCGTCATTCCGGAACGCTCCGACCCGGTCGCCAACCGGAAACGCCGCGGTCGAAACGGGGGCCGCCCGGTCGACCTCGACAAAGAGGCCTACAAGCGCCGAAACATCATCGAGCGTTCGTTCAACACCCTTAAGCAGTGGCGCGGACTCGCCACCCGCTACGACGAACTCGCACTCACCTACCGAGGCGGAGCTGTACTGAGCGCCATCATCGTCTGGTTACAAGAATTAGGAAGCACGCCCTAGGCGCTCTGTCTGGGCGTGGTCCTCCGCTGTCCTGATGATGATCGACCAGGGCGAGCCGTCAAGCTCCGACAACATGGCCGCATTTTGCCAGACGTACAGCCACAGGCCGCACATGGCCTCGTCGACTGCGGCCGGAGACTTCAGATAGTGATTGCAGATCGCAAACGTCGGAACACACAACTGATCGTAGATCAGGCCGAACGCGGCCTGACTGCCCGAAGCCATGCTCAGCATCAGCTTCTGCTGATCGGATGCCTCGGGCAATGACGTCACCACACTATTTCGCTTCGAACACCAGCATCGGATATCGCTGCACTACACAGAGGACCTCCGCTGCTGGAATGCCCGGGTTCGCGGCAGGCGAGGGGCAAAGGGTTGTGACCGGTCGATCTACACTCGATGCCTGTTGAGATGCCATCCCCACACCACCCGCCGCCGGCCCACTCCGGCCCGACTCTTGCCGCAGAAACCACACCCCTTAGAGGGACATGACCAAGGAACATTCGAACTGTGTTCTGAATCATCTGGATTGGCCTCGACTATTCATAATTTTTCCGGCGATATCGCTCAATCGCTTGTCCGTCTTTCGCGCATGAGCGCGCAAGATTGAGAACGCGGCGTCCATGGGCACTCCATACTGCTGAGCGAGGACCCCTTTGGCTCGTTCTATCGTCACCCGAGCGTCGAGCGCTCGGTACAGTTCTTCGTTGAGGTTGGTTGTGGCGGCTCGGACAAGGGCCTCGATCGACACCGCATCTTCATCGCTCAGTGGGCCGAGCTGCTCCGAAAAAAGAATCAGTCCCCCGAGGATTTGGCCGCGGTGGCGCAGGGGGACGGCGTGAGCAGCGTGGAAACCACGGTCTTCGGCAAGGGCAGCGAAGGCAGGCCAGTCGAGCCTGGAGGCGGCGATGCTTGGCACGTCCACCGTTTCACCGGTACGAAATGCCACCACGCAAGGTCCTTGCTCAGAACCCAGCTGCGCTTCCTCCACGTCACTGGTTCTCTCGCTGGTAGAGGCGACGACGTGAAGATGCTGATTGTGATCAGCGAGCAAAATGCCAGCCTCGACACCAGAGGTGAGCGAGGTGGCGCTCCGCACCAAGAGGTCAAAAGTGTCGATGGCTTCGTACCCCGGTTTCGAAGTGTCCGCGAGTGCGCTAGTCACCTCGACTAAAACCTTCCCGCCGTTGGGCATACTCATTTGGCGAACGCTAGGCATGACACGGACGCTCTATACTTTTTTCGCCGCAACCTTAAACCAATAGGCGCACGCCCAGCGATGAGGGCATCGTGCCCGCCTGGTCGGGCCCAGCTGAAGCCCGCCAGATGGGCCAAGCCGAGGCCGGATTTCTGACCCGTGCGTAACGCTGATAACCGGATCCGTCTGCGCCGTCGCGTCGGCCAGCACTCCGGTGCCCTCGGGCGAGTCGTCGTCGACGATGAGGACGCCAACGGCGCCGGTCGTGCGCACGCCCTACTACAGCAGCAATTCGCCGCGTCCTCGGTTGGATCGGCAGAAGTCGTGTTCCTGGATGCGACATCGGTGCCTAGGCAAAGCCGACTATCAAGCATTTATGCTCCTCGGATCGCTGCGGACAAACCGCTGCCGAGGGCTGGAGCAACAATTAGACCCTACGGCGGAGAACGCCTATGAGTCAATTTTCGTCGTAATCAAGGACACAACCATTTCGCCGTTCCGGATTCAGGCGCGTGAGGCGGCGGCTGGTGATCTCTCAGCCGACGCGGCGGATCCGCGCGACGAGCTGAGTGGCGGTGTTCGTCCAAGCGACGACATCCTCGAGGATCGTTGAGTCCAACGCCCGACGTTTCCGAGTTGCCTCTTTGGGCCATTTCTGCGAGTTCGAGTAGCCTAATCGCACCGTTGTAAACCAAACGGGTGAGGTAGGACGCATTGACGTGGTTTTCAAGACTCGTCGCATCGCGCCTCGACGTGCGGTCGACGTGATGCCTGACAGCAAGAAAGTCGTCGTCGTTGATGCCACGGATCTGTGCTTGCCGTTCATAGACGAGCTTGGCGTCACCGGTGTGTCCATCGCCGTTTTCAGCCCGACGGGCGGCCAATCCACCATCTGCTCGAGTGATGCGGTCGCCGCGCGTATCGATGAATTGCAGTTCGACCTTGGCGAAGGCCCGCAGTGGGCCACACTCAAAACCGGTACCCCGACGCTCGTCCCCGATGTTTGCACAGGCACCCATGATCGCTGGCCGATTTTTGCAGCTTCGATTGGGGCGCTCGACGTAGGCGCACTCTTCGCGTTTCCTTTGCTTATGGGAGCAGTTACTATAGGCACCGTCGGGTTATACCGGCGGACTGCAGGCGCCTTGAGCCCGCAGCACATGGAGATCGCCGTGACCCTAGCGTCGGCCTTGTCGGATGTTGCCGTGAGCCACGCCATCGCGGGTGCCGACGATGAGGGCGCTTTAGAGTCGGCGATGACCCCGGCCATGAGGCGCGAGGTTCATCAGGCAACAGGGATGATCCTGGTGCAACTGGATACCACCGCGACCATCGCCTATTCGCGCCTGCAGGCCTACGCGTTTGCCAACGGTCGAACCGTTCAAGACGTCGCCCGTGACGTCGTCAGTAGGCAGTTGAGCTTCAGATTTCTCCCCAAATAAATTCCGCTTCACCCACTTCTGAGAAATGAGCAAGCCATGGCTGACTTCACGCGAGAGTCGAAGCTGAATAGAGCGTTCGTCAAACTTGCCGACACCCTTACGGACGATTTCGACGTCGTTGATCTTCTCCAAACCCTGGTGGAGCAATGTTCGGAAATTCTCGACACCCAGGCTGCGGGTCTCATGCTTCTTGATGGTTTAGGCGAGTTGCAGCTAGTGGCGTCGACCAGTGAAGAAGCGACTCTCATAGAGGTTATGCAACTGAACGCGGGGGCCGGACCGTGTGTCGAATGCTTTACAACCGGGCAGCCGGTTGCCGTTGGCGATATCCAGCGTTCCGGGGATCGGTGGCCTGCCTTTCGTCTAGAGGCGATGCGACAGGGGTTCAAATCCGTGCACGCGACGCCAATGCGTCTCCGCGGTCAAGTGCTCGGTGCCATGAACATGTTCAGCATTCACGTGGGTGAACTTGTCGCCGCCGATGTCGCTGTTGCGCAGGCCTTGGCCGACGTTGCCACCATCGGGCTGCTGCAGGAGCGAGGAAGCAGAGAGAAGACTCTCGTCGCAGCGCAGTTGCAACACGCCCTCAACTCCCGAATTCTGATCGAGCAAGCCAAGGGCGTCGTATCGGAAAGCGCTGAGCTGACCATGCACGAAGCATTCGCGGCTTTGCGGAAGCATGCGCGCGACCACAACCTCACGCTCACCACCGTGGCCACCGCAGTTATCGACCGCAGCATCGATTTGGGAAGCCGCGTCGGGGCGAAAGGCGAAGCCGCCTCACGCGCCTGAATCCGGAACGGCGAAATGCTTGTGTCCTTGATGACGACGAAAATTGACTCATAGGCATTCTCCGCCGTAGGGTCTAATTGTTGCTCCAGCCCTCGGCAGCGGTTTATCCGCAGCGATCCGAGGAGCATAAATGCTTGATAGTCGGCTTTACCTAGACACCGATGTCGCATCCAGGAACACGACTTCTGCCGACCCAACAGAAGACGCGGCGAACTACTGCTGCAGTCACGGCATGCCAACCACTCAGGTTTCGGCTTATGGTTGGCTGGTTTGGGGAACTCTTCGGCTGCGTAGGGTCACGCACGTGACATCACGGGCAGAATCTGGATCCGCCCGGCTGGTGAGCGCATGACCGCGATCACTACTGTGCGAGTTTCGACGAATGGTTTCGATCACCGGCCGGCGCTGCCGCACTCTGCCACGCGCGCCCTGGCCGGCGAGGACGTGATGTCACTCCACGACGTTGGCACGCTGCAACTTGAGAGAAACACTGATGGTGTTCTTGTCAACTACGCCGTCGCGGGAAACGAAGCTGCCTTTGCGATCCTGGTGCGCCGGCATCGACCACTGATGCGCTGTTGCGCTGTGCGGCTACTCGGCTCCAATGCTGAAGCCGACGACGTCGTGCAGGAGTCGTGTATTACCGCTTGGCAAAAGCTATCGACATTGCAGAACGGCAATTGTTTGAAATCCTGGTTGATGCGGGTCGTGCGGAACAAGAGCATGGATCGGCTGCGAATGCGGTCTTCGTCTACTTTCCCGCTTGACGACAACACACCCGAGACCCTCCACATCGGGCCTTTTCAGTTTGTTGAATCGATCTTGCAGTCCCCTGAGCGCTGCCGGGCGGTGCAGGATCAGCTGGCCTTCGATAGTCGGGATAGGCGCGGCCGAGCGGTGCCCCATCGACCGGGTCTCGCCCCAGGCCGATCAGTCTCTGCAGCTGGGCCTCCGTGACCTCGACGCCCTCGAGGACAGGACCCGAGCCGAGGCCCGGCAGACCGCTTCCCATCCATCGACCCGGCGGGCTGCCCTTCGCACTGTAGTAACGGGTCAACGGCGTGGACAGCGAACGCTGACCGTCGCCGGCCGCGACGGTGCGCAGCAAATACTTGTAGCCATTGCCGGCGCTCATCACCCGCATCGACACCGTCACCACGGCCTCCTCCGCTTTCACGTAGAAGGTGTGCCGCCTCGATCTGCAAGAGGCGTGGCAATTCGCGGGCCAGCCTTCGTTCGGCTAGACAATCCGCCAATAGTCAGGTACCTGGCTAGATCCCGCAGGATGAATGTTCGCGCGACTCGCTGGGTCGAGCAAGCCGCTTTGGACACTAAAGATGTCTGCACGGATTGCCGAAGAGTCAATGATGTAGGCGTGCCCCATGGTTGAGAAATTCACCGTGCTCGTCTCGATCGTATCGATATTGCGAGCCGTAACTACGGGCGGCATAAGGCCTGCACGATGCACCCCTCGATGAGTGACCAAGGAGGCCAGGAGCGCCGTGTCGGAGTCCGAAGCGTAGAGCGTCGTCTTCGTTCCCGCACGCGCATAAATGTTCGCGTGGTGGAGAAACTCCGGCTGATCAACGTCGGGTGCGCCGAGGTAGAGGTTCCGTAGCGGAATCTTGTCAGGAGGTGACCCACCAAACCAATCGACTAGAGATCGCAACAATAAGCGATTGCCGAGAGAGTGCACTACGAGATCGATGTGCTCGAGCCCGGCACGCGTCGATAGCGTGACGAGGAAGTCAATGAGTTGTTGGCGGCTTTGTTGGACCACCCGCTCATCGTGACCGTAGGCATTCGCACGCCCTTTTGAGGCCCATGTGAACATTGCAGTGGGGCCCCGGTGCTTGACATGCAAAGAAAATTCAGCGGCGTTAGTTGCTGCATCAGTGAAGCTGGTTGCGAAACCATGAATAAAGACGAGACCAGTGCGCTCGCTGGGTGCTTGAGCCGTTTCGCTCCCGAACGCGCTCAAGAACTCGTCTGGACCGTCGAAACGATAATAGCTTTCCACTCGCGATCCACCACGTGGAGCGCCTCGCCGCAGCCATTTGGAAGCGAAGGGACGTATACCCCCCGAGATCCTTTTAATCCTAGGGATATTGACCTGACAGACGCCGTAGAAGAGCTCGCCTGCGGCCAGTCGATTCGAGTAGGTGCTGTTCAAGTCTTGCTTCGAAGTTGGCTCGCGATTCGTTCCAAACCAAACCCGAATCCGCCTCGCGTCGTCGTAGGGTTCCGCGAGGTCTAGCATCGTCCATTCCGGAACCGGCGCCGCGGATACCTCACTCGGCACCGACATCTCATACTTCGGCTGGAGACTCAAAGTCGAGGCCAGCCGGAACCTGATCGAGTCAAGTGCGCCCGCATCTGTCGCCCGGATCTTCTTCTCCACGGCGAGTAGCGACGGAAGCGCAGTTGACGGCACGGGGCCGAGATCAATCGGAGTTTCGGGAGCAGCGAAGGTAATTAGCGACGCCCACAGCCGATCCGCACGAGCGGCCTCCACGTCGATGAAGAAGCCGATGGCGTTACCGATCTCGTTGGCAAGCTTCCAAATCTGTTCCCAAGGACCTCCAATTTCGACGCTGGCTTCGATCCGTCGTCTGCACTCTCTCACGATGTCGCCCACATCACCGGAATCCGCTGAGAGCCGCCGCGTCGCGATCCCGATGCTGGCGAGGGATGCAGCCGAAGCACTCATCTCGCTGTCGGGATCCTCGAAGTCATTGAGGACACGCCAGACGTCCAGCACCGCAATGCCCACGGCGACCTTTGCAGGTGAGGCCCGCTGACGCATCATGGCAATGCGCAAATACTCCCTTAGCTCCCGCGCCGTAGTCACGAGGTCAGATTCGAAAGCGGAGCGACGATCTGACGCAGGTGCGTCAATCAAAGAGCTCACTTCAGCAAGGCTGTACGCCAAGACCAACCCCCGAGTCGCGTCTGTAGGCCGTGCGCTTAGGCGCGCGTGGTCTCTTTCACACCATAACGCAGAGGCTTAGCGACGAAACGAATTGGATCTCATTGGGTTTGCCCGTTGCTGAGCGAAACTTGTGGAGGCGCACAGGAAGACACATCTGGTAGGTGCGTTTGACTCCGAAGCCCGGCTGTTCGACTCTTCAAACACAGCGCTGTGGGTCACTTTGCGGAGCGATATCGCACTCTACAATCCCCGATCATCAATCCAAATGTTCGACCGGGACGGGCCTCAAACCTAGTGCGTCAGCGAACGATCCTGTCTCAATGACCTCGAACGTAAGTGCCACCTGCTGATCGATGAGGACAAGCAAATTCATGACATCGTGTCGCACGCCGCGGTTTTCCACTGTAATGGCCACTGGTAGACGCATTCTGCTTGATGCCTCTGCGATGGGAGCATCCGTGCGTACCTCGAATATAGGATCCCCATCAGACGCCGGCTCGGACGACGCGAGCCACGTCCACGGATCTCCCTCAAGGTGTTCCAGGATCGATTCGCCGCTTTCTAGCGCGATCGCATACTCCACCTGACGCTTGTCCCTAACAGACACTGCTGCGCGAATGAGCCCTTTGTGTTTGTCGGCGATATCCAGCTCGTGCAGGTGGAGAAAGATCCCTTCACTCACTGGCTCAACGCCGTAAGGCTGCACGGAATGCATCCGCTCCAGAACGTCTTCCGGCACTGAACTCAACGATCCTCTCGCTTGCGCAAGCCACGCCGCGCGTGTTGTGGTGATCGGAAAGTAAATTTTGCGTTCGTTCGTTGCACTCGGTTTGTTACCCTCCAGATGCGCCATCTCCCAGGCAAGAGCGTCAAGGGCCGTGCGATAGTTGTGGAGAATATCCGCCAGGAGCAAAGACCACTCGAAGACTGGCGCGGCGTTCGGCAGGCGTGCGCGATAGACCACCGACATACGGTCCTCGGAGATTTCCGCGATCAGGCCCCGGGGGACACTAGTCGACCACAGTTCAATTCTTGAGTTAAGCTCCGAGACGAGTTGGCGAGCACGACTCCATTTGAGCTGCGGCCAGAGCGAGTAGTCGATTCCTGGGGAAAGCTGTCGCGGGTTAGCCATGCCACTTAGTCTGGCCGACTTCAACACCTTCCAGCCCCGAACCATGCCGATCAAGATGTCGAGTCGCACGTGCAGGTTCCTAAATGTCGTGGACTTCTTTCCAAACGTAAAGGCGCCCCCTAAGCACTTCACTCCTAGGAGTGGCGAATAGAGCAACGATGGAGGCGGCTCCCCGCCAACGGTTACGATGATGCTATTGCGGCAGTGCAACTACAACAACGATCGTTACTCGGAAATCAACTGCCGTGAATTGAGGGCAAATGAGTCACACTGTCGCCATTCTCCTCGGTGCCGGGAGCTCCTTCGACGCGGGACTCCCGCTCACGAACGAGCTTGCGAAGCGTTTGGTGGAAGATGTAAATCGACAGTCAGGTGAGGTTCACGACGTAACCAAGGCATTGAACTTTGTGTACGGGGCAATGGTCAATCATGCGAGTCAGCAAGGGCGGAATCCGCTTGACGCAGTAAACGTCGAACGGCTCTTCTCGGCGGTTCGACTATTGCGCAGTCGTTTCGACCACGAGGCCGCCCCATTCGTGACGAATTGGAATCAGGCCATTTCAAACATCGATCGTCCTCGCTCTCCGTACTCCGACCGTGACTTGATGGAGGTCATCAATTCAAATCTGGGAAGTCGGTCTCGCGGCGGTGACCTTACGCGGATGATTCAATCGATCGCCTATCCCAGGGCTGGGAGCGCATCCAACAACGTCTTCGCGAAGCTCAACGATGCGTTGATCCTGCGAACATGCCGCATCCTAAACGACCTCAAGTCGGTCGAGTACTTGCAGCCACTCGCGGATCTCGCGACCTCCCAAAAGGGAGGCCTGACAATCGCGACCCTGAATTACGACTTAACGATCGAGACCTTCGCGAAGCAAGCGGGAGTGCCTGTCACGACGGGTATCGAGGGGTGGGAAGTGGGTGCGAAAACCCTCTCTCGTCCCGTCGACGGCCAGATCAACCTGCTCAAGTTGCATGGATCGATAAATTGGTGCTGGACCAGGTCAGAGGGACGGCCCACCGACTTCCGTCGGATCTCCGCAAAGAGTATTAAGGAGATTGACGATCCAGTGTTGAATAGGTCGCCGGTCATGGTGATCGGTGATCGCGAGAAACTGGAGACGGAGGGCCCCACGATAGCCCTCTTGACGGCATTTGAGCGATCCCTCGACAACATCGACCGTCTAGTCGTGGTCGGCTATTCATTCGCCGATGACCATGTCAACCGGATTGTGACCGGCTGGCTGAACGGCGGCGGGCACCGAAAGTTAGTGGTGTTGGACCCCGGCTGGCCAGCAGGCAACAATTTCCCGAGTGGAGACTACCGTGCGCAGCTGCACCGCTTAGCGACGTCTAAGGCGGGCGGACCTAACAATGGTGATTGGCCTGTGCGCGTATCGGTGATTCGGAAATCGGCGGCCGACGGGCTCGCAGCAGCCCTCGTCGAAGACCCAGAAGCTCCAGTGATCGCCGTTCAAGCAGTAATCTGCCACGCTGAATCTGGCCAGAGCATTCTGCGCCTGACCAATAGAGGAGCATCACTTTCGCAAATCACGCTCACGGTTGCTGGCTCCAGCTACTCAAGCTTCGGGCAGGGGCAGGGGCAGGCGATCCAGTGGTTAGACGGTCCTGGTTCAATGCCAGATGATCGCGGGACTATGGCTACAGCAGCAGAGTTTAATGAGTTCCCGAGCGGTGGCGTCCTCAGCGTGGCCGTTCGGCCAGCACCAGGATCTACTAGTGGTTTTGGATACATCTCGCTTCGCGGTTGGAACACTATTGAGAGTTTTGACCAGACATTTGAGTTTCTATTCCCCGAGAGCTAGCTCCCTCCTGTGTAAGGAGGCGGCAAATTCAAGCTAACCTCACACCACCTGCAACAAGTCTCATCAACCTCCGCCGAGCTTTCTGAAGGACTCCCGTTGCGTAATCGTTCGCTGCAAACTAGGTGGCAACGCCTTATCTGCACTTGGTCCTGAACCAAGAAAATGCGTCTCTCAACCCTTCTGAGATAGCATCAGGGGAGGTCGATGACGCTCGTTTGCGAGTACCGCGTCGGCATCTTAATCGTTGACCGGACCAGTCCCTTCGTGGCAGGTCCATCAGGGATCACATCAGCTGTACTACGTTCCCGCTCCCCGGCGTTGCCCAGGAAGATGTCGATGACATCGATACGACTGACCGTTTGTCCTCGTCGCTTGGAGGCTAGGTCCTCCGCACACAGTCGCGACTCCAACGAACGAAAGTAGGTCGGCGAAGCCGATGTCGGGGATCACCGTCGTACCCAATACGATTGTCATCGCATCGCCGTTCGGAACCCTTAGATCCGGTGATCATTGAATCTTGATGCCTTAGGCGATGCACAACCCGCAGCCTTTGACGAAGTATTCAGCTTCGGGATCAACGTCTCGTGCCCCCGACACCTGGCACGGACGTGACTTGAACCATCCACGCCGCGACCCGGCGCTCGTCGAGGTCGTCCACTGACGCGAGCTCCACACCCCGGGTTGACTTACCCATTCCTGTCGGCGTCACCGGCGGTATGGGTTCGAGCGCTGCGCCGTTGATGAACATGAGCTTGACGTGGCCGGCGAAACCGCCACAGCTAAAGCACCATCCGTCGCCGACGCCGTAGTACGCCATGCCCCACTTCACGGAGCGCTCGAGGTCGGGCAGTGTGTCGGCCGCCAGCGCGTCGACCGCCTCGGCGATAGCGCGCTGCGGCTGCGGGAGGCTGGCGATGTAGGCGAAGACAGGCTTATCGCCGACCGCCGCTTTCGCGGGGCTCGCCCGGCCTGTCATGGCTTCCGGCAGCGTCCAGCCGGGATCGCCCTGGGCCGTGCCCGCGGCCTGACCTTCGCTCTTCCCGGTCTCCTTACCGTCCATGGCGAGATGGTAGTCCTTCTGCTTCGCGGGTGGGGCGATTGTGCGCGATGGATTGTCGGCGCACTATGGACAGCGACGAGCGGACTGGCCAGCTGTATTGACGCCTCGTCTCTGCGAATTCGGCGGTGTCGGTCCCGGCGGTGAGCCCTGGTTCACCGAAAACGGGACGCTTCCGACGCTTACCTCATCGACGTGCTCACGCTCTTCCTGCCGCCGCAGGCCCTCGGCTACTGCCGCCTTCGTTGATGACATCACAACGCACGGAGTACTAGAGATGCAACGCTCGTTCACGGTCCCCCTCCAGCCTTGCTGCCTGCTCGACGAGTCGGTACCCTTCTACGAAGTTCTGGGGGCGATGTAATGACCGGAGAACGGACCTACCCGGTGCTCCCTTGCGCCGATTTGGACGACGCACTCGAGTTCTATACCGCGCTCGGATTCATCGTCACGTTTAAGCAGCACCGCCCCTATGCCTGCGCGGTCGTGGAGCTGGACGACATCGCGATCCACCTGTTCGCCATGGACAGCTTCGACCCGGCGACCTCGTACGGCAGCGCCATCATCACCGTCGCAGAACCCGGTGAGCACCACGAGGCGTTCAAAGCCGGACTGCGGGAACGATACGGCAAGGTCCCCATCAAGGGCATCCCGCGCCTACTCCCCCCGCGGCGCAAGGCCGGCACCGCGACCGGGTTCTCGGTCGTGGATGTCGGCGGCAACTGGCTGCGCTTTTACCGGCACGGATCGTCCGAAGACGACCCGGTAGAGCGGCGCTCCGGCCTCCTCCGGGTGATCGACGTCGCCGCCCGGCAGGGCGACTCGCGCGGCGACGAAGCCCAGGCGATCACGGTCCTTGACGCAGGTCTCGCTCGCTACTCCGACGCGCCGCCGATCGAGGTGTTCGAGGCGCTGCTCTACCGCGCGGAACTCAGAGCGAGAATGGGAGCGGACGCGGCCCCCGACCTGGCCGCCGCAAGGGAGCTGCTCGCCGAGCATCAGCTCGGCGCGGAGGCAGAGCGGGCGCTGACCCTCGCGGTCGAGGCCGAATTCACGACGGAACAACAGAGTGAGATACGCGAATTGGGCGAAGACGGGGAGCACGTCCAATAAGAATGTCAGCCCCACAGGATGACTGCCCAAGAAGTTGCGGGCGTCCTTCCGCTTTCCGGGATGCAACGATTGCAAACGCTCGATCCTCGGCGCAAAATGGAAGGTAGACCTTAGAAACCCTGCACGTTGGATCGACGACCTGATTCTCGGGCATTCGTTAAAACTCCAGATGGGACGGTCGGGCCACCGTGGCACAACCGTGAACGGTGGTTATCTCTCGCCAACGCCGGTGCTGTGGACCGAAGCGAAGATTCCCTGCGGAAGGGCAAAACCCCAGATGGCACGGTGCCGCCGCGGTGGCGGCACCGTGAGAAGACAGCCTCCATCGCGAACGCACAGTCGCGATAGCTGCGGCGCTCGGCCCACAGATGCAGGTCGAAGAGGCGAAAGCCCAGATGGCATGGTGCTGCCACCGTGGCAGCACCGTGTTCAGTCTTCATCCTTTGCAAACGCCCTATCGAGGAGCGCGGCGGTGGCCGGGTTCACGAGTTCGCTGCGTTGGATGTAATGCATGACTGTGACCCTGGTGTCAGTGTGGCCGAGCAGTTCCGCGGCGAGTTCAACGCTGGCGTTGGTGTTGACCGCGGTCGCTACGGTGCGGCGGAACATGTGCGGGGTCACCCCGTTGATGCCCGCACCCTCGAGCACCTGCCGCAACTGCCGGCGCACGTTGCCCGTGGTCAGCGGGGTGCCGTCCCGGGACTGGAACAGCAGGTCATCCAAGCCCATGCTCCCGACCGTGGCGAGCCGGCGGCGGACCGCGTCGGCGGTGAAGGTGGGGATGGCGACGACGCGGGTGGACTTGGCGGTTTTGGGGTGGTCTTGCCGGAAGGTTTGCTCGCCCTTGCGGCTGACGATGGTGCCGGCCAGGCGGATGGACGGCACCGGGCTGGTGATGTCGACGTCCCGGCGGCGGATGGCGAGGACCTCGCCGATCCGGGCCGAGGTGCCGAGCATCACCTCGATCATCGCGCCGAGCTGCCCGTCAGGTTTGGGGCCAGACGTGTGATTGACGGCGCTCTCCCACTCGGCAATCGCGGCGCGGATCACGTTGACCTCCGGGGCCATCAGCGCGGCGGGGACGTGCGGCTCGCGGTGCAGGCGGGACACGTGGTCCATGGGGTTGCGCGGCAGGACTTCGTGCCGCACCGCCAGCTCCAGGGCGAGCCGCAGCACAACCCGGGCCTGCTTGGCGCGATTGTAGGAGATCTTCGCGAGCTGCTTGATGAACTTGTCGCACCGGGCCACCCCGATCTCCCGCAAGGCCAGGTGGTCGAAGGCCGGTGAGACGAGGGTGCGCATGTTGCGCTCGTAGAGGTTGCGGGTGGTCCGGGAGATCCGGTCCTCCAGGTCGATGTCCTCCAACCAGTACGTCACCAGGTCACGGAAGAGGCTGTCCGGCGACAAGCTCGTGTCGGCGGGTTGGAACAGGTCCCGGTCGGCGAGCTTGGCCTTCAGCGCCCGTTCGGCGGCCTTGGCGGTGGCGCCGGTGCCTTGCACCAGGCGTGCGTGGCCGTCCCAGTCTCGGTAGCGAGTTCGCGCCTCGTAGCGTCCGTTCGGCATCTGGCGGGTGCTGATGTCGCCGAAGGTGCCGATCGTCAATCGCTGCCGGGGCATCTCAGCTCACCGCCGATCGGGGCGCCTGAGCTCGCTGGTGGGTTCGCGCTGTTGGGCGATCCACGCCCCCACATCGGAGATGGCGAACTTGAGGTGCTTGCCGAACCTGTAGGCGGTAGGGCCTTTGCCGTGCACCCGCCATTCGTAGACGGTGGAGATCGGGATGCCCAGGTACGCGGCCAGCTCGTGGACGTCTATCAGGGGCTCCAGACCCCAGTCGTCGGTGGGAGGGCAGGTTGGGTTCTCGTTGTGAATGCTCATACCCAGAAGGTGTGCCGGGCGATCCCGGATGATCGGGAGGAACCGAAACCGACCTCAGCGCCTCAGACGACAGGGCCGGCTCAACGGCGGAAATGGGCTGATAGTGATGGGGTAGTGATGGGAACATCAAATCTCTTAACCAAAAAAGTCCCGGAAACCCTTGAGTTTCCGGGACATTTGGTCGGGCTGACAGGATTTGAACCTGCGACCCCCTGACCCCCAGTCAGGTGCGCTACCAAGCTGCGCTACAGCCCGCCGTTCCCAGTAAATTCCCGCGAGGGCATCTACCGGAGACAACTGGACTAGCTTACCGCGTCGGAAGAGTACTCGCGTTCACTTTTGGGGTGCATCTGGTCGCGGGGTGCTCAGAAAGGCGGTTGACAATGTTGTAGGGCGACGTACTCTCTACCGGAGGCAGGTCACCGGATCTCGACAGGCTCGATCAGCGGGTCGGAGCCGGATCTCGACAAGCTCGATCAACGGGGGCGCTCGATCAACGGGTGCGCTCGATCAGCGAAGGTGGCTGCGATTCCCTGCTCGCACATAGGTTTTCCATAGGAATGGGTTGTAGCGTGACGCGAGGTCGTCACCGGCCGCTCATACAACGAAGGAAGTTATGTCCCAGAACAGCTCACGTCCCCTGTCCAAGTTCAACCTCGTCCTGGCACTGCTGTGGCTGGTCGACGTGGTCGTGACCGCCGCGGGGTACCTGATCCTGACCTCCTCCAACGCCACCCAGGCCGAGTTCTACACCTCGCAGTCCGCGGACTACGGGGCGTACTTCTCCGCCCAGTCCGGCAGCGGGCTCGGTGCCACCCTGATCGGCACCGGCATCCTGGGCTTCATCGTCACCCTCGCGGCCATGGTCGTGTCCCGGTCGATCGCCAAGAACGCCGTCGCGGGTCCGGCGGTCATCGATGACGAGCCGGACTTCGGCTTCGACGACACCGACTTCGACACCGACGAGAAGACCGCCGTACAGGCGCAGGCCGCCGAGGCGCCGACCTCCGCAGCCCCGGCTACCACGACCGCGGCTACCGCGGCCCCGACCGCTGTCGCGCCGACCGTTGAGGCGCCGGCCGCAGAAAGCACCACGGGCGACAAGCCCACCGACGAGCCCAAGACCGCTCGCTAACTCCCCCGCGCGCAAGCGCAGACGTGGGAATGCCCGGGGCGGTGCCCTAACAACCGCCCCGGGCATATCTATGTTTGGGCCTCCCCCGCCCAAAAACTATTGGGGAAGAGCCTCGAGCAGCTTCTCCACCTCGGCGTCGGCCAGCACCGACCACGGTGAACCGTCCGGGTCCGCGGCCGCGGCATCCGGGCTCTCGCCCTGATTCCACCACTTGCTCTCGTAGGGAACACCGTCGAAGAGGATCAGGGTGCCCTTTTCGTAGATGGCGGTGCCGTCCCAGGTGGGGTAGGTGCCGGCGGGCAGGGTGGGCTTGGGGATCGGGGTCTCCCCCGGCATCACCGGGCCGATCAGCACCCACGGCGTCTCCCACTCGTTGAGCACCGGGTTGTCGGGCAGGTCGCCGCGCGTCCACCACTTGGTCTGGTAGACGTTCCTGTGCCAGACCACTTTGGTGCCCTCGAGGTAGGAGGATTCCTCCGCCCAGATCGAGTACGGGCTGGTGTCCGGGTCGTCGATGATCGACTCGATGTCCTTGGCCTCATCGGTGGTCACCGACGCCGCCGCGGTGACCGGGCGGCCGGTGAAGCCCTTGCCCAGCACGCCCACGAACGTCTCGTCGCCCTGGTCGATGCCGCTGCAGGAGTCCGACACCCGCGTGAGGTCCGCGTAGTTCGACCCGCAGGTGGTGTCCCGGTTCAGGGACCACAGCGACATCCGGCCGATCTTCTGTTCCTTCGCGAACGCGTTCACGGCGCGGGCATCGTCGAGGTCGAAGACCTCGTCGGGCACGTCGTTCTGGCCGGCCATGGGCGTCATGCCGATCTTCGACCACACCGTGGCATCCGTCAGCTCGGTGCCGGCCCGGCTGTACAGGGTACCGATCTGCCCGTGCGCGGCCGTGACGGCGCGAATGGATGCCTCGGCCATCGTCTCGTCCGCATCTTTGCTGCTGCCGTAGTCCATGGTCATCAGGTTCACCCCGGCCAGGTCCACCTTGGCGTCGAGCATGGCGGTGACCGCGTCGGTGCCGTCTTCGGTGAGGCCGAAGGTGCCCACGGGCAGGGTCAGCCACACCGCGAGGTCGTCGCCGGCGCCGCGGCGGTCGGCCTGCAGCTCGGCGATCGCGGTGGCCCGACGCTTGGCCGCTGCGCTGTCGGTGAGGTTTTCGCCCTCGAGGTCGAGGTCGATGGTGGTCACGTCGTACCGGTCGAGCACCGCGGCGTAGGCGGCGGTGAGCTTCGTGGTGTCGGTGCAGCCGGTGCCCAGTTCAGTGTTGAGCAGGCCACCGAAGGAGACCACGACCTGGCCGTCGAGCTGAGTGACCCGGGCCAGCCTGCGGTCAAGGTCGAGCTCATCCGCGGCCTCGTCGAGGGTGTAGTAGGTGCCCCAGCTGGGCGTGCAGGGCTCCTCGGCGTCGGCGACGATGAAGGAGAGCACCACGTCGCTGCCGGCCCGCTCGGCCGAAGCCTCGAAGTCGTAGGTGGGGGTGGCGGTCACGTCGACGTAGCCGGCGAACCAGGGGTCGTAGGCATCGGCGGCCTGCGCCGAACCCCACCACTGCCAGCCGAGGTAGCCGCCGCTGGACAACGCTACGACGAGCACCACGCCGAGTAGCACCCGCACCACCGAGAGGCGTCGGCGCGGCTTGTCGACCTGGCTGAGGGTCTCGGGCGCGCTGGGCGCTGTTGCGCCGGGTTCCACGGCGCTCATTTGAGCGCTCCCTGCTTGGCACCCTTGGACGCGGGCTGGCTCACGAATGGCCCGGTGATCACTTCAACGTCGCTGGGCAGCTCGCCGACTGCATGGCCGTGATAGATCACCGCGCGCCAGTCGAGAACGGGCTCCACCGGTAGCGCTGCCGCCACGGCGGTGCTGCGGCGGGGGGCGCGTTCGACGAACATCCACTGGGTCATGCCCAGCCAGACGTCCACGATCGAGTTCCACGGGCCGATGTAGGCGAGGATGGCGAAGATGGCCAGCAGGGCGTTGAACCCGGCGAACACGGCGTTGCCCCAGTTCTGGTTCGACGCATCCCGCCACAGGGTGAGCGCGGAGAACGCGACGATCAGGTACGGCACCACCACGAACAGCAGCGGGGCGGCCGTGCGGTTGCGCACCTTGGGGGTGCGGGCGAACGGGATCTTCTTGCTGGTCACGGCCTGCTGCATCGACTTGAGCACTCCGGCGAGGTTCACCGGCAGCAGGATCAGGTTGAAGCCGTAGATGCGCAGGATGTCGCTGAACTTGTAACCGCAGGAGCGCAGGTCGCTGCCCATCGCGAGGAAGTACGGCACGGCGGCGAGCACGACGACGGGGCTGAGCAGCCGGCTGTCGTAGGGGTAGGCGAGCAGGAAGATCAGGCCGAAGCTGGCCCAGGCGATGCTGGCCATGTAATTCACCCGCAGCGCCAGTTCGATCACGCTGATCGGGTGCCCCTGGCGGCGGCGCTCACGCATCTGGCGCCAGAGCTTGGGCAAGATCAACAGACCACCGTTGGCCCAGCGGCGACGCTGCACGATGAGCGAACCGAAGTCGGGTGGGGTGGCGCTGTAGCTGAGCCGCTCGGGGTAGTTCGTCAGCGACCAGCCGTGGGTGCCCAAGTCGATGCTCGACTCGGTGTCCTCGATCACGGTGCGGTCCTGCACGTAGCGGCGCACCTCGAAGCCGCCCACAATCTCGACCTCGACGATGTCTTCCAGGGCGACCTTGCGGATCACGGCGTTGGCGCCCACCCAGAAGGTGGCGCCGTAGTGGGACAGGCCCTGGTGCAGGATGTGCTGGATGTCGGTGGTGGCGCCGGCGAGCCGCTCGATGCGGGTGGGGGCGCCGCGGAACGACGAGTACGGCGTTTGGGTGACGGCGACCTTGGCGTTGTCGGGCTGCTCGAGGAAGTAGACCAGGCGCAGGCAGTAGTCGCGCAGCAGCAGCGAGTCGGCGTCGAGGGTGAGCAGGTACTCGGAGTCGCGCACCACGTAGTCGGCTGGCGCGTCGTCGGCGACCGGGCGCAGGATGGTGCCGTCCGGCCCCTCCTCGCGCTGGAACCGGCGACCCATCAGGCCGATGTAGGCGTTGAGGTTCATCGCCTTGTTGGCTTCGTGCGAGAGCGAGGAGAACAGTTTACGCTCGAAGGTGTCCAGCTCCGCGGAGAAGGTCCAGAGCAGCCGGCGGTGCAGTTCCAGCATCCGGGCGGCGGTGGGCGCGGTGCCCTCCCGGGCGGCCGCGGTCAGCGCCGCGCCGGTGAGGGAGAGTTCCGCGGCGAGTCCGCCGAGCACTTGCTCCACGAAGAAGGTGTCAACGTGGTCGTCGATGGTCTCGGCGGAGGCCATTGCCTGCAGCCAGCGGGCGGCCCACTGGTAGCTGCCGGCGAGGCGGTGCACGGCCCGCTGGGTGGGCTGCGGGTCGTCGGTGAGTTCGATCTCGCAGATCAGCAGCTCCTCGGCGAACCGGTTCTTCGGTTCGGCCAGGGCCAGCTCGATGTCGCGGGCGATACTGCGGGAGGCCTGCAGCTGCGCGGCGACGGCCGGATCGCTCGGGTGCGGCGGGTCGTCCAGCAGCAGCACGATGCGCAGGTCGGGATACTCCTGCAACGCTGCCGACCACAGGGTGGCCCGCACCACGCCGGGTTCCTCGCTGTAGGAGGGCACCAGCACGGTGAGAGAGCCCTGGTGGCTGGCGAAGTGGCCGTCGAGTTCGGCGCGGGGTACCCGCACGTGGTCGCGGAAGCGCTGCAGCGCACCCTGGCGGGCGATCAGGTACAGCAGCGCGGAGAAGGTGAGGAACGTCACCACGACCACGTATGAGATGGCCTCGGTGGTGAACCGGAAGCTCTCGGTGCCGTTGTTGAGGAACTGGCGCAGGATCGTGTAGATGACGTACGCGAGCCAGGCCAGCACGGTGGTGATGATGGCGAGGCGACCCCAGATGATCTTGGCGTCGCTGGGAATGTCGTGAACGGTGGGGAGGGGCTGGGTGTTGCGTTCGGCGCCGAGTTGGCGTTTGCGGGCAGGCGAAGCTAGGGACTTCGAAGGCACAGTAATTCATCCTTGGAGTAGGGCCAGGGATCTCGCTGGATCAACGGTCGGGAGATTCGGGTTCTCGTTCAGACCAGGTATCAACGAAATGCAGGGACACGGAAATGTCGGAAGGGCTGCGTTGTGCGCCCAGCGCCGCTCTAGGGAAGCGGACGGCTGAGAAGGAACAGGGGCGGTAGCGCACCGTTCGGGCGGTGCGGCGGCGATCTGGCGGGTAACCTGCGGGCTTCGGGGCCGGCGGATACTGCGGGTGATGCGGATGGGTCACGGGCCGGGTGGGGTTCGTGACGTGTCGGTGCCGGTAGAGCCGGGTGGATTCTGCCTGCATGAAGAACTTAGAACATTCGCACCGTCGAATGAAGACCCCCGGACGGGGGCACCTTCAACCTTGGCTTGGGGGTTCGGGGATCAGTTCCGCACCAGCGCTGGGATCGGCTCGTTCGGCTTGCGCCGCCCTTGGGAGGCCCTTGAGTCAACCTTGCGGCAACCTTGCGGCGCGATCGGGCGCTTTGTGGGCCGCGGGCGCACGAAAAAGCCGCATGCCGGCATCCGAAGATGGCGGCACACGGCCTGGTCGAACCGGCCGGTCGGGTTAGCGCTTGCGCTTCTCGCGCACTCGCATGCTGATGTTGATCGGGCTGCCGGCGAAGCCGTAGACCTCGCGCAGGCGACGCTGGATGAACCGGCGGTAGCCCGGGTCCAGGAACCCGGTGGTGAAGATCACGAAGGTCGGCGGGCGGCTGGAGGCCTGGGTGCCGAACAGGATGCGCGGCTGCTTGCCGCTGCGCACCGGGTGCGGGTGCTCCGCGGCCAGCTCGGCGAGGAAGGCGTTGAACTTGCCGGTGGCGACGCGGGTGTCCCACGACTCGAGCGCAAGCTCAAGCGCCGGAACCAGCTTCTCCATGTGACGGCCGGTCTTGGCCGAGATGTTCACGCGCGGGGCCCAGGCCACGTGGGCCAGGTCCTGCTCGATCTCACGTTCCAGGTAGCGTCGACGGTCGTCGTCGATCTGGTCCCACTTGTTGAACGCGAGCACCAGCGCACGGCCGGACTCGAGGACCAGGTCGATGACGCGCACGTCCTGCTCGCTGATGACCTCGGTGACGTCGATGAGCACCACGGCCACCTCGGCCTTTTCCAGGGCCGCGCTGGTGCGCAGTGACGCGTAGAAGTCGGCGCCCTGGGAGAGGTGCACGCGACGGCGGATGCCGGCGGTGTCGACGAAACGCCAGACCTTGCCGCCGAGTTCGACCTGCTCGTCGACCGGGTCGCGGGTGGTGCCGGCCAGCGCGTTGACGACAACACGCTCTTCGCCGACGACCTTGTTGAGCAGGCTGGACTTGCCCACGTTCGGGCGTCCCAGGATGGCGACGCGGCGCGGGCCGCCCACTTCCTGCTTGGCGACGTTGGAGATCTCGGGGAGCTTCTCGAGGATCGCGTCGAGCAGGTCGGCGACGCCGCGGCCGTGCAGTGCGGAGACCGGCCAGGGCTGGCCGAGGCCGAGCGCCCACAGGCTGGCCGCTTCGGGCTCCTGGCGGATGTCGTCGACCTTGTTGGCGATGAGGAAGACGGGCTTGCCGCTGCGACGCAGCAGCTTCACGACGGCCTCGTCGGTGGAGGTGGGGCCCACATTAGAGTCGACGACGAACATGACGACGTCGCACAGCTCGATGGCCAGTTCGGCCTGCATGGCCACGGATGCGTCGATGCCCTTGGCGTCGGGCTCCCAGCCGCCGGTGTCTACGAGGCTGAAGCGGCGTTCGTGCCACTCGCCCTTGTAGGTGACCCGGTCACGGGTCACACCGGGGGTGTCCTCTACGACGGCCTCGCGGCGGCCGAGGATGCGGTTCACGAGCGCGGACTTGCCCACGTTGGGGCGGCCGACGATCGCGATGACCGGCAGGGCCGGCAGGTACTGGATGGCGTCGGGGTCTTCGCTGACGTGGTCGAGGACGTCGAAGTCCTCGTCGTCGAGGTCGTATTCGTTCAGGCCGGTGCGCAGCGCGGTGGCGCGCTGAGTGATCAGGGCGTCGTCCTCGTCGAGGTCGGTCAGGCGCGAAGCGATTTCCGGGTCGAGTTCGGGGATCGTCGTGTCGTCGAATTGATTAGTCATGCGAGTTCCTCGCGGTATTGATGACCTCTACAACCGCGTCAATGGTCTGGTCGAAGTCGAGATGGGTGGAGTCGACGGTGGTCACACCGTCTGCGGCGCTCATGAATTCCACTACCTGGGAGTCGGCGCGATCCCTCGATCGCAGCTGTTCCGCCACGGTGTGGGCCGATTGGGTTGATATTTCCGCAGAGCGCCTCGCCATTCTAGCCTCTTCGGTTGCTGTGAGTAGAATGCGGACCTCGGCCTCGGGGGCGACGACGGTGGTGATGTCTCGGCCTTCGACCACCACGCCGGGCTGCGGAACAGCCCGGGCGATGTTGCGGAACAGCTCGGTCAGGTGGGTGCGCACCGCGGGGACCCGGGCGATGGCGCTGACCGCGGCCGAGATCTGCGGCTCACGGATGGCGTCGGTGACGTCGCTCTCCCCCACCCGCACGAAGTAGGCATCCGGTTCGGTGCCGATCGTGTAGTCGAAGGTGGGCAGCATCGCGCTGACCGCGGCGGAGTTCTCCGGGTCGACCTCCTGGTCGATGACCAACCAGGCCAGCGCCCGGTAGGCGGCTCCAGTGTCGAGGTAGCCGTAGCCGAGGCGGCGGGCCACGGCCCGGCTGACGCTGGACTTGCCGCTGCCGGCAGGCCCATCGATCGCGACGAACAGGGGGTAGGAATGCTTACTCAAACGTCTAACCGACAATCCGCCAGCCGCGCGCGGCCAGCTCAATGGTGAGGCGGCTGACCGCCTCGGGGAGGATGCTGATCTCGGCGAGCCCGATCTGGGCTCCCGGGGAATGCTCGAGGCGCAGGTCCTCGAGGTTGACGCCCGCCTCGCCGATTTCGTTGAACAGGCGGGCGAGCTGGCCGGGGGTGTCGTCGACCATCACGGTGAGGCTGGCGTAGCGGCGGTCCTGGCCGTGCTTGCCGGGCAGCCGGGCCACGCCGGTGTTGCCGCCGGCGATCTCCTCGGCCACCTGGCGGCGGGCGCCGGGCGCGGCCGGGTCGGCGAGGGCGCCGATGAAGCGGTCCAGGTCGTCGCGCAGTGCGAGCAGGATCTCCCGCACCGGCGCGGGGTTGGCGCCGAGGATCTGCACCCACAATTCAGGGTCGCTCGCGGCGACGCGGGTGACGTCGCGCAGGCCCTGCCCGGCGAGGTTGAGTGCGGAGGCGGGCGAGTCGGTGAGGCGGCGGGCCATCAGCGTGGACACCACCTGGGGCACGTGCGAGACCAGGGCGACACCCTTGTCGTGCTCTTCCGGGGTCATTTCCACCAGGGTGGCGCCGAGGTCCAGGATCAGGTCGTCGATCGCGGTGGCGCGCTGGTAGCTGATGTCGTCGTGCGCGGCGACCACCCAGGGCCGGCCGATGAACAGGTCGGCGCGGCCGGCGAGCGGTCCGCCGCGTTCCCGGCCGGCGAGCGGGTGCGAGCCGATGTATCGGGACACGTCGGCGCCGCGGTCGCGTAGCTCGGTCAGCGGGGCCAGCTTGACGCTGGCCACATCCGTCACGATCGCGTCGGGGAAGGCCTCGAGTTCGCGGGCCACGATGTCGGCGGTCACGTCCGGCGGCACGCACACCACGATCAGCTGCGGGGCGTCCCCGGCGGTGGCGGCGCGGCCGGCGCCGTAGTCGATGGCCAGCGACAGGTTGGTCGGCGACGCGTCGGCGAGGATCACGTCGATGCCCCTGGCACTCAGGCCCAGGCCGATGCTGGTTCCCAGGAGCCCGGCGCCGACGACACGCACCGGCCCGATCAGGCGAGACTCGACCACGTTCGGCTCCAAACTTGCGCGGTTGACAGGGGTGAAACGGATGCTGCGCCCTACTTCTGCCCGTTACTTCTGAACTTCGGCGCGGGACACCGTGAGCAGCTGGCCGAGTTCCACCTTAGTGAGGTCGCGCACGGCGCCGGAGCGGAGGGTGCCCAGCTGCAGCGGCCCGAACTGTCTGCGCACCAGGTCCACGACGGGGTGGCCGACGGCGTCGAGCATCCGGCGCACGATGCGGTTGCGGCCGGAGTGCAGGGTCAGCTCCACCAGGGTGAAGCCGTCGCCGGGAGGGCTGGTGAGGATGCGGGCCTTATCGGCGGCGATGGGGCCGTCCTCCAGCTCGATGCCGGTCTGCAGCTTGCCGATGGTCTGCGCCGAGACGCGGCCCTCGACCTTGGCGATGTAGGTCTTGGCGACGCCGAAGGAGGGGTGGGCGAGCACGTGGGCGAGGTCACCGTCGTTGGTGAGGATCAGCAGCCCGCTGGTCTGGGCGTCGAGGCGGCCCACGTTGAACAGGCGCTCCTCGTAGCCCTCGGTGAACTGGCGGAGGTCGGGCCGGCCGCTCTCGTCCTGCATGGAGGAGACCACGCCGACGGGCTTGTTCAGCATCACGTAGCGGCGGCTGGTGTCCAGCTGCACCGCGACGTTGTCCACGGCGATCTTGTCGATGTCGGGGTGCACGCGGCGGCCGAGTTCGGTGACGACCTTGCCGTTGACCCGCACGCGGCCGGAGCTGATCATCTCTTCGCTGACCCGGCGGGAGGCGACGCCAGCGGCGGAGAGCACCTTCTGCAGGCGGATGCCGTCGACGGCGGCGTCGGGGTTGGTGGCGAAGTCCGGGTTGGTGCTACTGGTATCGGTGTAGCCGTCGTTGTGGTCGACTGTGTTTTCGGGCATGTTTTCGGTCATGGTAGATCCTCGAATCCGTTCGCACCGTCGGCGAGCAACGGCGAAATTAGTGGCAACTCGTCGAGCGAGTTGATTCCCAGCTGGGTGAGCAGCAGGTCGGTGGTGGCGTAATTGATCGCGCCGGTCTCGCTATCGGTGAAGGCCTCGGTGATCAATCCGCGGCCCAGGAGGGTTCGCACGACCGAGTCGACGTTAACGGCCCGAATCGAGGCTACCGCGCCGCGGCTGATCGGTTGCTTGTAGGCGATCACCGCGAGGGTCTCCAGCGCGGCCTGGGAGAGCCGGCTGGGGTTCTGGGTGAGCACAAAATCGGCCACCACCGGGTCGTGCTCTGCGCGCACGTAAATGCGCCAGCCGCCGGCCACCTCGCGCAGTTCGAAGCCGCGCCGCACGGAGCCGTGCACCCCGTCGAAGTCGGCGACCAGCCGCAGGATGGCCTCCCGCACGTCCACGAGCGGATGCGCGACGGCGGTAGCCAGGTGCACCAGGCTCTGCGGCTCATCCGCCACCATCAGGATGGCCTCGAGCCGCCGCTCAATCGCTACGGCTCCCCCACCGCCGGAGGTCGAGCCCATCCCGTCGGTCCAGCTTGTCGAGACCCCGCGCTCGCTGGTCGAGCTTGTCGAGACCCCACCACCGTCGGTCGAGCCTGTGGCGACCTCGTCGAGTGTGGTCATGCTGGCATCAGGCGTCATAGTCGGCTCCGAGGTTCGCGAGATTGTCGTCCGACCAGCCGTCGGC
Organism: Cryobacterium adonitolivorans; assembly: GCF_004402695.1. Taxonomy (GTDB): domain Bacteria; phylum Actinomycetota; class Actinomycetes; order Actinomycetales; family Microbacteriaceae; genus Cryobacterium; species Cryobacterium adonitolivorans. Next base: position 12,872 of record NZ_SOFL01000002.1, on the reverse strand, counting down.
GTCCCAGTGCAAACTGAGCTCGCCCAGCGGTTCCAGCTGGTCGAAGGTGAGGGCACCGTGCCGGTACAGCTCCAGCACGGCCAGGAAACGGGCGATCACGAGCCCCTTCTCGGAGCAGTCCACGATCAGCTCCCGAAACGTGAGGCTCTGATTGGCCCGCAGCATCGCCACAACAATCGCCGCCTGTTCCCGGATGCTCACCAGCGGCGCGTGCAGATGCTCCAGTCCCACGGTCGGCAGCTCCCGCGGAGTGAGCGCCAGCGCCGCCAGCGCGCCGAAGTCGTTCAGCGACAGCGTCCAGACCAGCTCCGGCGTCGTGGTGCGGTACTTCTCCTCGAGCCGCACCGAGCGCACATGCCGGGTGGCTTCGTGTTCGAGGTGCTCCAGGAACCAGGCCGACGCCGTCTTGAACGCGCGGTACTGCAGCAGCCGGGCGAACAGCAGGTCGCGCGCTTCGAGCAGCGCTACGTCCTCGGCATCCACCAGCTCGCCCTGCGGCAACAGGCCCACCAGTTTGAGGTCGAGCAGGGTGGCCGCCACCACGAGGAACTCGGTGGCCTGGTCAAGCTCCTCTGTGGCGTCGAGCCCGCGCAGGTAGGAGATGAACTCGTCGGTGACCCGGCTCAGCGAGATCTCGGTGATGTCGAGTTCGTGATTGCCGATCAGGGAGAGCAGCAGGTCGAACGGTCCCTCGAAGTTCTGCAGCGCCACGGAGAACCCGGGCGCGGGGGTGCCGGCCTCGCCGATGGTGCCGAGCGGGCCGATGCCGGCCGTGCGGGTGTTGGTCGTGGCGGTGGTCGCCGCGACGCGGGCCGGAGCGGCCGAGGGCCGCTTAGGCGACCGCGCCACGCTGGATCAGTTCCCGCGCCGCCTGCTTGTAGGCCTTGGCGGCGGCGTGTTCCGGAGCGAACTCGGTGATCGGCACCCCCGCGACACTGGCATCCGGGAATTTGACGGTGCGGCCGATGACGGTGTCGAGCACCCGGTCGCCGAACGCGTCGACAACCCGCTCGAGCACCTCACGCGAGTGCAGGGTGCGCGAGTCGTACATGGTGGCCAGGATGCCGTCGAGCTCGATGGCCGGGTTGAGGCGGTCGCGCACCTTGTCGATGGTTTCGATGAGCAGCGCCACACCGCGCAGGGCGAAGAACTCGCACTCCAGCGGGATCAGCACGCCGTGGCTGGCGGTGAGCGCGTTGACGGTGAGGATGCCCAGCGACGGCTGGCAGTCGATGAGGATCACGTCGTAGTCGTTGGAGACCTTGCGCAGCACCCGGGCCAGGATCTGCTCGCGGGCGACCTCGTTGACGAGGTGCACCTCCGCAGCGGAGAGGTCGATGTTCGCCGGGATGATGTCCAGACCCACGACGGAGGTCTGCTGGATGGCTTCCTTGGGGTCCTTGGAGCCGCTCAGGAGCAGGTCGTAGATGGTGGTGACGTCGTGCGTGGGTACGCCGAGGCCGGCCGACAGGGCGCCCTGCGGGTCGAAGTCGATGGCGAGCACCCGGCGGCCGTAGCCGGCCAGCGCCGCTCCCAGGTTGATGGTGGTCGTCGTCTTGCCGACGCCGCCCTTCTGGTTGCACAGCGAGACGATGCGTGCCGGGCCGTGGCTTTTCAGCGGCGCGGGCTCATCGAATACCTGCAGGGGCCGACCGGTTGCACCGGTGGGTGGTTCCTCGAGTCCGGGAAGCTGCGTCCGGCTATCCGTTCTACGCGCCACTGGGCTGTCCTCGATCCGTCATGCAGTTCACTTGGTAGATTCTACCGAGCCGACAGGCCCAGCCCGGCCAGATTCGCCGGTGCGCCGCCACCTGCCTCACCATCCCGTATCCGGCACCACGCCGTCTCACCCGCCGCCTCTCGCGCGTCTGGTACGCCAGCTGTTCCCCGTGCGGACGTTTGCGTCTGGTGCGCCGGACCAATTGTCCGCTTCGGCAACGGTCATGGGCGGATGCGTCAGCCGGCCTTCTTGTCGTCGGTGCCCCGGCGCACCCGCACCACGGTCTCCCAGCCGGCCACGAGCACGAGAACCGCGGTGGTCACCGTGCCCAGCTGCAGCGGGGTGAGCACGAATGCCGCACCGAACGCCGCCAGCAGCGCCCCGATGCCCACCAGGTACGACACGAGCAGCTCCCGGGCCACGACGAGCCGGAACAGCAGCATCCCCACCACGTAGAGCGCCGGCCCGCCCACCAGGACCACCGCGGTCGACAGGGTCATCTCCGCGTGCGGATGCGTGAGGACCTCCTTGTCGGCCACCGAGGTGAGCGCAATGCCGGCGATGATCACGGCGTGAACGTAGGTATAGGCGAGCCGGGCGATACGGCCGGGCTCCGCCGCGGCGGCGATGGCCCTGGCGCCGGCGCGTTCGCTGCGGTCGAAGTACAGCCACCACATGGCCACGGTCGCGCCGAACGCGAGCAGCATGCCCAGGATGCTCGCCGCCGACGACTCCTTCGCAACGAACGCGAATCCGGTGACCAACAGCGATTCACCGAGGGCGATGATCACGAACAGGGCGCTGCGCTCGGCGATGTGCGGGCCGGAGAGGTTCCAGTGATCGATGCCGGACGCGCCGAGCCCCGGCACCCGGAAACCCACCCCGGCGGAGAGGTACTCGATGGCCAGGGCGACCAGCCAAAGCGGCAGCCGGTACTGCAGGGGCAGCAGCGCCCCGACGATCCAGAACGCGCTGGAGAGGGCCAGCCAGGCCAGGACGCGCACGAAGGTGCGGCGCAACTCGGTGTCGTGCCGGGCCACGGCGAGCACCATGAAGGCCGTTCGACCCAGTTGCAGCACCGAATAGGCCAGCGCGAAGACGATGCCGCGGTCGCCGAACGACTCGTAGATCGACACGCTCACCACGAAGCCCACCAGCGACAGGCCCAGCACCACGCCGCGCACCGGCAGCTTGGCCGGGTCGAGCCAATTGGTCACCCAGGTCGTGTACACCCAGACCCACCAGAGCGCGAGCACCAGCATCGCGGACTCGAGGGCGCCTTCCCAGGACTGGTTTTCGTAGAGGTAGCGGGAGAGCTGGGTGAGCGCGAAGACGAAGATCAGGTCGAAGAACAGCTCGACGTAGGTGACGCGGTCGGCGCCGTCGGAGTCGTCGGGCCGCAGCAGATTGCGGCGGATGCCGAAGCGGCCGGCCGGCGTCGGTGCGGGCGGTGGCGGAGAGGTGCGGGTCACTCCCCCATTGTGGTCGAGCTTGCCCGCGAAGCGCACCCATTCCGTTGGTCGAGCTTATCGAGACCCGGTGAGCCGATCCCGGGTCGCGCCCGAACAGGCACCCTCACGCGGTCTCGACAGGCTCGACCAACGACGGGGCGCGGGTCAGCGGGCGCGGGGGTGCGCCGTGGTGTACACATCGCGAAGGGTGTCGATGGTGACGAGGGTGTAGATCTGGGTGGTGGCCACCGACGAGTGGCCGAGCAGTTCCTGCACCACCCGCACGTCGGCACCGCCGGAGAGCAGATGGGTGGCGAACGAGTGCCGCAGGGTGTGCGGCGAGACCTCGATGCCCAGCTGGGCGCGTTCGGCCGCCGCCCGGATGATCAACCAGGCGTTCTGCCGACTCACCCGGTGCCCGCGCACCCCGAGGAACAGTGCAGGGGTGGCCTTGCCGCGGGTGGACAGCACCGGCCGGGCCCGCACCAGGTACGCGTCGATCGCGGCGCGGGCGAAGCTGCCGACGGGCACGATGCGCTGCTTGTTGCCCTTGCCGGTGAGCCGCACCACGTCTTCCTCGAGCATGTCGTCCACGTTGAGGTTCACCACCTCGGACACCCGCGCCCCGGTGGCGTAGAGCAGTTCGAGCAGCGCCTTGTCGCGCAGCTGTTGCGGTTCCTCGCCGTCGGTGGCGGCCAGCAGCGCGTTCACCTGCTCGATCGAGATGGCCTTGGGCAGCCGCAGGCCGAGCTTGGGCGGTTTGGTCTCGTGCGCCACGTCGACGTCCACCAGGGATTCCTCGAGCAGGAACCGGTGGAAGCCGCGCACGGTGCTCAGGATCCGCGCGACCGAGGCCGCGGTCAACGGTGATTCGGCGCGGCTGCCCAGGTGTTGCACGAACGCGCTCACCTGCGGCCCGGTCACCGTGCGCAGATCGGTGACCTCGGCATCCGCCAGCCAGCCGGCGTAGATGACCAGGTCGCGGCGGTACGCGGCGACAGTGTTGGCCGAGAGCCCGCGTTCAATCGAAACATGCCGCAGAAACGAGTGCACGGCCGCATCGACGAACGCGGGGCCGGTCACACCGTGTGGTCCCAGTTCTGCGGATGCCGCGGCCAGGGCAGGTCGGCCGGCGCCAGGCTCGCCCAGCCGCGGGAGCGGGAGGCGGCGGCAGCCAGCACGCCAACGACCAGCGCCGGGTTCTGCACCCTGCGGGCGAGCGCGGCGTCGACGGCGTCGTCCAGGGACACCCAGCGGGTGACCATGTCGGCCTCCTCGTCGGTGCGCTCGAAGGCCTCGGTGGCCGGCGAGAGGCCGCGGGCGAGGTAGATGCGGATCACTTCGTTGCTGCCGCCAGGGGACGTATAGAACTCGGTGAGCACGTTCCACTCGGCTGCGACGACGTCGGTCTCCTCGGCCAGCTCGCGCTGGGCGCCGATGAGGGCGTGTTCGCCGTCGACGTCGAGCAGGCCGGCGGGCAATTCCCACTCCCGCATCCGCACCGGGTGCCGGTACTGCTGGATCAATAGCACCCGGTCCTGGTCGTCGAGGGCGAGGATCGCGACGGCGCCGGGGTGGTCGACGTACTCGCGTACGATCTCGGCACCGTTGTAGTCGAACGCGTCCTGACGGATGTTCCACACGTGGCCGTCGAACCGCACGGCGCTGGAGGTCAGCGCCGTTGGCGCCGGCTCATCCTCGATGCGGGGCAGCAACGCGTCGATCTCCGCGCGGGCGGCGAGGGTCTCAGGCATCTTCCTTGACCTCGAACAGGCGGCTGGCCTGCTGGCGGTCCAGGGCCGCACCGATCAGGCCGCGGAACAGCGGGTGCGCGTGGCTGGGGCGTGAGCGCAGTTCGGGGTGGGCCTGGGTGCCCACGTAGAACGGGTGCTCGGCGCGGGGCAGCTCCACGTACTCGACGAGGTGGCCGTCGGGTGAGGTGCCGGAGAACCACAGACCGGCCTCGGCGATCTGGGCGCGGTAGTTGTTGTTCACCTCGTAGCGGTGACGGTGACGCTCTGACGCCATCGGGGCGCCGTAGAGCTCGGAAACGATGGAGCCCTCGGCGAGGTTGGCCGGGTACAGGCCCAGGCGCATGGTGCCGCCCAGGTCGCCGCCGGCGATGATCTCGACCTGCTCTTCCATGGTCGCGATCACGGGGAACTCGGTCTCCGGGTCGAACTCGCTCGACGAGGCGCCGTCGAGGCCGGCCTTGTTGCGGGCGTATTCGATGACCATGCACTGCAGGCCCAGGCACAGGCCGAGCACCGGGAGGGCGTTCTCGCGGGCGAACTTGAGGGCGCCGAGCTTGCCCTCGATGCCGCGCACGCCGAAACCACCGGGAACGCAGATGCCGTCGAGCTCGCTGAGCATCGCGGCGGCGCCCTCCGGGGTCTCGCAGGTGTCGGAGGCGATCCACTCGAGCTTGACCTTGGTCTGCTGGGCGAATCCGCCGGCGCGCAGCGCTTCGGTCACCGAGAGGTAGGCGTCGGGCAGGTCGATGTACTTGCCGACCAGGCCGATGGTGACCTCGTGCTTGGGTTCGCGCACGGCGTCGAGCACCCGCTGCCAACCGGTCCAGTCCACGTCCTTCACCGGCAGGCTCAGGGCGTCGGTGATGTACTTGTCCAGGCCCTGGTCGTGCAGCATGGTGGGGATCTCGTAGATGCTGGGCACGTCGATGCAGTTGACGACGGCATCCTCTTCGACGTCGCACATCAGGGCGATCTTGCGCTTGTTCGACTCGGAGACGGGCCGGTCGCTGCGCAGCACAAGCGCATCCGGCTGGATACCCAGCGAACGCAGCGCGGCGACGGAGTGCTGGGTGGGCTTGGTCTTCTGCTCGCCGGAGGCGTTCATGAACGGCACCAGGGACACGTGCACGAAGAAGACGTTCTTGCGGCCCAGTTCGTGGCGCACCTGGCGGGCGGCCTCGATGAAGGGCTGCGACTCGATGTCGCCGACGGTGCCGCCGACCTCGGTGATGATCACGTCGGGGCGCGGCTCGTCGCTGGCCTGCAGGCGCATCCGTCGCTTGATCTCATCGGTGATGTGCGGGATGACCTGCACGGTGTCGCCGAGGTACTCGCCGCGGCGTTCGCGGGCGATGACCTGCGAGTACACCTGACCGGTGGTGACGTTCGCCGCCTGGGTGAGGTTGATGTCGAGGAAGCGCTCGTAGTGGCCGATGTCGAGGTCGGTCTCCGAGCCGTCGTCGGTGACGAATACTTCACCGTGTTGGAACGGGTTCATCGTGCCGGGATCGACGTTGAGGTAGGGGTCCAGCTTCTGCATCACGACGCGCACGCCGCGAGCAGTCAGGAGGTTGCCGAGGCTTGCCGCCGTCAGGCCTTTACCCAATGAAGAAACGACACCACCGGTCACAAAAATGTGCTTGGTCGTTTGAATAGGTACTGCGCCGTCTGACTTGTCCGCGTTTATATTGTTCACCACGGGCTTCGATCCTATCACCTAGCGGGGGCCTCTCCGTTGGAGCGAGTTGAGTGGGCAAGTTCGATGAGCTCGCGAGCGTGCTCGAGCCCGCTGGCGGAGTCGGGCAGTCCGGAGAGCAGCCGGGCCATCTCGGCGGCCCTGTCGTCGCCGCTGAGCTGGCGTACGCTGCTCGCGGTGACCGACCCGTGGCTGTCCTTGACGACGCTGAGGTGGTTGCCGGCGAAAGCGGCAACCTGGGCGAGGTGGGTGACCACGATCACCTGGGCGGTCTCGGCGAGCCGGGCGAGTCGCCGGCCGATCTCGATCGCGGCCGCGCCGCCCACTCCGGCGTCGACCTCGTCGAAGACGAAGGTGGGCACCGGGTCGGTGGCGTTGATGACGACCTCGATGGCCAGCATCACCCGGGACAGCTCTCCCCCGGATGCGCCGCGCGCCAGTGCCCGCGGCTCGGCGCCCGCGTGGGGCTGCAACATGATGCGCACCAGGTCGTGGCCGGTCACGGAGACCTCGTCGAGCCGGTCTATCTCCACCACGAGGCGGGCGTCGGGCATGGCCAGCGCGGCCAGTTCGGTGGTGACGGCGGCGCCGAGCGCCGAGGCCGCCGTGGTTCGGATGCCGGTGAGCGCCTCGGCGAGCCGCTGCACGAGGTCGCGGTCGGCGGCGGTGTCGGCGCGCAGGGCGTCGATGCGGTCGGAGTCGCTGTCAAGCTCGAGCAGGCGGCTGCTGCCGGTGTCGAGGAAGTCGATGGCCTCGTCGAGACCTCCGACGAACTTGCGGGAGAGCACGCTCAGTTCGGCGCGGCGGTCCTGCACCACCTCGAGCTCCCGGGCGCCGTCGGCGTCGAGGCCGGCGAGGTAGCTGGAGAGTTGGGCGGCGATGTCGGCGACCACAAAACCGGCGTTGGCGAGGGCCTCGGCCAGCGGCGGCAGTGTCGGGTCGTGTTCGGCCGCGCGTTCGAGCTGGCGGCGGGCGGAGTCGAGCAGGGCGACGACGTCGGGAGACTCGTCGCCGGACTCCTCGGCCGAGAGCAGTTCGCGGGACGAGGCGGCGGCGAGCCGGAGTTCTTCGAGGTTGCCGAGCCGTTCGGCACGGCTGGCGAGTTCGTCGTCTTCGCCGCGCTGCGGGGCCGCGAGCTCGATCTCGGCGATGCGCAGGCGCAGGTCTTCGGCTTCCCGGGCCCGGCGGTCCTGCTCGGTGATGAGCAGGTCGAGATCGGCCTGGTTGGCGTGCCAGCGGTGGTAGACGTGCTGGAAGGCCGTGAGGGCGTCGGTGAGCTCGGGGCCGGCGAACCGGTCGAGCGCCCCGCGCTGCGCGGAGGTGGACCGCAGGCGCACCTGGTCGGACTGGCCGTGCACCACGACGAGGTCGCCGCCGAGGTCGCCGAGCACCCCGGCGGGGGCGCTGCGGCCGCCGACCACGGCGCGGCTGCGGCCCTCGGCCGACACGGAACGGCTGAGCAGCAGCTCCGGGCCGTCGAGGTCTCCCCCGGCGTCCCGCACCCGCTGGGCGACGGGTCCGTCGGGTGCGATCAGCCAGCGGCCCTCCACCCAGCTCTGCGGCTGGCCGGCCCGCACGGTGCCCGGGTCGGCGCGTTCGCCCAGCAGCAGGCCGAGCGCTGTGACGACCATGGTCTTGCCCGCGCCGGTCTCACCGGTGATGGCGGTGAAGCCGGGGCCGAGCGGGAGGGTGGCCTCCTTGATCACGCCGAGGTCCCGGATGACGAGTTCTTCGATCATGCGGTCACCTCACTCACGTCCGACCGGGCCCCGCCAGCCCGTGATGGGCAGGTTGAATTTGTTCACCAGCCGGTCGGTGAACGGGCCGCTGTGCAGCCGGGCGAGGCGCACCGGAACCGGTGAGCGTCGCACGACCACGCGGGCGCCCGGCGGCAGGTCGTGCACCCGGCGTCCGTCGGCGCAGAGCACCGCGGTGCTGTCGCCGCGGGCGAGGACCTCCACGGCGAGGGAGGAATCCGGCCCGACCACGAGGGGGCGGGCGAACAGTGCGTGGGCGCTCAGCGGAACGAGCAGCAGGGCGTCCAGGCTCGGCCAGACGATGGGTCCACCGGCGGAGAACGAGTAGGCGGTCGACCCGGTGGGGGTGGACAGCACCACACCGTCGCAGCCGAAGGCGGACAGCGGGCGACCGTCGACCTCGATGATGACCTCGATCATCCGCTGCCGGCTGGCCTTTTCGATGGTGGCCTCGTTGAGCGCCCAGGTTTCGTAGACCACCTCGTGGTCCACCTTCACCCGCACCGAGAGCGTCATGCGCTCCTCCACGAGGTAGTCGCGGAGCAGGGCGCGGCGCACGGCCTCGCCGAGGTCGTCGCGTTCGCTTTCGGCCAGGAAACCCACGTGGCCCAGGTTGATGCCGAGCAGCGGCGCGGAGCAGCCGCGCACGATCTCGGCGGCGCGCAGGATGGTGCCGTCGCCGCCGAGCACGATCACGAGTTCCAGGTCGGTGGCCTGCACGGTCTCGCCGAGCACGGCCGTGCTGCCGTTCAGTTGCGGGCAGGACGCGAGCAGGTCGGCGCGCTCCTCGGCGGCCAGCACCGGCACGGCGCCGGCGGCGATCAGCTGTTCGCACACCGTGGCCGCGGCTTCGAGGGAGTCCTGGCGGCCGGTGTGGGCGACGACGAGGATGTGTCGTGGCGTTGCGGTCATACTCGTCACGCTCCCACCAGTGCGGTTATCCGGTCGATCCATTCTGTCGGATTGGTGCCGGTTTCACTTCGCAGCCACACGAGATATTCATGGTTGCCCGCGGCCCCGGCGATCGGCGAGGCGATCAGGCCGTTCACGCGCAGCCCGAGGTCCCAGGCGGCCCAGAGCACCCCGGCGACGGCGTCGGCGCGGAGGCCCGCACTGTGCACGACGCCCTCCCGGATGCCGCCGCGGCCGACCTCGAATTGCGGTTTGATCAGCAGAACGAAGTCGGCGCCTTCGGCCGCGGTGGCAACAAGAGCCGGCAGCACCGTGGTGAGGGAGATGAACGAGAGGTCGCCAACGACGAGGTCTGGGCGGTCGGTGATACCGGAGGCGCCCGCGATGGACTCCGCGGTGGCGTAGCGCAGGTTGAAACCCTCGACGAGCACCACCCGCTTGTCGGCCCTGATGGTCGGCGACAGTTGGCCATGGCCCACGTCGACGGCGATGATCCGGCCGATGCCGCGTTCGAGCAACACCTGGCTGAAGCCGCCGGTGGAGGCGCCGGCATCCATCGCCGTGCGACCGGTGACCGGCAGGTCGAACGCGTCGAGCGCGGCGACGAGCTTGTGCGCGCCGCGGCTCACGTAGTGGTCGGTGGGGGCGACGGCAATGACCTGGGTGTCGCGCACCTTGGCGGATGCCTTGACGACCGGGCTGCCGTCCACGGTGACCAGGCCCTCGGTGATGAGCCGGGCGGCCACGGTGCGCGAGCGCACCAGGCCGCGTTCGAACAGCGCCGAATCCAGGCGTTGCTCCCCTGTCGGCGAAACCGCGGGTTCAGCGGCGGGCGCTGCCGGCGTGCTGATCGGCACGCTGGTGGGCTGTGGCGCCGACTTTCTCGGGTCCGGCGCGTCCTCGTGCTGGGTCCCCATCCCGGGGTCTGGCTCTGGCGTGCTGGAGGTGGTCATTCGGCCTTCGATCGGGGCACGTCGCCACCTTCGAGGTGGTCGCGCAGACTGTCGTGCAGCTGGAGATACCCCGCGGCCCGGTCCTTGAGCGGCAACGCCTCGGCGGCCGTGACGCGGGCCTCGAGCTCACCGTCCAGCACGGGCGGGGCTGGTGCGTCGTCGGAAGGCGCTGGCGCCGCTGCAGACGGCGTCGGGCGCGGCCCCGGGCGACCCGGGGTCGGCGCACTGGGCGGGCGTGCCGCATCTACTCTGTCTGCACTCACGCTTCCTAGGCTACCGTCCGAGATAGAGACTCTCCGGAACGTTGAGGCCGTAGATCGGTCGCCCGGACGCCCAGATCACGGCGCAGGCGGCCCGCAACAGGTTGATTCCGTCGTCTCCGACCGCCATGATTTCCACGTCGGCGCCGTGGATGCGCACCGAGGCGCCCTCGACCGTCGCTTGGGACTTGTCCTTGGAGAACACGGTCACCGGGTAGGGCTGGTGCAGCTGGCGCAGGTCCTCGAGGATGAACGTCGGACGCTCAGTGGGGCCGGCCGCCAGGGCCTGCTTGGCCTTGTCGATGCCGGTGAGCACGAGCACCGACGGCATTCCCGCGCGGTTGGCGCCGAGGATGTCGGTGTCGAGCCGGTCGCCGATGAACAGCGGCGCGGTAGCATCAAAGCGCTTGATGGCCTCGAGGAAGATCGGGATCTCCGGCTTGCCGGCCACAAGCGGCAGGCGCCCCACCGCGGTGTGCACCGCGGACACCAGGGTGCCGTTGCCCGGCGCGATGCCCCGGGCCTGCGGAATGGTCCAGTCGGTGTTCGTCGCGATCCACGGGATACCCGCGTAGTCGCCGTCCTGGGTCACGCCGGCGTTCAGCGCGAAGCTGGCCTCGGCCAGCTGGGTCCAGCCCACCTCGGGAGCGAAGCCCTGCACCACGGCGGCCGGGGAATCCTCGGCGGACCGGGTCACCGTGAAGCCGTGCTTCTGCAGTTCGTCGACGAGCCCATCGCCGCCCACCACCATGATGAGGGATCCGGCCGGCACCTGCTCCACGAGCAGCCGCATGGCGGCCTGCGGCGAGGTGACGACATCGGACGGCGCCACGGTGAGGCCGAGGTCGGTCAGGTGAGACGCCACGGACGCATCCGTGCGCGACGCGTTGTTGGTGATGTAGCCCACCCGGATGCTCTCGGCGGCCTTGTTGAGGCCGTCGATCGCGTACGGGATGGCGTGCGGTCCGGCGTAGACGACCCCGTCGAGGTCGGCCAGGACCACATCGATGCCGGCCAGGGGTGTGGCCGGCTCAGTCAACGGGCGTCGTTTCAGGATCTTCGTCCACGCCCTCGGCGTCGTCGTGTGATTCGTCATCGGATGAAGCAGCGTCCTCGGTGTCAGGGATTGTGATGGTGTCGTCGGCGGTCTCGAGTTCGTCGGGCGAGTCGGCGTTGTCCTGATCGGACTCGTCCTCGTCCTCGTCGGTGTGCTCGTCCTCGTCCTCATCGAATTCTTCTTCGTCGAGTTCGACGATCTCGATGGTCTCGTCGACGTCGCCGTTCAGGGCGGCGTCCGCACGGGAGGCACGTTCGTTCCAGATGTCGGCCTCGTCGGTGCGGCCGAGTTCTTCGAGAACCTCGGCGTAGGCGGCGAACAGCTCGGAGCTGTAGGAGAACGCGGTCTTGGGGTCGAGTTGGGCGATCTCGAGTTCGCTCAGCGCGGCCTCGGTCTCTCCCAGGTCCAGGCGGGCGCCGGACATGGCGATGGCCAGGGCCACCTGCACACCGGCGGGCAGGGTGGAGCGGTCCACCGAACGGCCGAGCTCGAGGGCGCGGTCGGGGCGGCCCACGCCGCGTTCGCTGTCCACCATCAGCGGCAGCTGGGCGTTGGAGCCCGAGATGCGGCGGTAGGTGCGCAGTTCCCGCAGCGCCAGGGCGAAGTCGCCGGTGGCGTAGGCGGTGATGGCCAGGCTCTCGCGCACGACGGCGATACGGCCGGCGCGACGCGCGGCGCTCATCACGTGGCGGTGAGCGAGCTCCGGGTCTTCCTCGATGACTCGGGCGGCCATGGCCAGGTGACGGCCCACGGCTTCCGCGTTGTCCTTGGTGAGGGTCTTGAGCTCGTTGCGGGCGATGCGGTCAAGGTCCTCTGACGTGATGTCGTCGGGCAGCTCGGGGTCGTCGTGACGCGGGCGCACCGAACGCAGCTCGCGCTGCATGCGCTGCTCTTCGGTCATCTCCTCTTCGACGACGCGGGCGTCGCGGTCACCGCGGGCGGGGGCGCCTTCGCGGGTCCACAGCTTCTTGCCGGAATCGCGGGGAGCGCCAGCACGGGTCGGCGAGCCGCCGCGGGCGCTGTCCTTCAGCCACGGCTTGTTCTCGGTGTCGCGCTGGGGGCGGTCGGAGTTGCCCTTGTACGCGGGACGGTCGCTGTTGCCCTTGTAGGCGGGACGGTCGCCGTCGCGTTGCGGACGGTCAGAGGTGCCCTTGTAGGCGGGGCGGTCGGAATTGCCCTTGTACGCCGGGCGCTCGGAGTTGTACGCCGGGCGGTCGCTGTTGCCCTTGTACGCCGGACGGTCACCGTCGCGCTGCGGACGGTCAGAGTTGCCCTTGTACGCGGGGCGGTCCGAGTTGTAGGCGGGGCGGTC
>NZ_SOFL01000045.1 GCF_004402695.1 Cryobacterium adonitolivorans | reverse complement strand
ACCGCCGGCCCCGACCCACCCTCGGACTCGAAACCCCAGCCAACCGGCTGGCCCAGCTGCTCAAAGCAGCACAAACCACCAGCGTTGCCTAGACCGCTTGACTTTGCCGTAAGATTCTGGGGCTTAACTCACAGTTCGCGGAATCACGCTCACGGCTTGCGAGCCAGGGGGAGGGGGCGAGGATGCTAGGGTCTAAGGGTACCTAAGACCTACTTTAAGAGCCGTCCTGTGAGACGGGAAAGGAGGTCGGTTTGACGGAGCGCACCGTGCTCACCCAGGCTGACATCACTCGAGCGTTGACTCGGATCTCGCACGAGATCCTGGAGTCCAATCGAGGAGCGGAGAACCTGGTCATTCTGGGCATCCCCACCAGGGGAGTGGCCCTCGCCAAGCGCATTGCCGAGATCATCCAGCGCATCGAACCGGCGTCCGCCGCCGTGCGCGTCGGGTCCCTCGACGTGACGATGTACCGCGACGACCTCGCGCACACCCGCACCCGCACCCCCGCACCCACCCAGGTACCGGGCAGCATCGACGGCGCGACCGTGGTGCTCGTCGACGACGTGCTCTACTCCGGCCGCACCATCCGCGCCGCCCTCGACGCCCTCGGTGACCACGGACGCCCCAGCGTCGTGCGCCTGGCCGTGCTGGTGGACCGTGGCCACCGCGAGCTGCCGATCCGCGCCGACTTCGTGGGCAAGAACCTGCCAAGCGCCTCCCACGAACGCATCAACGTGCACGTCACCGAGGTCGACGGCGACGAATTCGTCAGCATCGACGGAGGCAGCATCGACGGAGGCAGCACGGACGGAGGCACTGAATCATGAGGCACCTGCTCTCCACCAAGTCGCTCAGCCGCGTCGAGGCCATCACCCTGCTCGACATCGCCGAAGACATGGCGGATGTGGCCAACCGCGAGGTCAAGAAACTCCCGACCCTGCGCGGCAAGACCGTGGTGAACCTCTTCTTCGAGGACTCCACCCGCACCCGCATCTCCTTCGAGGCCGCCGCCAAGCGCCTGAGCGCCGACGTGATCAACTTCAGCGCCAAGGGCTCCAGCGTCTCCAAGGGCGAGAGCCTCAAGGACACCGCGCAGACCCTCGCCGCGATGGGCGCGGACGGCGTCGTCATCCGGCACCCCGCCTCCGGCGCCCCTCAGGTACTGGCCGGCAGCGGCTGGATCGATGCGGGAATCATCAACGCCGGCGACGGCACCCACGAACACCCCACCCAGGCCCTGCTCGACGCCTTCACCATCCGCCGCCGCCTGCACGGCACCGCCTCCCGGGGCCGCGGGCTCGACGGGGTCACCGTCACCATCGTCGGCGACATCCTGCACTCCAGGGTGGCCCGCTCCAACCTGTGGCTGCTGGACACCCTCGGCGCCCACGTCACCTTCATCGCCCCGCCCACCCTTGTGCCCGCCGACACGTCGGCCTGGCCGGCCACCATCGGCTACGACCTCGATGCGGCGATCGACGCCGGACCCGACGTCGTGATGATGCTGCGCATCCAGGCCGAGCGGATGAACGCGGCGTTCTTCCCGAACAGCCGCGAATACTCCCGCCGCTGGGGCCTGGACGACGAGCGTTTCTCCCGGCTGTCGTCGCATAGCATTGTCATGCACCCCGGACCGATGAATCGCGGCCTGGAGATCTCCTCCGCCGCGGCCGACTCCGACCGGTCCACCGTGCGCGAACAGGTTGCAAACGGGGTATCAGTGCGCATGGCTGCCCTGTACCTGCTGTTATCGGGCGACCGAGAGGATTCCTAGATGTCGAGCGAACGCTATCTTGTGCGCGGAGCCCAGCTGAGCGACGGAACCACCACCGACCTGCTGCTGGCCGACGGTGTCATCACCGGCACCGGCACCAAGCTGTCGGATGCCGGCGCCACCGTGATCGACGCCGACGGGCTGATCGCCCTCCCCGGCCTGGTCGACCTGCACACCCACCTGCGCGAGCCCGGCTACGAGCAGAGCGAAACCGTGCTCACCGGCAGCCAGGCCGCAGCCATCGGCGGGTTCACCACGGTTTTCGCCATGGCCAACACCTCGCCGGTGCAGGACACCGCCGGCGTCGTCGAGCAGGTCCTCGCGCTGGGGGAGAGCGCCGGATACGTGACCGTGCAGCCGATCGGCGCTGTCACCGTGGGCTTGGAGGGCGTTCGGCTCGCCGAACTCGGCGCCATGGCCGCCAGCCGCGCCAACGTGCGGGTCTTCTCCGACGACGGCTTCTGCGTCTCGGATCCGCTGCTCATGCGCCGTGCCCTCGAGTACGTCAAGGCCTTCGACGGAGTCGTCGCCCAACATTCCCAGGAACCGCGCCTCACCGTGGGCGCGCAAATGAACGAGGGCGCCCTGTCCAGCGAGCTCGGTCTGACCGGCTGGCCGGCCGTCGCCGAGGAATCGATCATCGCCCGCGACGTGCTGCTGGCCGAACACGTGGGCTCCCGCCTGCACGTCTGCCACCTGTCCACTGCCGGCGCCGTTGACGTGGTGCGCTGGGCCAAGGCCCGAGGCATCAACGTCACCGCTGAGGTCACCCCGCACCACCTGCTGCTCACCGAGGAACTCGTGGCCGGCTACGACGCCCGCTACAAGGTGAACCCGCCGCTCCGCCGCCGGGAAGACGTCGAGGCCCTGCGCCAGGGCCTGGCCGACGGCACCATCGACATCATCGCCACCGACCACGCACCGCACCCTGTGGAGTCCAAGGATTGTGAATGGGACGCCGCCGCCAACGGCATGGTCGGCCTCGAATCCGCCCTGTCGGTGGCCCACGCCGCCGTCGTGGAGACCGGGTTCCTCAACTGGAAAGACCTTGTCCGGGTGATGTCGACGACCCCGGCCCGCATCGGCCGCATCCAGGGCCAGGGCCAGCAGCTCGCTGTCGGCGCCCCCGCCGAACTCACCCTGTACGATCCGAGCGCCCGCCGGGTGTTCGGCCGCGCGAACCTGATGGGCAAGGGCGTCAACTCTCCCTACCTGGAGATGACGCTGCCCGGCCAGGTGCTGGCCACCTTCCACCGCGGCTACGCCACCGTGCTCGACGGTGTGCTGCGCAGCACGGCGCAGATCGACGCCGCTCGCGCGGACCTCGTAGGGGGCAGCAATGAGTAGCCGCACCGTCGCGACGATCATCACGGCGCTGGTCCTGCTCGCCGTGCTGGGCCTGATGCTGCGTTCCTGGCGCCGGCGCACCAAGCGGGATGCCGCCCTGCCCGCCGGCTACCCGCAGCCCGCCGATCATGGTCGTGAGCTGGCCTCCGCCGCAGCCCTGTACGTGGCCACCACCCCGCGCAACGCACCGCTGGAGCGCCTGAACATCCCCGGACTCGGCTTCCGCGCCCGCGGCGGCGTGACCGTTACCGAGCAGGGCGTCTTGCTCGAACTCGCCGGCTCGCCAGCCCTATTCATCCCGGCGGATGCCGTGCAGCTCGTCGCAGACGCCACCGTGGCCATCGACAGGGCCGTCGAACCCGGCGGCCTGCTGCTGCTCGGCTGGCGGCTGAACACACCCGGTCCCGACACAGGCAGCGACACGACTGGCGCCGAGGCGCCGGCCGGCGTCGACAGCTACTTCCGCTTCAGCGACCCCGTCGATCGCCGGGCGATCAACGAGGCGATCAGATCCCTCGCCACAGAACCTCGCAGAGCAGAACCTCGCAATACAGAACCTGGCAATACAGAACTCGGCACTACAGAACTCGGCACCGAAGAAAGTGAGGTGTAGCCCGTGAGCTACCCAACAACCACACCGGCTCCGGCCGTGCTCGTCCTCGAAGACGGAAGCCGATACGTGGGACGTGCCTACGGCAGCCTCGGCCAGACCCTTGGCGAGATCGTCTTCGCCACCGGCATGACCGGCTACCAGGAGACGCTCACCGACCCGTCCTACGCCGGCCAGATCGTGTTGATGACCGCGCCGCACATCGGCAACACCGGCGCCAACGACGAAGACATGGAATCCTCCCGGATTTGGGTCTCCGGTTTCGTGGTGCGCGAGCCCGCCCGCGTACCGTCGAACTTCCGCTCCCAGCGCACCCTCGATGCCGACCTCGAGTCGAACGCCGTCGTGGGTATCAGCGGCGTCGACACCCGCGCCATCACCCGGCACATCCGCTCGCTCGGGTCAATGCGCAGCGGCATCTTCTCCGGCGAAAGATACGACAGCTCCGAGGGCGAACAGCTCGAACTCGTGCGCGGCGGGGCCAGCATGCGCGGCCGCAACCTCTCCGACGACGTCTCCACCGTCGAGCCGTATTCCGTGCCCGCGCAGGGTGAGCGGATCGGCTCCGTCGCGGTACTCGACCTCGGTGTGAAGACCTCCACCGTCAATTACCTTGCCGAGCGTGGCTTCGAGGTCTTCGTGCTTCCGCAGTCGGTCACCGCCGAGCACGTGCTGTCGCTGAATCCGTCCGCGCTGTTCTTCTCTAACGGACCAGGCGACCCCGCCGCCAGCGACGCCCACGTCACCCTGCTGCAGGAGGTACTGCGCGCTGGCGTGCCGTATTTCGGCATCTGCTTCGGCAACCAACTGCTGGGCCGCGCACTCGGCTTCGGCACCTACAAGCTGCCGTTCGGCCACCGCGGCATCAACCAGCCCGTGCTCGACAAGGCCACCGGCCGGGTCGAGATCACCTCGCAGAACCACGGCTTCGCCGTGGACATGCCCATCGAGGGCATCAGCGAATCCACGACCGGATTCGGCCGCGTGGAGGTCAGCCACTACAGCCTCAACGACCAGGTCGTCGAGGGCATCAGGTGCCTGGACATCCCGGCGTTCTCGGTGCAGTACCACCCGGAGTCCGCGGCCGGCCCGCACGACGCCAACTACCTTTTCGACAGGTTCAGGGATGTGGTGGTCGCGCACGCGGCCGCCGGAGCAGGAGACGCCAAGTAATGCCCAAGCGCGACGATATCAACAGCGTCCTCGTCATCGGAAGCGGCCCGATCGTGATCGGCCAGGCCTGCGAATTCGACTACTCGGGTACCCAGGCCTGCCGGGTCCTCCGCGAGGAGGGCGTCCGGGTCATCCTGGTCAACTCCAACCCGGCCACCATCATGACCGACCCCGACTTCGCCGACGCGACCTACATCGAGCCGATTACCCCGGAGATCCTCGAAACCATCATCGCCAAGGAGCGCCCGGATGCGATCCTGCCGACCCTGGGCGGCCAGACGGCCCTCAACGCCGCCATCGCCCTGCACGAGCGCGGCATCCTCGAGAAGTACGACGTGGAGCTGATCGGGGCCAGCTTCGAAGCCATCAACAAGGGTGAAGACCGCCAGATCTTCAAGCAGCTGGTGCTCGACGCCGGTGCCGACGTGGCCAAGTCCTACATCGCCCATACCGTGGAGGAGGCCGTCGGCTTCGCCGAAGACCTTGGTTACCCGCTCGTCGTGCGCCCGTCCTTCACCATGGGCGGCCTCGGCTCCGGCTTCGCGTACACCGAAGCCGATCTCCACCGTATCGTCGGCGACGGCCTGCACCAGAGCCCGACCACCGAGGTGCTCCTCGAGGAGTCCATCCTCGGCTGGAAGGAATACGAGCTCGAGATGATGCGCGACACCGCCGACAACACGGTGGTCGTCTGCTCGATCGAGAACGTCGACCCGGTCGGCGTGCACACCGGCGACTCGATCACCGTCGCCCCCGCGCTCACCCTCACCGACCGTGAGTACCAGAAGCTGCGCGACATCGGCATCGACATCATCCGCGCCGTCGGCGTCGACACCGGTGGCTGCAACATCCAGTTCGCCATCGACCCGGCCAACGGCCGCATCATCGTCATCGAGATGAACCCGCGGGTGTCGCGTTCCTCCGCGCTGGCCAGCAAGGCGACGGGCTTCCCGATCGCCAAGATCGCAGCGAAGCTGGCCCTCGGGTACCGACTCGACGAGATCCCCAATGACATCACCAAGGTCACCCCGGCCAGCTTCGAGCCCACCCTGGACTACGTCGTTGTCAAGGTGCCCAGGTTCGCGTTCGAGAAGTTCCCCAAGGCCGATGCGCGCCTGACCACCACCATGAAATCAGTCGGCGAGGCCATGGCTATCGGCCGCAACTACGCCTCCGCCCTGCAGAAGGCGCTCCGCTCGCTCGAAAAACGCGGCTCCTCCTTTCACTGGGGCACGGAGACCCGCACCGTCGAGGAACTCCTCGAAATCGCCGAGGTCCCCACCGATGGCCGCATCGTCACGGTGCAGCAGGCGCTTCGCAAGGGCGCCACCATCGAGCAGCTCTTCGAAGCCACCAAGATCGACCCGTGGTTCCTCGACCAGATCGTGCTCATCAACGAGATCGCCGATGCCGTCGCCGCCTCGGCCACCCTCGACACCGAGATCCTGCGCACCGCCAAGGACCACGGCTTCTCCGACGCCCAGATCGGCGAACTCCGCGGCTTCGGCGAAGCGGATGTGCGCAAGGTCCGGCACATCCTCGGCGTACGCCCGGTGTTCAAGACCGTCGACACCTGCGCCGGCGAGTTCCCCGCCCTCACCCCATACCACTATTCGAGCTACGACCAGGAGACCGAGGTCGTCCCCTCTGACCGCAAGAAGGTCGTCATCCTCGGTTCCGGTCCGAACCGGATCGGCCAGGGCGTCGAGTTCGACTACTCCTGCGTGCACGCCTCATTCGCCCTCTCCGAGGCCGGCTACGAGACCATCATGATCAACTGCAACCCCGAGACGGTCTCCACCGACTACGACACCAGCGACAGACTCTACTTCGAGCCGCTCACCCTGGAAGACGTGCTGGAGATCATCCACGCCGAGAGCCAGAGCGGCGAGCTCGTCGGCGTGGTCGTGCAGCTCGGCGGCCAGACGGCGCTGGGCCTGGCCAAGGGCCTGGAGGCTGCGGGCATCCCGATCCTGGGCACCTCGCCGGCCGCGATCGACCTGGCCGAGGAACGCGGACTGTTCAGCGGCATCCTCGCCGACGCCGGCCTGCTCGCGCCGCGCAACGGCGTGGCGATCGACTATAGCGGCGCCGTCGTCGTCGCCGAGGAGATCGGCTACCCGGTGCTCGTGCGCCCCAGCTACGTACTCGGCGGCCGCGGCATGGAGATCATCTACGACAGCGCCTCTCTTGCCGACTACTTCACCCGCATGCAGGGCCAGGGCATCATCGGCCCGTCGCACCCGTTGCTGGTCGACCGCTTCCTCGACGACGCCATCGAGATCGACGTCGACGCCATCTACGACGGCCACGAGCTCTACATCGGCGGCGTCATGGAGCACATCGAAGAGGCCGGCGTGCACTCCGGCGACTCGAGCTGCACCCTGCCGCCGGTCACCCTGGGCCGCGCCGAGATCGACCGGGTGCGCGACGCCACCCTCGCCATCGCCCAGGGCATCGGCGTGCGCGGCCTGTTGAACGTGCAGTTCGCCATCGGCGCGGGTGTGCTCTACGTTCTCGAGGCCAACCCGCGCGCATCCCGCACGGTGCCGTTCGTCGCCAAGGCGCTCGGCATCACGCTGGCCAAGGCCGCCTCGCTGATCATGGTGGGCACCACCATCGCCGAGCTCAAGGCCGACGGCAAACTGCCGCTGATCGACGGCTCCAGGGTGCCGATGGACTCGCCGGTCGCCGTGAAAGAAGCCGTGCTGCCGTTCAACAGGTTCCGCACCAAGGAAGGCCTCATCGTCGACTCGGTGCTCGGCCCGGAAATGCGCTCCACGGGCGAGGTCATGGGCATCGACCGCGACTTCCCGCGGGCGTTCGCCAAGAGCCAGCTGGCTGCCTACGGCGGTATCCCGCTCACCGGTACGGTCTTCGTGTCGGTCTCCGACCGGGACAAGCGCGCCGTGATCCTGCCGATGCTGCGCCTCTCGCAGCTGGGCTACACGATCATGGCCACCGAGGGAACCGCCGAAGTTTTGCAGCGGAACGGAATCGGGGCCACAGTGGTGGCAAAGTTCAGTGAAAAGGCCGATGAGTCCGTGGACACCGTCGTTGACCTGATCCGGCGCGAGGAGGTGCAGATCGTGATCAACACACCGAACGGTCGCACCGCACGCGCCGACGGCTACGAAATCCGCGCCGCAGCCGTCGCCGGCGACCTGCCCCTGTTCACCACCATCGCCGAGCTGAGCGCCGCCGTCGCGTCGATCGACTCGATCCGCACCGGCTTCGAGGTCACCAGCCTGCAGGAGTACGCGACGAAACGGACGGCGGCACTGTGACTCCAGCCGACGCCGAGACTCCAGCCGAACCGGTCGAAATCGCCGACACCTTCGGCGCACGCCTGCACGGCGCCTTCGCCCGGTTCGGCCGGCTCTGCGTCGGCATCGACCCGCACTCCTGGTTGCTGAGCGACTGGGGCCTGCCCGACACCGCCGATGGGGCCGAGAGCTTCGGCCGGGCGGTCGTGGCCGCCGTCGCGGGACGCGCGGGCATCGTCAAGCCCCAGGTGGCGTTCTACGAGCGGTTCGGCTCTGCCGGATACCTGGCACTGGAACGGGTCCTCGCCGACGCGCGGGCGGCGGGCCTCCTGGTCATCGCCGACGTCAAGCGCGGCGACCTGGGTACCAGCGTCGAAGCCTATGGCCAGGCCTGGCTGAGCCAGGGCTCGCCGCTCGAGGTCGACGCCATCACGGTGAACCCGTACATGGGGGTCGGCTCGCTCGCCAGCACCATGACCGCCGCCGCGGAGAACCGCAAGGGACTGTTCCTGCTCGCCGCCACCTCCAACCCGGAGGCCGCCCACCTGCAGCAGGCCGTCCTCGCGCAGGGCGCGCAGGCGGGCAGTTCTGTCGCCGCGTCGGTGCTCGACCAGGTCGCCGCCATCAATGCCGGCCAGGCGCCCAGCGGCGCGTTCGGTTCGATTGGAGTTGTCCTCGGGGCCACGGTTTCCCTCGCCGACTTCGGCATCGACATCCACGCCCCGGCCGCCGCGGTCGTCACTCCGGTGCTCGCCCCGGGCTTCGGCCACCAGGGTGCGAATCCCACCGATCTGGCCGGTTTGTTTGGCGGATACGCTCAAGGCGTTATCGTGAGTGAATCGCGCAGCGTTTTATCCGCCGGTCCCGCCCAGGTGGCCGATGAGATAACCCGCCGAGTAACCGAAGCTGGAGCGACCCGTGGCTGATAATCGCCCTACCCCACCCGACGTCGACCGCGTCGCGGCCTCCCGCGCCGCCGTAGCGGCTCGACGAGCCCGCGCCGCCGTGAAAGCACAGGTCGCGGCCGGTGAACGCACCTCGCTCGACGTGCTCGCCGCCGCCGTCAAGGAACCGAATGGCGTCGAAGGCCGGTTGCGCGTGACCGAGCTTCTCGTGAGTATCCCCGCCATCGGGGTGACCAAGATGCAGCGCATCATGACCCGGTTGGAGATCTCGCCGTCCAAACGCCTGGGTGGCCTCGGCAAGCACCAGCGCGACCGGCTGCGCGACTTCCTCGCCGCCCGGCCCACCGCTCGCAGGGGCTCGGCCGACTCCCGGCTCGTCGTCCTCGCCGGACCGACAGCGGTCGGCAAGGGCACCGTCGCCGCATACATCCGCGAGCACCACCCCGAGGTGCACCTGTCGGTGTCCGCGACCACCAGGGCGCCCCGCGCCGGCGAGGTTGAGGGCGTCAGCTACTTCTTCGTCGACGACGCCGAGTTCGACCGGATGATCGAGGCCGGCGAACTCCTGGAGTACGCCACGGTGCACAACGCCTACCGCTATGGCACCCCTCGCGGCCCCGTCGAGGCGGCCATCGCAGACGGCAACAGCGTTCTGCTCGAGATCGACATCCAGGGTGCCCGCTCGGTGCGCCGGGCAATGCCGGAGGCCCGCCTGGTGTTTCTGCTGCCGCCCACCTGGGACGAATTGGTGCGCCGACTGATCGGCCGCGGTACCGAGGATTCGGCCGAACAGAGCCGCCGTTTGGAGACCGCCAAGCTTGAATTGGCTGCCCAGGGCGAGTTCGATTATCGCGTTGTGAACAGCGACGTGGCCGAAGCGGCCGAAGAAGTCGTAGACTTGATGCAGATTCGCAAGGCATCGGCGCAGTCGTAGCGCCCGCTGCACTTGAATTCCTCGCGTCGAATAGACGCATCATCGTGGTTAATGTTCGGTTTCCGGCCACGGAAACCTATGGAGTGACACCGCGCAGCCCGTACATTTTGCTTGAACAGCATGAAGGAGTGTGACAGCGTGCCCAACAAGCCCACTGGCATCATTGACCCGCCCATCGACGACCTGCTCACCAAGGTCGATTCCAAGTACGCCCTGGTGATCTTCGCGTCCAAGCGCGCCCGCCAGATCAACGACTACTACGCAGACCTTCACGAAGGCAGCCTGTTCGACAACGTCGGACCGCTCGTCGACTCCACCGTCGACGACAAGCCGCTCTCCGTCGCGCTGCGCGAAATCAACGAGGACAAGCTCACCTCGAAGCCCATCGTCGAGTAACTCGGCTCAGCACTCACGTAAGCGCGCAGGATGTCGACTGGTCGCACGATCGTCGTCGGGATAACCGGCGGCATCGCTGCCTATAAGGCCGTCAACGTCGTGCGCGCTTTTGTGTTGCTCGGGAACGACGTCCACGTGGTCGCCACGGAGGCCGCACTGCGATTCGTCGGCAGGCCGACGCTCGAGGCGATCTCCCGCAACCCCGTGCACACCGACCTGTACGAGGGTGTCGCCGAGGTGCGACACGTGGCAATCGGCCAGTCCGCCGACCTCATCGTGATCGCCCCAGCCACCGCCAACAGCATCGCGAAGATCGCCCTCGGCCTGGCCGACGACCTTCTGGGCAACACCATCCTCGCCAGCACCGCCCCGCTCGTGATCGCGCCGGCCATGCACACGGAGATGTGGAACAACCCCGCCACGGTGGCCAACATCGCCACGCTGCGCCAGCGCGGCGTCACCATCGTCGGGCCAGGAATCGGCCGGTTGACCGGCTCCGATTCCGGCCCGGGCCGGATGGAAGAGCCCGAGACCATCGTCGACGCTGCCCTGGCCGCCCTCGCCGCCCACCGTGCGGACACCCCCGCCAGCGTTCCGGCTCCGGACCTGTCCGGCCGGCACGTGCTGATCAGCGCCGGCGGCACCCGGGAACCTCTGGACCCCGTGCGCTTCCTCGGCAACCGGTCCAGCGGACGCCAGGGCGTCGCCCTCGCCGAAGCCGCCCTCGCCAGGGGAGCTGTCGTCACCCTGGTCGCAGCGCACCTGGAGGTGGCCACCCCGCCCGGCATCTCTGTGCACAGCGTCAGCACCACCGTGCAGCTGCAGCAGGCGATGCGGGACGCCGCCGCATCCGCCGATATCGTCATCATGGCCGCCGCCGTCGCGGACTACCGGCCGACGGCGGTACAGTCCGGCAAGATCAAGAAGGATGTGGCGGGGGACCGGGTCACCCTGGACCTGGTGCGGAACCCCGACGTGCTCGCCGGACTGGTGCAGGACCGGCGCCCTGGCCAGGTGATCGTGGGCTTCGCTGCCGAAACCGAACCAGACGACACGGCGCGCCGCGAACTCGGCCGCACCAAGATCCTCCGCAAGGGCTGCGACCTCCTGGTGCTCAACCGGGTCGGCTGGACCCAGGGGTTCGCCACCGAACGTAACGAAATCGAGGTGCTGGACGGCGCCGGAGATATAGTGTTGGAGGCCGCCGGGACGAAATTGTCGGTGGCCCACCGTATTCTCGACAGCATCCTGGGCACCACCATCGACGCCGCCCGAGTGGACGCACCCGTCTCCTGAGCCGGCGTCGCCGGGGCCCTGTTCGATCAGGCGTGCTCAATCAGGCCTGCTCGATCAGACCTGTTCGCACCCGCACACCAGTCAACCGAAGCACATTTACCCCAAGAATTGAGACGAACCCCGATGAGCGATCTTCGCCTCTTCACCTCGGAGTCGGTCACCGAAGGCCACCCGGACAAGATCTGCGATCAGATCTCTGACACAATCCTCGACGCCCTCCTGGCCGAAGACCCGCACAGCCGGGTCGCGGTGGAGACGCTCGTCACCACGGGCCTCGTGCACGTGGCCGGTGAGGTCACCACGGCAGGGTACGTCGAAATCCCCTCGATCGTGCGCAAGTGCATCACCGACATCGGTTATGACTCCTCGGACGTCTGGTTCGACGGCCGCTCCTGCGGCGTCGAGATCTCCATCGGCGGGCAGTCTCCCGACATCGCCCAGGGCGTCGACGACGCCTACGAGAGCCGGGAGCAGGACAGCGTCGACGACTACGACCGCCAGGGCGCCGGCGACCAGGGCATCATGTTCGGCTACGCCACCCGCGAGACCCCCGAGCTGATGCCGATCCCGATCTGGATCGCACACCGCATGGCCGAACGCCTGGCCGAGGTTCGTAAGTCCGGGGAACTGAGCTACCTCAGGCCCGACGGCAAGACCCAGGTCACCATCGGCTACGACGGCATCATTCCCCGCACCGTCGAAACCGTCGTGCTCTCCACCCAGCACTCCCCGTCGGTGCGCACCGAGCAGCTCCGCGCCGAAATCGCCGAACTCGTCATCAAGCCCGTGCTGGAGCGTGTCGACCTCGACGCGAGCAACCTGCGCACCCTGGTGAACCCCACCGGCCGGTTCGAGATCGGCGGCCCGCAGGGCGACGCTGGCCTCACCGGACGCAAGATCATCATCGACACCTACGGCGGATCCAGCCGGCACGGTGGCGGCGCGTTCAGTGGCAAGGATCCGTCCAAGGTCGACCGCTCCGGCGCCTACGCCATGCGCTGGGTCGCCAAGAACGCCGTTGCGGCCGGACTGGCCGAACGCCTCGAGATCCAGGTGGCCTACGCCATCGGCACCGCCTCACCGGTGGGCCTGTACGTGGAAACCTTCGGCACCGGCGCCCTGCCGGAGAAGGACATCACCGCCGCCATCCGCGAGGTCTTCGACCTGCGCCCCGCCGCGATCATCCACGACCTCGACCTGCTGCGGCCGATCTACGCCCAGACGGCGGCCTACGGCCACTTCGGTCGGGAACTGCCCGAATTCACCTGGGAGCGACTCGACAGGGTCGACGACCTGAGAAGCGCAGCAGGACTCTGAACCGTTGAGACGCGCGACCCCTCGAGCCGCATAAACCCCGAGACTAGTAAACGAGAGAGGCCGCAGATGACTCGCACCGGCCTCATCGCAAGGGTGCTGATCGACTCGCCCCTGCCGCAGCTCGACCATCTCTTCGATTACGCCATTCCCGACGAGCTGGCCCACCTCGCCCAGCCGGGAGTGCGGGTGCGGGTTCCGTTGCGCTCGGCCAACCGGGTGGCTGACGGCTACCTGATCGAGCTGATCGACCCGCAGCAGGCAGCCGCGGAGACGGCCGAGGCGGCGACCCTTGACGGCATCGGCTCGAGTGGTGCCGACACCGGGTACAGCGGCAAGCTCAGCCCGGTCGACTCGATAGTGTCTGCCGTGCCCGTGCTCACCGAACCCATCTGGCAGCTCGCCCGACGCCTGGCCGACCGGGCCGCCGGCAACGCAAGCGACATCGTTCGTCTGGCCGTGCCGCCCCGTGCGGTGCGCGTGGAGAAGGCCTGGCTGGCCGCGCGGGCCGTCTCACCCGAGGCTCCGGCCGCGGAAGCGGCCACCACGCTGGCCGAACCCGGTTTCGCCGAGTACCCGCCCGAAACCCTCGGCACCATCGTGGCCGATCGGCTGCGCGTCTGTATCGCCGCGGTGCCGAGCCTGATCCGCCTGGCCGGACCGGATGATGGCGGCAGCACCGTCGGCACCTGGGCGATCACCATGGCCGAACTCGCCGTGTCGGCGCTCCGGCAGGGCAAGAGCAGCATCCTCGTGGTACCGGACTTCCGCGACCAGGACCAGCTGCAGGCCGCCCTCGCCACGCTGGCGCCCGCGGACGACGTCGTCCGCGTCGACGCCAGGCAGAGCAATCCCGACCGCTACCGCGGCTTCCTCACCCTGCTCGAGGGCCGACCGCGGATCATCCTCGGCAACCGCTCCGCCGTGTACGCCCCCGCCCACGACCTCGGCCTGATCGTGCTGTGGGACGACGGCGACCCGCTCTACGGCGAACAGCTCAGCCCCTACGTGCACGCCCGCGACGCCGCCCTGATCCGCCGGGAAGCCGCCGACTGCGCGCTCGTCCTCATCGGCCACTCGCGGAGCGTCGAGACCGAACGACTGGTCGGGATCGGCTGGCTGCGTGCCGTGCGCCCGACCCGCGACAGCCACCCCAGGGTCATCCCCACCACCTTCCAGTCCGAGCCCGATGCGCAGGCCAGGGCCGCCCGCATCCCGTCAGCGGCCTGGCTCGCCGCGAAGGAAGCCGTGAAGAGCGGCCCCGTGCTGGTGCAGGTCGCCAGCCCCGGCTACGCACCGATGCTGGCCTGCCGCTCCTGCGGCCAATCCGCCCGCTGCACTCAGTGCCAGGGACCGCTGGCCCTCGCCAACGCCAACGCCACCCCCGCCTGCCGCTGGTGCGGCCACCTCGCCGCCGGCTGGCACTGCTCGCACTGCGAGGCCACAAACCTGCGCGTGGTCACCGTCGGCACCGGGCGCACTGCCGAGGAGCTCGGCCGGGCCTTTCCCGGCTCCCGGGTGATCGTCGCCGACGGCGAGCACACCGTGCAGACCATCGGGCCGGAGCCTGCCCTGGTGATCGCCACCCGCGGCGCCGAACCGATACCCCGCAACGGCTACAGCGCGATCCTGCTGCTCGACGGCGAACGGATGCTCGCCCGCGAGTCCCTGCGGGTGGGGGAGGACTGCCTGCGCTGGTGGGCCAACGCCGCCGCCCTGGCCGCTCCCGGCGCCTCCGTCATGCTCGCCGGAGTGGGCGGGGCCCTCGCCCACGCCCTCAACACCTGGCAACCGGGGCCGTACGCCGCCGCCGAACTCGCCGACCGCCGCCAGCTGCGCTTCCCGCCGGCGGTGCGGGTGGCCTCCGTCACCGGAACCAGCGCCGAGGTGGAGACCGCCATCGAGTCGCTGGCCGAGCTGCCCGGTCTCGACGTTCTCGGGCCGGTCAGCCACGACCCCGAGGGCCCCGGCCAGAAACCCGGCGGGCCCGCGCTGGTGCGCGCCATCGTGCGTTTCGGCTATCCGCTGGGCGACGAGGTTGCGCGCACCCTCAAGGCCGCGATCGTGCGCAACGCGGCCAGCCGACGCAAGCCCAAGGGCGCCGCGTTCCGCCCTGCGCCTACACTCAGAGTACGATTCGACGACCCGGAGCTGCTGTAAATGAAACTCGTCTTCGCCGGGACCCCGCAGGTTGCCGTGCCCAGCCTGACCCTCCTGGCCTCCTCAGACCATGAGATCGCCGCTGTGGTCACCCGCACGGATGCCGCACTCGGCCGCAAGCGCGTGCTCACGCCGTCACCGGTGGCCGCTGCCGCCGAGAACCTCGGCCTGCCCGTGATCAAGGCCAACCGGCTCGACGCCGACGCGACCGCGGCCATCACGGCCCTGGACGCCGACCTCGGCGTGATCGTGGCCTACGGCGGCCTGGTGCGAGAGCCCCTGCTCTCAGCGCCCCGCCTGGGCTGGATCAACCTCCACTTCTCCCTGCTGCCCCGCTGGCGCGGAGCGGCGCCCGTGCAGCGCGCGATCATGGCCGGGGACGCCGAGACCGGCGCCGCCGTCTTCCAGCTCGTCGCCGAACTCGACGCCGGCGCCGTCTTCGCCGAGCTCGCGGTGCCCATCGGTCGGCACGCCACGGCGGGCATCCTGCTGGAGAGCCTCAGTCAGAGCGGCGCCGACCTGCTTCGGAACGTCGTCGACGACATCGCCGCCGGCAGCATCCGGGCCACCGACCAGAGCGGCGAGGTCACCCTCGCCCCCAAGCTCAGCCTCGACGACGCACGCGTGGACTGGACGCTGCCCGGCGAGAGGATCCACGCCATCATCCGCGGCGTCACCCCCGAACCCGGCGCCTTCACCGAGATCGACGGCGCCAGGCTCAAACTCCACGACGTGGCCCCCGCACACGGGCAACCCGGCCTCACCGCCGGTCACATCACCGAAATCGACAAACGCATTCTGATCGGCACCGGCACGGAGCCGCTCGAACTCATCACCGTTCAACCGTCAGGAAAAACCCCAATGAAAGCAATCGACTGGTGGCGCGGAGTGGCAGCAACCGAGGTGATCGCGTCATGAGCGAACGCCGGGGCGACACCCGCCCGAACGCTGCACGTCCGAACGCTGCACGGCAGAACGCTGCACGGCCGAACGTCGTGCAGCCCGCCCGCCGGGTCGCCTACGAGGTGATCGCGGCCGTCCGCGAATCGGACGCGTACGCGAACCTGCTGCTGCCCACCCGCATCCAGCGGGCGGCACTCAACACGGCGGATGCCGCGCTGGCCACCGAGCTCACCTACGGCACCCTGCGCATGCAGGGTTTCTACGACAGGGTCATCGCCGAGGCCGCCGGCCGGCCCGTCACGGCCATCGACCCTGCCATCCTCGACGTGCTCAGGCTGGGCGCGCACCAGCTGCTGGCCACCCGCGTCGCCACCCACGCCGCCGTCAACGAATCCGTCGAGCTCGCCCGCCAGGTGGGCTCCCGCTCCGCGACGGGCTTCACCAACGGTGTGCTGCGCGCGATCGCCCGGGTCAGCGCCGACGAGTGGCGGGAACGCATCCTCGCCGACACCACGTCGCCGGACGACGCCATCGCCGCCCTGTATTCCCACCCGGTCTGGGTGGTGCGCGCGTTCCGGCAATCCCTGCGCCAGGAGGGTCGTGAGGGCGAACTCGAGGAGCTCCTCGCCGCCGACAACGCCGCGCCGCGGGTCAACATGGTGGCGCTGCCCGGGCTCGCCGAGGCCACAGCAGAGCTGGGCGATGCCAACGCCTTCTCGCCAACGGGCTTCGTCCTCGCCGGGGGAGACCCGCACCACCTGATGAAGGACAGCCAGGGACGCCTGCGGGTGCAGGACGAGGGCTCCCAGCTCGCCGCCCTCGCCCTGAGCCGCGCCCGCCCGATCGTGGAGGGTGAACGCTGGCTCGACCTGTGCGCCGGACCCGGCGGCAAGGCCGCCCTGCTCGCCGCCGAGGCCCTGAACGGCGGCGCCACCCTCGTCGCCAACGAGGTCGTCCCGGCCAGGGCGCAGCTGGTGCGGGCAGCGCTGGCCGCCGTGCCCGCCGACGTGCCCGTCTGGGAGATGGACGGCACCTGGGTCGGCGAGGACCAGCCAGAGGTCTTCGACCGGATCCTTCTCGACGCCCCGTGCACCGGGCTCGGCGCCCTGCGCCGCCGCCCTGAGGCGCGTTGGCGAAAGCAGCCCAAGGACGTCGCGGAGCTCTCCGACCTGCAGTCCGCCCTGATCCACGCGGCGCTCGGCGCGCTCAAGCCCGGCGGCATCCTGGCCTACGTCACCTGCTCGCCGCACATCGCCGAGACCCGGGGGATCGTGGCGACGGCCCGTAAGGCTTGGGGTGACAAGATCGCGCCAATGGACACCGCCGCGGTGTTGCAGGGCCTGGCCGTGCAGCCGCTGGACCTGGCCGGCGATCCCGGCAGCGTGCAGCTCTGGCCGCACCGGCACGGCACCGACGCCATGTTCATCACCCTGTTGGAGCGGCAGCCGGACTGAACGGCCGGCGCGGCCGTGGTTCGGTAGGGTGAAACCATGGTTACCCGGATCAACCCGAGCATTCTGGCCGCAGACTTCGCCAACCTGGAGAGGGAATTCGGCCGCATCAGCACCGCCGACCTCGCCCATGTCGACGTCATGGACAACCACTTCGTGCCGAACCTCACCCTCGGCCTTCCGATCGTGGAACGTCTGCTGCAGGTGTCCCCGATCCCGTTGGACATCCACCTGATGATCGAGGACCCCGACCGGTGGGCGCCCGCGTACGCCGAGGCCGGCGCCTACTCGGTGACTTTCCACGCCGAGGCGGCCACGGATGCCGTCGCCCTGGCACGGCGCCTGCGCGCCATCGGCTCCAGGGCCGGCATCGCCCTCAAACCCGGCACCCCGGTAGAGCCCTACCTCGACCTGCTCGACGAATTCGACCAGGTGCTGGTGATGACCGTCGAACCGGGCTTCGGCGGACAGAGTTTCCTGGCCTCGACCATGCCCAAGCTCAGCCTCCTGGCCGATGCTGTGCGCGAGAAGGGCCTCGACGTCTGGCTGCAGGTCGACGGCGGCATCACCGAGGACACCATCGCGCAGGCCGCCGCTGCCGGCGCCAACACCTTCGTCGCCGGATCCAGCGTCTTCAACGGCGACCCGGCCGGGCAGATCGAGCGGCTGCGCTCGGCCGCCGAGCTGCACTCGCACGCCCACTAGGCCGGTCCGCGCCCGGGGAGCCTGTCGGACCGGTAACCTGTACAGGTGAAAACATTCGACGACCTGTTCGCTGAGCTGAGCCAGAAGGCCATTGACCGCCCGGTTGGGTCCGGAACCGTCCGGGAACTCGATGCCGGCGTGCACGCCATCGGCAAGAAAATCGTCGAAGAGGCCGCAGAGGTCTGGATGGCCGCCGAGTACCAGAGTGACACCGAAACCGCCGAAGAGATCTCGCAGCTCATCTACCACCTGCAGGTCCTGATGGTGGCGAAGGGGCTTTCCCCCGAGGACGTCTACCGACATCTGTGATGTCGTCACCTCGCGAAACCCACCCGCCCTTTGGCACGTCCCACCCTTTGGAAAGATTGACATGTTGAGAATCGCTGTGCCCAACAAGGGCTCCCTCGCCGAGACCGCCGCCCAGATGCTGTCGGAAGCCGGCTACAACGGCCGCAGGGACCCCCGCGACCTGGTCGTGTCCGACCCGCACAACGACGTGGAGTTCTTCTACCTGCGTCCCCGCGACATCGCCACCTACGTCGGCAGCGGCGCGTTGGACGTCGGCATCACCGGCCGTGACCTGCTGCTGGACTCCCGCTCGACCGCCGGCGAGATAGCCAGCCTCGACTTCGGCGACTCCACCTTCCGCTTCGCCGGGCCCGCCGGCCGCTTCAGCGAACTCGCCGACCTCGAGGGCCTGCGCGTCGCCACGAGCTACCCAGGCCTGGTCGGCACCTTCCTGACCGGCCACGGCGTCACCGTCGACCTGGTCACCCTCGACGGCGCCGTCGAGTCCGCCGTGCAGCTGGGCGTGGCGGATGCCGTCGCCGACGTCGTCTCCACCGGCTCCACC
Organism: Cryobacterium adonitolivorans; assembly: GCF_004402695.1. Classification (GTDB taxonomy): domain Bacteria; phylum Actinomycetota; class Actinomycetes; order Actinomycetales; family Microbacteriaceae; genus Cryobacterium; species Cryobacterium adonitolivorans. Next base: position 148,779 of record NZ_SOFL01000045.1, on the reverse strand, counting down.
CTGCGTAAGGCCGGCCTGCAGATCTTCGGACCGGTCATCCTCGAGTCGACCGCGGTGCTCATCACCTCCGAGAACGAGAACCCGGGAATCAACACCCTCCTGCGCAGACTCCAGGGCGTGCTCGTGGCCCGCCAGTACGTGCTGGTCGACTACGACGTGCACGTGGACAACCTCGACGCCGCCTGCCAGGCCGCGTCCGGTATCGAGTCCCCGACGATCTCGTCGCTGCGGGACCCGAGCTGGGTAGCCGTACGCGTCATGATCCCGCGCCTGGACACCAACAGCGTGATGGACCGGCTCTACGAACTCGGCGCCCGCGCCATCCTCGTCACCTCGATCCACAACGCCCGGTTGTAACCATGGGCCTCGCCGTTCGCGTGATCCCGTGCCTCGACGTGGCCAACGGCCGCGTCGTCAAGGGCGTCAACTTCCAGAACCTGCGCGACGCCGGCGACCCCGTCGAACTCGCCAAGCGCTATTACGAGCAGGGCGCGGACGAACTCACCTTCCTCGACGTGACCGCGACGGTGGACGACCGCTCGACCACCTACGACGTGGTGCGCGCCACCGCCGAGCAGGTCTTCATCCCGCTCACCGTCGGCGGCGGCATCCGCAGCGTCGACGACGTGGCCAGGCTGCAGGCCAGCGGCGCCGACAAGGTCGGCGTGAACAGCGCCGCCATCGCCAGGCCCGCCCTGATCTCCGAGATCGCCGACCGGTACGGCGCGCAGGTGCTGGTGCTCTCGCTCGACGTCAAGCGCAGCGAGCGCATGCCGTCCGGTTTTGTGGTCACCACGCACGGCGGCCGCACCGAAACCGACCTGGACGCCCTCGCCTGGGCCCGACAGGCGATCGAGCTGGGAGCCGGCGAACTGCTGGTGAACAGCATCGACGCCGACGGCACCAAGGCCGGCTTCGACCTCGAATTGATCACGATCATGCGCGAGCTCAGCTCCGTCCCGGTGATCGCGTCCGGGGGAGCTGGCCGGGTCGAACACTTCCCACCGGCGATCACCGCGGGAGCCGACGCCGTACTGGCCGCCTCCGTGTTCCACAGCGGAGACCTGACGATTGGCGACGTCAAGCGCGAGCTTGCCGACGCCGGAATGGTGGTGCGCCGATGAACGTCGACGCCGCTCTGGACTCTGCCCGCTTCGACGCCAACGGACTGCTGCCCGCCGTGATCCAGCAGTGGGACACCTCCGAGGTGCTGATGCTGGGCTGGATGGACCGCGAAGCCCTCCGCCGCACCCTCACCGAGGGACGCGTCACCTTCTGGTCGCGCAGCCGACAGGAATACTGGCGCAAGGGCGACACCTCCGGCCACGCCCAGTACGTGCGCTCTGCGGCCCTGGACTGCGACGCCGACACCCTCGTCGTGCAGGTCGAGCAGATCGGCGCGGCCTGCCACACCGGCACACACACCTGCTTCGACGGTCGCGGCATCGACGTGACCGGCCTGACCGGGGCCGATATGACCAGCCCGGCCGAGCAATGAGCGCCGGCTCGACGACCCTGGAGACCTTCATCGGCCTCCTCGGCGAGCACCGAGTGATCCCGGTCATCCGGGAGCTGTTCGCCGACGGCGAGACGCCGGTGGGGATCTACCGCAAGCTGGCCAGCGGCACCGCCGGCAGCTTCCTGCTCGAATCCGCCGAGCAGGGCGGCATCTGGTCGCGGTTCTCGTTCGTCGGGGTGTCCTCGTTTGGCGTGCTCACCCAGTCCGGCGACGACACCGCCTGGCTCGACTACGGTGTCTCCGCCGAACGCGCCTTCGGCGGCGCCAACGACCGTGCACCGCTGAACGCGCTGGCCTACCTCTACGAGCGCTGGCAGACGCCGCGGCTGCCCGAGCACCCGCCGCTGACCGGCGGCCTGGTCGGCTTCATCGGCTGGGAGGCCATCCGCCAAATCGAGCGGCTGCCCAACCGCCCGCCCGCCGACTACGACGTGCCGGGCCAGGCGTTCAGCTTCGTGGCCGACCTCGTCGTCATCGACCATAAGTTCGGCACCGTGCAGCTCATCGCCAACGTGCTCAACGACGGCACCGACCCCACGGATGCCCTGTGGCCGGCCGCCCAGGCGCGCCTCGACGCCCTGCAGACCCGGCTCACCCAGCCGGCGGAGGCGTTCGTCTCCGAGGTCGACCTGTCCACCCCGGCCGCCCCGCGACACCGCACCGAGCGGGCGGACTTCCTCGCCGCGGTGGGCACGTCCAAACAGCACATCGTCGACGGCGACGTCTTCCAGGTCGTCATCTCCCAGCGTTTCGACCAGGAGTGCACCGCGGACCCGATCGACGTCTACAGGGTGCTGCGCAGCCTCAACCCGAGCCCGTACATGTACCTGCTCAGCCTCGAATCCACCACGGGAGAGCCGTATTCGATCGTCGGGTCCTCACCCGAGGCCTTGGTGAAGGTGGCGAACACCCGGGTCTTCACCCACCCCATCGCCGGGTCGAAGCCCCGCGGGGCGACGCCTGACGCCGACGCCGACTTCGAAACCGAACTCGCCGGCGACCCCAAGGAGCGCGCCGAGCACCTGATGCTGGTCGACCTGGCCCGCAACGACCTGCTCAAGGTCTGCCGCGCCGGGTCGGTGGAGGTGACGGAGTTCATGCGCATCGAACGGTTCAGCCACATCATGCACCTGGTCTCTTCTGTCGAGGGCGACCTGCTGCCGGAGATGACCGCGATCGACGTCTTCCGGGCCACCTTCCCGGCCGGCACTCTCTCCGGCGCGCCGAAACCACGGGCGCTGGAGATCATCGACTCCCTCGAACCGGCCCAGCGCGGCGTGTACGGCGGCGTGGTGGGCTACTTCGGCTTCGCCGGCGACGCCGACCTCGCCATCGCTATCCGCACCGCGACGATCATGAACGGGGTCGCCTACGTGCAGGCCGGCGGCGGTCTTGTCGCCGACTCCGATCCCGCATCGGAATTCCAGGAGTCCCAGAACAAGGCCGCCGCCCCGCTGCGCGCCGTCGCCGTGGCCAACGCGATGACCCGGGTGTACTGAATGGCCGCACCGCGCCGCATCAAGCCGACCCTGATCCTGGCCGTGATCGCCGCCAGCGGCCTCGCACTGCTGGCCTGGACCCAGGTCTGGGCGACCGTGCGCCTCGCCGCGGACGGCACCACCCAGCAGGTCCTCGACGTAACCGGCAGCATCGCCGCGCCGGGCCTGACCGCCCTGGCGCTGGCCGGCCTGGCCCTGGCCGGAGCGCTCACCATCGCCGGTGTGGTCATCCGCATTATCCTCGGCCTGCTCGAAATGCTCCTCGGAGTCAGCGTCATCCTCTCGGCAGCCCTGGCCCTTGCCGACCCGGTCGGCGCGAGTGCCGCGGCGGTCACGGCCGCCACCGGCATCGCCGGGGTCGACTCCACCCGCGCGGCGGTGAGCAGCGCCGCGCTGACCTTCTGGCCGTTCCTGGCCCTCGCCGCCGGTATCCTGATGCTCCTCGTCGGCCTCGCCGTGTGCCTGACGGCCCGGGGCTGGCCCGGACCGACCAAACGCTACGAAAGCACCCGTCTGGAGCCGGTGACGGATGCCACGACGGGCCAGGACCGCCCCCGAGACGCCGTCGACGACTGGGACGGCCTCACCAGGGGCGACGACCCGACCGTCTGACCTGGCTTACCCGGCAAGCTAGAATTGTCCCGCACGCCCATTGACCTTAGGAGAACCATGAGCTTCGAGTCGGCAGACCCCGGCCACGGCCATTCGACGGCGGCCTGGACCGCAGTCACCATCATGCTGATCGCATTCGGCATCGGCACCGTCGCGTTCTTCTTCGAGCTCGTCTGGCTCGTCTGGGCTGCCGCCGTCCTGCTCCTGGTCGGCCTTGTCGCCGGCTGGATCATGGCGAAGGCGGGCTACGGCGCGGCCTCGGTCGACGGAAGCCACTGATTCAGTGCCCTCCGACCTACTAGCAGAACTTCTCGGCGGTTCGCTCGCCGACGCCGAAACCCGCAGGAAGGACCGCCCGCTGGCGGCTCTCGAGGCCGATGCGCTCGCCCAGGCTCCGGCCCTGGACGCATTGCACGCCCTTGCTCCCTCCGACCGGGTGAAGATCATCGCCGAGGTGAAGCGCGCCAGCCCGTCCCGTGGTCCCCTCGCCGAGATCACCGACCCGGCCGCGCTGGCCGTGTCCTATGAATTCGGCGGCGCCAGCGCGATCAGCGTCCTCACGGAGGGCCGCCGGTTCCTCGGCTCGCTCGCCGACCTCGAACAGGTCAAGGCGTCGGTCTCGATCCCCGTGCTGCGCAAAGACTTCATCGGCACCCCCTACCAGGTACTCGAAGCGCGTGCCGCGGGAGCGGACCTGGTGCTGCTCATCGTCGCCGCCCTCGACCAGGTCACCCTGAGCACCCTGCACAGCCTGGTGCTCGAGCTGGGCATGACCCCGCTGGTGGAGACGCACACCGCGGATGAGGTCGAGCGGGCGCTGGACGTCGGCGCCAATCTCGTCGGCGTGAACGCCAGAAACCTCAGCACCTTCGAACTCGACCAGAATCTCTTCGCGAGCCTGGCCGACCGCATCCCCGCCGGCGTCGTGCGTGTGGCGGAGTCCGCGGTCAAGAACGCCGCCGACGTTGCCCACTACCGTGCTGCAGGCGCCGATGTCGTCCTGGTCGGTGAAGCCCTCGTCACCAGCGACCCCATTCTCACCCTCAACGAATTCCTGGCGGTATAGATGTCCAGCGCAAAACCTTCCCTTCGCGCCCAGTCCGGGCCCTACTTCGGCGACTTCGGTGGCCGGTTCGTTCCGGAGTCCCTGGTCGCCGCGCTCGACGAGCTGTCGGCCGAGTACGCCCTCGCCAAGGCCGACCCGGCGTTCGCCGCCGAGCTGTCCGAGCTGCACCGCAGCTACACCGGCCGGCCGTCACTCATCACCGAGGTGCCCCGCTTCGCCGCACACGGCGGCGGTGCCCGCATCATCCTCAAGCGCGAGGACCTCAACCACACCGGCTCGCACAAGATCAACAATGTGCTCGGTCAGGTGCTGCTGACCAAACGCATCGGCAAGAAGCGCGTGATCGCCGAAACAGGCGCCGGGCAGCACGGTGTCGCCACGGCGACCGCCGCAGCCCTCTTCGGGCTGGACTGCGTGGTCTACATGGGCGAGGTCGACACGGAGCGCCAGGCGCTCAACGTCGCCCGCATGCGGCTGCTCGGCGCCGAGGTCGTCTCGGTGAAGACCGGCTCACGCACCCTCAAGGACGCCATCAACGACGCGATGCGCGACTGGGTCACCAACGTGGAGACCACCAACTACGTCTTCGGCACCGTTGCCGGCCCGCACCCGTTCCCCGCCATGGTGAGGGACTTCCAGAAGATCATCGGCGAAGAAGCCAGGCAGCAGGTGCTCGACCTCACCGGTCGGCTGCCCGACGCCGTCACGGCGTGCGTCGGCGGCGGCTCGAACGCCATGGGCATCTTCCACGCCTTCCTCGACGACCCCGAGGTTGCCCTGTACGGCTACGAGGCCGGCGGCGAAGGCATCGAGGGCCTGCGGCACGCCGCGACTCTCACCAAGGGACGCCCCGGCGTGCTGCACGGCGCACGCAGCATGATGCTGCAGGACGAAGACGGACAGACCGTCGAGTCGCACTCGATCTCGGCGGGGCTGGACTACCCGGGCGTGGGTCCGGAGCACGCCTGGCTGGCCGCCATCGGCCGGGCCACCTACCTGCCCGTCACCGACGCCGAGGCCATGGACTCGCTGCGGCTGCTCAGCCGCACCGAGGGCATCATCCCCGCGATCGAATCGGCGCACGCCCTGGCCGGGACCCTGGAGCTGGGCAAGAAGCTCGGCCCGGACTCGATCATCCTTGTCAACCTCTCCGGCCGCGGCGACAAGGACATGGAAACCGCCGGCCGCTACTTCGACCTTCTCGACGCTGGAGCGCAGCAACTGTGACGAACACCAGCACCCCCGGCACCGGTTACACAAGTACCGTCGAGGCGACGATCGCTGCCCGCCGTGCCGCCGGTGGCGGCGCCCTGATCGGCTACTTGCCGGTCGGGTTCCCCACCCTGTCCGAGAGCATCGACGCCGCAGTATCGATAGCGCAGAGCGGGGTCGACATCATCGAACTCGGCCTGCCGTACTCCGACCCCGTCATGGACGGCCCGGTCATCCAGGCGGCCACCCAGCAGGCCCTGGCCAACGGCTTCCGCCTGCGGCACGGCTTCGAGGCCGTTGCCGCGATCACCGCCCAGGTCGACACCCCCGTGCTGATGATGACCTACTGGAACCCCGTGCTGCAGTACGGGATCGACAGATTCGCCGACGACCTGGCCGCCGCCGGGGGAGCCGGGCTGATCACGCCCGACCTGATCCCCGACGATGCGCAAAGCTGGCTGGACGCCAGCGAGCGCGCCGGCCTCGACAGGGTCTTCCTGGCCGCTCCGTCATCCTCGGATGAACGCCTGGTCCAGGCGGTCACCCGCAGCCGTGGCTTCGTCTATGCCGTCTCCACAATGGGCATCACCGGAGCCAGGTCCGATGTGGACTCGGCCGCCAGGGTGCTCGTCACCCGCCTGCGAGAGGCCGGATCCACCAGCGCCTGCGTCGGCCTGGGAATCTCCACCCCCGCCCAGGTGCGCGAGGTGCTGGAGTACGCCGACGGTGCCATCGTCGGGTCCGCGCTGGTGAAGGCACTCGCCGACGGGGGAGTCGCAGCCGTCTCGACCCTCGCGGCCGAACTGGCCGCCGGCGCCCGCGACATCCGCGCTGCCGTCTAACCCTCGCCGCCTAACCCGCGCCGTTTAACCCAGACCCAATAGGGTAAATTGTCCGAGGCGGTCGATCGACCGGCTCCCAGTGACCACCGTGTCACGATGAAAGGTTGTTGTGGTGTCGTTTCCCTTGAGCATTCCGAGCCCTGAGTGGAGCTTCTTCGACCTGGGGCCGTTCCGCATCCACGCGTACGCGATCTGCATCCTGATCGGTATCTTCCTGGCCACCGCCGTCACCTCGCGGCGGCTGACGAAGCGCGGCGGCGAGCCGGGCGTGGTGCTGGACATCATCCTCTGGGCCGTGCCGCTGGGCATCGTCGGAGCCCGGATCTTCCACGTGCTCACCCACCCCAACGACTACTTCTACGACGGAGCGAACCTCTGGGACGTCTTCGCGGTCTGGAAGGGCGGCATCGCCATCTTCGGCGCCCTGCTCGGCGGCGCCGTCGGCGCGTACATCGGCACCCGGCGCGCCGGCATCCGCTTCTGGTCGTTCGCCGACGCCCTGGCACCGGGAATGCTGCTCGCCCAGGCCATGGGGCGTCTCGGCAACTGGTTCAACCACGAACTGTTCGGCCTGCCCACGACGCTGCCGTGGGGCTTGGAGATCTCGCCCGACAACGCCGCGTACCCCGTCGGCCTGCCCGTCGGCACCCTCTTCCACCCCACCTTCCTGTACGAGATCGTCTGGAACCTGGTCGGCGTCGCCGTCATCCTGATCCTCGAACGCACGTTCCGGCTGCGCTGGGGCACCGCGTTCGGCGTGTACCTGATCTGGTACGGCGCGGGTCGCAGCGTGTTCGAATCGATCCGCGTCGACCCGAGCGAGATCTTCTTCGGTCTGCGCACCAATGTCTGGGCCGCGCTGTTCGCCGTCGCGATCGGGCTGGTCATCATCCTCGTGCAGAGCCGACGCCACACCGGGATCGAACTGAGCCCGTACCTGCCCGGACGCGAGTGGAAGCCGGCCGACCCTGAGGTAGAATTTGGTGAAACCGATTCCGTTTTCGAGGATCACGGCAATGAGGCTGATGAACCCGTTGAATCACGCGACGTCGACGCCACAAGCACCACCGACTCCCGCCCCTAACCGCGGTCATCCCACCCGGTCCACGGTTTCCGCCCTCCATTTCGGGCGGAGTGGCTTCTCTTCTTCCCGCGGGCCAACGTCGTCCCCACCTGCCAGTCATTCTGTGAGGACGGTCTTATGACGCAGCAACCCCTCTTCTCCCGGTTCAGTACTGTGCCCCCAGCCCAGGGGCTCTACAACCCGCACGACGAACGCGACGCCTGTGGTCTCGCCATGGTCGCCACCCTGCGGGGGACGGCCGGACACGACATCATCACGCGGGCGCTCGACGCGCTGCGCAACCTCGAGCACCGCGGTGCCGTCGGCTCCGACGCCGGAACGGGCGACGGAGCCGGGATCGTCACCCAGATCCCCGACGACTTCTTCCGCGCCGTCTCCACGTTCGCCCTGCCCGACGCCGGCCGGTACGCCGTCGGCAACGTGTTCCTGCCCACCGAGCCCACCGCCCGCAGCACGGTCAAGAGTGCCATTGAGGCCATCGCCAGGGAAGAGAACCTCAGCGTTCTCGGCTGGCGCGAGGTTCCGGTGCGCCCCGACGAGGTCGGCAACCTGGCACGCGCCGCGATGCCCGCCATCCAGCAGCTGTACGTGTCCAGCATCCGCACCGCCGATGACGGCCTACCCGTGGCCGGCATCGACCTGGACCGCCAGGCCGTGCGGTTGCGCAAGCGCGCCGAACGCGAGGTGGAGACCTACTTCGCGTCGTTGTCCTGCCGCACCATCGTGTACAAGGGCATGGTCACGACCCTCCAGCTGGAGCCGTTCTACCCCGACCTGTCCGACGAACGCTTCACCTCGAAGCTGGCGCTGGTGCACTCGCGGTATTCCACCAACACCTTCCCGTCCTGGCCGCTCGCCCAGCCGTTCCGGATGATCGCGCACAACGGCGAGATCAACACCGTCCAGGGCAACCGCAACTGGATGCGCGCCCGCCAGTCGCAGCTCGAATCCGAGCTGCTCGGCGACCTTAACCCGCTGTTCCCGATCGTCACTCCCGGCGCCAGCGACTCGGCGTCATTCGATGAGGTCGTCGAACTGCTGAGCCTGTCGGGCCGGTCCCTGCCCCACGCCGTCATGATGATGGTGCCGGAAGCGTGGGAGAACCAGCCAGACCTTGACCGTGACCGTCGCGCGTTCTACGAGTACCACTCGATGCTGATGGAGCCGTGGGACGGCCCCGCCGCCATCGTCTTCACCGACGGCACCCTCGTCGGCGCCACCCTGGACCGCAACGGCCTGCGTCCCGGTCGCTACGTGATCACCGACGACGGACTCGTCGTGCTCGCCAGCGAAATCGGCGTCATCGACGTCGACCCCGCCCGTGTTGTGCGCAAGGGCCGCCTGCAGCCAGGCAAGATGTTCCTCGTCGACACCGAGGCCGGCCGCATCATCGAAGACGAGGAGATCAAGGGCGACCTCGCTGCCAGCGAGCCCTGGGGCTCCTGGCTCGACGCCGGCCGGATCAACCTCAAGGACCTGCCGGAGCGGGAGCACATCGTGCACCCGCCGGCATCCGTGGTACGCCGCCAGCGCACCTTCGGGTACACCGAAGAAGAGGTGCGCATCCTGCTCGCCCCGATGGCCCGCAACGGCTCAGAACCGCTCGGCGCTATGGGCAGCGACACCCCCATCGCGGTGCTCAGCGAACGCCCGCGTCTGCTCTTCGACTACTTCACCCAGCAGTTCGCCCAGGTGACGAACCCGCCGCTGGACTCGATCAGGGAAGAGGTCGTCACCAGCCTCAAGCTCGGCCTCGGCCCAGAACTCAACCTGCTTGCCGCCGGGCCGGAGCACGCCCGCCAGGTCGTGCTCGACTTCCCGGTGATCGACAACGACGAGCTGGCCAAAATCCAGCACATCGACACGTCGCCGGGCAGCCGCACCACCACCACCATCCGCGGTCTCTACAGGTTCGACGACGGCCCCAGCGCGCTCTCCAACCGGGTCGAGGAAATGTGCCATGAGGTCGACGCGGCCATCGAGGACGGCGCGCTCTTCATCGTGCTCTCCGACCGGGACAGCACCAAGGACCTGGCGCCCATCCCGTCGCTGCTGATGATCGCGGCCGTGCACCACCACCTCATCCGCACCGAGAACCGCCTCAAGGTCGGCATCGTCGTGGAGGCCGGGGACGTGCGCGAGGTGCACCACGTGGCACTCCTCATCGGATACGGCGCCAGCGCCGTCAACCCGTACCTGGCCATGGAGACCTGCGAGGACCTCGTGCGCAGCGGCTTCATCACCACCGTCACGCCGGAGAAGGCCGTGAAGAACGTGATCAAGGCGCTCGGCAAGGGCGTGCTCAAGATCATGTCGAAGATGGGCATCTCCACTGTGTCCTCCTACGCCGGCGCGCAGACGTTCGAGGCCGTCGGGCTCAGCAAGGCGTTCATCGACCAGTACTTCACCGGAACCACGAGCAAGCTCGGCGGCGTCGGGATCGACGTGATCGCAGCCGAGAACCTCGAACGCCACGCCGGGGCCTACCCCTCGGATGCCGCGGTCACCGTGCACGAACGTCTTGCCACCGGCGGCGAATACCAGTGGCGCCGGGGCGGCTCCCCGCACCTGTTCAACCCGGAGACCATCTTCAGGCTGCAGCACTCCACCCGCACCCGCCGCTACGACATCTTCAAGGAATACACCAAGCTCGTCGACGACCAGTCGGAGAGCCTGATGACGCTGCGCGGCATGTTCGCGTTCAACATCGGGCAGCGGAAGCCGATTCCGATCGATGAGGTCGAATCGGTCGCGTCGATCGTGAAGAAGTTCTCCACCGGCGCGATGAGCTACGGCTCCATCTCGCAGGAGGCTCACGAGACCCTCGCGATCGCCATGAACCGGCTGGGCGGCAAGTCCAACACCGGTGAGGGCGGCGAAGACCTCGACCGCCTGCTCGACCCGAGACGGCGGAGCGCCGTCAAGCAGGTCGCGTCAGGCCGGTTCGGCGTCACGAGCATGTACCTCACGCACGCCGACGACATCCAGATCAAACTCGCCCAGGGCGCCAAGCCGGGGGAGGGCGGCCAGCTGCCGCCCACCAAGGTCTACCCGTGGGTGGCCCGCACCCGGCACGCCACCGCAGGCGTCGGCCTGATCTCGCCGCCCCCGCACCACGACATCTACTCGATCGAAGACCTCAAGCAGCTGATCTTCGACCTCAAACGGGCCAACCCGACCGCGCGCATCCACACCAAACTGGTCAGCCAGTCCGGTATCGGTGCCGTCGCTGCCGGTGTCGCCAAGGCACTCTCCGACGTGATCCTGGTCTCTGGACACGACGGCGGCACCGGCGCGAGCCCGCTCAACTCGCTCAAGCACGCCGGCACACCCTGGGAACTCGGCCTGGCCGAAACCCAACAGACCCTGATGCTCAACGGGATGCGCGACCGGGTCGTGCTGCAGGTCGACGGCCAGCTCAAGACCGGCCGGGACGTCGTCATCGGCGCCCTGCTCGGTGCGGAAGAATTCGGTTTCGCCACCGCTCCGCTCATCGTCGAGGGCTGCATCATGATGCGGGTCTGCCACCTGGACACCTGCCCCGTCGGCGTCGCGACCCAGAATCCCGAGCTGCGGAAGCGTTTCAGCGGCAAGGCCGACTACGTGGTGAACTTCTTCGAGTTCATCGCCCAGGAGGTGCGCGAGTACCTCGCTGAGCTCGGCTTCCGGAGCCTCGACGAGGTCACCGGCCGCAAGGAGCTGTTGAACGTCAACGGCGCCCTCAACCACTGGAAGGCGTCCGGGCTCAACCTGGCGCCGATCCTGGTCGGCCCCGACTTCTCCGCCGGCGAGCCCCGGCGCTCCAGCCGGGAGCAGGAGCACGAACTCGACGAGCACTTCGACGTCGAGCTCATCAGGCAGAGTGCCAACGTGCTCGAGCACGGCGGCCAGGTCACGATCGCGCTCCCGATCCGTAACACCGAACGCGCCGTCGGCACCATGCTCGGCCACCAGGTGACCCTGCGGCACGGAGAGAACGGCCTGCCGGCCGGCTCCATCGACGTCACCCTGACCGGGTCGGCGGGGCAGTCCCTCGGCGCGTTCCTGCCCAGCGGCATCACCCTGCGCCTCGAGGGCGACTCCAACGACTACGTCGGCAAGGGCCTTTCCGGCGGGCAGATCATCGTGCGCCCCGACCGGGGCAGCGTCTTCGCCGCTGAGGAGAACGTGATCGCCGGAAACGTGATCGGCTACGGCGCCACGCTGGGCAGCATGTTCATCCGCGGCATCGTCGGTGAACGCTTCCTGGTGCGTAACTCCGGTGCGACCGCCGTGGTTGAGGGGGTGGGCGACCACGCCCTCGAGTACATGACCGGTGGACTCGCCGTGATCCTCGGTGAGACCGGCCGTAACCTCGGCGCTGGAATGTCCGGCGGAACCGCGTACGTCTACCGGCTGCGCCCAGAGCTCGTGAACCGTGACTCGCTGGACTCCGGCGAACTCACGTTGCTGCCACTCGGCAGCGCCGACATCGAAATCGTCGGAGACCTGCTGGAACAGCACCTGGAACAGACCGATTCTGTTCTGGCCGCGCGGCTCCTCGCCGACCGCGACACGACAATGAAGAATTTCGTCAAGGTGCTGCCGCGTGACTACGCGGCCGTCCTGGCGACCAGGCAGAGCGCCGTGGCCGAGGGGCTCGACCCCGACGGCGACGTGGTCTGGAACCGCATCTTGGAGGTAACCAATGGCTGACCCGAAGGGATTCCTGAAGACCACGGATCGGGAACTCCCCGCCCGTCGTCCGGTGTCCATCCGCTTGATGGACTGGAAAGAGGTCTATGAAGCCGGCGACTCCGCCGTGCTCAAGCGGCAGGCGGGCCGCTGCATGGACTGCGGCGTGCCGTTCTGCCACCAGGGCTGCCCGCTGGGCAACCTGATCCCGGAGTGGAACGACCTCACCTGGCGTGGCGAGGGCCGGCAGGCCATCGAACGGCTGCACGCGACGAACAACTTCCCCGAGTTCACCGGCCGGCTCTGCCCTGCCCCCTGCGAGTCTGCCTGCGTGCTCGGCATCAACCAGCCGGCGGTGACCATCAAGCAGGTCGAGGTCTCGATCGTCGACCAGGCCTTCGCCGAGGGCTGGGTCACCCCCCAGCCGCCCGGCCGGCTCACCGGCAAGACCATCGCCGTCGTCGGCTCAGGACCGGCCGGCCTCGCCGCCGCCCAGCAGCTGACCCGGGCCGGCCACACCGTCGCCGTGTTCGAACGCGACGACCGCATCGGCGGCCTGCTGCGCTACGGCATCCCGGACTTCAAGATGGAGAAGAAGCACCTCGACCTGCGTCTGTCCCAGATGACCGCCGAGGGCACCCGCTTCCGCGCGGGCGTCAACATCGGGGTGGACATCACCTGGACCGACCTGCGGGCCCGATACGACGCCGTCGTCATCGCCACCGGTGCCATGGTGCCCCGCGACCTGCCGATTCCGGGACGCGACTTGCCCGGGGTGCATTTCGCCATGGAATACCTCGTGCAGCAGAACAAGGTGGGTGCCGGCGACACCGTCGACAACCAGATCCTCGCCGAAGGCAAGCACGTCGTCGTTCTCGGCGGCGGCGACACCGGTGCGGACTGCATCGGCACCGCGAACCGTCAACTCGCCGCCTCGGTGACCAACCTCGCCATCGGCAAGCAGCCCGGCGACAGCCGCCCTGAGCACCAGCCCTGGCCGATGTCGCCGACACTGTTCGAGGTTTCCAGCGCTCACGAAGAGGGCGGCACCCGGGAGTACCTCGCGTCCACCATCGAGTTCCTGGCCAACGACGCCGGCGAGGTGCGCGCCATCCGTGTCGCCGAAACCGAATATCTCGACGGCCGACGGGTGCCCAAAGCGGGTACCGAACGCGAGATTCCCGCTGATCTGGTGTTGCTGGCACTGGGATTCACCGGTCCCGACAGCACGGAGCTGACCCATGAGCTGCATGTGCCGCTCGACGACCGGAGTAATGTCGTCCGTGATAGTGATTACCAGACCAGCCACGAGGGTGTATTCGTTGCCGGAGATGCAGGCCGAGGTCAGTCGCTCATCGTATGGGCTATCGCCGAAGGACGCGCTGCCGCGGCAGCCGTCGATCGGTATCTCGAAGGCGAGACTCAACTGCCCGCCCCGGTGAAGCCGACGGATCATTCGTTTGCCATCTGAGCGAACGAACTGATTTCGCCGCCCATTCTCTCCACCCAACTGAACGCACCAATGCGCCACACCGGCGCGGAAACCGGAGATCCACCAGTATGAGACGCGCGAAAATCGTCGCCACCCTCGGGCCGGCAGCATCCAGCTACGAACAGATCCGCGCCATTATCGACGCCGGCGTAGACGTCTGCCGCATGAACCTGAGCCACGGTGACTACACCGTGCACGAGGGCGTATACGCCAACATCCGGAAGGCAGCCAACGACTCCGGCCGTGCCGTCGCCGTGATGGTCGACCTGCAGGGCCCGAAGATCCGTCTCGGCAAGTTCGAGGGCGGCCCGTACGACCTCGCCGTCGGCGACATCTTCAAGATCACGACCGAGGACATCCTCGGCACCAAGGAACTGTCCGGCACCACCTACAAGGGCCTGCCGAACGACGTCAAGCAGGGGGACTTCCTCCTGATCGACGATGGCAAGGTCAAGGTCGAGGTCGTCGAGTCCGACGGCACCGTCGTGACCACGAAGGTCATCGTCGCCGGCCCGGTGTCGAACAACAAGGGCATCAACCTGCCCGGCGTTGCCGTCAACGTGCCTGCCCTGTCCGTCAAGGACGAGGCCGACCTGCGTTGGGGCCTGCGCCTGGGCACCGACCTCATCGCGCTCTCCTTCGTGCGTAATGCGGCCGACATCGACCGGGTGCACGAGATCATGGCCGAAGAGGGCCGCAAGGTTCCCGTCATCGCCAAGATCGAGAAGCCGCAGGCCGTCGAGGCCCTCGAGGGCATCGTCGACGCGTTCGACGCGATCATGGTCGCCCGTGGCGACCTGGGCGTCGAGCTTCCCCTCGAAGCCGTGCCGATCGTGCAGAAGCACGCCGTCGAACTGGCCCGCCGCATGGCGAAGCCGGTCATCGTCGCGACGCAGATGCTCGAATCGATGATCCACAGCCCCGTTCCCACGCGCGCTGAGACGTCCGACGTCGCCAACGCCGTGCTCGACGGTGCTGACGCGGTCATGCTCAGCGGCGAGACCAGCGTCGGTGAGTACCCGGTGGTCACCGTTCAGACGATGGCCCGCATCGTCGCCTCCACCGAGGAGCACGGCCTGGAGCGGATCGCACCGCTCACCAACAAGCCGCGCACCCAGGGCGGCGCCATCACACTGGCCGCCATCGAGGTCGCCGAATTCGTCGAGGCCAAGTACCTCTGCATCTTCACCGAATCCGGAGACTCCGCGCGTCGCATGTCGCGCCTGCGTTCCTCGATCCCGATGCTCGCCTTCACCCCCGAGGCGAGCATCCGTCGTCGCCTCGCGCTGACCTGGGGCGTGCAGACGTACCTGGTCGACCGGGTGACCCACACCGACTCGATGTTCGGTCAGGTCGACGACATCCTGCTCGGCCAGGGCCTGGCAGAGATCGGCGACAAGGTCGTGGTGATCTCCGGATCCCCTCCCGGAATCGCGGGTTCGACGAACGACATCCGGGTTCACCGCATCGGTGACGCCCACAACGGTGTCGCTCCGGCGTACGCCCAGCAGTAAGCAACAGACAGGCGACACGTCTCGTGCCGTCAGGCAGCCCCGCGGAGAAATCCGCGGGGCTGTTGTCGTCCCCGCGACCAGAGCGCGCTGAGCGGCCGTGCACGGCCGATGGGCGCCTGTGCGCCCGCGCCGCGGCCACCCCACCGGATGACGCGAACGATCGCTGACAAGGGCGTGCGCGGGCGCCGTGCGCCCGGCTGCCGGGAAGGCAGAGGCCAGAAACACCGCATGCCCGCCGCCGGTGGAACCGGGCAACGGGCATGCGGTGAGGTGGTACCGGTGGTGGGACTCGAACCCACACGTCCTTGCGAACAAAGCATTTTGAGTGCTCCGCGTCTGCCATTCCGCCACACCGGCTCACATCACCTGCTCCAGAATACCGTAGGCTTTTGGCTGTGACCGACCAAGAGACTACTCCAGTACCCCCCCGCCGCGTCGTCGTAGCGGAGGATGAATCCCTCATCAGGCTCGACATCGTCGAGATCCTCCGAGACAACGGATTCGAGGTGGTGGGCGAAGCTGGTGACGGCGAGACCGCCGTGGCCCTGGCCACCGAGCTCCGCCCCGACCTGGTGATCATGGACGTCAAGATGCCCCACCTCGACGGGATCTCAGCCGCGGAACGCATCACGAAGGCGCACATCGCCCCCGTCGTGCTGCTCACGGCGTTCAGCCAGAAGGAACTGGTCGAGCGCGCGAGCGAGGCCGGCGCGCTGGCGTATGTCGTGAAGCCGTTCACGCCGAACGACCTGCTGCCCGCGATCGAGATCGCCCTTTCGCGTTACAGCCAGATCATCACGCTCGAGGCCGAGGTCGCTGATCTGGTCGAACGCTTCGAGACCCGCAAGCTCGTCGACCGGGCCAAGGGCCTCCTCAACGAGAAGATGGGCCTGACCGAGCCCGAGGCCTTCCGCTGGATCCAGAAGGCGTCCATGGACCGCCGCCTGACCATGCACGATGTCGCCCAGGCGATCATCGAACAGCTCTCTGCCAAGAAATAGCGCTGCTAAGAAATAGCGCTGCCACCACCGTCACGAAAAAAGCGGGTCCCTCCGGTGAGGGACCCGCTTTTTCGCGCTCAGACCTGGCGGATCAGCTCGCTGCCGGCTGGTCGAGGATCAGGTTGGTGATGCGGATCGTCGAGCAGCGCCGTCCCCCGTCGTCGGTGACCACGATCTCGTGGGTGGTGAGCGTGCGGCCCAGGTGGATCGGGGTGCACACGGCCGTGACGTAGCCGGAAGTGGCCGAGCCGGTGTGGCTGGCGTTGATCTCGATGCCCACGGCGAGCTTGCCCGGACCGGCGTGCAGGTTGGCCGACATCGATCCGAGCGACTCACCCATCACCACGTAGGCGCCGCCGTGCAGCAGCATCGCCGGCTGGGTGTTGCCCTCGACGGGCATCCGCGCCACCGCCCTCTCGAGCGAGAACTCGGTGAACTCGATGCCCATCTTGTCGGCCAGGTCGCCGGCGCCGCGCGCCTTCGTCCAGGCGAGGAAGTCGGTGGTCTCGGGCGTTGTGCTCTCGGGCATGTCGTTCTCGGTCATGGTCACCCTCGTGGCTCGGCTCAGCCCCACCAGAGGCGGCTTGTAGGCTGGGACTGTGTCGGAATCAAAAAAGCCTACCCTGATGATCATCGATGGCCACTCGCTGGCCTACCGGGCCTTTCACGCCCTGCCCATCGACAGTTTCCAAACCAGGGACGGGCAGCACACCAACGCCATCCACGGGTTCCTGTCAATGCTGCTGAGCCTGATCCGCAACGAGAATCCGAGCCACATCGCCGTGGCGTTCGACATCTCCCGGTACTCATTCCGCACCAGGGACTACCCGGAGTACAAGGGCACCAGGGCCGTCACGCCGTCGGAGTTCAAGGGCCAGGTGCCGCTCCTGCAGGAGGCCCTCAAGGCCATGAACATCACCACCCTCACCAAGGACGACTACGAGGCAGACGACATCCTCGCGACCCTGTCGGTGCGCGGCACCGCCGAGGGCTATGACGTGTACGTGGTGTCCGGCGACCGGGACACCATCCAGCTGGTCAACGAGACCGTCACCCTGCTCTACCCGGCCAGTCAGGGCGTGTCCGCGCTCACCCGGTACGACCCGGCCAAGGTGCGCGAGAAGTACGGCATCGCCCCCGAGCAGTACCCGGACATCGCCGCCCTGGTCGGCGAGACCAGTGACAACCTGATCGGTATCAGCAAGGTGGGCGAGAAGACCGCCGTGAAGTGGCTGGAGAGGTTCGGCAGCCTGGACGCGATCCTCGAACACGCCGACGAGATCACCGGGGTCGTGGGTGCCAACCTCCGCGAGCAGAAGGACAACGCGATCCGCAATCGCCGGCTCAACCGGCTGGTCACCGACCTGGAGCTGCCCGTCGAACTCGGCGACCTGGTGCGCGGCCCCATCGATGAGGACGCCGTGCGCGACGTCTTCGGGCGCCTGGAATTCCGCACCCTGCTCGACCGGGTCATCAAGCTCGAAGGAAACGGCGACGGGAACGGGATCGGCACCGGCCCCGCCAGCGCGGTCGTCCCGGTCCCGGAGGCCCAGGTGGCGGCGAAGGCGCCGGTGCAACGAGAGCTGCTCGACGAGGAACTGGCCACCTGGCTGGACCGGATGACCGCGGCCGGAACGGCCATCTCCGTGACCGTCGAGGTGCTGGACGGCCTGCCCATCGGCTTCGGTCTCGCCACCGTCACCGAGACCGCGACCGTGGCCTGGCAGCCCCAGCGTGCCGACTACCTGCCGCTCGAAGAGTGGCTGGCCGGGCCCGGCCCCAAGGTCATGCACGACGCCAAGCCGCAGGTGAAGGCCCTCACCCGGGCCGGCCTGGTCCTGTCCGGACTGGCCATCGACACCCTGGTGGCCGGCTGGCTCCTGCGCCCGGGCGGCCCGGACAAGACCCTGGCCGACCTCGTCACGCGCTACCTCGACGAGACGCTGCCCGTCGTCGACCCCAACCAGCTGGTGCCCGATGAGAGCGTCGCCGGCGGGGTCGCCGTGGACTCCTGGTACACGGTGCGCCTCGCCGCCACCCTGGCCGGGCTGCTCGACGAGGGCTCCCTGACCGTGCTGACCGACATCGAGATGCCCACCCTGATGACGCTGGCCGGCATGGAACTGGCCGGTGTGGCCGTCAACCACACCGAACTCGCGGCGCTGTCGGTGCAGCTGGGCGACACCGCGGCGGAGCTCGCGGCCGGCGCTTATGCCCAGATCGGCCGCGAGGTCAACCTCGGCTCGCCCAAGCAACTGCAGGAGGTGCTCTTCGACCAGCTGGGCATGCCGCGCACCCGGGCCAACAAGACCGGTTTCACCACGGATGCCGGTGCACTCGCCGACCTGCAGGCCAGCAACCCGCACCCGTTCCTCGACCTGCTCCTGAAGCACCGGGACGCCACGAAGCTGCGTCAGATCGTGGAAACACTGGACAGGGCCATCGACGACACCGGCCGCATCCACACCACCTATGTGCAGATCGGCACCGCCACCGGCCGGATCTCCTCCACGGACCCGAACCTGCAGAACATTCCCGTCCGCACCGAGGAGGGCCGCCGCATCCGGGCCGCGTTCCACGCCGGGTCCGGCTCCGAGAGCCTCCTCACTGCCGACTACTCGCAGATCGAGATGCGCATCATGGCGCACCTCTCCGAGGACGCCGGCCTCATCGAAGCGTTCAACGCCGGCGAAGACCTGCACCGATTCGTCGGCGCGAGGGTCTTCGGCGTGGCTCCGGAAGAGGTGACAGGGGAGATGCGCAACAAGGTCAAGGCCATGTCGTACGGCCTCGCCTACGGGCTCAGCGCCTTCGGCCTGTCCAAGCAGCTGCGCATCGAATCGCGCGAGGCCAAGCAGCTCATCGCCGACTACTTCGCGAGGTTCGGCGCCGTGCGCGACTACCTGCGCCGGGTTGTCGAGCAGGCCAAGGTCGACGGGTACACCACGACGATCTTCGGCCGGCGCCGGCCGTTCCCCGAACTGAACAGCCCCAACCGGGTGCTGCGCGACAACGCCGAACGGGCGGCGCTGAACGCACCCATTCAGGGTTCGGCCGCCGACCTGATGAAGATCGCGATGAACAACATCGCCGACGACCTGCGCGAGCAGGACCTGCGGAGCCGCATGATGCTGCAGGTGCACGACGAACTGATCTTCGAGGTGGCACCGGGGGAGTGGGACGCCCTGCAGCACGTGGTCACCCAGCGGATGGAGTCCGCCGCCGATCTGCTCGTGCCCCTGGACGTGCAGGTGGGCAGAGGGGCCAACTGGGACGCCGCCGCGCACTGACGAGGCCATGTCCTAGGCTCGGAGGATGACTCTGAACGAAGGCCGGACGCCCACCCCCATCGACCAGATCGCCGAAGAATGGGTCGACACCCTGGTGTCGCTCGATCCCACGGTGGGCACCTACATCGGTCGGTCCGCCGACGGTTCCGGCCTCGCTGACTACTCGCCGGACGGGCACGCGGCGTACGTGCAGGCCGCGGCCGGCACCATCCGGCGCCTGGACGACACCGCCCCGGTCGACGACGTGGACCGGGTCACCCGCACGGATCTGCGCAGCACCCTCGCGCTGGACCTGGAGAGCTCCGAGGCCCGGCTGCAGTTGCGCGACCTCAACGTCATCGCCTCACCCGCGCAGGGCATCCGTGAGGTCTTCGATCTCATGCCCACCGGCACGGTCGACGACTGGCGCAACATCTCCGCACGCCTGGACGCCGTGCCGGCGGCCATCACCGGCTACATCGAGACCCTGCGGCTGGGCATCGAGCAGGGCATCACGCCGGCCCTCCGGCAGGTGCGAGAGGTGCTCGGCCAGGCCAGGCGCAACGCCGCCAACGACGGGTTCTTCAACCACTTCGTCGCCGAGGCCGGCCTGGAACAGGGTTCACTGCCGGCCTCCCTGGCCACCGACCTCGGCACCGGGGCCGGTGCGGCGGCCTCCGCCTACGAACGGCTGGCAACGTTCCTCGCCGACGAGCTCGCACCGCGGGCCACCGAGCAGGATGCCGTCGGGCGCGAGCACTACGCGCTGAGCTCCCGGAGCTTCCTGGGCGCCACCATCGACCTCGACGAGACCTACGAGTGGGGCATCCAGGAACTCGCCCGCATGACCGAGGAACAGGAGAGCGTGGCCAGGCAGATCAAGCCCGGCGCCACCGTCCTCGAATCGATCGCGTACCTGGACACCGACCCGGCCCGGAAGCTGCACGGCACCGACGCCCTGCAACGCTGGATGCAGGAAACCAGCGACAGGGCGATCGCCGAACTCGGCGAAACCCAGTTCGACATCCCCGAGGAGATACGCCGCCTGGAGTGCATGATCGCGCCCACCCAGGAGGGCGGGATCTACTACACAGGGCCCACCGACGACTTCTCCCGCCCCGGCCGGATGTGGTGGTCGGTGCCCGTCGGCGTCACCGAATTCGACACCTGGCGCGAGCTCACCACGGTGTACCACGAAGGGATCCCCGGACACCACCTGCAGATCGGCCAGGCGGTGTACAACCGGGCGACCCTGAACACCTGGCGTCGCCAGCTGGCCGGCACCTCCGGGCACGCCGAGGGCTGGGCGCTGTACGCCGAGCGGCTGATGGAACAGCTGGGCTACCTCGACGATCCGGCCGACCGGCTGGGCATGCTCGACGGGCAGCGGATGCGTGCCGCCCGCGTGGTGCTGGACATCGGCGTGCACCTGGGCAAGAAGGTGCCGGACGGGTCGCAGACCTGGACCGCGGACTACGCCTTCGACTTCCTGGCCAGGAACGTGAACATGAACGAGGGCTTCGTCACGTTCGAGGTGAACCGGTACCTGGGCTGGCCCGGTCAGGCACCGTCGTACAAGGTCGGCCAGCGCATCTGGGAACGGCTGCGCGACGACGCCCAGGCACGAGAGGGAACGGCCTTCAACATCAAGGAGTTCCACCGCCGCGCCCTGGACCTCGGCGGGGTCGGCCTAGACACCCTCGAATCGGCGCTGCAGAGTTAGCCCGGTGCCGAGGCTCTCGCCGTGCGAGGTCGCGGCGGCGACCTGACGGGACTGCATCCACGAGTCACCGGTACCCTGCCTTTCGTCGGCACCGTCTAGGAGTACTCGGGGTCGTTTCGATACCCGGTCGAACCAGTGTGAACTGCCTGTGCACCGTCGCCGGAAACGGGTTGCCGGGGCCCGCCCGAAACAGCTAAGCTTTACTGTCACGCTTGTGACGAATTAGCCGCTGCCAGTCGCGGACCCTGAATTTGTATCGCACGACCGTCCCTTCTGGCCCGAATATGTCCATCCTGGAGCAACTACTACATGACAATCGCAACGACCGAACGGGCACCCAAGCAGGTCGCCATCAACGACATCGGATCTGCTGAAGACTTCCTTGCCGCGGTCGAAAAGACTCTGAAATTCTTCAACGACGGCGACCTCATCGAGGGCACCGTTGTGAAGATCGACCGCGACGAGGTTCTCCTCGACGTCGGCTACAAGACCGAGGGTGTCATCCCCTCCCGCGAGCTCTCCATCAAGCACGACGTCGACCCCTCCGAGGTCGTCAAGGTCGGCGACCTGGTCGAGGCACTCGTTCTTCAGAAGGAAGACAAAGAAGGCCGTCTCATCCTGTCGAAGAAGCGCGCTCAGTACGAGCGTGCATGGGGCGACGTCGAGAAGATCAAGGAATCCGACGGAGTCGTCACCGGTTCGGTCATTGAGGTCGTCAAGGGCGGGCTCATCGTCGACATCGGCCTGCGCGGCTTCCTGCCGGCATCGCTCATCGAGCTTCGCCGTGTTCGCGACCTGACCCCGTACCTGGGCCAGGAGATCGAGGCCAAGATCCTCGAACTCGACAAGAACCGCAACAACGTCGTCCTGTCGCGCCGCGCCCTGCTCGAGCAGACGCAGTCCGAGAGCCGCACCACCTTCCTCAACAACCTCCAGAAGGGACAGGTCCGCAAGGGCGTCGTCTCGTCGATCGTCAACTTCGGTGCGTTCGTCGACCTGGGTGGCGTTGACGGTCTGGTTCACGTCTCCGAGCTCAGCTGGAAGCACATCGAGCACGCCAGCGAGGTCGTCGAGGTCGGCCAGGAAGTCACCGTCGAGATCCTCGAGGTCGACCTGGACCGCGAGCGCGTTTCCCTGTCCCTTAAGGCAACTCAAGAGGACCCGTGGCAGGTCTTCGCCCGCACCCACGCCATCGGCCAGGTTGCACCGGGTAAGGTCACCAAGCTCGTCCCCTTCGGCGCGTTCGTTCGCGTTGCAGAGGGCATCGAGGGCCTGGTTCACATCTCCGAGCTGTCCGGCAAGCACGTCGAACTCGCCGAGCAGGTTGTCTCGGTCGGCGACGAGGTGTTCGTCAAGGTCATCGACATCGACCTGGAGCGTCGCCGCATCTCGCTGAGCCTCAAGCAGGCCAACGATGGTGTCGACCCCGAGGGCACAGAGTTCGACCCGGCACTCTACGGAATGCTCACCGAGTACGACGACCAGGGCAACTACAAGTACCCCGAGGGCTTCGACCCGGAGACCAACGAGTGGCGCGAAGGCTTCGAGACCCAGCGCGAGAAGTGGGAGCAGGACTACGCTGCAGCCCAGGCTCGCTGGGAGGCTCACAAGAAGCAGGTCGCTTCCGCGAACGACGAGATCATCGCCCCCGGCGATGTCGCGTCTGCTGCGGGCAACTCGTTCACCAGCGAGGCTGCCGGAGCCGGCACGCTCGCCGACGACGAGGCGCTTGCCGCCCTGCGCGAGAAGCTCTCCAGCAACAACTAGTAATCAGCATCACCTGCCCGGCGCGAGCCGGGACCGGTACAGGCCGGGCCCTTCGGGGTCCGGCCTGTTCCGGTTGACGAGCGCCCCTCCGTTAGCATGGGGCGGTGTACTTGATTGGATTGACCGGCGGGATCGCATCGGGCAAGAGCACCGTGGCGAAGCGATTCGCCGAACACGGAGCCGTGGTGATCGACGCCGATCAGCTCGCCAGGGCCGCCGTGGCGCCGGGCACGGATGCGCTGGCCCATATCGCTGACATCTTCGGACCGGAGGTCATCGCCGAGGACGGCAGCCTCAACCGTGCGCGCCTGGGCTCGATTGTGTTCGGCAACCCCACCGCGCTCAGCGTGCTCAACAACGTGGTCCACCCCGCCGTGCGGGCGCTCTCCAGTGCGGCCATCGCCGTCGCCGAGCGGACCGACCCTGATGCGGTCGTCGTTTACGACGTCCCCCTGCTGGTCGAGGCCTCCGTCGGCCATCCCTTCGACCTGATCGTGGTCGTCCACGCCGATTCCGAGACCCGGGTGCGCCGCATGGTGGAGTTGCGCGGCATGCCGGAGGCGGACGCCCGCAGCCGGATCAGCGCGCAGGCCGGCGACGCCGACCGTCTCGCAGTCGCCGACGTCGTGATCGACTCGATGGGCTCCCTCGACGACACCCTGGCCCAGGTCGACCGGCTCTGGGACTTGAAGCTTCGCGCGCACCACCGCCAGGCCCACTCCGACTCCAGTGTCGGTGGCTCTCCTTAGACTGGAGGCATGGAACCTACCCGCGCCGTTCATCCCTTCGAGGTCGTGAGCGAGTACACCCCCAGCGGCGACCAGCCCGGCGCCATCGCCGAACTCACCGGCCGCATCAACGCCGGTGAAACGGACATCGTGCTGCTCGGCGCCACCGGTACCGGAAAGTCCGCGACCACTGCCTGGCTGATCGAGCAGGTGCAGCGCCCTACCCTGGTGCTCGCCCACAACAAGACCCTGGCCGCGCAGCTCGTGAACGAGTTCCGCGAACTGATGCCGAACAACGCCGTCGAGTACTTCGTGTCGTACTACGACTACTACCAGCCAGAGGCCTATGTGCCGCAGACCGACACCTTCATCGAGAAGGACTCCTCGATCAACGAGGAGGTCGAACGGCTCCGGCACTCCACCACCAACTCGCTGCTCAGTCGGCGAGACGTCATCGTCGTGTCCACGGTGTCCTGCATCTACGGCCTCGGCACGCCGGAGGGCTACCTGGAGGCCATGGTGGCGCTGCAGGTGGGCCAGAAGGTGAACCGGGACTGGCTCATCCGCAAGTTCGTGGCCATGCAGTACCAGCGCAACGACGTCGACTTCTCCCGGGGCCACTTCAGGGTGCGTGGCGACACCATCGAGATCATCCCGATGTACGAGGAGCTCGCCATCCGCATCGAGATGTTCGGGGACGAGATCGAGGCGCTCTACAGCCTGCATCCGCTCACCGGCGATGTTGTGCGCAGGCTCGACGCTGTGTCGGTGTTCCCCGGCTCCCACTACGTGGCCAGCACCGACGTCATGCAGCGGGCAATGGTGACGATCAAGGAGGAACTCGCCGAGCGCCTGGACCAGTTGGAACGCGAAGGCAAGCTGCTCGAAGCGCAACGCCTGCGGATGCGGACCACCTTCGACCTGGAGATGATGGAACAGATCGGGTTCTGCTCCGGCATCGAGAACTACTCCCGGCACATCGATGGGCGGAGCGCGGGGGAGCCCGGGCACTGCCTGCTCGATTACTTCCCCGACGACTTCCTCGTGGTCATCGACGAGTCCCACGTGACGGTGCCGCAGATCGGCGCCATGTTCGAGGGCGACTCGTCGCGGAAGCGCACCCTGGTGGAGCACGGCTTCCGGCTGCCCAGCGCGCTGGACAACCGCCCGCTCAAGTGGAACGAGTTCAAGGCCCGGGTCGGCCAGACTGTTTACCTCTCCGCCACCCCCGGCAAGTACGAGATGGGCATCGCCGACGGCATCGTCGAACAGATCATCCGCCCGACCGGGCTGATCGACCCGCAGATCGTCGTCAAGCCCTCCGCCGGCCAGATCGATGACCTGCTCGAGCAGATCCGCCTGCGCGTCGAACTCAACGAGCGGGTGCTGGTCACCACCCTGACCAAGAAGATGGCCGAGGAACTCACCGACTTCCTCACCGAGGCCGGCGTGCGGGTGCGGTACCTGCACTCCGACGTCGACACCCTGCGCCGGGTGGAGCTGCTCACCGAGCTGCGTCAGGGCCTGTACGACGTGCTGGTGGGCATCAACCTGCTCCGGGAGGGCCTCGACCTGCCGGAGGTGTCCCTGGTGGCCATCCTCGACGCCGACAAGGAGGGGTTCCTGCGGTCCTCGACCTCTCTCATCCAGACCATCGGCCGTGCCGCCCGCAACGTGTCCGGCGAGGTGCACATGTACGCCGACCGGATCACCGACTCGATGGCCAGGGCCATCGACGAGACCGACCGGCGGCGGGAGAAGCAGGTGGAGTACAACACGCTCAACGGCATCGACCCCACGCCGCTCCGCAAACGCATCGCCGACATCACCGACGTGCTCGCCCGCGAGGAGGCCGACACCGCCGAACTACTGGCAGGCCGCGACGCCCGGCGGCGCAGCCCCACCCCATCGATGCGCCAGGGCCTGGCGGCGAACGGCGCCAACGACCTCGAATCGATCATCGCCGACCTCAACGCCCAGATGCTCGAGGCCGCCGGCGAACTCAAGTTCGAGCTGGCTGGAAGGCTGAGGGACGAGGTCTCCGAGCTCAAGCGGGAGCTGCGGCAGATGGAGAAGGCAGGCCACCTGACCTAACCGGCCGCCGGGATCGCCAGGCGGCTCCCGTGGCACTGCAGTGTCGGTGGCACTGCATAGACTCGAATGGTGTCAATTTCCAAGGTAGAGCAGGGCTCTCAACTCAGCGTCCGTGGTGCACGCGTGCACAACTTGCACAACGTCAACCTCGACATCCCCCGCGATTCGCTCGTGGTGTTCACAGGTCTATCCGGGTCGGGCAAATCATCGCTCGCCTTCGATACGATCTTCGCGGAGGGCCAACGGCGCTACGTCGAATCCCTGTCGGCGTACGCGCGCCAGTTCCTCGGGCAGGTCGACCGGCCCGATGTCGACTTCATCGAGGGGCTCAGCCCCGCCGTGTCCATCGACCAGAAGTCCACCAACCGCAACCCACGGTCCACCGTGGGCACCATCACCGAGATCTACGACTACATGCGCCTGCTCTGGGCGCGTATCGGTGTGCCGCACTGCGCCGTCTGCGGCGAGGTCATCCAGTCGCAGACCGTGCAGCAGATAGCCGACCAGCTCATGGAGCTGGAGACCGGTGTGCGTTACCAGATCCTCAGCCCGATCGTTTCGCAGAAGAAGGGCGAGTTCGTCGACCTGTTCAAGGAGCTCGCCGCCGGCGGCTACTCCCGGGCGCTGGTCGACGGCACCCAGATCCAGCTGAACGAACCGCCCACGCTGAAGAAGCAACTCAAGCACGATATCTCCGTTGTCGTCGACCGGCTCGTCGCGGGCCCCGACCTGCTGAGCCGTCTGACCGACTCCCTGGAGACGGCGCTCAAGCTCACCGACGGCCTGGTGCAGGTCAACTTCGTCGACCTCACCGGCGACGAGGCCTGGCAGAGCTACTCCGAGAAGCTCTCCTGCCCGAACAACCACCCCGTGCAGCTCACCGAGATCGAACCGCGCACCTTCTCGTTCAACGCGCCGTTCGGCGCCTGCCCCGAATGCTCCGGCCTGGGTACCCGCATGTCGGTAGACGAGGACCTGCTCCTCGGCGACCCGGCCCTGAGCATCGCCGAGGGTGTCGTGCTGCCCTGGACCACCCAGGGCAAGGGCCTCTTCCAGTACTACGAGAAGCTCCTCGACGGGCTCGCCCGCGACCTCAAGTTCTCGCTGGAAACACCGTGGAAGAAACTCCCCGCCGAGGTGCGCACCGCGGTTATGCGCGGCGACAACTTCGAGGTGAAGGTCAAGTGGAAGAACCGCTACGGCCGGGAGATGAGCTACACCTCCGGTTTCGAAGGCGTCGTGCCCTACATCGAGCGGCAATTCCTGCAGGCCGAAACCGACACCCAGCGCCAGCGATGGGGAGAATACCTGCGCGAGGTGGCCTGCCCCGTCTGCGACGGCACCCGGCTCAAGCCTGAGGTGCTCGCCGTGCTCGTGCACGACATGAGCATCGCCGACATCTGCCGGCTCAGCCTCTCGGATGCCCGGGACTTCATGGACAAGCTCGAACTCACCGAGCGCGAGAAGACCATCGCCGCCCAGGTGCTGCGCGAGATCAAGGTGCGCCTGGACTTCCTGCTCCGGGTGGGACTGAACTACCTCAGCCTGGCCCGCGCGGCCGCGACCCTCTCCGGCGGCGAGGCCCAGCGCATCCGCCTGGCCACCCAGATCGGTTCGGGACTCACCGGGGTGCTCTACGTCCTCGACGAGCCCAGCATCGGGCTGCACCAGCGCGACAACCGGCGCCTGATCGAGACTCTGGTTTCCCTTCGCGACCTGGGCAACACCCTCATCGTCGTCGAACACGACGAAGACACCATCAAGACCGCCGACTGGGTCGTCGACATCGGACCGGGCGCCGGCGTCAACGGCGGCCACGTTGTGCACTCGGGTTCATACGCCGACCTGCTCACCAACACGAAGTCGTTGACCGCGGACTACCTCTCCGGCCGCAAGTCGATCGCCACCCCGACGACGCGTCGACCGCTGGACCCCGAGCGTGAGATCACCGTGGTTGGCGCCGAAGCGAACAACCTCAGGAAGGTCACCGTCAAGTTCCCCCTTGGCGTCTTCACCGCGGTCACCGGTGTCAGCGGGT
Organism: Cryobacterium adonitolivorans; assembly: GCF_004402695.1. Taxonomy (GTDB): domain Bacteria; phylum Actinomycetota; class Actinomycetes; order Actinomycetales; family Microbacteriaceae; genus Cryobacterium; species Cryobacterium adonitolivorans. The sequence continues at coordinate 120,645 of NZ_SOFL01000045.1, read as the reverse complement.
CCGGTAAGTCTTCCCTGGTCAACGACGTGCTGTACAGGGTCCTCGCCAACCGGCTCAACGGCGCGCGGAAGCTCCCCGGGCGGCACACGAAGGTCACCGGCCTCGAACAGCTCGACAAGGTAATCCACGTGGACCAGGCCCCGATCGGACGCACCCCGCGCTCGAACCCGGCCACCTACACGGGTGTGTTCGACAAGATCCGCAACCTGTTCGCCGAGACCATGGAGGCCAAGGCCCGCGGCTACCTGCCGGGCAGGTTCAGCTTCAACGTCAAGGGCGGTCGCTGCGAGGCCTGCTCCGGCGACGGCACCATCAAGATCGAGATGAACTTCCTGCCCGACGTGTACGTGGCCTGCGAGGTGTGCGGGGGAGCGCGGTACAACCGCGACACCCTCACCGTGCACTACAAGGGCAAGAACATCGCCGAGGTCCTCGACATGCCGATCAGCGAGGCGGCCGAGTTCTTCGAACCGATCTCGGCGATCCACCGGTTCCTCAAGACCCTCGTCGAGGTGGGGCTCGGCTATGTGCGCCTGGGGCAGAGCGCCACGACGCTCTCCGGAGGCGAGGCGCAGCGGGTCAAACTGGCCACCGAGCTGCAGCGCCGTTCCAACGGGCGCAGCGTGTATGTACTGGACGAGCCGACCACCGGCCTGCACTTCGAAGACGTCCGCAAGCTCTTGCTGGTGCTGAACAGCCTCGTCGACAAGGGCAACACCGTCATCGTCATCGAGCACAACCTCGACGTGATCAAGTCGGCCGACTGGGTCATCGACCTGGGCCCAGAGGGCGGTTCCGGCGGCGGCAAGGTGCTCGCCACCGGCACCCCGGAGCACGTCGCAGCAGTGAAGAAGAGCCACACCGGTACATTCCTGAAGGAGGTCCTCGCCGCTCGGTAGGCGCAGGAGAACATGTCTGACGCTCTGAGCTATCGCCCCAAGCCCGGGGAGATCCCCACCGGACCCGGTGTCTACAGGTTTCGCGACGCCTCCCGCCGGGTGCTGTACGTGGGCAAGGCCAAGAACCTGCGCGCACGGCTGAGCAATTACTTCGCTCCGCTGAGCAGCCTGCACGAACGCACCCGGCGGATGGTGACGACGGCGACGAGCGTCGAATGGACGACCGTGGGCACCGAGATCGAGGCGCTGCAGCTCGAGTGGACCTGGATCAACGAATTCGACCCACCGTTCAACGTACAGTTCAAGGACGACAAGTCGTACCCGTATCTCGCGGTGACCCTGGCGGACGAGGCACCGCGGGCGCTCGTGACCCGCACCTCCGGCATCAAGGGCGCCCGCTACTTCGGGCCGTACCCCAAGGTGTGGGCCGTGCACGAGACCATCGACCTGATGCTCAAGGCCTTCCCGATCCGCACCTGCAACAACGCCAACTACAAGCGCGCCATGCAGTCCGGCAAGCCCTGCTTCGCCGGACAGATCGGCCGGTGCTTCGGTCCGTGCTCCGGCAAGGTCGGCATCGAGGATCACCGCAAAATCGTCAACGAATTCGTGAGCTTCATGGGCAGCCAGGATCGCAAACTCATCAACAGCCTCACGGCCCAGATGAAGGATGCCGCGCTGGCGCAGGACTACGAAACCGCCGCCAGGCGTCGCGACCAGGTGAAGGCGCTCAACGCCGTACTGGAAAAGAGCGCCGTTGTTCTGCGCGACAACGTCGACATCGATCTGTTCGCGATCGAACAGGACGAGCTCGCCGCGGCCGTCCAGCTGTTCATCGTTCGCGGCGGGCGCATCCGCGGTGTGCGTGGCTGGGTCGTCGACAAGGAGCTTGACCTGAGCATCAGCGAACTGATCGACTCGATCATGCAGACCGCCTACACCGGGGACGCCGTGCCACCCCGGGAAATCGTGCTGCCGGAGCTGCCGGACGACGCCGAAGCCCTCGAGGGCTGGCTGGGCGAGATCGCCCACCGCAAGGTGCGGCTCGTCGCGGCCCAGCGCGGCGAGAAAGCCGCCCTGCTGGTCACGGCCACCCAGAACGCCAAGCAGGCGCTCATGCTGTACAAGACCCGGCGCAGCTCCGACTTCGTCGCCAGATCGAAGGCCCTGGAAGACCTCCAGGAGGCCTTGGGTATGGAATCCGCCCCGCTCCGCATGGAGTGTTACGACGTCTCCCACCTCGGCGGCACCAACATCGTGGCGTCGATGGTGGTCTTCGAGGACGGGCTGCCGCGCAAGGACGAGTACCGCCGGTTCGGCGTCCCGGAGTCCACCGACGACACCGATTCGCTCTATCGGGTCCTCACCCGGCGGCTGGCCTACCTGGTTCCCGACGACGCAACACCGGATGCGCTGCCGAAGGGGGGCGTCATCGCGGTGCCGGCCAACCCGCTCGACGGCCTGACCGTCGCGGAGGCCTCCGGTGGGGACCCGCCCGCCGCCGACGAAGCGGACCGCGCAGCGAAACGCGCGAAATTCCGCTACCAACCGAACCTGCTCATTGTGGACGGCGGCCAACCGCAGGTTGCGGCGGCGGCACGTGCCCTGCGCGAGTCCGGAGTTCAGGGCATCACCCTGTGCGGCATCGCGAAACGGCTGGAGGAAATCTGGCTGCCGGATTCCGAGTACCCGGTGATCCTCCCGCGCAACAGCGACGCCCTGTTCCTCATTCAACGCATCCGCGATGAAGCGCACCGCTTCGCCATCACGCACCAGCGCGCCCGCCGTAAACGTGACATCAACACCATCCTCGGAGAAATTCCCGGGCTGGGCCCTGCCCGCATCAAGGTGCTGCTGGTGCACTTCGGGTCTGTCACGCGCCTCAGGGACGCGTCGGTGGACTCGATCGCCGAGATCCGGGGCATCGGACCGGCCCTCGCCGAGGGCATCCACCGGCACCTGCGCGCCTGAACCTGCCCCCGGTCGGTAGGCTGGACACTCACCAACTTCGACCGAAGGCGTAATCCAGCATGAGCACGGAGACCGAAAAGCAGGAAATGCTGATCGTTACCGGCATGTCCGGCGCCGGACGATCGACCGTCGCGAACGCGCTGGAGGATCTCGGTTGGTACGTGGTCGACAACCTGCCGCCGCAGATGCTTCGCCCCCTGGTGGAACTCGTCGGACGGGCCGGCACCAGCCTGCCCAAGATCGCGGCCGTCGTCGACATCCGTGGCCGGGACTTCTTCGGCGATTTCCAGGAGCTCGTCCAGGCGCTCCGCAGCGGCACCCAGGTCCGGGTCATCTTCCTCGAAGCCCGCGACGATGTTCTCGTTCGCCGTTTCGAAGCGGTCAGGCGACCGCACCCGCTGCAGGGTGAGGGAACGATCCTGGACGGCATCTCCGCCGAGCGCACCCGGCTGGCCGTCGTGCGGGAATCCTGCGACATCGTCATCGACACTTCAGATCTCAACATCCACCAGCTCGCCACCACGATCACCGAGCGTTTCGCCGCGGAGAACGCCGCCGGGCTGCACCTGACCGTGATGAGCTTCGGCTTCAAGTACGGGCTGCCCACCGACGTCGACATGGTCGCCGACGCCAGGTTTCTGCCCAACCCGTTCTGGATCCCCGAACTTCGCCCGCACACCGGCCTCGACCCCGAGGTCAGCGAGTACGTGCTCGGCCAGGACGGCGCGCGGGAGTTCATCACCAGCTACGCGGCCGCCGTCAAACCGGTTCTCGCCGGTTACCAGCGCGAGAACAAGCGTCATGCCACCATCGCCATCGGATGCACCGGCGGCAAGCACCGCTCGGTGGCCATGGCGAGGGAACTCGCCGGTCTGCTTCAAGAATTTCCCGGCGTCGCGGTGAGCCTCAAGCACCGCGACCTCGGACGAGAATAACGACACGGCCTGCCGTCCAGCGTGACGGCCTGCCCGAACAACAGAATGGAATGACGATTGGCACTCACCATCGACGTCAAAGATGAACTAGCCCGCGTCGAGGTTTCGAAGACCACGGTTCGCGCGGCCGAACTGGCGACGATCCTGCGTTTCTCCGGCGGCCTGCACATGATCTCCGGTCGCATCGCCATCGAGTCGGAACTCGATACCCCGCTGCTGGCCCGCCGTGTGCGCAAGGACCTCGCCGAACTGTACGGGGTGCGCAGTGACGTGTCCGTGATCACGGCGTCCGGGCTCCGCCGCACCAACCACTACCTCGTGCGGGTGCTCGACGGCGGGGAAACCCTCGCCAGGCAGACGGGCCTGCTCGACGCCCGCCGCCGTCCCATCCGGGGCCTGCCCAACCGCCTGACGACGGGTTCCAAGGAGGAGATCGCCGCGGTCTGGCGGGGCGCCTTCCTCGCGGCAGGGTCGCTGACCGACCCCGGCCGCTCCGCGGCCCTCGAGGTCGTCTGCCCGGGCAACGAGGCCGCCATGGCAATCGTGGGAGCCGCCGGGCGCCTCGGCATCGTCGCGAAGGCCCGAGAGGTGCGCGGCGTACACCGTGTCGTCATCCGGGACGGCGACGCCATCGGCGCGATGCTCGTGCAGATGGGCGCCGCGGAGACCGTTCTCAACTGGGAAGCGCTGCGCCAGCGTCGCGAGGTACGGGCCACGGCCAACCGCCTGGTCAACTTCGACGACGCCAACCTGCGCCGCTCCGCCCAGGCGGCCGTCGCGGCGTGTGCACGCGTCGACAGGGCCATGGAGATCCTCGGCGACGACATTCCCGAACACCTGCGCTACGCGGGGGAACTGCGCCTGTCGTTCCGGGACTCCAGCCTCGACGAGCTCGGCCACCACGCCGACCCGCCCATGACCAAGGACGCGGTGGCCGGCCGCATCCGCCGCCTCCTGGCGATGGCCGACAAGAAGGCCGTCGACCTCGGCATCCCCGGCACCGACGCGAACCTGCCGGCCGATCTCGACGACGTCTGACCGGCCGCCGGTGGCCCGCCCAGCCCTCAGTCGGCGCCCTCCACACCGGCAAGAGGGGACTAACGTCCCCTATTCACCTGAGTAGACTAAAAAGGTCACTTACAGTGCAGAAGACCAGAGAAATCTTGTCGCTGCCACAAAATGAGGAGATACGAGCTATGGCCGATTACACCCTGCCTGAACTGGCTTACGACTACTCTGCGCTCGCGCCGAGTATCAGCGGCACCATCATGGAGCTCCACCACAGCAAGCACCACCAGGCGTATGTGACGGGCGCCAACACCGCCCTCGCCCAGCTGGCGGAGGCTCGCGACTCGGGCAGTCTCGTGTATGTCAACAAGCTCGAGAAGGACCTCGCGTTCAACCTCGGCGGCCACGTCAACCACTCGATCTTCTGGACCAACATGTCGCCGAACGGCGGCGACAAGCCGGTCGGTGAACTGGCCAGCGCGATCGACGACTACTTCGGTTCCTTCGACAAGTTCCAGGCCCACTTCGCGGCGACCGCGCTGGGCGTGCAGGGTTCCGGCTGGTCCGTGCTCGCCTGGGATTCCATCGGGCAGCGACTGATCATCCAGCAGTTCTTCGACCAGCAGGCCAACTTCGCGGCCGGCACGGTCCCGATCCTCATGCTCGACGTCTGGGAGCACGCGTACTACCTCGACTACCAGAACGTGCGCGCCGACTATGTCAAGGCATTCTGGAACATCGTCGACTGGGAGAACGTCCAGGCGCGCTTCGTCGCCGCCAGGGAGAAGACCAACGGCCTTCTCCTGCTCTCCTAGATTCGCCCTCACTCTTACCCCCTAGCTTTTTTCATTCCCACCACCGGCGCTGTCAAGCGCCATCAATAACAGGAGTCATTTGTGTCTGTAAAGATTGGTATCAACGGATTTGGCCGCATCGGCCGCAACTACCTGCGCGCCGCGCTGGCCCAGGGCAGCGACATCGAAATTGTCGCCGTCAACGACCTCACCGACACCAAGACGCTGGCCCACCTCCTCAAATACGACTCCATCACGGGCCGTCTGGACGCCACCGTCTCCGTCGAGGGCGATTCCATCCTCGTCAACGGCAAGCCGATCAAGGTTCTCGCCGAGCGCGACCCGGCCAACCTCCCCTGGGGCGCCCTGGGCGTTGACATCGTGATCGAGTCGACCGGCCGCTTCACCAAGGCTGACGATGCGCGCAAGCACATCACCGCCGGTGCCAAGAAGGTCATCGTCTCCGCACCCGCCACCGGCGACGTTGCGACCATCGTCATGGGCGTCAACGAGGAGACGTACGACTCCGCGAAGTTCGACATCATCTCGAACGCCTCGTGCACCACGAACTGCCTCGCCCCGCTGGCCAAGGTCTTCAACGACAACTTTGGCATCAAGAGTGGCCTGATGACCACCATCCACGCGTACACCGCAGACCAGAACCTGCAGGATGGCCCGCACAGCGACCTGCGTCGCGCCCGCGCCGCCGCCGTCAACATCATCCCGACCTCGACCGGTGCCGCCAAGGCCCTGGGCATCGTCCTCCCGGAGCTCGCCGGCAAGCTTGACGGCTTCGCACTGCGCGTACCCGTGCCCACCGGTTCCATCACCGACCTGACCGTCATCGCCGAGAAGCCGGTCACCGTCGAAGCCATCAAGGCCGCGTACAAGGCAGCAGCAGAGGGCCCCCTCAAGGGCATCCTGATGTACACCGAGGACGAGATCGTCTCCAGCGACATCGTGACCGACCCGCACTCCTCGATCTTCGACGCCGGCCTGCTGCGCGTCCTGGGCGACCAGGTCAAGCTGTCCTCCTGGTACGACAACGAGTGGGGCTACTCCAACCGCATGGTTGACCTCACCGAGTTCGTCGCCGAGCGTCTCTAACTAGGGGATACGCAGTGACGCTTCGCACTATCGAATCGCTGGGATCGCTCCACGGCAAGCGCGTCATCGTTCGGTGTGATCTGAACGTTCCGTTGAAGGACGGTCAGATCACCGACGATGGCCGCGTGCGGGCGTCCCTGCCCACCCTCAAGGCTCTGGTCGAACAGGGTGCCCGCCTGGTGATCGTTTCTCACCTCGGGCGCCCTGACGGCCAGGTCAACCCCAAGTACAGCCTGGCGCCCGTTGCGGCGCGCCTGGCCGAACTGATCGGTTCCCCGGTGGCCTTCGCCACCGACACCGTCGGCGAATCTGCCCAGGCCGCAGTCGCGGCCCTCGCCGACGGCGACATCGTCGTGCTGGAGAACCTCCGCTTCAACGCGGGGGAGACCAGCAAGGTCGAAGCCGAGCGGGTGGCATTCGCCACCGAGCTCTCGGCCCTCGGCGATGCCCTGGTGTCCGACGGATTCGGCGTCGTACACCGCAAGCAGGCCAGCGTCTTCGACCTGGCCCAGATCCTGCCGAGCGCGGCCGGCCTGCTCATCGCAGCAGAGCTTGACGTGCTCGACCGCCTCACCGAGAAGCCCGAGGCGCCGTACACGGTGATTCTCGGCGGCTCGAAGGTTTCGGACAAGCTCGGGGTCATCGGCCACCTGCTGCCGCGGGTGAACTCGCTCCTGATCGGCGGCGGCATGCTGTTCACCTTCCTCGCGGCCCAGGGCCACAAGGTCGGCGCCAGCCTGCTCGAGGTCGACCAGATCGAGACCGTCCGCGGTTACCTCGCCGAGGCCGACCGTCTCGGCGTGAAGATCGTCCTGCCGACCGATGTCGTCGTCGCCTCCAAATTCGGAGCCGACGCCGAGTACGTCACGACGCCGGCCGACCAGATCGAGGACACCCCGTTCGGCGCTGCCGGACTGGGCCTGGACATCGGGCCCGACACCGCAGCGGCATTCGCCGCGATCATCCGGGTGTCCAAGACTGTGTTCTGGAACGGCCCGATGGGCGTTTTCGAACTGGCACCATTCGCCGACGGCACCCGCACGGTTGCCGCCGCACTCACCGAGGTCAATGGGCTCAGCGTCGTCGGCGGAGGAGACTCCGCCGCTGCCGTGCGCATCCTCGGTTTCAATGATGACCAGTTCGGTCATATTTCTACCGGCGGTGGCGCCAGCCTCGAGTTCCTCGAGGGCAAGCGACTGCCTGGACTGGAGGTCCTCGGATGGCAGTAAACGCGCGTGTTCCCCTGATTGCAGGAAACTGGAAGATGAACCTGGATCACCTCCAGGCCATCGCCTTCGTGCAGAAGCTGGCGTGGAGCCTCAAGGACGCCGGACACGACTTCACCTCCACCGAGGTTGCCGTGTTCCCGCCGTTCACCGACCTGCGCAGTGTGCAGACTCTGGTGGCAGCGGACAAGCTGCCCCTGGCGTACGGTGGCCAGGACGTCTCCACGCAGGAGTCCGGCGCGTATACCGGCGAGATCTCGGCCGCCTTCCTGGCCGCGCTCGAATGCCAGTACGTGCTGATCGGTCACTCTGAGCGGCGCACCCTGCACAACGAGACCGATGAGGTCGTCGCCGCCAAGGTGACCGCCGCGTTGAAGCACAACCTGGTCCCGATCATCTGCGTCGGCGAAACCGCCGCAGACCTGGAACTGCATGGTCCCAGCGCCGTTCCGGTCGCTCAGCTCAAGGCTGCCCTCGCGGGAGTCGACAACGCCGCGGACATCGTCGTGGCGTACGAACCGGTCTGGGCCATCGGCTCCGGCCAGGCGGCGACGCCAGACCAGGCAGAGCAGGTCGCTGCTCAGCTGCGGGTGACCCTGGCCGAGGTTCTCGGGCAGGATGTCGCCGACAAGACCCGGATCCTCTACGGAGGTTCGGTCAAGGGCGTCAACATCGCCGGTTTCATGAAGGAGCCGAACGTTGACGGAGCACTGGTGGGAGGCGCGAGCCTGGACATCACCGAGTTCTCCAGCATCGTTCGCTTCCAGAAGCACGTCGGACTGTAACGAGTGCCCGTCGCACCCCCTCCGGGGGGTGCGGCGGGTTTCGTTTGCCGTCAGGCTATAATTGCCAGTGGTCTTGGTGGAGCTCTAGCGCCCATCGTTTTGTGAAAGGTTTCGCGTGGAGATTCTCCAGGTTGTATTGCAGGTTTTGCTCGGCATCACGAGCCTCCTGCTCACCATGCTCATTTTGCTCCACAAGGGGCGCGGTGGGGGTCTATCCGACATGTTCGGCGGTGGTGTCACCTCGAACCTCGGTGCCTCCGGTGTCGCCGAACGTAACCTCAACCGCATCACGATCATCCTGGCCGTGCTGTGGATTTCCTGCATCGTCGTGCTGGGCCTCATCACCAAATTCGATACCGGCGCCTAGCGACGTCGTAAGTCGCGGCACCCCACCCGCGACGCACCGCATCCGGTCACCCACGGCGCGACCGCACGCAGCAGTACAACCCGAACACGCCGAACAGTTTTGATAGCGGAGGAAGACAATGGCATCTGGTGGAAGCGCAATTCGCGGCTCGCGAGTCGGAGCCGGCCCCATGGGCGAGCAGGACCGTGGTTTTCACGCTGATCGCATTCGCGTGTCCTACTGGGACGCTCTCGGCAACGAGACCGTTCGGTACTTTGCCGCGAACCTGCCGGACGAGGAGATCCCCGACACCATCGACTGCCCGTCGTCGGGTCTCCCCGCGGGTCGCGACAAGGAGAACCCGCCGTCGGTGGTCAAGCTTGAACCATACAAGACGCACCTTGCCTACGTGAAGGAACGCCGCACCGAAGAGGAAGCGGAGTCCCTCCTGGAGGAGGCGCTCCAGCAGCTCCGGGTGCGTCGCGGCAAGCTCAGCGCCACCAACTAGGGCACATCGCACCAACAAGAGAAGCGCATCGGTTCCGAGGAACCGATGCGCTTTTTCGTGCCTGTCGGCGCTAGATTACTGCGGCTGGGCGATCAGGTTCTCCGGAACCTCCGCGGCGGCCTCGCCGTCGACAAAGAAGTCGGTGTAGTGGCGACCGCGGATGCCCGCGACGGGCACCTCGTCACGACTCGCGCCGGCCAGGGCCAGGCCGAGCGCGGACGCCTTGTCCGTGCCGGAGACGACGAGCCAGATGCGCTCGGAGGAGTTGAGCACCCATCTGGTGAGGCTGAGGCGCTCCGCCGGGGGCTTGGGCGAGTTCAGCACCGCGATGACGGTGAGGTCGTTCTCCCGGATACCCTGCAGGTGCGGAAAGAGCGACGCGATGTGGCCGTCAGGACCGACACCGAGGAACGTGACGTCGAATTGCGGTACCAGGGAATCCGGCGCGGCCTTGCTCTTGAGTTCGGCCGCGTAGCGATCGGCGGCGGCGTCCAGGTCCAGGCCATCATCCGACGCCGGGAACGAGTGCACGTTCGCCGCGGGGATGTCGATGTGGTCCAACAACGCCGCGCGGGCCTGCCCCTCGTTGCGGTCGGCGTGCGCGCGGGGAACCCAGCGCTCATCGCCCCACCAGAAGTCGATCTTGGCCCAGTCGACGCCGTCACGGTCGGGGGAGGCATTGATCGCTTCCAGCACACCGGTCCCGACGCTTCCGCCGGTCAGGATCACGTGGGCGTGCCCCTGTTCGTGCAGGATGTCGGCCATCTTGGTGATGAACCGGCTGGCGACCGAGGCAATCAGGGCCGCCTTGTCGTCGTGTACGAGAACACGCCTGTCGTGCGTCATGAGTGACCTTCGGTTGTTGTGGTGGGACCCGACAGTTGGGGCAGACCGCGGGTGATGACCTCGCCGTACAGCTCGTCGGGGTCGAGGCGGCGCAGTTCGTCGCTCAGGCAGTCGCGCAGGCTGCGACGCTTGAGGGTCAGGTCCTGCACGGGCTGGCCCGACTGGGTGAGCGTTGCGATGCCGGGAACCTCGCGTTCGAGCGAGATCACCCCGGATGCCCGGGTGAGATGTACGCCGCGGATCCCGTTCGAGTTCTGACCAGAGGTCAGCTCGTAGTCCACCGGCACCTGCAGCTGAAGCTGGAGCCAGGCCGCGAGGAGCGTGGTGGAGGGGGAGTCCAGCGCGCCACTGACGGACACGGCGGTGATGGGCTCGTAGGGCGGCTGGTCCAGCACCGCGGCGAGCTGAGCGCGCCAGAGCGTCAGACGCGTCCAGGCGAAGTCGGTGTCGCCGGGCCGGTAAGTGGAACAGATGCGCGTGAGAGCCGCCTGCGGGTCCGGCTGGGCCGATGCGTCGGTGATCCGCCGGTAGGCGATGCGCCCCAACGGAGACTCGGCAGGCACGGCAGGGGCCTCACCGGGCCACCAGGCCACGACAGGGGCGTCGGGCAGGAGCAGCCCGGTCACGAGGCTCTCCGGGTCACTGGCGGCGTCTCCGTAGGCGCGTAGCACGATGACCTCACTGGCGCCGGCGTCTCCGCCGACACGAATCTCGGCATCCACGCGGGGCTCGTGCGCCGGGGTGCCCTCCGCCTGGGTGGAGAGCACGATGACACGCATCGGGTGCTCCCGTGACGCGTCGTTCGCTGCCTCGATGGCGTCTTCCTCGTGGCCGAGCTCGGCCGCGATGACGAGGGTGAGCACCCGGCCGAGGGCGACAGCGCCGCCTTCCTCACGGATGCGCACGAGTGCCTTGGAGATCTTGGCCGTGGTGGTATCCGGCAGATCGACGATCATGGGCGTCTCCAGTTCCGGCCGTCGCGTGACAGCAGTTCGTCGGCTGATGCGGGCCCCCAGGTTCCGGGTCGGTATTGTTCCGGTTGGCCCTGGGTGGTCCAGAATTCCTCGATCGGGTCGAGGATCTTCCACGATAACTCGACTTCCTCGTGGCGGGGGAAGAGCGGCGGGTCGCCCAGCAGCACGTCCAGGATCAGACGCTCGTAGGCCTCGGGGCTGGCTTCGGTGAACGCGTGCCCGTAGCCGAAGTCCATGGTCACGTCGCGCACCTGCATGCCGACACCCGGAACCTTGGAACCAAACCGGATGGTTACACCCTCGTCGGGCTGGACCCTGATGACCAGGGCGTTTTCACCCAGTGCGGCCGTCTGGCTCTTCTCGAAGAGGTACTGCGGCGCCCGCTTGAAGACCACCGCGATCTCGGTGACCCGGCGACCCAGGCGCTTGCCGGCGCGGAGATAGAACGGCACCCCTGACCAGCGACGCGTGTCGATCTCGAGGCGAAGCGCGGCGTAGGTTTCCGTCAGCGACTCCGGGTTCATGCCCTCTTCCTCGAGGAAGCCGAGGATCTTCTCGCCGCCCTGCCAACCGCCGGCGTACTGGCCACGGGCGGTGCCCTGTGCCAGGTCTTCCGGCAGTCGCACGGAGGCGAGGACCTTCTCTTTCTCGGTGCGCAGGTCTGCCGCGTCGAAGGAGATGGGCTCCTCCATCGCCGTGAGCGCCAGGAGCTGCAGCAGGTGGTTCTGGATGACGTCGCGGGCGGCGCCGATACCGTCGTAGTAGCCGGCTCGTCCGCCGACGCCGATGTCCTCGGCCATGGTGATCTGCACGTGATCGACGTAGTTCGCGTTCCAGATCGGTTCGTACAACTGGTTCGCGAAGCGCAGCGCCAGAATGTTCTGCACCGTCTCCTTGCCCAGGTAGTGGTCGATGCGGAACACCGAATCGGCCGGGAAGACCGACTCGACGACATCGTTGAGCTCACGAGCCGTCTTGAGGTCGCTGCCGAACGGCTTCTCGATGACGACACGTCGCCACTGGCCGTTCTTCTGCTCCGCCAGACCCGACCGCCGCAGCTGCTCGGTCACCTGCGGGAAGGCCTTCGGCGGGATCGACAGGTAGAACGCATGGTTGCCCATGGTTCCCCGCTCACGGTCGAGCTCCTCGATGGTCTCCTTGAGGAGCTCGAACGCGGCATCGTCGTCGAAGGTGCCCGGCACGAAGCGGATGCCCTCGGCCAGCTGGGCCCAGACATCCTCGTGGAATTCGGTGCGCGCGTACTCCTTGACGGAGTCGTGCACCACCTGCATGAAGTCTTGGTTGTCCCAGTCCCGGCGGGCGAACCCGACGAGAGCGAACCCGGGTGGCAGGAGCCCACGGTTGGCCAGGTCATAGACGGCGGGCATGAGTTTCTTCCGCGAGAGGTCTCCGGTTACGCCGAAGATGACGAGGCTGGAGGGCCCCGCGATCCGGTTCAGGCGATAGTCGGAGGGTGAACGCAACGGATTGAACTCCGGGGTGATTTCCACCGGGGACATGCAGCTCCTTCGAGGATTGACGCGGTACGACGCGAGGATGTGACTTAGCGGACCGCGTTGAACAGAGTGGTGATGTTCGCAGCCGGGTCGGTCAACGTGAGGGTGAGCACGGGGCGGCCCTTGTCTGCGAGGACGCTGGCGTCACCGCCGGCCTGAGCCTGGATGAGCTCGCCGAAAGTGAACGGGCGGCCCGGGATGTCAAGGTCCTCAGCGGGGGTGCTGAGGATCTGCAGGAACACGCCGGTTGGAGTGCCGCCCTTGTGGAACTGACCGGTCGAGTGCAGGAACCGGGGTCCCCAACCGAACGTGACCGGACGCCTGGACAGCGTGGCGAGCAGCCCACGCAGCTCGGCGAGCTGGGGGAGCGCCACACGGTCCACGTACGCCTGAACGGCAACGTACCCGTCGGGACCGAGCTCTTCGAGCAACGCGTCGATGGCGCTGCCCAGGTCGCTGGCGGCACCGATCACGTGCGGCGTGCCACGAACCTCGATGCCGTCGGAGATGAAGGCAGCGGGTTCGGGTTCCGGGCGGGAGTCAAGGAGGCCCCGGGTCGCGATCTTGGCTGACTCGACGTCGGGCTGGTCGAACGGGTTGATCCCGAGCAGCCGGCCCGCGATGACAGTGGCATACTCCCAGACCAGGAACTGAGCGCCCAGGGTTCCGCTGACCCGGATCTCGTCGGCACCGCCATGGTCGGCGAAGAGCTTGCCGCCGGCATCCGCCACAACCCGCACAATTTGCACATCGGGCAGCGCCGCGGTGAGCTCAGGGGCGTCACGGTCGAGCACGATGGGCAGGATGCCGGTGCCGATCTTGCCGGTGGACTCCGCGATGAGCTGTTCGGCCCAGTCGGCGAAACCCACGATGTGGGTGCCGTCGGAGACGATGGCCAGCTTGTCACGCAGGGGCGTGGTCGATGCCATGGCGGCGCCGAGGATCAGACCGGGGTTGTCCTCGGAGTCGACGGCCAGGGCCAAAGACACGGCCTCGGCCTCATCCAGAAGCTGTTCGATGTCGACCCCGGCCAGACCGGACGGCACCAGGCCGAACGCGGTCAGCGCCGAGAACCGGCCGCCGACGGTCGGGTCCGCGTTGAAAACGCGGTATCCGGCCTCCCTGGCCGAGGCCTCGAGCGGCGAGCCGGGGTCGGTGACGACGATGATGCGCTCGACGGGGTCGATTCCGATTTCTCGGAAGGCGCGTTCGAACGCGCGGCGCTGGCTGTCGGTCTCCACGGTGCCGCCCGACTTCGACGACACCACCAGGGCGGTCGACTCGAGGCGGTCGGCCAGCGCCGCCAGCACCTGGCCGGGGTCTGTCGCGTCGAGCACCGTCAGGTCAACACCGCTGGTGAGCGTGATGACCTCCGGCGCGAGCGACGAACCGCCCATGCCGGCCAGGATGATGCGTGTGACGCCCTGTGCGTGCAGTTCCTCACGCAGGGCGACGATCTCGGCGACGAGGAGACGGGAGGCGGCCACGGACTCGGTCCAGCCGAGACGCTGGCCGGCCTCCACCTCCGCCTCGGGTCCCCACAAAGCGGGGTCAAGCGACGTGATGCCGGAGGCAACGAGGTCGGCGACCAATGTGGGGACCACGGTGCGGACGGCGTCAGCCGCCGCACCGCTCACCGAGATCTGGAAACTCACTTGGCGGACTCGAGCGCAGCCGTCACGGTGTCCAGGAGTTCGTTCCAGGAGATGATGAACTTCGAAACGCCCTCCTCCTCGAGCACGCGGGTGACGTCGTCGTAGGAGACGCCCTGGGCGGCAATCGCGTCGAGCACGGCGTTGGCCGCGTCGTACGCGCCGGTGACGGCGCCTTCGACGATGACGCCGTGGTCGAAGGTGGCCTCGAGGGTCTTCTCCGGCATGGTGTTGACGACCTCGGGGGCGACCAGTTCGGTCACGTAGAGGGTGTCGGGCAGGTCGGCCGACTTGACACCGGTGGATGCCCAGAGCGGACGCTGCTTGTTGGCGCCGGCCGCGAGGAGCCCGGAGGCCCGCTCGGTCGTGAAGGACTGCTCGAAGACCTGGTAGGCCAGCTGGGCGTTGGCGACGCCGGCCTTGCTCTGCAGGGCAAGGGCTTCAGTGGTGCCGACGGCCGCGAGGCGCTTGTCGATCTCGGTGTCGACCCGCGACACGAAGAAGGACGCCACGGAGTGGATCGTCGACAGGTCGATGCCGGCCGCCTTGGCCTTCTCAAGGCCGCTGAGGTAGGCGTTGATGACAGCGCGGTACCGCTCGAGGCTGAAGATCAGGGTGACGTTGACGCTGATGCCCAGGGCGATGGTCTCGGTGATCGCCTCGAGGCCTTCGATGGTCGCGGGGATCTTGATCATCGCGTTGGGACGGTTGACCTTGTTCCAGAGCTGCTGCGCCTGGGCGAGGGTCTTCTCGGCGTCGTGGGCGAAACCGGGCTCGACCTCGATCGACACGCGACCGTCGAAACCGTTGGTGGCGTCGTAGACGGGGCGGAAGATGTCGCAGGCCGCGGCGACGTCGTCGGTGGTGATCTCGAACACGGCGTCGGTGACGCTGGTTCCGGCGGCGGCCAGGGTGGCCACCTGGGAGGCGTATGCCTCGCCCTTGCTCAGCGCGCCGGCGAAGATCGTCGGGTTGGTGGTGACGCCGACGACGTTCCTCTCGGCGATGAGTGTCTTCAGTCCACCGGACTGGATGCGCTGGCGCGACAGGTCGTCGAGCCAGATGCTGACGCCGGCGGCAGAGAGGGCAATGGTGGGGGTTGTTGTTTCAGTCATGAAAATCAAATCTCCTTGAATGCTGCGCTGGTGGGTGTCGCGCTCAGAGCGCGGCGAGGGATTCTTTGGCTGCGGCGACGACGGCTTCGGTCGTGATGCCGAATTCGCGGAACAGGGTCTTGTAGTCGGCCGAGGCACCGAAGTGCTCGATCGAGACGCTGCGGCCGCGGTCGCCCACGTACTTGTTCCAGGTCAACGCGATTCCGGCCTCAACCGATACCCGGGCGGTGATCGCCTTGGGCAGAACGGATTCGCGGTACTCGGCGGACTGCTCCTCGAACCATTCCAGGCTCGGCACGGAGACGACGCGGGCGTTGACGCCATCCGTCTTCAGCGCCTCGCGGGCGGCCACGGCGAGCTGCACCTCGGAGCCGGTGGCGATCAGGATGACGTCCGGGGTGCCGTTCGGTGCTTCGGCGAGAACGTAGGCGCCCTTGGCGACGTTCTTGGCCGAGGCGAAGGTCTCGCCGGTCGCGTCGCCGTCTCCGCGCTCGAACACCGGGATGTTCTGGCGGGTCAGCACGATGCCGGCCGGGCCGTTGCGACGCTCAAGGATCGTCTTCCAGGCCCAGGACACCTCGTTGGCGTCGCCGGGGCGCACCACGTCGAGTCCGGGGATGGCGCGCAGCGACGCGAGCTGCTCGATCGGCTGGTGGGTGGGGCCGTCCTCGCCGAGGGCGACGGAGTCGTGGGTCCAGACGAAGATCGACGGCGCCTTCATGAGCGCGGCCAGACGCACGGCGGGGCGCATGTAGTCGCTGAAGATCAGGAACGTGCCACCGAACGGGCGGGTGTTGCCGTGCAGCACGATGCCGTTGAGGATCGCGGCCATCGCGTGCTCGCGGATGCCGAAGTGCAGGACGCGGCCGTACGGGTTTCCGGTCCATTCACCCGTGGAGTGCTCGCTGGGAATGAAGGAGGCGGAGTTGCTGATGGTGGTGTTGTTCGACTCTGCGAGGTCGGCGGAGCCGCCCCACAGCTCGGGGATGACCGGGCCGAGCGCGTTGAGCACCTTGCCGGACGACGCGCGGGTGGAGACCTCGGTGCCGGCCTCGAAGACGGGCAGTGCCGCCTCGACGCCGTCGGGCAGGTCGCCGGAGAGGACGCGGTCAAGCAGGATCTTGCGCTCCGGGTTCGCGGCGGCCCACGCGTCGAAGCGCACGGTCCACTCTGCGTGCTGCTCCGCACCACGGTCGAGGGCCTTGCGGGTATGGGTGATGACCTCGTCGGACACCTCGAAGGACTTCTCAGGGTCGAAGCCGAGGATCTCCTTCACGCCGGCGAGTTCCTCGGCGCCGAGGGCGGAGCCGTGGATCTTTCCGGTGTTCTGCTTCTTCGGGCTCGGCCAGCCGATGATGGTCTTGAGGATGATCAGCGACGGCTTGTCGGTGACCGCCTTGGCCGCTTCGATGGCGTCGTTGAGGGCGGCGACGTCCTCGACGTACTCGCCGGTCTTCTTCCAGTCCACCGTCTGCACGTGCCAGTGGTACGCGTCGTAGCGGGCCGCGACATCCTCGGTGAAGGCGATGTTGGTGTCGTCCTCGATCGAGATCTGATTGGAGTCGTAGATCGCAATGAGGTTACCGAGCTGCTGGTGCCCGGCGAGCGAGGACGCCTCGGAGGTGATGCCCTCCTGCAGGTCGCCGTCGCCGGCGATGACGTAGACGAACTGGTCGAACGGGCTGGTGCCGACCGCGGCTTCGGGGTCGAACAGGCCGCGCTCGAAACGCGAGGCGTAGGCGAAGCCCACGGCGGAGGCGAGGCCCTGCCCGAGCGGGCCCGTGGTGATCTCGACGCCGTCGGTGTGGCCGTATTCGGGGTGGCCGGGGGTCTTGGAACCCCAGGTGCGCAGGGCCTTGAGGTCGTCCAGCTCGAGGCCGTAGCCGCCGAGATACAACTGCACGTACTGGGTGAGTGAGCTGTGGCCGACCGAGAGGACGAACCGGTCACGGCCGATCCACTCGTTGTCAGCGGGATCGCGACGCATCACCTTCTGGAACAGCAGGTACGCCGCCGGAGCAAGGCTCATGGCGGTACCCGGGTGGCCGTTCCCGACCTTTTCCACGGCATCTGCCGCGAGGATGCGGGCGGTGTCAACTGCCCTGTTGTCGATGGAATCCCACTGCAATGCTGCCACGTGAACTGACCCTTCTGAATTGCGAAATGGCGGCACGCAGGTTCCCGCGCCGCTGGAGAGGTTTGCCCGCCGACATCGTTATCGGCATCAGGTGCGCAGCAGAGGGCCCATGTCAGGCGCTCAAGGATGCATGCACCTAGATTGGCGAGCAATTCCAGTATACGGACCCCGGCTTCGCGGCGTTGTTTCGCCAATATTGCGCCGCTATCGCACTGGCCAGCCGGGAGTGAGAGGTGCAGGAATGATCTAGAATCGAGGCAATATGCGAAGCGCACGAGAAACAATCGACACGGCCCCGGAGCCTCGTGGACGGGGGACCGAGGACCGTGCTGCACGCCTCAAACGGACCGTCCTGGCCTATGTGTCGTTGACCAAGCCGCGTGTGGTCGAACTGTTACTCGTTGTTACCGCGCCGACGATGATCCTGGCAACCGGGGGCATCCCTGACCTGTGGCTGGTGCTCGCCACGCTCATCGGTGGTGCGCTCAGCGCAGGCTCTGCCGGTGCGTTCAACTGCTTCCTCGACCGTGACATCGACCGCCTGATGAACCGCACCCAGGGTCGGCCGCTGGTCACCGGTGAACTCACCGACCGGCAGGCGCTGGTGTTCGCCTGGGTTCTCGGCGGCATCTCGATCGCCTGGCTGGCCCTGTTCACCAACTGGGTCGCCGCCGCGCTGTCGCTGGGCGCCATCCTGCTCTATGTCGTGTTCTACACGATGATCCTCAAGCGCCGCACCGCGCAGAACATCGTCTGGGGCGGTGTCGCCGGCTGCATGCCCGTGTTGATCGGCTGGGCCGCCGTGACCGGTGACCTGTCCTGGCCGCCGTTCATCCTGTTCATGATCATCTTCCTCTGGACGCCGCCGCACTACTGGCCGCTGTCGATGAAGTACCGCGACGACTACCAGGCCGCCGGGGTGCCCATGCTGTCCGTGGTTCGCGGACGCGCGCAGGTCGGCCTGCAGGTCATCCTGTACGCCTGGGCGACCGTGGCGTGTTCGCTGCTGCTGGTGCCCATCGCCGACATGGGCCTGGTCTACACACTGGTTGCAGTCGGCTCCGGCGCCTGGTTCATCTATGAGACCCACCGCCTCTACAGCCTCGCCATCCGCCACGAGCACGTGTCGCCGATGCGGGTGTTCCATGGTTCGATCGCCTATCTCACCCTGGTCTTCGTCGCCGTGGGCGTCGACCCGCTGCTGCCCTTCTAGCCGGAGTCTCGATCGCGCGGGAGCGTTGTGCTGATCGTCCGGCTCGCTGCGCCCCGCATGGCTTTCCGCGCCCGCTCGTGCGGGCGCGACGCGCCACACCAGGTGCGGCGTTGAGCCTGGGACGGGGACCGGGGCTAGAGCGCTCGGGCGTCCGTGCGGTCATCCGATGGCCGGTGATCCGTCAGCGGGACGGGCTGCTTGAGGTTCAGGATGACCGCGGTCATCGCGGAAGCGAGCACGCAGGCCAGCACCATGTGGATGCCCACAAGAATGGCGGGCAGGCCCAGGTTCGCCTGGATAAGCCCCACGGCCGTTTGGGCCACCTCGACGGCGAGCAGCAGGAGTACCCAGCGTCGCAGCGGCAGGCGGAGGACGACGGCGCCGACAAGGAGCACCAGGGTCAACGCGACGGTCAGGTAGGCCGGCCAGCTGTGCACGTGCTGCAGTAACTCGGAGTCCAGACCGTTGCGGGGCGCATCCGCATCCCCGGCGTGCGGGCCAGAACCCGTCGTGAGGATGCCAACCACGATGGTGATGGCCACGGCGAAACTGGTGAGGTGGGTGACGATAAGGAACCAGAGCGGAACGACGCGCACCCGTGGACCCGGCGTCGTGTACAGCCCGTAGACGAAGGCGGTGCAGAGCCCGACCAGGCCGACCGAGATGACGAAGTGCAGGCCGACGACATAGGGGTTCAACTGGGTCAGCACGCTGATGCCGCCGATCACGGCCTGGGCGGGGATGCCCAGACCGGCCAGCAGGGTCAGCGTGAACAGGTCGGGGCGGCTGCGACGCATCCGCAGCACGGCAACGAACGCGGCGATGGCCACGAGGCCGAGCACAACGCCGAGAAGGCGGTTGCCGAACTCGATCACGCCGTGGATGCCCATCTCCGGCGTGTTCACGATCGAGTCCGCGGTGCACCTGGGCCAGGTGGGGCAGCCCAGGCCGGAACTGGTGAGCCTGACGAGGCCTCCGGTGCCGACCAGGAAGATCTGCGCGGCGAGGTAGACCCAGCCGAGGACCCTCAGGCGACGGTCCACTTGGGTGGGCAACCACTGGATAATCCGGTTCACGGGTTCTGCTCCCTGCTGGTGCGCGCGTATGTGAATACGCCGGGTCGCACTATCAATACGATCACTAGCCTGTAGAATTAAGTGTTTCACGGGCTCCGTGTACGCGATGATCACTCGTACAACGCGACACGACGGGCCCTGTTCATCTTAGGTACGCAACGTAGCCATCCACACAACGCACGCGCGCACCGGCCTGCACGTCCGACCAAACGGTCGGCCGCCGCACCCGGTTCGGGAATGACCGGACTGATATCCGGGTTGATGTGGGTAGGAGAAGAGGTAAAGATGTCTGACGTATTGCTGCACCGCCCCGAGCTTGAAGGGCTGGGGGTTTACGAATTCGGCTGGTCCGACTCCGACGCCGCCGGTGCCTCCGCGCGTCGCGGAATCTCGCCCGAGGTTGTCACCGACATCTCGAACCTGAAGCAGGAACCGGCCTGGATGCTCGAACGCCGGCTGAAGGCCCTGGCGCTCTTCGAGCGCAAGCCCATGCCGACCTGGGGAGCAGACCTCTCCGAGATCGACTTCGACAACATCAAGTACTTCGTGCGGTCGACCGAGAAGCAAGCCCAGACCTGGGAAGACCTGCCCGACGACATCAAGAACACCTACGAGAAGCTCGGCATCCCCGAAGCGGAGCGCATGCGCCTGGTCTCCGGCGTCGCCGCCCAGTACGAGTCGGAGGTGGTCTACCACCAGATCAACGAGGAACTCGAAGCGCAGGGCGTCATCTTCATGGACACCGACACCGCGCTCAAGGAACACCCGGAGTTCTTCGAGGAGTACTTCGGCAGCGTCATCCCGTCCGGTGACAACAAGTTCGCCGCACTGAACACCTCCGTCTGGTCCGGTGGCTCCTTCGTCTACGTGCCGCCGGGCGTGCACGTCGAGATCCCGCTGCAGGCCTACTTCCGGATCAACACCGAAAACATGGGCCAGTTCGAGCGCACGCTGATCATCGCCGATGAGGGCAGCTACGTGCACTACATCGAAGGCTGCACTGCACCGATCTACAAGTCGGACTCGTTGCACTCCGCCGTGGTGGAGATCATCGTGAAGAAGAACGCCCGCGTTCGCTACACGACGATCCAGAACTGGTCCAACAACGTCTACAACCTCGTCACCAAGCGCGCCACGGCCGCCGAGGGCGCCACCATGGAGTGGATCGACGGCAACATCGGTTCCAAGGTCACCATGAAGTACCCGTCGATCTACCTGATGGGCGAGCACGCCAAGGGCGAGACCCTGTCCGTCGCTTTCGCCGGCCCCGGCCAGCACCAGGATGCCGGCGCCAAGATGATCCACATGGCCCCGTACACCCAGTCATCGATCGTCTCCAAGTCGATCGCCCGCGGCGGCGGCCGCGCCGGCTACCGCGGCGAGGTGAGGGTGGATGCCACCGCGCACCACTCAGCGAACACCGTGCGCTGCGACGCCCTGCTGGTCGACACGCAGTCGCGCTCGGACACCTACCCGGCCATCGACATCCGGGTCGACGACGTTCAGCTCGGCCACGAGGCCACGGTGTCGCGGGTCAGCGAAGAGCAGCTCTTCTACCTGATGAGCCGCGGCATGCCCGAAGACGAAGCGATGGCCATGATCGTGCGCGGCTTCATAGAACCGATCGCCAGGGAGCTCCCGATGGAGTACGCCCTCGAACTCAACAAGCTCATTGAAATGGGCATGGAAGGATCCGTCGGCTAAATGTCCGCCGCCTCGACTTCAACAGCCCCCACGTCCTCACCCACCTCGTCGGAGGCTCTGCCCACCGCGGAACAGCACGGCATCAAGGAGCACTCGGACGGACGCTTCGGCTTCGTCCCCGTGCAGACCCGGTCTGCACGGTTCAAGAGCTTCGACGTCGCCGACTTCCCGGCCGTCACCGGCCGGGAAGCGGTGTGGAAGCTCTCACCCGTCGCCAAGTTCACCGACCTCACCGGTGGTGTGCTCGACGGCTCGGCCTATGACATCGACGCGACTCCGCACGCCGACGTCGACGTCTCCTGGGTCGACCGCACGGATGCCCGCATCGGCACCGCCGGCGCGCCCGAGGAGCGCGCCGCAGCCAACGCCTGGAGCAGCTTCGAGACCGCCCTGGCCATCACCGTCGGCGGCGAAGAAGCCAAGGAGATCACCCTCACCCGGGCGAACCTCGGCTCTGCGCCCCGCGCCGCGCACACCATCATCGAGGCCCGGCCGTTCAGCCAGGCCGTCGTCATCCTGCAGAACACCGGCGACGCCCGCCTCTCCGAGAACATCGAGATCATCGTGGGCGAATCCGCCAACCTCACGGTCGTCACTGTGCAGGAGTGGAACGCAGACGCCGTACAGCTGGCCAACCACTTCGCCACCATCGGTCGCGACGCCCGCCTCAAGCACGTTGTCGTCTCCCTCGGCGGCGGCATCGTGCGGGTCAACCCGTCGGTCCACCTGGCCGGCCAAGGCAGCGACACCGAACTGTTCGGGCTGTACTTCGCCGACGCCGGTCAGCACCTGGAGCAGCAGGTGTACGTGAACCACGACGCGCCGAACAGCCGCAGCCGGGTCACCTACAAGGGCGCGCTGCAGGGTGCGGGCGCCCGCACCGTGTGGATCGGCGACGTACTGATCGGCCGCAGCGCGCCGGGCACCGACAGCTACGAGCAGAACCGCAACCTGGTCCTCACCGAGGGCACGAGGGCAGACTCCATCCCGAACCTGGAGATCGAGACCGGGGACATCCTCGGTGCCGGTCACGCCAGCGCGACGGGTCGCTTCGACGACGAGCAGCTGTTCTACCTGCAGTCCCGCGGCATCGGCGAAATCGAGGCACGACGCCTCGTTGTACGCGGCTTCCTCAGCGAAATCGTGCAGCACATTGGATCGAAGCCGCTCGAGGAGCGCCTGCAGGGCGCCATCGAAGACGAGCTCCGCGGAACAGAAGGCAACTGAACATGGCGTCCACCAAGATTTGTGCGCTCGACGAGCTCGAACCCAACGAGGCCATCAAGGTCGAGATCGGGGGAGTGAACATCGCTGTGGTCCGCGACTCCCATGGCGCCGTTTTCGCCATCGGCGACACCTGCACTCACGGCGACATCTCGCTGTCCGAGGGTTTCGTCGAGGGCGACACGCTGGAATGCTGGGCGCACGGCTCCAAGTTCTCCCTCAGGACCGGCCGTCCGCTGACGCTTCCGGCCTACGAGCCCGTTCCCGTCTACCAGGTCGACCTGATCGACGGCGACGTGTTCATCGATCCTCTGGTCACCATCCCCGCCTGATGCGCACCGCCGTGATGCGCGCGCCGCATCCGGCCCACACACTGAAGCCCGTACCACGCGGACAACGAAAGAGATACTGAAAAATGTCTGTTCTTGAGATCAAAGACCTGCACGTCAGCGTCGAGACCGACCAGGGCACCAAGCAGATCCTGCGCGGCGTCGACCTCACCATCAACGAGGGCGAGATCCACGCGATCATGGGGCCGAACGGTTCCGGCAAGTCCACCCTCGCCTACACGATCGCCGGCCACCCGAAGTACCACGTCGACAGCGGTTCGATCCTTCTCGACGGTGCAGAGGTGCTCACCATGACGGTCGACGAACGCGCCCGCGCGGGCCTCTTCCTGGCCATGCAGTACCCCGTCGAGATCCCGGGCGTCACCGTCACCAACTTCCTCCGCACGGCCAAGACCGCCATCGATGGCGAAGCACCGGCGATCCGCACCTGGATCAAGGATGTCCGCGAGTCGATGGCCAAGCTGCGCATGGACAAGAGCTTCGCCGAGCGCAACGTCAACGAGGGTTTCTCCGGCGGCGAGAAGAAGCGCAACGAGATCCTGCAGCTCGAACTGCTCAAGCCCAGGTTCGCCGTCCTCGACGAGACCGACTCCGGCCTCGACGTCGACGCCCTGAAGATCGTGTCGGAGGGTGTGAACCGTGCCAAGGAGAACACCGGCCTCGGCCTGCTCCTGATCACGCACTACACGCGGATCCTGCGCTACATCAAGCCCGACTTCGTGCACGTCTTCGTCGACGGACGCATCGCGGAGCAGGGTGGCCCCGAGCTCGCCGACCGCCTGGAAGACGAAGGCTACGATCGCTTCCTCGCCGAGACGCCCGTAGGCTAGAGCCATGGTTTCGACACTCACCCCGGCACGCTTCGACGAAATCGAAGAGGCGCTCAAGGACGTCATGGACCCGGAACTCGGCATCAACGTCGTGGACCTTGGTCTCATTTACGACCTCGGTTGGGACGACGAGAACGATGCGCTCATCATCCACATGACGCTCACCTCGGCCGGCTGCCCGCTCACCGATGTGCTCGAGGAACAGACCGCTGAGGCGCTGGACGGCGTCGTCGACCAGTTCCGCATCAACTGGGTGTGGATGCCGCCGTGGGGTCCGGAGAAGATCACCGACGACGGCCGCGACATGATGCGAGCCCTGGGCTTCGCGATCTGACCGTCACCAGCACCTGCATCACCTGCCCCGCGCCGGGACGGATGCCCTCGCATCCGTTTCCCGGCGCGGTTCGCTTTTAACCAGCGCTACCGTGCAATTCCGGGCATGTGGAACAGTATGCCAATCGCTGGAGGGGTATTCTATCCAGATGGACAGCACCCGCACACGCAGCCAGATCCGGCGAGACAGGCAGACGGCGGGCACCCGGAGGGACATCGTCGAGGCCGCGGCGGAGCTGATGCGGGAGCACGGCTATGTGGGCACGTCGATAGGCGCCATCGCCGAGCGAGGCGGCGTTGCCGTCCAGACCATCTACAACACCATCGGCTCGAAGGTGGACGTGCTCGCCGCGGTGCTCGCCGCCGCCAACACCGCATCGCGGGCCACCGGGCTCTCCGTGGCCGAGCTCGCCTCCGGCATTAGCGGGTCCGCCACACCGGCCGCGGCCGTCAGCGGCCTGGCGACCTGGATCACCGCCGACAACGAGCGCACTGCACCCCTGCACCGCGTGGTAAACGAAGCCGCCGGAACCGACCCGGAGATCCGGGAGCTCGAAGTCACCATGGCCGCCCGCAGCCTGCACGCGTACGCCGAGGCTGTCGGCGCCCTCCGTGGGCAGCTGGGCCTGCGGTCCGGGCTGAGCGACCACGAAGCGGCCACGTCAATCTGGGCTCTCGGCCACCCCCAGGTGTTTCACACCCTGGTGGTCGGGCTCGGCTGGTCGAGGGAAACCTACACGGCCTGGCTGCGTTCCGCACTGCCCGGAGTGCTGCCGACCGGCCGGTTGCCGGCCCGGTAAACTCGCGCCGGCAGGGTCTGTTCCGGCACTTCGGCTCCGAAACCGCGCGCGAGCAAATATACTGGTGAATTGGCCAGGTTAGGCCGACCTCCCACGACTCCCTCGAATGGACTATTGCTGTGCTCAGTGTGCAAGATCTCGAAATCCGAGTTGGGGCGCGCGTGCTCATGGAGGACGTGAACTTCCGGGTATCCGCCGGCGACAAGATCGGCCTGGTCGGCCGGAACGGCGCAGGCAAGACCACTCTGACCAAGACCCTGGCGGGGGAGACCATGCCGACCAAGGGCAAGATCGAGCGATCGGGTGAAATCGGCTACCTGCCGCAGGACCCCCGCTCCGGCGACCCCGACATGTTGGCCCGCACCCGCATCCTCGATGCCCGCGGCCTCGGCACCATCTCGCTGGGCCTCACCCAGGCCGGCATCGAGATGGGCAGCACCGACAGCAAAACCAGCGAACGGGCGATGAAGCGCTACGGCACCCTCACCGACGAGTTCAACGCGCTCGGCGGCTACGCGGCCGAGGCCGAAGCGGCGTCGATCGCCAGCAACCTGAATCTGCCCGACCGGATCCTCGACCAGCCGCTGCGCACCCTCTCCGGTGGCCAGCGCCGCCGTATCGAGCTGGCCCGCATCCTGTTCTCCGCCGCCGAGACAATGATCCTCGATGAGCCCACCAACCACCTCGACGCCGATTCAGTCGTGTGGCTCCGCGAGTTCGTGAAGAACTACCGCGGTGGCTGCATCATCATCAGTCACGACATCGAACTCGTCGGCGACACCGTCAACCGCGTGTTCTACCTCGATGCCAACCGCATGGTCATCGACATCTACAACATGAACTGGAAGAACTACCAGCGCCAGCGCGTCGCCGACGCCGACCGCCGTAAGAAGGAACGCGCCAACGCCGAAAAGAAGGCGTCGACCCTGCAGCTGCAGGCCGCAAAGTTCGGCGCCAAGGCCAGCAAGGCCGCCGCCGCGCACCAGATGGTCGCCCGCGCCGAGAAGCTGCTCTCCGGCCTCGACGCAGTGCGCGCCGTCGACAGGGTCGCCAAGCTGCGTTTCCCCGAGCCCGCCCCGTGCGGTCGCACCCCGCTGATGGCCACCGACTTGTCCAAGAGCTACGGCTCGCTGGAGATCTTCGCGGCCGTGGACCTGGCCATCGACCGTGGCTCCAAAGTCGTCATCCTGGGCCTCAACGGTGCCGGCAAGACGACCCTGCTGCGGATGCTCGCCGGAGTGGACAAGCCTGACACCGGCGAAATCGTGGCCGGCCACGGCCTGCGGATCGGCTATTTCGCCCAGGAACACGAGACCATCGACGTGAAGCGCAGCGTGCTGCAGAACATGATCTCCTCCTCGCCGAACATCACCGAGATGGAAGCCCGGCGAGTGCTCGGCTCATTCCTGTTCACCGGCGACGACTCGCACAAGCCGGCCGGGGTCCTTTCCGGCGGAGAGAAGACCCGCCTGGCCCTGGCCATGATCGTGGTCTCCGGCGCCAACGTGCTGCTGCTCGACGAACCTACCAACAACCTCGACCCGGCCAGCCGTGAAGAGATCCTGGATGCCCTGGCGCACTTTACCGGGGCCGTGGTGCTGGTCAGCCACGATGAGGGCGCTGTCGAAGCGCTCAACCCCGAGCGGGTGCTCATCATGCCCGACGGCACGGAGGACCACTGGAACAAGGACTACCTGGATCTGATCACGCTGGCCTGATCACGCTGGCCGGGCCGGCTGCGAAAGATGCTAGGGGTGCTGATCGATCAGCTCGTCCTCGATGTCGGAATCGCTGCGGGGCCTGGCCGCCTGGCGACGGGCACGTTCCGCGGCCCTGACCTGCTCCTCGGGGACTTCGGCGTTGATGGTGCGAAACTCCTGCCGTGCCGCCCAGCCGAGACCGATGAAGGCCATCAGGGCGAAGACGAACCACTGGAATGCGTAGGAGAGGTGCGGGCCTTCGTCGCGGACCGGACGGGTGACGGCCGTCGGCCGGTCGGCAGGTGCCGGATCCTCCGACTTCATCAGGCCGTACGCCCCGGTGTAGGTCTCGGTGCGGAGGCGCTCGGCGATCTCGGTCAGGTTGATCGTGGCGACCTGGTTTCCACTGGCGCCACGCCCGGCCAGTGACGGCTCGCCCTGCTTGAGTCGGGCGATCACGGTGACCTCACCGGAGGGGGCCGCCGGTACGGCGTCCGGCGCGTTCTGGTTTTCGCCGGTGGGCACCCAGCCGCGGTTCACAATGAAGACGTCACCATTGGTCAGCAGCAGGGGAGTGAGCACCTCGAAGCCCGGGTTGATGTTCAGCGGCCGGTTGCGCACGAGGAGTTCATCCGCGGTGAGGTACGTTCCGGTCAGTACGACGGGCAACCATTTCTGGGATTCCTCGAAGGACTCCAGCGTGGGCAGGGCGTCGGTGACGGGGATCCCCTCGGCGTCGAAGTTCGCATCCACCCGGCTGATCTCGGCCTGCGCCTCCGCTCGCCGGGCGAGCTGCCACATGCCCAGCCCCGAACAGACCACGGCGAACACAATCGTGAGCGCCAGGTAGCCGGCCCATTGCCTGGAGAGCAAGAACCGCCAGCCGGTCATGCCGGTGCCGTCTCGTCGAGCGCGTTCGCGTCAACCGTCAGAGGACTGACCCGGAGCGGGAAGTCGCGGGTGAGCAAAAATTCCCGCAGGAACTCGACATGCTCGTCGCAGGCCAGCCAGGTCTTGACCCGGTCCTCGGTGTGAATGCGCGGATTCCGCCAGTCCAGGCGCCAGAGCGCTGACTCCCGGCAACCGGCTCGCGAGCAGCCGGTCGATTCCGGGGCTGCGCCGAATCCAATCACCGGGGGTCCTTGCTGTCGGATGAAGCGCTGTCGGATGAAGCGCTGTCATCTGGACGGTCTGCGCCTGCGCGGGGCATGTCTGCGCGGGGCATGTCTGCGCGGGGCATGTCTGTGCGGGGCAGCACCGCCACGGCGCCGGGGCGCAGCACGGTCTGAGAACGCGGGTCGCCGTGCACGTTCGCGGCGACCACCGCGAAATACGGAAGCAGGATCGCCCCGAGCGCGCAGACCAACAGCCACCAGCCCTGCACGAACAGCAGCAGGACGATACACACCATGCGGATGCCCATGGTCACGGCATACCGGATCATGCGGCGCCGCCGCTCCTCCTCCGGCGACAGAGGGAGCGTCGTGATCGACTGCTGCTGCTGCTTCATCATGCCCATCGCTCAACTGACGGTGACGATGTCAACCGCCCAGGGTCCAAATACGCCTGTCCACGCGTTGATTCAAGACTACGTCCACTGCCCGGTCCCCGGGTCCGTTCACGGGACGCTCTAAGCTGAATGAATCTGTGCCCGCCGTTCGGTGGGCGTTCCCACTGAAAGGACCGCGCCATGGCGACCGCTCGAACAGTTCTGGTAACGGGAGGCAACCGCGGCATCGGCTACGCCATCGCCGAGGAATTCCTCGCCAAGGGCCACAGGGTCGCCATCACCGCGCGCTCCGGCGAAGGCCCGGCCGGGAGCCTCACCGTGCGAGCCGACGTCACCGACTACGCCTCGATCGACGCCGCCTTCACCGAGATCGAGGCCGCATACGGCCCCGTGGAGGTCGTCGTCGCCAACGCCGGAATCACCAAAGACACCCTGCTGATGCGGATGTCGGAGGATGACTTCACCTCGGTCATCGACACCAACCTCAGCGGAGCGTTCAGGGTGGTCAAGCGGGCGTCGAAGGGCATGCTCAAGGCGAGGTTCGGCCGGATCGTGCTGATCTCCAGCGTCGTGGGCCTGTACGGCTCCGCGGGGCAGGTCAACTACTCGTCGTCCAAGAGCGGCCTCGTCGGCCTGGCCCGGTCCGTCACCCGCGAACTCGGTGCCCGCGGCATCACCGCGAACGTCGTCGCCCCCGGCTTCATCGAGACCGATATGACGGCGGCGCTGCCCGAAGCGCAGCAGGCCGAGTACAAGCGCAATATCCCGGCGGGTCGTTTCGCGTCCCCGAGCGAGGTCGCCCGGGTGGTCAGCTGGATCGCCGGCGACGACGCATCGTACATCTCCGGCGCCGTGATCCCCGTCGACGGTGGACTGGGCATGGGCCACTAGGCCGCAGCCGCCGGCCTCACGCGACTGGCCCGACCCGGGGGAGCCCCGGTCGAGTTCAGCCGCGCAGCCCCAGCAGCGGCAGCACCTGGCTGAGGTCGGTCGTGTCGATGACCAGGTCGGCCGATCGCCGCACCACAGGCTTGGCGTTGAACGCGACGCCCAGGCCGGCCACCCGCATCATGGTGAGATCGTTGGCGCCGTCCCCGACCGCGACGGTCCCGCACAGGTCGACGCCGTCCAGGGCCGCCCACTCGGTGAGCGCGTGCGCCTTGGCTGTGGCGTCGATGATCGGCCCTACCAGGCCGCCGGTCAACCGGCCGTCCCGCACCTCGAGGCGGTTCGCCCGCCAGTGGTCGAGGCCCAGCGTCGCGGCCAGCGGGTCCAGAAGTTCGTGGAAGCCGCCCGAGACGACACCGACCCGGCTTCCCCCGGCATGCAAGCCGTCGATGAGCGCGTGCACACCGGCGGTGGGGCGGATGAGCGCGCCCACCTCGGCGAAGACCTCGGTCGACAGACCCGCCAGGGTCGCCACCCGCTGCCGCAGGCTCGCGGCAAAATCGAGCTCGCCCCGCATGGCGCGGTCGGTCACCTCGGCCACAAGGGCGAGGGAACCGGCCGCGTCGGCGAGAAGCTCGATGACTTCGTTCTCGATGAGGGTCGAATCGGCATCAAGGACGACGAGGAATCGGGCTGCAGGGATCACGGGTGGACGTGCACGCCCTTGCCGACCACGGTGATCCCGGATTCGGTGACGCTGAAACCGCGGGCGAGGTCGCGGTCCCGGTCGACGCCGATTGAGGCGCCCTCCTCAACGATCACGTCCTTGTCGAGGATGGCGCGGTGCACGACG
Organism: Cryobacterium adonitolivorans; assembly: GCF_004402695.1. Classification (GTDB taxonomy): domain Bacteria; phylum Actinomycetota; class Actinomycetes; order Actinomycetales; family Microbacteriaceae; genus Cryobacterium; species Cryobacterium adonitolivorans. The sequence goes on along the minus strand of NZ_SOFL01000045.1, from coordinate 90,344 downwards.
GCGCCCGGACGGATCTGCACCCGGTCGAACACGATCGAGTCCACAACGTGGGCGCCGGAGTCGATGACGGCCCATGGTCCGACGACGCTGCGTTCGAGGTGGGCGCCGGAGATGACGCAGCCCAGCGACACGATGGAGTCGATGGCCGTACCCAGGGAGCCCTTGCTGTCGCGCACGAACTTCGCCGGCGGGGAGTTCAGCTGCTGGCTGAAGATCGGCCAGCTCTCGTTGTAGAGGTTGAACACCGGCAATGCGGAGATCAGATCCTGGTGGGCCTCGAAGAACGAGTCGATGGTTCCCACATCGCGCCAGTAGTAGCGGTCGCGGTCGGTCGAACCGGGCACGTCGTTGCGCTGCAGGTCGTAGACACCGGCCTCACCCCGCGAGACGAAGTCCGGGACGATGTCGCCACCCATGTCATGGCTGGAATCGGTGCGTTCCCCGTCGCGGCGCACGGCCTCGATCAGCGCGTCGGCGTTGAAGACGTAGTTGCCCATCGAGGCGAAGACCTCGTGCGGCGCGTCGGCGAGCCCGACGGCGTCCTTGGGCTTCTCCAGGAAGTCCTTGATCCGGTCGGGGGTGGCGGCATCCACTTCGATGACGCCGAACTGGTCCGCCAGGCCGATCGGCTGGCGGATGGCGGCGACGGTCGCCTGCGCGCCGGACGCGATATGCGCCTCGATCATCTGGCTGAAGTCCATCCGGTAGACGTGGTCGGCACCGACCACGACGACGATGTCGGGCTTCTCATCGTGGATGAGGTTGAGGCTCTGCAGGATGGCGTCGGCCGAGCCGCTGAACCAGCGCTTGCCGAGTCGCTGCTGGGCGGGGACCGAGGCGATGTACGAGTTGAACAGCCCCCCGGACACGTGCCAGGTCTGCGACACGTGCCGGTCCAGGCTGTGCGACTTGTACTGGGTGAGCACGACGACCTGGGTCACACCGGAGTTGATCAGGTTCGACAGCGCGAAGTCGATCAGACGGTAATGCCCTCCAAACGGCACCGCCGGCTTAGCGCGGTCTTCGGTCAACGGCATCAGCCGTTTTCCCTCGCCGCCTGCGAGAACGATTCCGAAAATCTTCTTGGCCTTCATATGTTCAGAGTAGGGCCATCCTGTGGCTGGGACCAGCGGGCGGGGGTGTGTCCTGCGTTCAGCCTGCGCTAGTTTTACTGCATGCGCGTTGATCTGCTCACCAAGGAATACCCGCCCGAAATCTATGGAGGAGCCGGCGTGCACGTCGCCGAGCTGGTGAAGGCCCTCCGTACCGACATTGATGTCACCGTTCGGTGTTTCGGTGAGCAGAGGGCCGAGGCCGACACCTTCGCCTACGGCGTCCCGGCCGAACTCGCCGACGCCAACGCCACGCTGACCACGCTCGGCGTGGACCTGCAGATGGCCCAGGACGTGCAGGGTGCCGACGTCGTGCATTCGCACACCTGGTACGCGAACGGTGCCGGCCACATCGCCAGGCTGCTGCACGGGGTGCCCCACGTCGTCACGGCGCACAGCCTCGAACCGTTGCGACCATGGAAGGCCGAACAGCTCGGCGGCGGCTACCGCGTGTCGAGCTGGATTGAGAAGACCGCTTTCGAGGCAGCGGATGCGGTGATCGCCGTCAGCGGCGGCATGCGCGCCGACATCCTGCGCAGCTACCCGGCCCTGGACGAGTCGCGTGTGCACGTCGTCTACAACGGCATCGACCTGGACCGGTGGAAGCCGACCACCGACGACGACGTCGTTCGCGCCCTCGGGATCGATCCCGACCGGCCGTCGGTTGTGTTCGTCGGCCGGATCACCCGCCAGAAGGGTCTGCCCTACCTGCTCCGGGCGGCCGCCCTGTTGCCGCCGGAGGTGCAGCTCGTGCTGTGTGCCGGCGCCCCTGACACGCCCGGCATCCTTGCCGAGGTCACCCAACTGGTCGAGGCGTTGCAGCGGGAGCGTTCTGGCGTGGTGTGGATCGACAGGCTGCTTCCCCAGCACGAGCTGTCGGCCATACTCACCGCCGGAACCGTCTTCGTCTGCCCGTCGGTGTACGAGCCGCTGGGCATCGTCAACCTCGAGGCCATGGCCTGCGGCCTGCCCGTCGTCGGCACCGCGACCGGCGGCATCCCCGAGGTCGTGGCGGATGGCGTGACCGGACGGTTGGTGCCCATCGACCAGCTCAGCGACGGCACCGGCACCCCGACCGACCCGGACGTCTTCGTGTCTGATCTGGCCCGGACCCTCACCGAGGTGCTCAGCGACCCCGCCCTTGCGGCGCAGATGGGCCGCGCCGGCCGAGTGCGGGCTGAGGAAATGTTCAGTTGGGGTCAGATCGCCGCGAGCACTCGGGAGATTTACGCCGCGCTGCTCTAGCGTGACCGAGGGCCTCGGCGACGCCCGATAACATGGCTGTATGGTCAACGTTCTTCACTTCACCGGAGTTTCCGTCGTCCGGGGTGGCACAACCATCCTGGACTCAGTGGATTGGAGCGTCGACGGCGATCAGCGCTGGGTGATCCTGGGCCCCAACGGTGCCGGCAAGACCACCACGCTCCAGATCGCGGCCGCGCTCATCCACCCGTCACAGGGAACGGCCGAGGTCCTCGAGGAGCCGCTCGGCGGCAGCGACCTGTTCGAACTGCGTCCGCGGATCGGCTTCGCGTCTACCGCCATGGCCCGCCGGGTGCCCGCCGCGGAAACGGTTCTGAACGTTGTGATGACCGCCGCGTACTCGGTCACCGGCCGCTGGAACGAGGAATACGAGGAGATCGACGAGCGCCGCGCCCAGCGCGTCCTCGGCGAATGGAAGCTCGATCACCTCGCCGATCGCAAGTTCGGCACCCTGAGCGACGGCGAGCAGAAGCGTGTGCAGATCGCCAGGTCCATCATGACCGACCCGGAGATCCTGCTTCTCGACGAGCCGGCCGCCAGCCTCGACCTCGGTGCCAGGGAAGAACTGCTGCGCCTGCTCAGCGGATACGCGAGCGAGCCCAACTCCCCGGCCATCATCATGGTCACCCATCACGTGGAAGAAATCCCGCGTGGATTCACCCACGTGCTGCTTCTCGCCGACGGCAAGATCGTCAGCGCCGGCCCCTTGGCCGAGGCGCTCACCTCCGATACCCTCACTGAGGCATTCGGTCTCCCGATCGAGCTGACCGAGACCGACGGGCGCTACGCGGCCCGCGCAATCTGACCGATCCGGGGTCTGGCCCCTCGGGGCTTCAAGATTCTGCTAAACTCACTAGCTGGTCCTCGTGACCGATACACTTTTCTGCCGCAACCGGCGAGCCAGAACTCACCCATCGAAACGCAACAAGGAAGTCTCCATGAAGTCTGACATTCACCCCACATACGCTCCCGTGGTCTTCCGCGACCTCGCGTCGGGTGCGACGTTCCTTACCCGTTCGACGGTCTCCAGCTCGAAGACCATCGAGTGGGAAGACGGCACCACCTACCCGGTCATCGACGTGGAAATCTCCTCCGAGTCGCACCCGTTCTACACGGGCAAGCAGCGCATCATGGACTCCGCCGGACGCGTGGAGAAGTTCAACTCGCGCTACAAGGGCTTCGGCAAGTAACCACCCCCGCAGTGCTCTCAAAGGGCGACCCGCTTCGGCAGGTCGCCCTTTTGCGTGCCCTCTGATCAGCCGCAGTGCAACCAGTAGAAGCTCTGCGCGCCCAGGGTGAGGGTGAGTCCGCCCTCCTCGTCGAACGAGGGGAACACGGCCCCGCCGAAGATGTCATAGAGCCGGGTGCCGGCCAGGTCGGGTTCCTGGATCCGGAACGCGACGGGGTTGTGCGCGAAACTGAACACGCAGAGCAAGGTCTCCGGCTGGTCGCCGAAGCTCGACCCTGAGCCGGGGTACACCCTGGTGAAGGCCAGGATGGATTCGTGGTCGGTGGACAGCACCGTGAGCGACCCCAGTCCGAAGGCGGGGTGGCTGGTGCGCACGTGGATGACGTTGCGGATCCAGTGCAGCAGCGAACCGGACTGGGCGAGGTGGGATTCGACGTTGGTCTGGGCATAGTTGTACACCAGGGACTGCACGACGGGCAGGTACAGCTTGCCGGGGTCCGCGGCCGAGAACCCGCCGTTGCGGTCCGGTGTCCACTGCATCGGCGTGCGCGAGCTGTCCCGGTCGGGGAGCCAGATGTTGTCGCCCATCCCGATCTCATCGCCGTAGTAGAGAAACGGGCTGCCGGGCAGGGAGAACAGCAGGGCGTGCGCGAGCTCGAGTTCCGATCGGCTGTTGTCCAGCAGGGGCGCCAGGCGACGGCGGATGCCGATATTGGCGCGCATCCGCGGGTCGTAGGCGTACCAGCCGTACATCGCCTGCCGGTACTGCTCGCTGACCATCTCCAGGGTGAGCTCGTCGTGGTTACGTAGGAACACCGCCCACCCCGCGCCCTCGGGGATGTCCGTCGTCTCGGAGAGTACCCGCACAAGCTCGCCGGCCCGCTGGGAGCGCAGCGAGTAGAAGATCCTGGGCATCACCGGGAAGTCGAAGGCCATGTGGCACTCCGGCTCGGCCTCGGTGCCGAAGAAGGCGGCCACCTCCCGCGGCCACTGATTGGCCTCGGCAATCATGATGCGCCCCGGATATTCCCGGTCCACGATGGTCCGCAGCCGCCTGATGAACTCGTGGGTCAGCGGCTCGCCCTCACCGTTGCCCTCGTCGGATTCGTACAGGTACGGGATCGCGTCCAACCTGAACCCGTCGACGCCCAGGTCCAGCCAGTACCGGACAACACCGAGGATCGCGTCGTGCACGGCCGGGTTGTCATAGTTCAGGTCGGGCTGGTGGGAGAAGAACCGGTGAAAGTAGAACTGGCGCCGGATCGAGTCGAACGCCCAGTTCGACTCCTCGGTGTCCGTGAAGATGATCCGGATGTCGGGATACTTGCCGTCGTCGTCGCTCCAGACGTAGAAATCACCGAACGGTCCGTCGGGCTGCTGCCTGGACTGCTGGAACCACGGGTGCTGATCCGACGTGTGGTTGAGCGGCAGGTCGATGACGATACGCATGTTTCGCTCGTGCGCCTTGGTGACGAGCTCCTTGAACTCGTCGAGGGTGCCGAACTCGGGCAGGATCGTCCGGTAGTCGGCCACGTCATAGCCGCCGTCACCTAAAGGGGAGGTGAAGAACGGCGGAATCCACAGTGCGTCGATGCCCAGCCACTGCAGGTAGTCGAGCTTCGAGATCAGTCCGGACAGGTCACCGGTGCCATCGGCGTTGCTGTCGACGAAGGAACGGACCATGACCTCATAGAACACCGCGCGGCGATACCACCGCGGATCGAGGGTCAGCCCTGGCAGCTGAATGGGTGCGGTGAAGCTCACGGCGTTCCTTCCGTCCCTGACGCGGGTGTGGCCGGAGGGGGCCAGGATCCGACGCGGATGTGGATGGTGCAGGTATGGGAGATTCTAGGTCGATCGGTCCGACTTCGGTCAGGCCGCGTGCTCGGCGCCAGCCTAAACTGGGATCGATGATCGTTCCCTCGCCCTATGCCGACCTGCTCACCCTCATGGATGCGCGCACCCACACCCAATCCGTGCTGGGCAGCGACACCCGTTACTGGGAGTACGGGGACCCCGCCGCACCGACGACAGTCGTGATGGTGCACGGGTTCCGCGGCGACCACCACGGCCTCGAGGCCGTCGTCGCTCAGCTCCAGGGCCTGCGGATCATCTCGCCGGACCTGCCGGGCTTCGGCGAATCAGCTCCGTTCGGCACGGCGCCGCACACCATCGACTCCTATGCCGACTGGCTGGCCGAATTCCTGCGGTTGCTGGCACTGCCGGGCCGGGTCGTGGTCCTCGGCCACTCGTTCGGCTCGATCGTCGTCGCCGCAGCCGCCGCGGCGCCGGGCGGCCTGCCCGCCCAGGACCTGGTGCTGGTGAACCCGATCGCCGCGCCCGCCCTGTCCGGGCCCCGCGGCATGCTGACCCGGCTCGCCGTCTTCTACTACTGGCTGGCGTCCAAGCTGCCGGAGCGGCTCGGTTTCGCGCTGCTGCGCAACCGCGTGATCGTTCGGGTGATGAGCATCACCATGGCCAAGACCCCGAGCCGGCAACGGCGGCGCTGGATCCACAATCAGCACGACCGCTACTTCTCCGCTTTCGCGGATCGCACGGTGGTGCTCGAGGCTTTCACGGCATCCGTCGGCCACGACGTCAGCGAATACGCCGCCGCCATCGGCACCCGCACCCTGCTGATCGCCGCCGAGAAGGACGACATCACCCCGGTGCAGGCCCAGGTCCGGCTGCGCGCCCTGTTCCCGGACGCCCGGCTGCACGTCCTGCCCGGGGTGGGCCACCTGATCCACTATGAAGTGCCGGAAGACGCGGCCAGGGAGCTGCGCGCCTTCCTTGAACCGGCCAGCCCGGCGGGTTCCGGAGACGACGCGTCGTGACGCCCTCGGCTCAGCGCCCCCTGCGCATCGTCTTCGACTGCCGCTACACACGGATCGATCGGCACGACGGCATCAGCCGGTACACGGCGGGGCTGGTCACCGAACTCGGCCGGCTGCATCCGGTGACGATGTTGATCAGCGACCACCGGCAGCTGGCTCTGCTGCCTGCCCTGCCCTGGCAGCTGGTGCGCTCGCCCACCAGCCCGCTCGAACCACTGGTCGCCCTGACCGTGAACCGGCTGGCCCCCGACATCGTGTTCAGCCCGATGCAGACGATGGGCTCGTGGGGCAGACGGTATCGCCTGGTTCTGACCGTGCACGACCTCATTTACTACCGCAACCGCACACCGCCGCGAGAGTTCTCGCTCGGCATCCGGCTGCTCTGGCGGCTGTATCACCTCTCCTGGGTGCCCCAACGGATGCTGCTGAACCGGTCCGACGGCGTCGTGACCGTGTCAGAGACCACCGGCGCGCTGATCAAAAGCCACCGTCTCACCCGGCGGCCGGTCTTCGTGGTGCCCAATGCGGCCGATTCCGTCGCCGCAGCGGCCTCGCCGGGCGAGAGAACCGGACCGGCGACCCAGCGCCTGGTCTACATGGGCTCGTTCATGCCCTACAAGAACGTGGACACCCTGGTGCGCGCCGCAGCGGCCCTACCCGGCTATGAGCTGCACCTGCTCAGCCGTGTCGGTGACGCTGAGCGTGCCCGGCTGGCCGCCCTCGCCCCCCAGGCGACGCTGGTCTTCCACAACGGCGTCAGCGACGAGGAGTATGTGTCCCTGCTGTCCAGCGCCACGGCCCTGGTCACGACGTCCCTCGACGAGGGCTTCGGCATCCCCTTGGTTGAGGCGATGAGCCTGGGCATTCCGGTGGTGGCGAGCGATATCCCGATCTTCCGGGAGATCGGCGGCGGCGCGGCAAGCTATGTCCCGCCGCTGGACCCGGACGCGCTGGCGGACGCCGTACGCGCACTCGAGGCGCCGGGGGAGTGGCTGCGCCGCTCGCGGCTCTCCGTCGTCCAGGCCGCACGCTTCACCTGGGCCGGGTCTGCCGAACGACTTCTCCGGGTGCTGCAGGGCACCCAGGCGGCATCCCGCCGACGCTGACCGAGGTTCTAACGCGCCGAAACGACGCTCTCCAGGTGGAGCCGGCCGCTCTGCCAACGGAACTCGTGGATCGAGCCGTTCGGGATGAGCTCGCCGGCGGCAGGCCTGTCGCCGTGCGTGGTGTAGCGCAGCAGGGTGCCGATAACACCGCCGTGGCAGACCACGACAACCTTCCGGCCTTCGTAGGCCAGCGCGACCCGTTCCAGCGCCGGCAACACCCGGTCGAGCACGGCCTGGCGGGTTTCGAGGCCCGGCACAGAGGAGCCGTCGGGGAACCGCACCTGTCGTTCCGCGAAGGTCAGTCCCTCGATCTGGCCGTGGTGACGCTCGGTCAGTTCGGGCACGACGAGCGGTGCCGGATGGTCCAGTTCGCCGGCGATGATCCGGGCGCTTTCGTGCGCACGCAGCAGGGGACTGGTGACGATCGCGTCCCAGCGGGTGCGGCTGAGCCGCAGACCGGTTTCCGCCGCCTGGGCCCGGCCCGTGGAGTTCAGCGGGATATCCGTGCTGCCCTGGATTCGTTTTTCCAGGTTCCAATCGGTCTGGCCGTGCCTGACGATCGCGAGCTTGGTGATCACAACGCTGCCTTCTGCTGGACGGGTACTTGTCGGCGGTGGCCGGCTACAGGTCGATGAGTCGGGTCACCAACCCGGCAAACGTCTCCGACGTGCCTGCCTCCAGTTTAACCAGGGCGCGCCCATCGCCCTTGGTCGCCCCGCGGTTGATCACCACGATGGGCAGTTTGCGGCGCCTGGCCTGCTCGAGCAACCGGATCCCTGAATTGACCGCGAGCGAAGAACCCGCCACGATCAGGGCATCAGCCGCCCGCACGAGCGCGGACGCCGCGGTGAACTTTCCCGTCGGGACCAGCTCACCGAAGAACACCACATTGGGCTTGAGCAGTCCGCCGCACACCGAGCAGTCCGGCACGGTGAAGTGGTCGATGTCGACCACGATAGCGTCGCCGTCCGGTGCGATCTCGACGTGTTCAGGGTCCGCCAGCACCGGGTTGTGCGCCTCCAGGCGCGCGGCGATGCTGTCCCGGCCGAATGCCTGCCCGCAGGAGAGGCAGATTACCAGGTCCATCGATCCGTGCAGGTCGACGACGTGGCGGGATCCGGCGCGGGTGTGCAGGCCGTCGACGTTCTGGGTGATGATGCCGCTGACCAGGCCGGCCGTTTCGAGGGCCACGAGGGACCGGTGGCCCAGATTGGGTTCGGCCGCACGGAACCGGTGCCAACCCAGGTGGCTTCCGGCCCAGTAGCGTTTGCGCGCCCGTTCGTCGGCGAGGAAGGTCTGGAACGTCATCGGCACTCGTACCGGGGCGCCCGCACCACGGTAGTCGGGGATTCCGGAATCGGTGCTCACCCCGGCCCCGGTGAGGACTGCCGTTCGCCGGCCGCGCAGGAGCGCGGCCACGGCGTCGAGGTCCTCTCCGGCCGCCGCCGACGTCGTCAGGACAGTCTCGGCCGTCATGATGCTCCATCCTCGTCCGTCGCCGCCGGCCGGGCCCCAGGGGAGCTGGCGTGGCGCCGATGTCCTCTGAGTCTAAACTGGTCAGTTTTCGGCTGTGTTACGGTTCGAGGTTCCGGCGCCGGCAGCCGGCAACTGACACCTCCCAGAAAGGCGGCGGCTCCGTGCAGATCGTCCCGATTACCGACCTCGATGCGCCCGGCCTCGCCGACTACTCGCGGCTGACCGATGTGGCCCTTCGCCGCGTGTCCGAACCGGCGAACGGCCTGTATATCGCCGAGTCGGCCAAGGTCATCGGGCGGGCCCTCGCCGCCGGGCATCGCCCGCGTTCGGTTCTCGTGCAGGAGCAGTGGTTGCCCGACGCCCGGCGACTGCTGGCGGACTGGCCGGAGGTTCCGATTTATGTGGGCTCGGCGGCGCTGCTGGAACAGCTCACCGGCTACAACCTGCACCGCGGCGCCCTGGCGGCCATGCACCGTCCCGACCTGGCGTCGGTGGCCGACATCATCCGCGGCGCCCGGCGTATCGTGATCCTCGAGGACATCGTCGACCACACCAATGTCGGAGCGATCTTCAGGTCGGTCGCGGGGCTGGGCGCTGACGCCGTTCTGATCACCCCGCGTTGCGCCGACCCGCTGTACCGGCGCAGTGTCAGGGTGAGCATGGGAACCGTGCTGCAGGTGCCCTGGACCCGGCTGCCGGAATGGGACCAGGCCGCGGCGGTCCTGCATGAGCACGGCTTCCACCTGGCGGCCCTGGCCCTGGCCGACGACGCCGTCTCCCTCGACGTCTTCGCGAACGACCCGCCGGAACGGGTGGCACTGGTTCTCGGCACCGAGGGTGACGGCCTGAGCCGCACCGCACTGGCCGTGGCCGACACCGTGGTCACGATCCCGATGCTGCACGGAGTGGATTCGCTGAACGTGGCCTCGGCCAGCGCCGTGGCACTCTACGCGCTGCGCGCCTAGCGGATTCGCTGGCGCGCGGCGGCGCTTTCGAACCCGGCGCGGCAGCCGTGGATAGAATCATCGAATGTCTAACTCCCGTCGCCAGGTCTATCGCCGTCGGCGTTTCGCTTTCTTCGGCGTGCTCGCCGTGATCCTCGCGGCCGTCGCCTACCTCACCAGCTCTGGCCTCGCCCCCGTGTCCAGCACGGCCGCAGCTCTCACCGAGCCGCCCGCGCTCACCCAGGCGGCCGTCGCACCCGCCTGGCCCGACCTGGGTGCCGGCGCCATCGGCGCCGTCGGCTTCGACGGGGTCCTGGGCTCCACCGGGGACCAGGCTTCGGTGCCCATCGCCAGCATCACCAAAATGGTCACCGCACTGGTGATCCTCGACGCCAAGCCCCTGACCGGCGACGAGCCAGGGCCAGACATCACCTTCACCGACGACGACGTCGACATCTACTACGACGCGATCGCGGAAGACGGCTCGGTTGCGCCCGTCTCCGCCGGCCAGGTGCTCAGCCAACGTGAAGCGTTCGAAACGATGCTGATCCCGTCCGCGAACAACTACAGCGTCTCCCTGGCCGTGTGGGCGTTCGGCTCCGTGGACGCCTACCTGGCCGCCGCCGCGGATTACCTCGCCGCGAACGGCCTGACCGGCACCACCGTCGCCGACACCAGCGGGATCTCCGCCCAGAGCGTGAGCAGCCCGGCCGACCTGGTAGCCATCGGCGAGCTGGTGATGGCCAACCCCGCGCTGGCGAGCATCGTGGCCATGCCCACCGCCGACATCCCGACCGTGGGCACCGTGACCAACACGAACAAGCTGCTCGGCGTCGACGGCGTCGACGGCATCAAAACAGGCACCACCGACGAGGCCGGCGCCTGCCTGCTTTTCGCCGTGGACGTGCCGGTCGGCGATACCTCGGTCACCCTCGTGGGCGTTGTGCTCGGCGGGGACACCCACAGTGAACTGAACGAGAGCGTCCTGAGCCTCATCGAGAGCGTCAAGCCCGGTTTCCGCACGGTCACGCTGGTGGAGGCCGGCACCTCCTTCGGCACCTTCACGACCCCGTGGGGTCAGTCGGGGCAGGCCGTGGCGGAAGCCTCCGAGTCAGCCGTGGTCTGGTCGGATACCCCGATCGAAAGTACCGTCGACGTCAGGGCGCTGGCCCTGGGCGAGAAGGGCGATTCCGTCGGCAGCGTCGAAGTGACCGTCGGTTCGGAGACCGTCACGGTTCCGCTCGTGCTCGATCAGACCATCACCGACCCGGGGCCGTTCTGGCGTTGGACGCACCCCGGCGAGGTCTAACCGACTCCCCGTTCGGGTTCGACAGGCCTGTCGAGCCTGGCCACCGGGTCCGCGGCCGGGCGCTTGGGCAGGATGTGCTCCCCTGACGACTGGTGACGCACCCGTCGCAGCGCCCAGGGCACCAGGTACTCCCTTGCCCAGGCGAGGTCTTCGGTGCGCGCCTGGCGCCAGGTGACCCGCCGGCATCGGCTTCGGCAGTTGCGGCTGGGGCCCACGCCCGGGCGTCCTGGATCTCGCTCAGCGACCACATGTCCGCCACGATGGCGTCACGGGCGGCGGCAATGGCGCGGATGTTCTCGTTGTAGATGGCGGCCTTGCCTCGCAGCCCACTGAGCACAGGGGAGAAACGCAGATCGGTGCCGGTGAAGAGCACGACCGTGGCACCCTCAGAGCCCAGGAGCGCGACCGCGTCGTCGAGCCGCGCGGCTATGGCATCCTGGTCGCTGCCCGGCCGCAGCACATCGTTGCCACCGGCGGAAATCGTGACCAGGTCGGGGTGCAGGGCCAGGGCCGGTCCCACCTGCTCGGCCAGGATCTGGTTCATCAGCTTGCCCCTGACGGTTGCCGTACGCGAACTCGTCGGAGCCCAGGCTGAGCATCTCGGCAACGCGGTCCGCCCACCCGCGACTGCCGCCGGGGCTGGCCGGTTCCCGGTCTCCGACGCCCTCGGTGAACGAGCCGCCGAGAGCGACGTAACTGGACCACGGATGCTGCTGTTTCGACATGCTGTCATTGTGCCCCGTCGGGCAGATGTCGGCGCGAGTTGGTAATCTCTTATGAAGTGACTACTCCACCTGACTTCGGATCCGCTTTCCGGGAACCCTCGCACCGGGAGACCACTGAACCCGGATTGTTCGCCGTGCCTGATCGCGACAGCATTCTCGCCAACACCGTCGACACCCCGCCAGTGTTCGGGCCGGACCGCGGACCTGCCGGCACCAGCGCCGCAGAGCACCTCTCCCCGTCCTTCCCCGAGCGAGCAGCCTGGGGCACCGCGAGCAAGCTTCGCGCTTGGCAGGCGGAGGCCCTCGAGGCGTACTTCCAGCACCAGCCCCGCGACTTCCTCGCCGCGGCCACCCCCGGCGCAGGCAAGACCACCTTCGCGCTGCGCCTGGCCGCCGAACTGCGGGCCCGCCGGGTGATCGACCGCATCACCGTGGTCGCCCCGACCGAGCACCTCAAACGCCAGTGGGCCGACGCGGCCGCCCGTGCCGGCATCCGCCTGGATCCCGGCTTCAAGAACGCCCACGGCCGCTACGGCAGCCATTTCCACGGCATCGCCGTCACCTACGCGCAGGTGGCCACCCGCGCGGCGTTGCACCGCGAACTCACCCAGGCCAGCCGCACGCTGGTGATCCTCGACGAAGTGCACCACGGCGGCGACGCCCTCAGCTGGGGCGACGCCATCCGCGAGGCCTTCGACCCTGCCACCCGGCGGCTGTCGCTTACCGGCACCCCGTTCCGGTCGGACACCTCTCCCATCCCGTTCGTGACCTATCTGCCCGACAAGCACGGCATCCGGCTGTCACAGAGCGACTACAACTACGGCTACGGCCGGGCCCTCGAAGACGGCGTCGTGCGCCCGGTGATGTTCATGGTCTACGCCGGGCACATGAAGTGGCGCACCCGCACCGGCGACGAGATGGAGGCCAAGCTCGGCGAGGGCAACACCAAGGACATCACCTCGCAGGCCTGGCGGACGGCACTGGAACCGAGCGGCCAGTGGATTCCCGCGGTCCTGCGGGCAGCGGACGCCCGCCTCACCGAGGTACGGCACGGCATCCCCGACGCCGGCGGCCTGGTGATCGCGACGGACCAGACCACGGCGCGCGCCTACGCGGCGATCCTCGAGGAGATCTCCGGCGAAGCGCCCACCGTGGTGCTCTCGGACGAAAAGGAATCCAGCGACCGGATCGACGAGTACTCGCACAACACCCGGCGGTGGATGGTCGCGGTGCGGATGGTGTCGGAGGGCGTGGACGTGCCGCGCCTGGCCGTCGGCGTCTACGCCACGAGCGCCTCAACGCCGTTGTTCTTCGCGCAGGCCATCGGCCGTTTCGTGCGCGCCCGTCGCCGCGGTGAGACCGCCTCGATCTTCCTGCCCAACGTCCCCGGTCTTCTGAGTCTGGCCAACGCGATGGAGCTGGAACGCGACCACGCTCTGGATCGCAGCAACCGTGACGACGGCGACGACGGCATGTACAACCCCGAGGACGCGATGGTGGCGGCCGCCAACAAGTCCGAGAAGGCCTCGGACGACCTCGGTGAAGAGGAATTCACCTGGCAGGCGCTGGACTCCCAGGCCACCTTCGACATGGTGATGTTCAACGGCGACGAATTCGGCGAGCTCGCCGAACCCGGCACCGACGAGGAGTTCGACTTCATCGGGATCCCCGGGCTGCTCGAACCCGAGCAGGTCTCCGAGCTGCTGCGCCAGCGCCAGCACCGACAGGCCAAGCGCGGCTCTGAACGGCGCACAGCGGCCGCCGCAGTCGAGGGCGCACCCGAGGAGCCGATGCCCCTCTACCGCACGCTCAAAGAGCAGCGGGCACTGCTGGGCAGTCTCGTGGGCATGTGGTCCAAGCTTGCGGGGGAGCCGCACGCCATGGTGCACGCCGAGCTGCGTCGGCTGTGCGGGGGACCGGCGGTTGCCCAGGCCAGCGTTACCCAGATCCAAAAGCGCATCGACCTGCTCCGCCGCCGCCTCGGCCGCAGCTGACCCGGCGCTGCGGGGACGCTCGAGGGGCGGGTCGCAGGTTCACCGGCGTCATCCGCCGGAAACCCACCTGTGATGCAGTTGATGCAGAGGCGGCCGTCAGAGTCGAAGAACGGTCGATAAACTGACGCTCGACGAAAGAGAGCGTGTATGGATTCCAAGAAAGCCGACCTGGACCGCGTCGACCGGGCCCTGCTCCGTGCGCTCTCGGTCAACGCACGCGCATCGGGAGCCGCGCTGGCCGCCGAAATCGGCGTGGCCGAGTCCACGGTCTCCCTCCGGCTGCGCCGGCTCCAGCAGCTGGGCCACATCCGCGGATACCGGGCGAACATCGACCTGGCCGCCCTGGGGGCGTCGCTGCAGGCCCTGATCTCGGTGCGACTGGCCAAGCACGCGAGGGAGCAGATCGATGACTTCCGCAGTGCCGCCCCGCACTGGCCCGGCGTGATCGGGTTGTTTCACACGGCCGGCGCCGACGACTACCTGTTGCACGTGGCCGCGGCGGATGCCTCCGACCTGCGCGACTTCGTCCTCGAACACCTGGCGGAGCATCCGGCGGTGGCGCACACGGAGACCAACCTGATCTTCGAGTACGTCGACGGTGATGGCTGGCAGGACCTGGTCAAGTAACCCGGCCCTTTCCCGCGAACCCGCACGGCAACTGTTCCCCGTGCGGACAAATGCACCCGGTCCGCCGGACGCAAAAGTCCGCACGGGGAACAGTTGCGTTAGGCAAACGCTCCGTGACACAGTCAGCGCGTTAAAAAAGCAACGCCCCCGCCGAAGCGGGGGCGTTGCAAGCAGCTGAATGCAGCTGCCGCAGCTCTATTTAGAGGGCGCGGATGTTCTCGGCCTGGGGACCCTTGGGGCCCTGGGTTACCTCGAACTCGACCTTCTGGTTCTCGTCGAGCGACTTGTAGCCGTTCGAAGCGATCGCGGAGTAGTGCGCGAAGACATCGGCGCTTCCGTCGTCGGGAGCGATGAATCCAAAGCCCTTTTCAGCGTTGAACCATTTCACGGTACCTGTTGCCATTATGAAACTCCTCCAGGAGTGTAAGAATGGCCCCGACTTTCGAGGCCGTTCGTCGCGGTATTCGTCGTCCGCTTCCGAAAGGAATAAGCCCGCACCGACCGAAGTCGATACGTTTTTTAGACGTGCAAGCACTACAACTACTTCGACAACACTAGCCCACATCGCTCGGTCTGCGTGAAGATCTGTGCGAAAAAAGCCATCAAAGTGTACGAATTCTGACAGAAATGCTCAAAGCGTGCCGGTGACGGCTCTATTCGACGGTGACGAAGTCAATCAGCTGTTCGACCCGGCCCAGCAACGCCGGTTCGAGATCGGCGTAGGTGCGCACCTGGCCCAGGATCCGCTGCCAGGCCCTTGCGATGTCCGCCTGGTCGTCGTGCGGCCAGCCGAGGGCCGCGCAGATGCCGTGCTTCCACTCGATGTTGCGCGGAATCTGGGGCCAGACGGGCAGGTTCAATCGGGCCGGCTTCACCGACTGCCAGACATCCACGTAGGGATGACCGACCACCAGGACGTGGCGGCCATGCGGGCCATTGGCGACCGCGTCGGCGATGCGGCTCTCCTTGGATCCGGGCACCAGGTGGTCGACGAGAACTCCGACCCGGCGGGTCGGACCGGGCTTGAACTCCGCCAGCAGCTCGGCGAGGTTGTCCACGCCCTCGATGTACTCCACGACGACGCCCTCGATGCGGAGGTCGGCGCCCCAGACCTTCTCGACGAGCTCGGCATCGTGGCGGCCCTCCACGAAGATGCGGCTGCCCCTGGCCACCCGCGCCGGCGCATCCGCCACCGCCAGTGAGCCGGACGCCGTGCGTCCCCTGGCGGCCGGGGCCGTGGCGCGCGCTGGTACCAGGACGACCGGCTCGCCGTCGAGCAGGAATCCGCCGCCGAGGGGGAACAGCCGGAGTTTTCCGTGCCGGTCCTCCAGGGTGACGACCTTCTTCTCAACCCTGATGACCGCACCACAGAACCCGGTGGCGACCTCTTCGACGACCAGGTCGCGCACGGCCTCCTGCTGGGGGACGACACGGCGGCCGGCCTCCCGCCATCCGGCGGCGAGCACATCATTGGAGTATCGGTCTTCATTCACTGGATCGACGCTAGCGGAAGTCCCGCGACGACGTGTGGGCCGCCACGGTGAGGGGTTCGAATCGGTCGGCGATCAGGTTGACGACGCCCTCCGGCGAGCGTTCGAGGATGCCGCGGATCATCAGGGCGGGGGATTCCCGGGCGATCCTGCGGAAGTGGTTCCAGACCCCGACACTCACCACGACGTTGACGTTGCCGGTCTCGTCCTCCAGGTTGATGAAGGTGACGCCGTTCGCCGTGGCCGGTCGCTGCCGATGGGTGACCACCCCACCGACCTCGATCCGGCGGCCGTTCTCGCTGGCGGCCAGCTGATTCGCGGCCAGGGCGCCCCGGGCGGCCAGGGCCGGCCTGGCATGGCGGATCGGATGGTCGTCGGTGGAGACTCCGGTGGCCCAGAGGTCATAGGCCACCTGCTCCACCGGTGTCATCAGGGCCAGCAGGGGCGGTTGCACGGTCTCGAAGGAGCCGCGCAGGTGGGCGTCGGTCTCCTGGGCCGCTTCCCCAGCCGACCACAGGGCCTGCCGGCGCTCGAGGCCCAGCCCATCGAAGGCTCCAGCCGTGGCCAGGGATTCGAGCTGTTCGGTGTTCAGCCTGGCCCGCCGGGCCAGGTCGTTCATGGAATGGAACGGACCGAACCTGGCCCGGTCTGCGACGATCCGCTCGGCCACCGCGGCGCCGATGGAGCGCACATCGGCCAGCCCGAGCCGCACGGCCAGGGCGCCGTCCCTGCGGTGGCCCCGATCGTCGACGGGCAGGGTCCGGTCGTAGACCGGCACGGCGGGTTGGTCGTGGTCCAGGCAGCCCGGCCGGCCGCCGGGCTCGCCCGCCGCGTCGGGCAGCAACTCGAGAATCGCATCGGCGCCGGAGAGCTGCACATCGGGTCGCATCACCTGCACACCGTGCCTGCGGGCGTCCGCGACCAGTGACTGCGGCGAGTAAAACCCCATCGGCTGGGCCCGCAGCAGCGCGGCGAGGAAGGCGCCGGGATAGTGCAGCTTCAACCAGGCGCTGGCGTAGACCAGCAGGGCGAAGCTGATCGAGTGGCTCTCGGCGAAGCCGAAGTTCGCGAACGCCTCGATCTTCTCGTAGATCTCGTCCGCCAGGTCGCCGGTGATGCCGTTGCCGGCCATGCCCTCGTACAGGGTGGCGCGGAGGGATGAGATCTTCTCGACACCGCGCTTGGATCCCATCGCCCGGCGGAGCAGGTCGGCGTCCTCGCCGCTGCAGCCGCCCACCGCCATGGCCATCTGCATGAGCTGTTCCTGGAAGAGCGGGATGCCGAGGGTGCGTTCCAGGACCGGCTCGAACTTGGGGTGCAGGTAGCTGACCGGTTCCTGGCCGAGCTTGCGCCGGATGTACGGGTGCACGGCGCCGCCCTGGATGGGCCCGGGGCGGATCAGTGCGATCTCGACCACGAGGTCGTAGAAGCGGCGCGGTTGCAGGCGCGGCAGGGTGCCCATCTGGGCGCGGCTCTCCACCTGGAACACGCCGATGGAGTCGGCTCGGCAGAGCATGTCGTACACCCCGGCCTCCTCCCGGGGAATGCTGCCCAGGCCCCAGTCCTCGCCGAGCGAGTCCCGCACCAGGTCGAAGGTGTACTGCAGGGCGGCGAGCATGCCGAGGCCGAGCAGGTCGAACTTGACCAGGCCCATCCAGGCGCAGTCATCCTTGTCCCACTGCAGCACCGTGCGGTTCTCTTTGCGGGCGTGCTCGATGGGGCAGACCTCTCCGACGGGTCGGTCGGTGAGGACCATGCCGCCGGAATGGATGCCGAGGTGACGGGGGAATCCGAGCACCTGGCCGGCGAGGTCGGCGACCTGGCCGGGGATGTCGTGGTCCGGGCTGGACACCGCCGAACCCCACCGTTCCACCTGCTTGGACCAGGCGTCCTGCTGTCCGGTGCTGTAGCCGAGGGCTTTCGCCATGTCTCGTACCGCGAACTTCGGCCGGTAGGTGATCACGTTGGCCACCTGGGCGGCATTGAGGCGCCCGTAGCGTTCGTAGACGTACTGGATCACCTCCTCCCGCCGGTCGGAGTCGAAGTCCACGTCGATGTCGGGTTCTTCCTCGCGCAGGCTGGAGAGGAACCTCTCGAAGGGCAGCCGATAGAAGATCGAGTCCACGGCGGTGATGCCGATCACGAAGCAGACCGCCGAGTTCGCCGCGGACCCTCGGCCCTGGCAGAGGATGCCAGAACGCCGGGCGAACTGCACGATGTCATGCACGATCAGGAAGTAGCCGGGGAAGTCCTTCGCCTCGATCACGGCGAGTTCCTTCTCCAGACGCTCCCGCACATTGGCGTTGTAGCCGGGGTACGCCTGTTCGGCGCCGTCCCAGACCAGCTGGCGCAACCAGCTCATCGGCGTGTGCCCGTCGGGAACGTGCTGACGAGGGAGCCGGGGCCTGGCCCGGCGCAGGGAGAAGGCGAGTTCGTCGGCGAGCGGCACGGTGCGGGCGACGGCCCCCGGATACCGGCGAAAGCGCGCGGCCATCTCTGCTCCGCTCCGCAGGTGCTGGGTGGGGCCAGCGGGCAGCCAGCCGTCCATGTCGTCCAGGCTGCGTTGGGCGCGTACGGCGGCCAGTGCGGAGTACAGCCTGAAGTCGCCCGGCTGGGCGTAGTGCACGTTGTTGGTGGCGAGCACGGGCAGGCCGGCCCGCTCCGCCAGGGCGGCCAGCCGGTCATTGGTCACGCTGTCCTGCGGACGGCCGTGGTCGACCAGTTCGACGTTTACGCTGTCGCGGCCGAACAGGGCGACCAGGCGGTCCAGTTCCCGGGCCGCCGCCGCGTCGCCGTCCCGCAACAGGGCCTGGCGCACCGCGCCGGAACGAGACCCGGTCAGGATGCTCCACTGCCCGTCGGACGCCTCGCCGAGTTCCTCGGCGTCGTAGATGGGGCGGCCCTTCTCGCCGCCGGCGAGCTGGCCGTGGGTGAGCGCAGCGGCCAGCCGGTGGTAGCCCTCCTGACCCCTGGCCAGGACAACGAGGTGGCTGCCCTCGGGGTCCGGCACCCCGTTCTGCCGTCGGGTCAGCCCGAGGGACAGCTCTGCCCCGAACACCGTGCGGACGCCCGGGTAGCTCTCCGCGGTTTCGGCCAGGCGGACCGCACCGTATAACCCGTCGTGATCGGTAAGGGCCAGGCCGTGCAGGCCCAGCGTCCCGGCTTCCTCGAGGAGGCGTTCCGGGGAGCTTCCGCCGTCGAGGAAGCTGAAGTTCGAGTGGGCGTGCAGTTCCGCGTAGCCGACGAGGGCCTCCGCGGGTGGGCGCGGCGGGGTCTGGGGCGCGTAGGGCTGGCGGTGTCTGGACCAGGCCGGGCTGTCGCCGCCGTCGGCCTCTGGGGGAGGGCCGCCGGGTCGCCGGTCGGAGAGCCGACGCTCCAGTTCCGACCAGGGAATGGGTGGGTTATTGAATCCCATCGGGCTGCACCGTCCTCGCTGTGTCACCAATCGCTGTGCCGTCAAGCGCTGTGCCGTCAAGCGCGGTGCCGTCGATCACGTGGGGCCTAGTCATACCGGGCCTCGGCCCGCCAGCCGTCGCCGTCCAGGGCCAACAGCCATGCGCTGCCGTGCTCCTCGACGATCTGCACCCGTTGCACCGTGCGCCCGGCCGGGGTGTCCCACCACCGTTCCAGCACCGGCCACGGGCCCGCCCACGCCACCACCGTTCGGGGCTCGGTGCCGGTGGATCCCTCGGTGCCTCCCGCTGCAGACCGAGGCGGCGAGAACCGCGCCGGCTCGCCAACGAGCGCACCGCGGTCATCGACCCGCAATGCGTGGCCATCGTCGGTGACAAGGGTGACCGGCCGGCGTTCCCGGTACACCGTGGCGGGGAGCAGCCCGCCGAGGCTCCCGGACCAGGGGCGGGCGTCGCCGCCCGAGGCGCGGCCGGGCGGGCCGGCACCGTCATCGCCCCAGGGCACCCACAGTTGGCGGTCGGCGAGCATCCGCCCGCCGCTGATGGCCGCCGTCACGACGCCGGCGTGGCCGACCAGGCCCTGCACCCGGGTGAGGGCGTGGTGGATGCGCTCGTCGGGGCCCGTTCCCCACAGGCCGTCCTCGTGGTTAGCGACGGCGTCGACCCGGTCGGGGGAAAACGTCACTCGTATCACCCCGGCGGCCAGGCCCGAGTCTGCCCGCCCTTCGCCCTGCAACTGCCAGCGCACCCTGTCGATCAGGTCTGAGGCCGTGAACCACCGGGGATGCCGCCAGGTCCGTTCGGTCAGGAGACCGTCTTCGGTGCTGACGAGGATCGACACGGCCGTGCACACCAGCGTCTGCTCCCGTAACGCCAGCACGAAGGTGTCAGCGGTGCTGCGCAGCGCGAAGGCGAGTTGGTCGATGCGGTCCAGGGCCGGCTCGAACTCCTGGCCGCGGTCGAAGACCGGTGTGGGGGTGCGGGGCACGACCTCCTCGTGCTCCCGCCCGGCCGCCCTGGCGTGGGCCTGCGCCGCCGCAGCCCCGAACCGGCGGTGCACGTCCAGGGCGGGCAGAGCGGCGAGCTGGCCGAGGGTGTGCACCCCGAGCCGGGCCAGCAGGGTGCCCAGTCCGGCATCGGCAACGGCCGACACGGGCAGCGGTGCCAGGAACGCGGCGGATTCTCCGGAAGGGACTATGCGCACCCGATCCGGGGACTCCGACCCGACGCCCCCGGGACCCGTCGCCGGAGCGCGCGCCGCCTGCTCGGCCGCGAACGGGCCGTCGGCGATGCCGGCCCTGGCCTCGGGAAGTCCGGCCCCGTGCAGGTAGTCGAGCATGGCTCGCGCCGCGGCGGCCTCGCTGCCGTAGTACCGCACCGGGCCGCGGGCCCGGATCGCGCAGGTGCCAGGACGGAGCACGGCCACACCGGGCGCGATGTCCTCGAGTCCGTCCAGCACGGGCTCGAAGGCCCGCCGGTCCAACGCGGGGTCGTAGGGCAACACGATGAGGTCTGTGCAGCGGAACTGGGCCTCCCTCACGGTCAGGCCCCGCCGGACGCCCAGACGCCGCGCCTCTGGCGAACAGGCGAAGACCATCCTGTGATCGATGAGAGCCATCGGGGTGTCTGCGGGCAGGTCGGTGGCGGACCGAGCGGCACGCACCGGCCAGTCCGGGCACCACAGAACGATAGTGCGTTCGCGGTTCATGACCGACCCGATTTCCGGATGCCGGCCCCCGCCCGGCCGCGCCGACCGCTCTCCCGGCGGACAACAGGTTCGGCGTCACCCGGGGCGGCGACCTCCGGAAGGTGCACCAGCGTGGACCGTCGCGGTCCACTGCCGTTTCGCCCGGAAACGTGCACGGTCAGGTCGCGACCGGCCAGGTAGCCGTGTCCGGCGCCCAGGCCCTCCCAGCGGGTGCCGGTGACCCGCAGTGCTGCCTCGCTCTGGGACCACGCACCGGCCACGATCAGGGTGCAGCCGCTCTGCCGCAGCCGCGCGCCGAGCCGGGCCGCCTCGGCGTCGCCAACGGCACGCTCCGGATGCACGACGACGACCGGCAGTACGTCCACCAGCGCCGCCGTCACCGCCAACCACTGATCGGCGGGGGAGGGAACCAACACGACACGCTCGAGGTCGATGCCGAATCCGATGGCCGCCTCCGCGCCGAAGTCTGGAAGGCCCACCACGGCGCTCCAGCCGCCGTCCGCTGTCGCCGCGGCCAGCACGGCCATGATGAGCGACGTCGAGTTGTCGACCGTATAGACCACACCCGTTCGCAGGATCCCGTCCGGCAGGAGTTCGGCGAGGACCCCGGAGACGGGCCGCCCGCCGCCGTCCCAGCGGTCGCGCTGCATACCGTGGATGCGCGCCTGCAGCTCGCTGACACGCTCTGCAGCGGAGCCGGCTGTGCCGGCAGTGCCGGCGGAGGAGCCGGCGACGCGCGCTTCGGAGGTCAGAGGAATGGACACTCTCTAATTTTCGAACACAGATTCGATTTCGTCAACCGGTGTGGATAACCAGGTCCTCTCATGGCGGCACGGTAACCTGAGCCTATGTGTGGGCGATTCATCATTACCGATTCGGCGCCTGACCTCGCCGCCATGTTCGACATCGAGCACGAGGCCGGGGAGCTGCCGGAGCCATCCTGGAACGTCAAACCGACCGAACAGATCGCCATCGTGCTCGAATCGATCAAGTCCGATCCGGTCGTTCGCCGCCTGGAACCGGCTCGCTGGTCGCTGGTCCCCACCTTCTCTCCCGAGCTGACCGCCGCGTTCGCCACCTTCAACGCCCGTGCCGAGACCGTCGCCGAAAAGCCGACGTTCCGCACCGCCCTCGCCAAGACCCGTGCCATCGTGCCGGTCACCGGCTACTACGAATGGCACACCGTCGGCACCACCAAGACGCCATACTTCGTGCACTCCGACGATGGCCTGCCCCTCGCGCTGGCCGGGCTGTACTCGTGGTGGCGCAATCCGACGCTCGGCCCCGACGACCCGGCCCGGTGGGTGTTGACGGCCACCATCCTCACCACCGCCGCCCAGGGTGCCCTCGTCGATATCCACGACCGGATGCCCGTGGTCCTGCCGGAGGAATGCTGGGATCGCTGGCTGGACCCGCACGCCGACGGCGACCAGGTGCTCGTCGACGCGATGGTCGAGGCATCCACGGAGGCGGCGGCCGGGTTGGCCTTCCATCAGGTGGCACCGGTCTCCGGTGATGCGCCGGAGCTCATCGATCCGCTCGGCCCGGAGCGTGAGGTCGGTTACAGCGCCTGACCGGCGCGCAGAGCCGCGCCCTGCCCTGCGAACTAGTACTCTCGAAACGAGCCGGGAACGCTTTCGCGGCACCGTTGAGAGGAACCTGCCATGCCCATTCTTACCTTCGTCGTCGCGATGGCCGTCTTCGTCCTGGGTCTGTGGCTGTTCGGCCTGGCCTTCACCGTGACCGCCTGGCAAGGTGCGATCTTCTTCGCCGGCATCCTGGCCGTCAGCGCGGCCATCGCCATCCCCGTGCGTGCGCTGCGCAACTGACCACCCGATCATCCCGGGCCGGCGACCGGCCCAGCCACCAGGTCGACGAGGATCCCATGCGCGCCGAACAGCTCACCGACCCGATCACCTTTCACGGCGAGGGCCCGGTCTTTGCCCCGTCCTGGGGCGGACTGCGCCTCGTCGACCTGTTCGCCGGTGACGTTCTGTCCGTGACCGCCGACGGCAGCGTGACCCGCCGGCACGTGGACACCGTCGCCGCCGCCCTGCGACCACGCGTGGGTGGCGGTGCGGTCATCGCCCTCGAACGCGGCTTCGCCCTCGAGGACCCCGACGGCACCCTGACGCGGCTGCCGGAGGTGTGGGCGGATCCGAGCGTGCGTATGAACGACGGCGGCACCGCTCCGGACGGCTCGTTCTATTGCGGCTCAATGGCCTACGACCAACGCACCGGCGCCGGATCGCTGTACAGGCTCGCCCCGGACGGATCCGTGGGCCTGGCCCTGGCCGGCGTGACCATCTCCAACGGTCTCGCGTGGAGTCCGGACGGCTCGCTTGCCTACTACAACGACACTCCGACCGGCCGGATCGGGGTTTTTGACTGGGCCGCGGAGACCGGGCTGACCGGGTTGCGCACCTTCGTCGACATCCCCGCCAGCGATGGCTACCCCGATGGCCTCACCGTGGACAGTGAGGGCGGCGTGTGGGTCGCGCTGTACGCCGGTGGGGCGGTGCGCCGGTACACGCCGCGAGGCACCCTGGACGAGGTCGTCGAGGTGGCAGCGCACCGGGTCACGGCCTGCACGTTCGGTGGCGACGACCTCCGTCGACTGTTCATCACCACCTCCCGCGAAGACCTCGCCCCTGGCGAAGACCCGCTCGCGGGTTCGGTTTTCTCGGTGACCCCTGGCGTGGCGGGACTGCCGGCAGCACCATTCGCCGGTTAGGTGCCACGCCTGGCGCTGCCCCGACCGGTCTGGCTCACAGGCCGGCCACGAGGTTGATCAGCGTCGCCAGGATGATCGAGCCGAACAGGAACGACATCAGCGCGTGCCGCAGGGCCACCGCTCGGATGGTCGACGAGGTGAGTGACGTGTCCGACACCTGGAAGGTCATGCCCAACGTGAACGACAGGTAGGCGAAGTCCGCGTACCTGGGCGGCTCCAGCTGGTTGAAGTCGATGCCGCCGTCGTCATCCGCGTAGTAGATCGAGGCGTACCGCAGGGTGAACAGGGTGTGCACGAGAACCCAGGACAGCGCGACTCCGACCACCGCCAGGGCGGCGAGCAGGACCTGGCCGGCCCCCACCGCGACACGTGCCTGCAGCAGCACGATGAGGATGCTGCCGAGGCTGGCCAGGCTCGCCAGGATCAGCAGCAGGTCGGTGATGCCTCGCGACGGGTCTTCTCTGGTGGCGTGGGCCGCCGTGGTGGCGGCGTCCAGCGGAGCGATGCTCACCCACACCCAGCCGATGTAGAGCACCGCCGCGACCGCCCAGCCGAGCGCCGGCGCCAGCAACCAGTTGCCCAGCAGACCTGTGGCCAGGCCGGCAAGGACGCCGACGGCCACCATGACGATGAACCGGGTGCTTGAGCGGTGCACCCGGGGAACGGGAGTTGAAGTCTTCACTCGCTGATCGTCGCACGAAACGCGCGTTCAGCGGAGCGCGCCCACCGGTGCGCGGGCGCCCCACGATGTCGGCGAGATACCAGCAACGCTGGCTAGGCTGGGAGCCGAACGGCCTTTCCCGTTCCAGGCCGAAAGAGACCGCACGAATGTCAGAGAGTCCGGCCGCAGCCAGCCCCTACGAGGTGCTGGGCGTGAGCCCGTCGGTGACCGACGAGGAGCTGCGACGCGCCTACCGGCTGAAGCTGCGGCAATCCCACCCCGATGTCGGCGGCAGTGCGGCGTCCTTCCACGCCGTGCAGGTGGCCTGGGAGCGCATCGGGAGCCCCGAGTCCCGGGCCGATTACGACGGGGCGCGCTACCCGGAATCCGGCTACTCCGGCCCGAGCAGTGCCGCACAGCCGGCCCAGCGGCCGTCCTCCTCCGGGATGAGGGCCAGGATGCACGGCCATCCCGGTGGCCACTCACGCCAGCGCTACCTCGCGCTGCTGCGGGAGTGGGCCGGGCGCGGCACCGTCATCGCGGACCCGTATGCCCCCGACCTGGTGCGGTCGGCGCCGCGGGAGATCAGGCACCGCCTGGCCAAGGCCCTCGCCGAGGAAAGCACCGCCCAGCTGATCTCGGGCCTCGGCATCGGCTACACCGCCTGGCACGACATCGCCACCCGCGACGACGTCGAGAAGGTCGACCACGTCGTGCTCGGCCCGGCCGGGCTGTTCGCGATCCTCTCGGAGGATTGGGGGTCGCCCGCGCACCTCAAGCGGGGCGAACTCGTCGGCGAGGGCCTGGCGCCTGGCGAGGAACCGCTGGACGAGTTCGCGGCCGCCGCGCGGATCCTGGCCAAGTCCCTCCGGGTGCGCTTCACCGCGCTGGTCGTGGTGGTTCCCGATCAGGCCGTGGCCGAACCCCTGTCGTTGCCGAGCCGCGGCAGACGGCCGATGGTGGTCGTGATCCCGCGGTCGCGCCTGGTAGGCGTGCTGCGTGACGGCATCGCCGGGATGGAACGCGGCAGTTTCGAGAAGGTGTTCGAGCTGCGCAGCACCCTGCAGAACGGCATCCGCTTTGTCGAAGACTAGGCGAGTGCCAGGCGCCGACTACTCAGGTACGGCCTCGCCGAGGCCGAGTTTCTGCACCCAGTAGCCCAGGAACGCGGCGCCGGCCTCATCGTGTATGAGGTCGCCCTCCACGATCACCGGGTACGGCCGGTCCAGGATGCCGTCCGCCGGGCGCACGTCAACGTGAGCCACGTCGTAGCCGGCCGCGTGCAGGTGGTCGGCCATGAGGTAGTCGCTGCGCGAATCGCCCACCGAACGCCACAGCCGGGGGAGCGGTCCACCCTCGGCGAAGAAGGTGAGGGCGCGCTTGGCGGCGTGGTCCTTGTCGAGGTCGACCGATTCGATGTCGGTGGAGATGATGGTGGGGTCGATGCGGAACGGCACCGCGCCGTCAACATCCGGGGAGGTCCGCTCGCCGAAACGCACCCCGAGGCCGCAGGCGATCAGGATGGCATACGCGGCCTCGTTGAAGCGCTCCTGGGCGGCGTGATACTCGGCCCGGTCCACATCCGTGCGCTGCTCGACCGAGATCATGGCCAGCTTGGTCTCGTCGAAGAACATGGTGTCGGCGTAGTCGGTGGCGACCAGTTCGCGGATGCGGCTGACGACCGCGGCGGGCAGGGCCACGCTGTCGTCGACGACGACCTCGCCCATTCCGGTCTCGGTGATCGGAAACCACACGGCGCCCTTCTCGCAGACCCCGTACATGCGCATCTCGCGCGGCAGCCCGGCCGTGAGCAGCGGAGCCACGACCTGCTCGCCGATGAACTGCGCCGACCGCCCGGTGATGAAGCCGATCGGCACGTTCGCGCCGGCCAGGGTGATCAGGTCGGTGATGATGCTGGGAGTGGCGATGGTGCGGGTGTCCGGGCTGGCGATCGGACCATCGACATCCAGCAGCAGGCCGAGCGGGGAAACGGTTTCAGTCATGCTTCATTGAACCAGTTCCCGCCCCGGAGTGTTGGCGTACGTCGCAGCGCCTATCGTTGAACCTGATGATTACCAGACGAGAAGCAGCGCTCCGCCTCGACATTCCCCTCGAGATGGCGCAGCGCCACGACCTTCCCAGCCGCATGACCGAAACCCAACTCGCCGAGATCGAGAAGAATCCGCCAGCCTGGCTCGTGCAGTCGCGGGCGAACCGCACCGGCAAGAAGCCCGTCTGGATTGAGCTGACCTGCAGTGTGTGCGGGTTCACCGAGGCGGCGCGGCCGAAGAAGTGGTGGCCGGAATTTACGTTCCTCTCCTGCGACCACCACGGCTACGACGGCTACGACGAGCTTCCGGTGGCCGCGGACGGACTGAGCCGGCGCGAGATCGACGGCATCGGCAGCCGTTTCATCGGCATCGTCGATGCCGCGGAGCACGGAGAAGAGCGCTCATGAGCCTGATCAGGCTCAACGACGTCAGCGTGCGTTTCGAGAACACCCAGGTGCTCCGCGAGACTTTCTTCCGCCTCGAACCGGGCGACCGGGTCGGCATGATCGGCCGCAACGGCTCGGGCAAGACCACCCTCATCAAGCTGATCCTCGGCCAGGTGACGCCGGACACCGGCACCGTCACGGTCGATGACGGCGTGAAGATCGGCTACTTCTCCCAGTTCTCCGAGCTGAACGGCGACGCCACCATCACCGAGGTGCTGGACGCTTTGTTCGTCGAGATCAAGGCCGTCGAAGCGGAACTCGCGTCGATCGATGCCGCCATCGCCGCGGATTCCTCGGCCGGCGCGGAGCTTGACCGGCTGATCCACCGCCAGTCCGAATTGTTCGAAGACATGGACCGGCTGGGCGGCTGGGACTACCCGCGCCGGATCGACGCGGCCCTGACCATCCTGGGCTTCGATCAGGCGCACCGCAGTTGCGCGATCGATGAGCTCTCCGGCGGCTGGCGCAATCGCGCGGCTCTGGCGAAGATCCTGCTCGAGGCGCCGGACGTGCTCCTGCTCGACGAGCCAACCAACTACCTCGACGTGGCCGGCGTGGAGTGGCTGGAGGGCTGGTTCCGCGACTTCAAGGGTGCCGCCGTGATCGTGTCGCACGATCGCACCTTCCTCGACGCCGTCGTCACCCGAATTATCGAGCTGGAGAACTTCCACCTTCACGAATACCCGGGCAACTTCGGCGAATACGTGATTCAGAAGCAGTTCCGGCTGAAGACGCTCGAGGCGCAGTTCGTGCACGAGTCCGAATTGCTCGCGTTCGAATCTGAGGGCATCGCCGACCGGCGGGAGGCCCAGAAGGCCGCCAGCCGCAGGCTCGGCACCCAGCTGGCCACGATCAAGAAGTCCCGCACCCCTCGCCCGGTGGACAAGATCATCACCGAAATCTACGGCAACCTGCATATCAAGGATGTGCTCTGCCGGGTGGAGATGCTCAGCAAGGCCTACGGCGACAAGGTGCTGTTCAACGACCTGAGCTTCGAGATCCGCCGCGGCAACCGCATCGTCGTAATCGGCGCCAACGGCAGCGGCAAGACCACCCTGCTGCGGGTGCTCACCGGCGAAGAATCGGCCGATCACGGCGAGGTCGACTGGGCCAAGGGCGCGGGCATGGTGTCGTACAACCAGGTACTCGTCGAGCTCGACGACACCGACACCGTCAGCCACGCCGTCAATGCGCTCGAGGGCAGCCTGGCTTTCACGGCCACCCGTAAGTCGGTGAACCGGTTCCTCACCATGTTCCAGTTCTCCGAGGCCGACCTCAAGCAGAAGATCGGCAACCTCTCCGGCGGTCAGAAGGCCCGCGTGGCGATGGCCCAGTGCCTGCTCTCCGGCGCGTCGGTGCTGCTCCTGGACGAGCCCACCAACCACCTGGACATGTCCAGTACCCAGGTGATGGAGCGGGCCCTGCTGCATTTCCCCGGCGCCGTGGTGGTCGTCAGCCACGACAGGTTCTTCACCGACAAGATCGCGAACCGTCGCCTGGTCTTCGGCAGTGTCGGTGCCGAACCCGGCGAGGTCGAGGTCGCCGTCGCCTGACCCGCGCATCGCGTGTAATCCCTCAGGATCGCTAGGGGCCGGCGAGAGAGCCGTCCGGGAGGGCCTCACGGATCGACCCGGGGCCGGTGCCCAGGTAGAGCGGCCAGATCACCTCGGCGCTGCCCGGTAGTTGCCAGACCAGACCCTCGAGCGCGGATGCCCGGTACAGCGGCTGGCCGGCGGGCCGACCGGCGCCGGGCTCCTGGATTTCCGTGTACTCGGAGGTCGGGTCCTCGTCGACGTAGCTGCGGGCGCCGTCCCAGGCCGGCTCCAGATAGGCGACGATGGCCGTTCCGGCCGGCACGATCCGCGAGCACTCGTCCGGGCCGCCCGAAGCGAATTCGATGTACACGCTGCCGCTGGTGGCCGGGTCCAGTTTCCCGTGGACAACCGTGACGTCACGCACGACGATCACCGCGCTTCGCGTCGTCGACGTCTCCTTCGACGCGGTGTAGGTGCTGTCGCGGCCGGCCTGGATCCGATCGATTTCGCCCATGATCACCACGATGCTGTCCCCAGCCAGCACCGCCAGTGACTCGATCGGGTCGTAGTCCACGGTCCCCGGTGGGCTGCACGCCGTGAAGACCTCGTCAGCGCTGGGCCCGGCCGGCGCCGGCCCCATGGTCGGGCCGGCGGCGGACGGAGCCGTGGCGTCGCCCCGGCCGCATCCTGCGAGCAACACACCGACGCACGCGACGGCGACGCATAGCTGCCAGGCCCGTGCGCGGGCTGTTCGGTAGACGTCCATACCCACTAATGTCCGGCCGGCCGCAATTCGTTCCCCCTACAGGGTCGCCCACACCTGCACGGTCGTGCCGGCCGCGGCGTACGGCACGGTGCGGCCCTCGATGGCGACACCGTCCACCTCGAGGCTCGCGCGGGAGCCCTCGCGTCCCGAGTTCGCCACGGTGATCACGTACGTGGCGCCGCGGGCCTGCCGGGTCACGGTGAACTCCGCGACATCCGGCCCGATCTGCGGGTCGACCACGAGCCCGTCATAGTCGGTGCGCACACCCAGGAGGTACTGGGAGACCGTCACGAAGTTCCATGCGGCAGTCCCGGTCAGCCAGGAGTTCTTGGCCTCGCCGTGCCGGGAGGCTTCCTTGCCGGCGATCATCTGCGCGTACACATATGGCTCGGTGCGGTGCACCTCGGAGATCTCCTCCCGGTAGGCCGGGGTGATCTTCCGGTAGTGGTCGAACGCCTTCGCGCCACGGCCCAGCACGGTCTCGCCGATGATCACCCACGGGTTGTTGTGGCAGAAGATGCCACCGTTCTCCTTGTAGCCCGGGGGATAGGTCGACACTTCGCCGAGCTCGACGCGGTAGCTCCGGTACGCCGGGTACTGCAGCACCAGGCCGTGTTCGGAACCGAGCAGGCGGTCCACGGAGTCCAGGGCGCGGAACGCGGGACTGGTCTTCACCGGGGTGCCGTCGCTGTTGTGCTCGACGCCGACGCCGGCAAGGACAGCGAAGCCCTGGGGTTCGATCCAGATCTGACCCTCGGTGTCCTCGGAGGTGCCGACCTTGTTGCCGTAGAAGTCATAGGCGCGCAGGAACCAGTCGCCGTCCCAACCGTGCGTCAGCAACGTCTGGCTCATGGCGGCGGCGGCTTTGCGGGCCTTGTCCGCCTGCACGGTGTCACCGCCGCGCTCGGCGATGGCCGCATACTGGCCCGCGGCGAGCACGAACTGCGCGGCGATGAAGGTCGACTCCGCCACCCCGCCGGCCTGGTTCTCGGTGGTCTGGAACGACTCGCCCGGCGTTGTGGAGAAACAATTCAGGTTCAGGCAGTCGTTCCAGTCGGCGCGCCCGATCAGCGGGAGCCCGTGCGGCCCGAGGTTGTTCAGGGTGAACTCGAACGACCGGGTGAGGTGGGTGTACAGGGTCTCGGCGAGGGCGTCGTTGTTGTCGAACGGCACCACCTCCTCGAGGATCGTGTAGTCGCCGGTCTCCTTGAGATAGCCGTCCACCCCGATGATCAGCCAGGCCGGATCGTCGTTGAAGCCCGACCCGAGCTCGTTGTTGCCCCGCTTGGTGAGGGGCTGGTATTGGTGGTACGCCGACCCGTCCGGCAGCTGGGTCGCGGCGATGTCCAGGATGCGCTCGCGCGCGCGGTCCGGGATCAGGTGCACAAAACCGAGGAGGTCCTGGGTCGAGTCGCGGAAGCCCATGCCGCGGCCGATGCCGGTTTCGAAGTAGGACGCCGAGCGGCTCATGTTGAACGTCACCATGCACTGGTACTGGTTCCAGATGTTGACCATCCGGTTGAGTTTGTCGTCCGGCGAGGTCACCGTGTACGCCGAGAGCAGGTCCGTCCAGTACCCGCCGAGGGCGTCGAAGGCGGCATCCGCGGCCTCGGTGGTGGACAGGCGGGCGAGCAGGGCCTGGGCCCGGGTCTTGTTGATGACCTGTTTGGCGTCGTCGGCCCACTTCTCCTCACCGTTCTCGGCATTGTTCTCGACGTAGCCGAGAACGAAGACGAGGTCACGGCTCTCACCTGGCTGCAGCGTCGAGTCGACCTGATGGGAGCCGATCGGGTACCAGCCGGACGCCATCGAGTTCGCCGCGGCGCCGGCATGCGGCACCTTGGCCTCCGCGAGAGTCTCGTAGAGTCCGACGAAGGTCTCCCGGTCGGTGTCGAAGCCGGCGATCTCGGCGTTCACTCCGTAGACGGCGTAGTGGTCGCGACGCTCGCGATATTCGGTTTTGTGGTAGATCGCGCTGCCCTCGACCTCGACCTCGCCGATGGAGAGGTTGCGTTGGTAGTTGGTCTGGTCGTCCTGGGCGTTCCACAGGCAGAACTCGAGGTAGGAGAACAGAGAAAAAGTCTTGACCTGATCCGAGGTGTTGGTCATCGTGACCTTCTGTACCTCCGCCGTCTCACCGAGGGGAACAAAGTAGAGCGTCGAGACCCGCAGTCCGCCGCGCTCACCGGTGATGCGGGTGTAGCCCATGCCGTGGCGGGTCTCGAAGAAGTCGAGGTCCTTCTTCATCGGCAGCCAGCTGGACGTCCACACGTCGTCGCCGTCCTTGATGAAGAAGTAGCGTCCACCGGAGTCGGTGGGAACGTCGTTGTAGCGGTACCGGGTCAGACGGCGCATCTTGGCGTCCTTGTAGAAGGTGTACCCGCCCGCCGTGTGCGAGACCAGCGAGAAGAAGTCCTCGCTGCCGAGATAGTTGATCCACGGGTAGGGCGTCAACGGGGTCTCGATGACATATTCCCTGGCTTCGTCGTCGAAGTGGCCGAACTTCATGCGTGCACCTTTTCGGTATCCACGGACCGTCTGGAGGGCAAGATCCAACATCCTGAATCCGCCGCCGTAGCCGAGCCTAGTCTCAATGAGAGCGCTCTCACGAGCGCTTTCGTTGACTCTAGCAGCCTCAGGAGAAGACCCCGGGAGCGAATTCCGACTCAGTCTCCGGCCGGTGTCCCGTCCCCGGCGGCTCCCATGGTTCGTACTATGGCGACTCCCTGCGGGGCAGCCGCATGCCGGATGTCGGCGCGCCCGTGAGCGCGTCGGTGCCGTCGATCAGGACCTTCGCGTCGTCCTGACCGTGATTGATCACGAAGAGGGCGCCGCCGCGCCGCACCACCTCGACCCGGACGCCGCTCGTCACGGGTGCCGGAAGGTCGATTCCGGCGTCCAGGGCCAGGCGCTCGGCGAGCTTCCGCGGGGCGGCAGGCCTACTTCGATCCGCCACTGACACCCCTGCGGAACGACTTCGAGGGCCAGGGTCGTGCCGCGGTGGCCCAGCTCGAGCACACGGATGTGCTGGCCACAACGCTGCCGCCGCCGTCGCTCGTGGTCCGACGCTCGTCGGGACCGGCCCCGGCGAGGTAACCTTGTGCGCTACCTCACTGACGGGTTAACGAGGACGTGTTAACGAGACAGGGCCGGATCCTGAGATCCGGCCCGTGAACTGTCTCAACCAGTTCTCGTTGATTGCTGTCTTACCAACAATCGCCGTGTCCGAGGGGGGACTTGAACCCCCACGCCCTATACGGGCACTAGCACCTCAAGCTAGCGCGTCTGCCATTTCCGCCACCCGGACTGGATGTTTTGGCCGCAATTTTGTTTTGCTGCCGGGGAATAACTTAGCACGGATCAAAACCACTTCCGGACACCACAGCGCCGCACGGCCCCCCGGATACCCGTGCAGGACCGCTTCAGCCGGTGCCGCCCGGATGCCCGGTAGCGTGAACATCATGACAGCCCCCGCCACCAGCCCCGCTTCGGCCGACACGCTCGACCTGACCACCGAGATCGCCCGCGATCTCATCAGGTTCGACACCACGAACTACGGTGAGGGCCGCTCCAACGGCGAAACGGATGCCGCGGAGTACGTAGCTGAGAAGCTGCGTGCCCTGGGACTGGCGCCGGAGTTGTTCGATTCGGAGCCGGGTCGCACCAGCGTTGTCGCCCGGGTGCCAGGCCGCGACCGGAGCACGGGCGCCCTGGTGGTGCACGGTCATCTCGACGTGGTGCCCGCCGATCCGGCGAACTGGTCGGTGGATCCGTTCGGCGGCGAGATCAAGGACGGCATGCTCTGGGGGCGCGGCGCTGTCGACATGAAGAACATGGACGCGATGATCCTGGCCTCCCTCACGGATGTGCTCGACCAGGGCGGCCAGCCCGAGCGGGACCTGATCATCGCGTTCTTCGCCGATGAGGAGGCCGGGGGAGTGTTCGGCTCGCACCACCTCGTCGACACCCGTCCGGACCTGTTCGCCGGAGCGACCGAGGCCATCAGCGAGGTCGGCGGATACTCGATCAGCATCGGCGGGGAACGGGCCTACCTGCTGCAAACGGGTGAGAAGGCTCTCATCTGGCTCAAACTCGTCGCGCACGGCCCGGCCGGGCACGGGTCGCGGTTGGTCACCGACAACGCGATCACGAGGCTCGCCGAGGCCGTCGCCAAAGTGGGGCGCCGCCAGTGGCCGATCCGCCTGACGAACACCACCCGGCAGTTGCTCTCCGAGATCGCGCGAATCCTCGGTGTCGAGCCGCAGTCCATGGGTCCGGACGAACTGGCCCTGGCGACGGGCACGGCATCCGGCTTCATCCAGGCGAGCCTGCGCACCACCATGAACCCGACCGTGCTGCAGGCGGGCTACAAGCACAATGTCATCCCCGACCGTGCCGAGGCCCTCATTGACGTGCGCTCCCTACCGGGCGAGGAAGACGCCGTGCTGGCCGAGCTGGCCGAGCTGGTCGGCCCTGACATCGAGATCGTGGTGATGCACCGTGATGTGGGGCTCGAAACCGAGTTCGCCGGCCCCCTGATCGACCGGATCGTCCAGACCCTCGACACCCACGACCCGGGCGCACCGGTGCTGCCGTACCTCATGCCCGCCGGCACCGACAACAAGGCGCTGAGTAAACTGGGCATCAAAGGATACGGCTTCGCCCCGCTGAAGCTCCCAGCGAATCTGGATTTTCCGGCACTGTTCCACGGCGTTGATGAGCGCGTGCCACTGGACGCATTAGTGTTTGGCAGGACGGTTTTGACCGATCTGCTGACGACGTACTAGCCCGCTGTCGCGCTAACGGCCAGCACACCGCACAAGCGAAACGAGTATCACGTGGACTTCATCAACGCGGTCATCCTGGGCCTGGTCCAGGGTCTGACCGAATTCCTGCCGGTCTCCTCCAGCGCCCACATCAGCATCGTGGGTCAGTTCCTCGGCACCGGCGAGGACCCCGGCGCCCGATTCACCGCGATCACCCAGATCGGCACCGAGGCGGCTGTGGTGATCTTCTTCTGGCGCGACATCGTGCGCATCATCGGCCAGTGGGCGAAGTCCCTGGCCGGCAAGGTTCCACGTAGCGATCCGGATGCCCGCATGGGCTGGCTGATCATCCTCGGCACCCTGCCCATCGTCATCCTGGGCTTGCTCTTCCAGGACCAGATCGAAACCAGCCTGCGCAACCTGTGGGTGACCGCGATCATGCTCATCGCTTTCGGCGTACTGCTCGGCGTCGCCGACTACGTGGGTGCTAAGCGCCGAAAACTGGACGACCTCACCGTCGGACACGGCGTCATTTTCGGCTTCGCCCAGGCGCTGGCACTCATCCCCGGCGTCTCCCGCTCCGGCGGCACCATCACGGCCGGCCTGTTCCTCGGCTATGAGCGGGCCGCCGCCGCCCGCTATGCGTTCCTGCTCGCGATCCCCGCGGTCCTCGGCAGCGGCTTCTACCAGGTCTACAAGTCCATCAAGGAACCGTGCGTAGCGGCCGCCGCGAACTGCACGCCCGAACTGTTCGGCCCGCTGGAAACCCTCGTCGCAACCGTCGTGGCGTTCGTCGTGGCGCTGTTCGTGATCGGCTTCTTCATGAACTACATCTCCAAGCGCAGCTTCATGCCGTTCGTGGTCTACCGCATCGCACTCGGCATCCTCGTGATGATCCTGCTGGGCACGAATACCATCACGGCGTAGTTAGGCTGGAAGCATGCGCGCCTGGTCACACCCCGTCATCCCGTCAATTCCGGGACTCTCCGCCGCTCCGCGCCTGCATGACACGGCGACGGATTCGATCGTCGAAGCCCGACCGACGGATGTGGCCAGGCTGTACGTCTGCGGCATCACGCCATACGACGCCACCCACCTGGGCCACGCCGCCACCTACCTCGCCTTCGACACCCTGCAGCGGGTGTGGCGCGACGGCGGCTACCGGGTGCACTACGCCCAGAACGTGACCGATGTCGACGACCCACTGCTGGAGCGGGCAACGGCCACGGGCGTCGCCTGGCGCGATCTCGCCCGGGAGCAGACCGACCTGTTCCGGGCCGACATGGAGTCGCTCGGCATCATCCCGCCGGACGACTTCGTGGCCGTCACCGACGTCATCGACGACATCAGCGCCGCGGTGCTGAAACTGCGCCAGTCCGCCCTGGCCTACAAGGTGCCAACGCCGGATGCCCTGCCGACACCCGACGGGCCCGGCGCCGACCTGTACTTCGACATTCGCGCGGCCGAGCGCCAGGCGCCGTGGACCCTGGGCGACGAGAGCAACCTCGAGCCGGGCCCCATGCTCACCCTGTTCGCCGAGCGCGGGGGAGACCCCGACCGGGCCGGCAAGCGCGACAGGCTCGACCCGCTCCTCTGGCGCGCCGCCAGAGTCGGAGAGCCGGCCTGGGACTCACCCGTGGGCGCCGGCCGCCCCGGCTGGCACATCGAGTGCTCGGTCATCGCCCTCGCCGAACTCGGCACCGACTTCACGGTGCAGGGCGGCGGAAGCGACCTGATCTTCCCGCACCACGACATGAGCGCCGGCCACGCCGCCGCACTGTCGGGGCATCCGCTGGCCCAGGTGTACAGCCACACCGGAATGGTCGCCTACCAGGGCGAGAAGATGAGCAAGTCGCTCGGCAACCTGGTTCTTGTCTCCCGCCTTCGGGCCGGGGGCAGCGACCCGCGTGCCATCCGCCTCGCCCTGCTGGCCCAGCACTACCGCACGGACTGGGAGTGGACCGCGCAGCAGCTGGTGGACGCCGAGGCTCGCCTGTCAGCCTGGACGCTGGCCTTCGGCCCGGCCGACACCGCGGCCGGTGCTGCTGTCTCGGCGTTTGCGAGCGCCGCGGCCGTTGTCGAGCGGATGCGTGCCGCGCTGGTCGACGATCTTGATACCCGGGGTGCCCTGGCCGCTGTGGACGAGGCGGCGGTGGCCGGAGTCGACGACCGCGCCCTCGTGGCCGCCGCGATCGACGCACTCCTGGGCGTCAAGCTCTAGCCCGCCTACCCCGCGAGTTGCCCACCTGAGGACGAGCTGCCCCGCTATGCCGGGGCAACTCGTCCTCAGGTGGGCACGTCGGGGAGGACGGGCGACCGGCTAGGGTTGGCGCGGCTCCGGGCCGGGGCCCTGGCGGCCGTCGGCCCAACCGCCCTGACCGTCGCCACGTTTGCGCAGGTACCGTTCGAACTCCTGGGCGATCGCCTCGCCGCTCGCCTCCGGTGAGTCGACGGTGTCCCTGGCCTGCTCGAGCTGACCGATGTACGCGGCCATCTCCTCGTCTTCGGCGGCGAGAGCGTCGATGCCCGTCTCCCACTCCGAGGCGTCGCTGACCAGGTCGCCGCGGGGGATCACGACGTCGATGATCTCCTCGAGCTTGTCGATCAGGGCGAGCATGGCCTTGGGGGACGGGGCGTTGTGCACGTAGTGCGGCACGGACGCCCAGATCGACAGGCTCGGGATTCCCACGGTCTCCGCCGCCGAGGCAAGCACGCTCAGAATGCCGACGGGCCCCTCGTAGCTGCTGCGCTCGATCTGCAGCTCTGCGCGCACCTCTGGGTTGTCGCTCGAGACGAAGATCGAGATCGGCCGGGTGTGCGGCACATCCGCCAGCATCGCGCCGAGGAAGACGATCCCGCTCACGTCGGCGGCGAGCACGGAGTCCAGGATCTCGGCCGTGAAGCTCTTCCAGCTGCGCGAGGGCTCCGTGCCCACCAGCAGGTAGATGTTGCCGGCGTTGGTGCCGCTCACCTTGAGCTGCGCATCCTCGGCCAACGGAACCCCGCTGGCACCGGGAACGACGGGGCCGTACATGACCGCGCTGGGCCACTCGATGACCCGGCGGCCGTCTTCGTCGGTGGAGATGGTGGGGCGGTTGAACTGGTAGTCGAAGTAGAGCTCGGGGTCGATGCGCTTGACCTCTTCGACGTCGAGGAGCTCTTTCAGCGTACTCACGGCGCCCGTTGCGGCTTCGCCCGCATCGTTCCAGCCTTCGAAGGCGACCACCAGGAGACGCCCGCTGAGGAACCCATTGCCGTCTGTCACTGCGCGAAACCTCGTGTATTCCGGCCACCGCGACTGGGCGGCCTCCTCCAAGGATAGGCCGTGCCCCCTAAACTTGAACCCCGTGACACTGATCCCCGCATTCTCGCCCCCACCAGCCGCCGTTCTCTGGGACATGGACGGCACCCTGGTCGACACCGAACCGTACTGGATGCGCGCCGAACACGAGCTCGTGGAGTCCTTCGGTGGCGTCTGGACGCACGCGGACGCCATGCTGCTGGTCGGCTCCGGCATGCTCGGCTCCGCAGCCATCCTGCAGAACCGCGGGGTGAACCTGGCCGCGGAGGCCATCGTCGACCTGCTCACCACGCGGGTGCAGGAGCAGCTCGGCTCCGCCGGCATCCCGTGGCGCCCCGGGGCGCACGAGCTGCTGACCGAATTGCACGGGGCCGGGATGCCGATGGCCCTGGTCACCATGTCCGAACAGCGGATGGCCCGCCAGATCGCCGACCTCGTCGGCTTCGCCGCCTTCGCCACCATCATCTCCGGCGACATGGTGCAGCAGAGCAAGCCGCACCCCGAGGCCTACCTCACCGCCGCGGGCGTCCTCGGCGTCGACCCCAGGCACTCCGTCGCGATCGAGGACTCCCTGCCCGGCGTCGCGGCGGCCGTCGCCTCCGGCGCCGTCGTCATCGCCGTTCCGCACATGGTGCCTATCGAGCAGAGTGAGCACTACACGCTGGTGCAGAGCCTGACCGGCACCTCGCTGGCCACCCTGACCGAGGTCTACCAGACCCGACGATCTTCCCCATCCACCCGCACCAATACCCATACCGAGGACGCAACACGCGCATGAGCGACAACCAGGTCATCCAGAACAGCGGTCCGTTCCGCGCCGGCGACAGAGTTCAGCTCACCGGCCCCAAGGGCAAACTGAACACCATCACCCTCGAACCGGGCAAGACCTTCCACACCCACAGGGGCATCCTCGAGCACGACGACATCATCGGCCGGCCCGACGCCTCCGTCGTCACCAACAACGTCGGCGTCGAACACCTCGCGTTGCGCCCGCTGCTCATCGACTTCGTGATGAGCATGCCCCGCGGCGCGGCCATCATCTACCCCAAGGATGCCGCCCAGATCCTCGCCCAGGCAGACATCTTCCCCGGCGCCACGGTCGTCGAGGCCGGAGTCGGCTCCGGCGCCCTGTCGCTGTGGCTGCTGCGCGCCATCGGCCCGGCCGGCACCCTGGCCTCCTTCGAACGCCGGGAGGAGTTCTCCGACGTGGCCCGCTCCAACGTCGCCACCTTCCTCGGCACCGACCCGCGGAACTGGACCATCACGCTGGGCGACCTCGCCGACACGCTGCCGGAGACCATGCCGGCGCAGTCCGTCGACCGGGTCGTACTCGACATGCTCGCTCCGTGGGAGTGCATCGATGTCGTCTCCGACGCGCTCAAGCCCGGGGGAGTGCTGCTCTGCTACGTGGCCACCGTCACCCAGCTGTCCCGCGTCGCGGAGGCCATTCGCGCCACCGGCAACTACACCAACCCGGATTCACACGAGACGATGGTGCGCGGCTGGCACGTGGAAGGCCTCGCGGTTCGTCCCGACCACCGCATGATCGGGCACACCGGCTTCCTCATCACCGCCCGCCGCCTCGCACCGGACACGATCCTGCCCGAGCTCAAGCGTCGCCCCTCGAAGACCGACTTCAGTGACGCCGATGTCGAGCTGTGGACGCCGGGCGCTCTCGGCGAACGGTCCGTCAGCGCCAAGGTGATGCGCAAGCGCAACCGCACTGCCGAGAACGGCGCGGCACTCTCCAAGGCCCGCGACCTCGACGCCGGATAGGATGGGCTTCGGCCCGCCGCCCGCACCAGCGGTTTCCGCCAGCTCTCACCCTGAAAGTCACTCGACGGCATCACGCTGCCGCCTTCCCGTATCGAAATGAGGACCCGTGCGTAAAGTTCCCGCACTTATCGCAACCGCCGGCCTGGTGCTCGCGACCCTGACCGCCTGCAGCGCCGGCCCCGACAACTCCGACTGCACGGCTCCGGTGTCCTCCGGCGACGCGTCCAAGCTGGTGGAGGTGACCGGGGAGTTCGGTTCGGCCCCCACGGTCGACTTCCCGACCCCGCTCAAGACCGACACCACCCAGCGCAGCGAGATCATCGACGGCACCGGCCCCGGCCTCACCGAAGGCCAGAAGGTGCAGGTCGACCTCAGCGTCTTCAACGCCACCACGGGTGAAGCCATCGAGCAGAGCTCGTACGACGGCACCACCATGGCCAGCTTCGTGCTCAACGACCAGACCCTTACCGGACTGACCGACGGTCTGCTCTGCGCCCAGGTGGGCTCCCGGGTCGCCGTCGTCGCGTCTGCGGCAGACGCCTTCGGCCCGTCCGGCGGCAACGCCGACATCGGCGTCGCCGAAGACGACTCGCTCGTGTTCGTGCTCGACGTCGTCAAGGCCTACCTCACCCGCGCCGACGGCGCCGACCAGCTGCCCGTCGCTGGCCTGCCCGCCGTGGTCCTCGCGGACGACGGCACCCCCGGCATCACGATTCCCTCGGCGGAGCCGCCCACCGAGCTGAAGATCGGCGTGCTCAAGAAGGGCGACGGCGAAACCGTCACCGACGGGTCGACCGTCACCGTGCACTACACCGGCGTGGTCTGGGATTCGAAGGAGGTCTTCGACTCCAGCTGGGCCGCCGGAGCTCCGGCCGCTTTCGTGGCCGCGGATGGTTCCACCACCGAGGGCGGTGTGATCCCCGGCTTCGCGAACGCCCTCATCGGCCAGACCGTCGGATCCCAGATCGTGGCCGTTCTCCCGCCCGACCAGGCGTACGGCGACCAGGCCACTGACACCATCCCGGCCGGCTCCACGCTGGTGTTCGTCGTGGACATCCTCGGCGTCGACTAACCGGCTTCCCGGCCCGTCCCGCGTTCCCCGCGGGACGGGCCGACCATTGAGTGCACCACCGATAGAATCGCGTACGTGTCGCCCACCCCAGACCTGCCGCACCCCGTCACTGTCGAGGAACGCCTCTTCAGCCTGGTCCTTGCGCTCATTGCCACCCAGATCGGCCTGACAAAGGCCGATATCCTTTCGACCGTGCAGGGATATCGGCAACGGTTCCGGGTCGGCGGTGACAACGCCAGCCTCGAGCGGCAGTTCGAGCGGGACAAGGACGACATCCGCGAACTCGGCATCCCCCTCGAAACCATCGAGTCGCCCGACGACCCCGGCAGCAATCACCACCTGCGCTACCGCATCCCCAAGGGGCTCTACGACCTGCCCGCAGACATCTCGTTCTCGCCCGACGAGATCATGCTGCTCAAACTCGCCGCCGCGGTGTGGCGTGAGGGGTCCCTCTCGGCCGAGTCCCGCCGTGCGCTCACCAAGCTCAACTCGCTCGGCATCGACTCGAGCGACCCCGTGATCGGCTACGCGCCGTCGTTGCGCGCCCGCGAGTCATCCTTCGAACCGCTCGGCAAGGCCATGGACCGCGGCCAGGTCGTCGCCTTCCTCTACCTCAAGCCGGGCGAGAGCGCGCCGCGCCGCCGGGTCATCGCGCCGCTGGCCGTGGTGCTGCACGAGGGCCGATGGCACCTGTACGGCGCCGATCAGGATGCCGGCGCCACCCGTACCTTCCTGCTCGCCAGGATCGTCGGTCCCGTCGTGACCGTGCCCGGTCTCACCGTCCTGCCGGCCGACGACGGCCAAGGCGAACGGGCCCTCGCCGAACTCGACGCGTTGTGGCAGGCCCAGGTCGCGCTGATCACCGTCGAACCCGGCTCGGATGCTGCGGTGCGGCTGAGCAAGCGCGGTGAGCCCGGCCGCGCCGAAGACAGCGTGGAACTGCACTACACCGACGTCAACATCCTCGCCGACGAGCTGGCCGGCTACGGACCCGAGGTCTTCGTGCTCTCCCCGCCCACCCTGATCGACGCCGTCCTGGGCCGTCTCCGCCAGGTGCGGGACAGTCACGCCCCACTGCCGGAGACGGAGGTCGCACGATGAACGCCAAGCCCGTGACGCTCGGAGCGTCCGACAAGCTCACCTTCCTGCTCTCCCTCGTCCCGTTCCTGATGGACCACGACAGGGTGAGCGTGACGGCCGTCGCCGACCACTTCGGGGTCACCCCCGAGCGGGTGCGTGACGCGGTGAACCTCATCGCCATGTCGGGTGTGCCGGGGGAGACCCGGCAGTACCTGCACGGCGACCTCTTCGACATCCAGTGGGATGAATTCGAGACCAACGACAATATCGTCCTCACCCACCTGGTCGCCATCGACGATTCGCCCCGGTTCTCGGCGCGGGAGGCTGCCGCTCTGATCGCCGGGTTGCAGTACCTGTCCGCCCTCCCCGAGAACGGCGACCGGGACGCCATCGCCACGTTGATGGCCAAGCTCACCCGCAGTTCCACGGGAGCGCCGAGCCAGCTCGCGGTGTCTCGCACCGACGCCGACGTGGCGATTGCGGTCATCCAGGCCGCCGTGCGTGCGGGCACCCAGGTGGAATTCGACTACCTGAACTCCCGCGGTACCGCCCAGCACCGCTGCGTCGACCCGTTGCGCATCGAATCCGTCGACAGCGACTGGTACCTGCGCGGGTGGTGCCACCTGCGCGAGGCCATGCGCACCTTCCGGCTCGACCGGATGAGCAACCTGCGCTCCACGGTTGTGCCGGCGGACTCCCACGATGACGGCGTCCTCCTGCCGGACACCCTGTTCGAGGGCTCCGCTGACGACCTCACCGTCACGATCGAGCTGCCGGCCGCGGCCCTGGAACTTCTCGCCGACTACGGGCCGGTTCCTCACGGTCCGGCCGCCGACGGCCAACTGTCCAGGGCCGAGGTACGGGTGTCGCACTTCCACGGCCTCAAGCGGCTCGTAGCCGGTCTGGCCGGCGTTGTCACCGTGGTGGATCCGGGCCTGGCCAGGCAGACCGTCGCCGACTGGGCCGCCGCCGGTGCCGCCAGGTACGAGACTTCGGCGGCAGCGCAGACCGAGCAGGCCGATGGGGCGCCGCGCTGATGCCGGTCTGGTCCTGGATCCTGATCTGGACGCTGCTGGTCGCCGGGCTCATCGCGATGCTGGTCTGGTTCGCCGTGCACCTGTTTCGCAAGCTGATGGCGACCATGGGCGCCCTCGAAGACCTCGGCGACCAGCTGGCCGAACTCGACCTCGACACCGGGGTGCCGGGCGCCCCGTTCCACCCGGCGGTATTCCAGAAGCGCCGGGTACTGGCCGCCGCGATCGACCAGGCGCGCCTCGAGCGTGCGCACCGGCGGGCACACCGGCGGGATCTCGCAATCAACCGGGGTAAACTAATCCAACACACTCCCTACAAGCCAGAGGATTGGCCCTCATGTTGAGCAATCTGACCGGATGGCATTTCCTGATCATCCTCGTCGTCATCCTGCTGTTGTTCGGTGCGCCCAAGCTTCCCGGCCTGGCCCGCAGCCTCGGCCAGTCGATGAAGATCTTCAAGAACGAGATCAAGAGCGACACCGTCGACGAGCCCGCAGACAAGACCGGTACGACGGCGCACCCGGATTCCGCTGACGGCACGACGCGGCCCGTCGGCCCGGGCGACCAGACGAAGTCCTAACTCCCGTGGCCGTACGCACCACCAAGCGTGCGAACCGTGCGGGCACGATGTCGCTCGGACAGCACCTGGTCGAGCTTCGCAAGCGCCTGTTCCGCGCCGCCGCCGGCATCCTCATCGGCGGCATCATCGGCTGGATACTCTCCGAGGCAGTCTGGGACGCCCTGCGCCAGCCCATCTACGCCATCATCGAGGCGCAGGCCCGGAACGCGCAGATCAACTACCCGGACATCACCTCCGCCTTCGACCTCAAGCTGAAGATCGCGTTCTACGTGGGCCTGGTGGTGTCCAGCCCCGTGTGGCTCTATCAGATCTTCGCGTTCCTGATGCCGGGCCTCACCCGCGGCGAGAAGAAGTACGTCTACGGCTTCGTCCTGACGGCGGTGCCCCTGTTCCTTGCCGGCTGTGCCGCCGGCTGGTATGTGCTGCCCCAGGTGGTCGGCCTCATGACGAGCTTCGCGCCTCCCGAGGACGCGGCGTTCATCAACGCCCAGAACTACCTGGACTTCACCCTCAAACTGCTGGTCGCCATCGGGATTGCCTTCGTGCTGCCGGTTTTCGTGGTCCTGCTCAATTTCGCCGGGGTGATCAGTGCCGCCTCAATCATCAAGTCCTGGCGCATCGCCGTTCTGGTGATCATCCTCTTCACCGCCATCGCCACCCCGGCCGCCGACGTGGTCTCCATGTTCATGCTCGCCGTGCCGATGATCGTGCTGTACTTCGCCGCGTACTCAATCGCGTACCTGCACGACAAGCGAGCCGCCCGGCGCGCTCGTGCCCTCGAACGGGAGTTGGCGCTCTAGCGCATCAGATGACAGACATCCAGACGCCGGCGGACCGGTACACGGCAGCACGCCTGCGGGCGCAGACCCCCAAACTCGAGACCTTCCGTCGGGGCTTGCGCTTCGACCTGGATTCCTTCCAGCTGGCCGCGGGGGCCTCGCTCGAGGCGGGGAACAGCGTGCTCGTCGCCGCGCCCACCGGCGCCGGCAAGACCGTCGTCGCCGAGTTCGCCATCTTCCTGGCCATGCAGCGGCCC
This sequence comes from Cryobacterium adonitolivorans, assembly GCF_004402695.1. Lineage (GTDB taxonomy): Bacteria > Actinomycetota > Actinomycetes > Actinomycetales > Microbacteriaceae > Cryobacterium > Cryobacterium adonitolivorans. The sequence continues at coordinate 46,313 of NZ_SOFL01000045.1, read as the reverse complement.
ACCGCCAAGGTCTTCTACACCGCGCCGATGAAGGCGCTGAGCAACCAGAAGTTCCAGGAGCTCGTGGCCGAGTACGGCGCAGACCAGGTGGGCCTGCTCACGGGAGACACCAACGTCAACGCCGGCGCCCGGATCGTCGTGATGACCACCGAAGTGCTCCGCAACATGCTCTACGCCGATTCCGACCTGCTGACCAATCTCGCCTTCGTGATCATGGACGAGGTGCACTACCTGGCCGACCGGTTCCGCGGGGCCGTCTGGGAAGAGGTCATCATCCACCTGCCGCAGTCGGTTCGGATGGTGTCGCTGAGCGCGACGGTGTCCAACGCGGAGGAGTTCGGCGACTGGCTGCAGGCCGTGCGCGGTGACACCGACGTCATCGTCTCCGAAGAACGACCGGTACCGCTGGATCAGCACGTTCTGGTCAAGAGCAAGATGCTTGACCTGTTCGACTCGTCAGGACTGGCCGCAACCCATCGGGTGAATCCGGAGCTGGTCCGCCTGGCCCAGGCCGGCGGCCGCCCGCTCTCCGACAGGTCAGGCTCCGGGCGCCGCGGTTCGAACCAGAGCCGGTACCACCAGCAACGCGCGCAAGCGGAGTCCGGACGCATGGATCGGGCGGAGATCGTGCGGATGCTCGAGGGCAAGCACCTGCTGCCCGCGATCTTCTTCATTTTCAGCCGGGTCGGTTGCGATCAGGCCGTGCGCCAGGTCCTCCGCGCCGGGGTGCGCCTCACCGACACCGCCGAGCGTGAGGAGATCCGGCAGATCGTCGACGAACGCTGCCGCACCCTGCTCGACGAGGACCTCGCCGTGCTCGGCTACTGGGAATGGCTCGACGGTCTCGAACGCGGGGTCGCCGCCCACCACGCCGGCATGCTGCCCGCGTTCAAGGAAGTCGTCGAAGAGCTCTTTCAGAAAAAACTGGTCAAAGCCGTTTTCGCCACGGAAACGCTGGCGTTGGGCATCAATATGCCGGCCCGCACCGTGGTGCTTGACAAGCTCGAGAAGTTCAATGGGGAGGCGCGGGTGCCGATCACGCCGGGGGAGTACACCCAGCTCACCGGTCGCGCCGGTCGCCGCGGCATCGACGTCGAGGGGCACGCCGTCATCCAGTGGCAGCAGGGCCTGGACCCGCAGGCCGTCGCCTCGCTGGCCTCCCGGCGCACGTACCCGCTAAATTCGAGCTTCAAACCCACCTACAACATGGCCGTCAATCTCATCGACCAGTTCGGCCGGGAACACACCAGGGAGGTTCTGGAGTCCTCGTTCGCGCAGTTCCAGGCCGACCGCGCCGTTGTGGACCTGGCCCGGAGGGTGCGGCAGCAGCAGAGTTCGCTCGACGGCTACGCCACCTCGATGGCTTGCCACCTCGGCGACTTCACCGAGTACTCCGGCATCCGCCGACTTTTGTCCGACCTGGAACGGGAGAACGCGGCCGCCGACTCGAACGCCCGCGGCCGGGACCGGCGCCAGAAGGAACTTGCCGGCCTGCGCAAGCGGATGCGCGCGCACCCGTGCCACAGCTGCCCTGAGCGCGAGGCTCACGCCCGCTGGGCCCAGCGTTGGTGGAAGCTGACCCGGGAGACCGAGGCCCTGACCAGCCAGATCACGGTCCGCACCGGGGCCGTCGCCCGGGTCTTCGACAGGGTCACCGATGTGCTGCTCGGTTTCGGTTACCTCCTGCCCGGCGAGGGCCGCGCGGTCACGCTGAGCGAGAGCGGCCGCATCCTGCGCCGCATCTACGCCGACCGTGACCTGCTCGTGGCCGAGTCCCTGCGCCGTGGCCTCTGGAACTCCCTCGACGCACCGAGCCTGGCCGCGATGGCCTGCGCCCTGGTCTTCGAGCCCCGCCGCGACGAGGGTATGACCGACGAACGGTTCCTGCCTAAGGGCCCCTTCCGGCCCGCCCTGGACGCCACCCAGATCCTGTGGAGCCAACTCGACGACCTCGAACGGGACCACAAACTGCCCGGCAGCAATCCCCTGGCGGGCGGCCTGAGCCTGGCGATGTGGAAGTGGGCGCGGGGCGACTCGCTCGGGCTGGTGCTGGAAGAGGCGGAAATGGCGGCGGGAGACTTCGTGCGCTGGACCAAGCAGACCATCGACCTGCTCGACCAGCTCTCGCTCGTCGCGGACGGCCCCGTCGGTCGTACGGCGCGGGTGGCGATGGACTCCATCCGGCGCGGCATCGTCGCGTATTCCTCGGTCGCATAGGCTGTTGAAGTGAAGACGGGCATACAGCGCGGCACCGGCCTGCCCCTGTGGGCGGCGATTCTGCTTGCCGCCGGCGCGGGCGCGATCCTGGACGGCGGATTCCCGGACCGGAACTGGTGGATCCTGGCTCCGATCGGTGTGGTGCTGATGCTCCTGGCCCTGCTGGGCCGTGGGCCGTGGACGGGTCTTCTCGTCGGCATGGTGGCCGGCCTGTCGTTCTGGCTCATCCACATCAGCTGGCTCACCCTGTACCTCGGTCCGGTGCCCTGGCTGGCCCTGGCCGGCCTCGAGGCGCTGTTTTTCGGCGTCGGCCTGGCGTTGACCGGGGTGGTGTTGAACCTCGGCCCGCGGGTCTGGCCGTCCGTCACCGGCCGGCTCGGCATGCTCCCTGTCGTCGTGGCAGGGCTGTGGACGGCTCGGGAAGCCATCTCCGCGGTGTGGCCGTACGGCGGTTTCGCATGGGGCCGCGTCGCCATCTCCCAATCCGAGAGCCCGTTCAACGGACTCATCGCCTGGGTGGGGATGTCCGGTCTCAGCTTCGTCATGGTCTGGCTCAGCGCCCTGGCCGTGCAACTGTGCCGGGAGCCCGGTGTGCGCGTCGGGGGCCGGTCCGCGATAGCGGTGGCCGCGGTCGCCCTGCTGCTGGCGTTCCCGGCGTGGCCCACCCTGCAGAGCGGGACCGCCCGCATCGCGGCCGTGCAGGGCGCCTCCGACGCCGGCCTGTTCGCGCAGAACTCGCCCGGCCAGATCCTGAACGACCACGTGTCGGCGACCCTGCCGCTGGTGGGCGAGCCGGTGGACTTCGTCGTCTGGCCCGAGAACGGCATCGACGTCGACCCGCTCCGGTCCGCAGACTCCGCACGGGTGGCCGACTACATCAGCCGGGCCATGAATGCTCCACTCATCGCCGGAACCATCACCGAGCGTGACGGCAAGTTCTACAACACCTCGTTACTCTGGAAGGCCGGCGACGGTGCGGTGGACCTCTACGACAAGGTGCACCCGGTTCCCTTCGCGGAGTACATGCCGGACCGGGCCTTCTGGCGGCCGTTTGCACCCGATCTCATCGACCTTGTCTCCCGGGACTACGAGATCGGCACACGGGACAATGTCTTCGACATCGACGGCATCATCGCGGGAATCGCCATCTGCTTCGACATCGCCGATGACCAACTCGTGAACGAGATGATCGACGACGACGCCGAGATCATCCTGGCCCAGACCAACAACGCCGACTTCGGCCGCACCGACGAATCGGTGCAGCAGCTGGCGATCGCGCGGCTCCGCGCGATCGAGGCCGGACGAACCGTGGTGAACATCTCGACTGTCGGCACGAGCGCGATCATCACGCCGGACGGCGAGACCCTCGACAGCCTGCCCACCTGGGTGTCCGGGGCCATGATCCAGACCGTTCCGCTGAGCATCTCGGACACCCCTGCGATGACCGTCGGCCGGCCCCTGGAATGGTTCGTCTCCGGTCTCGGACTGGCGGGGATGCTGCTCTGCATCGTCTCGGCCCGAACCCTGGCTCTTTCCGACGGCGGCCCCCGCCTGTCGGCCGGGCAGGTGGGCGCCGACCGCGCGAAGATACGCAAACGGCGCCGGGGTTAGCCGACGCCGTCAGGTCTGAGTGCGGGAGCCAGGCTGCCCGCTGAGGTGGCTAGGCGCCGACCTTCTGGCCCCGACGCTGACGCAGGACCGCAAGGCGTTCCTCCAGCAGCTCTTCGAGCTCGGCCCGGGTGCGACGCTCCAGGAGCATGTCCCAGTGGGTGCGGGCGATCTTTTCGTCGGAGTGGTCGACGACCACTGGCTTCGAATCAACCAACCTGGTTGCGGTCTGGGAGCAGAAACGACACTCCCATTCATCCGGTGCCTCGGCTTCGGCGGAGAAAATCATCACCGTCTCGCGTTCGCACGTTGCACACAAATACGTGTGACTGACGCGTGGGGAAAAGGTCACGCCCTCTTCGCTCTGCAGGCTCTGTGAACCCAACCTCATGCCACGCAAACTACGGTCTGCCATCGTGTGGTCCCTTCTCGCGATGCATTCTCAGTTGTAAACCATCAAGCTGTGCGTTATCTTTCCGTTACCGCCGATCTCCCGGGGATCTCTCAGAAACCGCATCTGTTTCGCTCCGTTTGACCGGCGGGCCGTGTTCACCGCCGTGCGACGACGTGGGCAGCGAGGTCGCAGCGGTCGGTAACGAGCCCGTCGACGCCCAGCGCCAGCAGCCGGGCCATCACTGCCGGGTCGTTGACCGTCCACACGTGCACCTCCACCCCGATTGCATGCATTCGGCTGATGACACGGGGAGTGACGATGCGCAGCCGTCCGGCCCGCAGCGGCACCTGGATGGCGTCGATCCCGCGCAGGATGCGGGGGAGCGCCCAGTGCTGGCGGAGGCCGATTGCGGCCAGCATCAGGGCGATCCCCTGGGCGGAGGCCGACGTCGTCGCGCCGGGAACGGCCCGGAGCACTCGGCGTCGCCGGCTCTCAGAAAACGAGGTGAGGAGCACCCGGCGGGACGCGGCGGCCGCCCGGATGGCACGCGCGGCCGGCAGCACGGCGTCGGCGGACTTGACGTCGATGTTGAACCGCGCCTCGGGGAAAGCGGCCAGGGCCTCCGCGAGCGAGCAATAGGTCTGGCCCGCGCCGAGGTCGATCCGGCCGAGCTGGGCCATCGTCAGCGCGTTCACGGCCGGTCCGCCGTTGGGCAGGACGGGGTCGTGGCTGATCACGGCGACGCCGTCGCGGCTGGCGTGCACGTCGGTTTCGAGGTGCGTCGCCCCGCTGACGATGGCCTGCAGGAACGCCAGCAGGGTATTTTCGGGCGCCTGCGTGCTGAGCCCGCGGTGCGCGAGGATGCGCGGCCCCGGCGGGGACAGGAAGGTTGCCAGGTCAGCGGTCATGTCCGGGCACTGGTGTTTCCGGGGGAGCCCCCGACGGCTCGGCTGTGGCGGCGCCCGGGTGGGAACCGGGTACCGGATTCGGGCCGAAGGCCCTGCCGATGCCTTTCATCGCCTCGGTCAGTTCGCTCGGCACGATCCAGAGCTTGTTCGCCGTGCCGTCGGCCAGCTTCGGCAGGGTCTGCAGGTACTGGTAGGCGAGGAGCTTCGGGTCGGGATCGCCGTCGTGGATGGCCTTGAAGACCGTGGTGATCGCCTCCGCCTCACCCTGCGCCCGCAGGACGGCGGCCTTGGCCTGGCCTTCGGCTTGCAGGATCGAGGCCTGGCGCGCGCCCTCGGCCGTGAGGATGGCGGACTGCTTGGTGCCCTCGGCGGTGAGGATCAGCGCCCGGCGGTCTCGTTCGGCGCGCATCTGCTTCTCCATCGAGTCCTGGATCGAGTGCGGCGGGTCGATGGCCTTCAGCTCGACCCGGCCGACCCTGATGCCCCACTTCCCGGTGGCCTCGTCCAGCACGATCCGAAGTTGACCGTTGATGTTGTCCCGGCTGGTCAGCGCCTCTTCGAGGTTGAGCCCCCCGACCACGTTGCGCAGAGTGGTCGTGGTGAGCTGCTCGACCGCGCCGAGATAGTTGGTGATCTCGTAGGTCGCGGCGCGGGCATCCGTGACCTGGAAGTAGACGACGGTGTCGATCGACACCACCAGGTTGTCCTCTGTGATCACCGGCTGCGGAGGAAAGGACACCACCTGTTCCCGCATGTCGATGAGTGGCCGTACCCGGTCGACGAAAGGCACCAGGATATTGAGTCCGGGCATCAGGGTCTTGTGGTACTTGCCGAGGCGTTCGACGACACCGGCACTGGCCTGGGGGATGATGCGGATGGTGCGTACGAGCACCACCACGACGAAGACCAGGACGACGATGATGAGGACCAGCACGAAGATCTGGAGAAGGAGTTGATCGAGACTTGGCACGTTAATCGGTCCTTTCATCGGGGACGACAACAGCGGTGGAGCCTTCGATGGCGGACACGAGCACCCGCTCACCGGGATCGATGCGGGTCTGGGCCCGGTCGGGGGACAGGCGGGCTGTCCAGGTCTCGCCGTTGTCGAGTCTGACCAAGCCGCCCAGCTCGGCGACCGTGGAGGACACCCGCCCGCCCATGCCGATCAGCGCGGCAACGTTGCTCGGTGGCACCGACGCGGCGTTCCTGGCCATCAAGCGCAACAGCACCGGTCGGATCAGCAGCAGCAGCAGCATCGACACGGCGCCGGCGACGAGGATCTGCACCCACCAGTCCCAGCCGAGCAGGTTCGCGCCCAGCCCGGCGACGCTGCCGACGGCGATCATCAGGAAGGTGAAATCCAGCGTGAGTAGCTCGATGATGACGCAGACCAGGATGAACACCAGCCATACGATCCACAGGTAGTCCGTCAAATCCACCATGTCGCCGCCCCTCTTAGCGTCGCTTGCACCTGACGCTAGCACTTGGAGGTGTTGGGCATGTTGGTAGTGTTTATCACCGTGAGCACACCATCGATGAATCCCCTCCAGCCCGGCAGCCTTTCGGGAAAGCGCATCCTCGTCACGGGCTCGTCCCGGGGGATCGGAGCCGACACCGTCGCCTACTTCGCCGAAGCCGGCGCGAAGGTCGTCATCAACTACCGGAATAAGGAAGCGCGTGCCACCAAGCTGGCCGACACCATCCGTGCCGCAGGCGGAACCGCCATCACCGTGGCCGCTGACCTCACCGACGCAGAGTCCGTCTCGGCGATGTTCGACACCATCCGCGCCGAGTACGGCGGACTCGACATCCTCGTGATGAATGCCTCCGGCGGCATGGAGTCAGGCATGGCCGAGGACTACGCCATGCAGCTGAACCGGGACGCCCAGGTCAACCTGCTCACCGCGGCCGTCCCCCTACTCAGCGACGGGGCCCGCGTGGTCTTCATCACGAGCCACCAGGCCCACTTCGTCGACACCGCGTCGAACGTCGCCGTCTACGAGCCCGTCGCCCGCAGCAAGCGCGCCGGCGAGGACGCCCTGCGCGCCGTCATCCCCGAACTGGCCGAGGCCGGCATCGGTTTCGTCGTCGTCTCCGGCGACATGATCCAGGGCACCATCACGGCGGTCTTGCTCGAACGCGCGAATCCCGGGGCCATCAGCGCCCGCCAGAACTCCGCCGGCAAGCTCTACAACGTCAGCGAGTTCGCCGCGGAGATCGTGCTGGCGGCCGTAGACCCGGTCCCGGCCAACAACACCCGCTACGTCGGCGACACCTCCGACTTCTCAAGCTAGCAGCACCCGCCGTCAGCCGGCGGCGACGCCGCGCCCGAAGGTGAACGCGCGCACGAGCTGCACGAGTCCCGAAATGATCAGCATGATTCCGCCGATCGTCACGAGGACGCCGATGGTCTGCACCGGTGCGAACAGCACGATCAGGCCCGCCAGGACGCCGACCACGCCCAGTAGGATTCCGGGCCAGCGGCTGGAGTCCGTGGTGTACTCCACGAGCCCCGCCACCCCCTCCACGATCCACACGATGCCGACCAGCAGCCCGAGAACGGCCAACGACCCCTCGGGGTTGCGGAGCGCCAGGATGCCCAGGACCAGCACCAGTACGCCGAGAACGATGTTGAGCACCCTGCCGCCAACGGCCGACCCGGTGCTGGCGACCCCGCGTGCGATACGCACGACCCCGCTGATCACGAAATAGAGCCCGAACAGCACGGCGATGACCGAGAGGGTGGCCTCGGTCCAGACCAGCAGGATCGTCCCGATGGCGATGGCGACCACCCCGCTTACGGCGAAGGCCACCCTGATGCCGCTGATCTCCCTCGCGGTCAGCTGGCGGGGGTCGATGGAGATGGCGAAGACTGCACTGGTGGGTCCGACAGTGTTTGGCATGCCGTCAACCTAATCCGATGCCGCTCCCACGGCTACGCGCAGTCCAACCCCGACACCGAAACTGCCCGGTGACGACGGAGATCCTCACGTATGCTCGAAGCTGGTCGGCTGCGCAGCCACGGCACCCCTTTCGGCACGGCACCCCCTCTATTTTGGAGACACGATGAATGCTTCAGCCCCGACGGCCCCGTCGTCTCCCGCCGCGGATCCGGACAGCCACGACCTGATCCGGGTACAGGGTGCGCGGGAGAACAACCTCAAGGACATCAGTGTCGAGATCCCGAAACGGCGCCTGACGGTGTTCACCGGCGTCTCCGGCTCCGGAAAGAGCTCGCTGGTGTTCAGCACCATCGCCGCGGAGTCGCAGCGGATGATCAACGAGACCTACAGCGCCTTCCTGCAGGGCTTCATGCCGTCGCTGGCCCGCCCGGATGTGGACCTGCTCAGCGGGTTGACCACGGCGATCATCGTAGACCAGGAGCGGATGGGCGCCAACGCCCGGTCGACGGTCGGCACCGCCACCGACGCGAACGCGCTGCTGCGCATCCTGTTCAGCCGGCTCGGCCAGCCGCACCTCGGCTCGCCGCAGGCGTTCTCCTTCAACGTCGCGTCGATCTCCGGTGCGGGCGCCGTCACCATCGAGCGCGGCGGGAACACCACGAAGGAACGGCGCAGCTTCAGCATCACCGGCGGCATGTGCCCGCGCTGCGAGGGCATGGGCACGGTGAACGACATCGACCTGTCCCAGTTGTACGACGACAGCAAGTCGCTGAACCAGGGTGCGCTCACCATCCCGGGTTACACTGCGGACGGCTGGGGGGTGAAGATCTTCACCGGGTCCGGCTTCCTCAAGGCCGATAAGCCGATCCGCGACTACTCGAAGAAAGAACTGCACGACTTCCTTTACAAGGAGCCGGTCAAGGTGAAGGTCGGCGACATCAACATGACCTATGAGGGCCTGGTCCCCAAGGTGCAGAAGTCGATGCTGGCCAAGGACCGCGAGGCCATGCAGCCGCACATCCGCGCCTTCGTGGACCGGGCGGTCACCTTCGCGACCTGCCCGGACTGCGGCGGCACCCGCCTCAGCGAGGGGGCACGATCGTCGCGGATCGCCGGCGTGAACATCGCGGACGCCTGCGCCATGCAGATCAGCGACCTCGCCGACTGGGTGCGCACCATCGACGACCCGACGGTGGCTCCGCTCCTGGCGGCGCTGCAGCACCTGTTCGACTCTTTCACCGAGATCGGCCTGGGCTACCTGTCGCTCGACCGTCCAGCCGGCACCCTGTCCGGTGGTGAGGCGCAGCGCACCAAGCTGATCCGCCACCTCGGCTCGTCTCTCACCGACGTCACCTATGTCTTCGACGAACCCACCATCGGGCTGCACCCGCACGACATCCAACGGATGAACGAGCTGCTGTTGCGGTTGCGGGACAAGGGCAACACCGTCCTCGTTGTGGAGCACAAGCCGGAGATGATAGCCATCGCCGACCACGTCATCGACCTGGGCCCCGGTGCAGGCACGGCGGGCGGCTCGGTCTGCTTCGAGGGCACTCTCGAAGGCCTGCGGGCCAGTGACACCCTCACCGGCCGCCACCTCGACTACCGCGCGAGGGTGAAGGAGAGCGTGCGCACGTCCGTCGGGGCCCTCGAGATCCGCGGCGCGACGGCGCACAACCTGCAGGACGTCGACGTGGACATCCCCCTGGGTGTCCTCGTGGTCATCACCGGCGTGGCCGGCTCGGGCAAGAGTTCGCTCGTGCACGGCTCGGTCCCGGCCGGGGCCGGCGTGGTGTCGATCGACCAGGGCGGGATTCGCGGCTCGCGGCGGAGCAACCCGGCCACCTACACGGGGATGCTCGAACCGATCCGCAAGGCCTTCGCGAAGGCCAACGGCGTCAAGCCGGCCCTGTTCAGCTCCAACTCCGAGGGCGCGTGCCCCAACTGCAACGGCGCCGGCGTGATCTTCACCGACCTGGGCCCGATGGCGACGGTCTCGACCACCTGCGAGGTGTGTGAGGGCAAGCGGTTCGACGCATCCGTGCTGGAGTACCGGCTCGGCGGCCGCGACATCAGCGAGGTTCTTGCGATGTCGGTCACCGAGGCCGAGGCGTTCTTCGGCACCGGCGAGGCCCGGACACCGGCAGCGCACGCCATCCTGGTGGGCCTGGCCGACGTAGGGCTCGGTTATCTCAGCCTGGGCCAGCCGCTCACGACGCTGTCCGGGGGAGAGCGGCAGCGGTTGAAGCTGGCCACCCATCTCTCGGAGAAGGGCGGCGTCTACGTGCTCGACGAGCCGACGACGGGCCTGCACCTCGCCGACGTGGCACAGCTTCTCGGTCTGCTCGACCGGCTGGTCGACTCCGGCAAGTCGGTTATCGTCGTCGAACACCATCAGGCGGTGATGGCCCACGCGGACTGGATCATCGACCTGGGTCCCGGCGCCGGCCACGACGGTGGCCGGATCGTTTTCGAGGGAACACCCGCCGACCTCGTCGCGGCACGATCCACCCTCACCGGCCAGCACCTCGCGGCGTACGTCGGCGCCTGACCAGAATCGTCCTTGTCATGCCACTTCGTCTTCAAAACGAGGGGCGGTTCTGCTCAGGAGAGCGATTTTCTTGACATAACATGCAGATTGGCGCACTGAGTGGCTCGGAAGGGGTGCGTCGACGGGGCGTCCGACCGTCGCCGAACGTCGGTGCCAGCCGAATGCACCCGGCGGCGCCCGGCGTGCAGCGTGCTTCCTCACCGCCTCGCATACGCCTGCGTCCGGGCGAGCACCGTCACGGGTCGAACCGGCACGATCTGATGCGGGATCGACCAGGATCCCGGCCGTCTCCCCGGCACCGGAATATGACCGATAATGCACATTATGTCAACAAGAAGGAGGGTTTCACAGCTCCTCGGCGATTCGCGTGATGGCCGCCAGCCGGCGGTCCCACTCATCACCGATGCGGTCCAGCCGCCGCGCCGTGTCGCTGAGTTGCGTGCCGATAACCCGGTAACGCAGCTCACGGCCAACGCGCACGGAATCCACGAGTCCAACCTCCTGCAGAACGGCAAGGTGCCTGGCGATGGCCTGGCGGGTGACCGGCAGCCGCCCGGCGAGGGCGGACGCCGATGCGTCACCCTCGCCCAGGGCTGCCAGAATGCTCCACCGCGTCTCGTCGCCGAGCGCGGCGAACACGGGAACGAGGGTGCTGATTGTCACGAGCCGCCCTCGAGGTAGGCCACCAGTTCGTCGAGCTCCGCATCCCAACCGCCACGGTTGCTCTCCATGCCGGCGGCGGGATCGGCCAACGAGTCGAATCCGGACTCGACAACGGTGAGCTGGGTGCCCGCCCCCGCGGGTTCGAGCGCGAACCTGAAAACCGTCGATCGCTCGGGGCTGACCCGGGCCGGGTCGACCGCACGCGTGTTGTCGTTGCTCTGGCGATACGCGATCAGGCGGGGCGGCTCGAGTTCTTCGATCAGCACCGGGAAGTCGCCGACGCCCTCGAAGGAGAACACTCCCCGGGCACCGACGGCCACCGTGTCGAGTATTGCGGACTGCCCGAACCAGGCGGCGATGTGGCGAGCGTCGGTGATGGCCTCCCAGACCCGGTCCATCGGGGCCTGGATGGTGATGGTCCGTCGCACCGTGAAGGTGCCGCTATCGACAACGGCGGGAGGATTTGTGGTCATGGTCATGGTTTCCGTTCCTTTCAGTCGATTACTGCAACTCTAAGGTTGCATCAATCGAAAACGAAAAGCAACCCCCTGGTTGCAGTTCGTGGGAACGGGGCGGGCCGCGCCTGGTGCCGCAGGGCTCAGTCCGGGGTGCCATCGTCGGGCCGGCGTCGGATCACCATTCCGAACTCATTGACCGGCTCGAATGCATCCCGGTCCCAGGCTCCCGGGTGTGGGATCGGACAATTCAGGACTGTGTCATGGGCCGAGTGGTCGATGGTGTGTTCGGTCATCGGCCGTCCGCACACCGGGCACTGGGTCAGCCCCGTCGCCTCGGCAGCGTCGTAGCTGCCCACGGGTGGGGAGTCGAAGGCGGGACGGAGCCGGTCCTCCACCCAGTCGAACAGACGGTTGGCGCCCCTGCGATGCGCCTGGGCCGAGGATTTCTCATTCTGGACCATGCCCACAGCGTACGCCCCCGGCATGCCCCCGGACTAGGCATCGGGACGCGGCTATTCTTCGCCGAATCCGGTCTCGACCAGGTCGGCCAGGGCATCCACGGCCGCCCGCGATCGCTCGTCGGGACCGGAGATCTCCACGCTCATCCCCCGGGTCAGCCCGAGCGACATGATGCCCAGCAGGCTGTGCGCGTCCTTGCCGTTGACGGTGACCTCGGCGTCGAACCCACTGGCGAGTTTCACGAAGTCCGCGGCGGGCCTGGCGTGCAGGCCGTCCCGGTTTCGCAACGTCACCGTGCGGCTGACCGGCCGCGCGGCCTCCCCGGTACTGGCCGTGCCCGATGGTTCGGGCGAATCGGACTCCGCCGGAGCCGACCCGCCGCCCTGGGCCGACTGAGCCGCTGCGAGCACGGCCGCGAGGTCTCCCCCGATCTCGGCCGCGACGGCGGCTGCCACCCCGCCCTCTACGAGTGGTGCGTCCGCGATTCGCACCCGGGCCCGCACCTCGTCGTCGAGGAAGTCCAGCGCGGTCTCCGCGGTGAGGATGGCCGAGCCCAGGTCGCAGAGCAGGACGACGCCGCCGCCCCGGTCGGCCTCCGTTATGCCTGCCGCGATTTTGTCGAAGCTCGTGCCGATTCCGTCGTCGTCCCTGCCGCCAGCGGCCACCAGGGCGACGTTCGGGGCCATCTGGCGGGCCAGCGTCACCAGGCCGCTGGCGATCTCGACGCTGTGCGAGACGAAAACCAGACCGACGAGGGACTCGGGCACGTTCAGGTCAGCCACGATCAGGACTGTGCGGCCGCATCGGCGCCGCAGCGGAGGATGAGCGCTGTCGACTGGGCGCCGGGATCGCGATGGCCGATGGCCCTCTCCCCCAGGTAACTCGCACGGCCCTTGCGGGCGACCCAGGGTTCGGTCGCGACAGCGCCGGCCTCGGCAGCATCCGCGGCGGCGGCCAGGATCAGGCTGGGGCTGGCCCCGGCGGCCACGGCCTCGATAGCCGCGTCCACTGCCGGGGTCCAGGCGTCCACCATGGTCTTGTCCCCGGATTCGGCTTTGCCGCGCAGCACGATGCCGTCCCGCCCCGCCGTCAGCAGGGCGACGACGGCGGGGCCGTCCAGTTCGGCGATCCCGCTCACGGCGGCGGCGGCCTTGAGGTACGCCGTGCCGTAGAGCGGACCGGCCGCACCGCCGACGGTGGAGATGAGCGTCGCCGCGAGCGTCTTGAGCAGCTCACCAGGCGTGGCGGCGTCGGCCAGCGCATCGAGCTTGGGCAGGACGGCCTGGAAGCCCCGGTCCATGTTCTCGCCGTGATCACCGTCGCCGATCTCGCGGTCGAGGGTGTTCAGTTCGGCGCGGTGTTCTGAGAGAACCTTCGCGCTGCTCCTGATCCAGGTCTGTGCCCATGCGACGTCTACGCTCATTCGGTCTTCCCTACTTTCCCCACCGCAGTGCGGCCGTGTGTACCGGAGCATCCCACAGGGCGGTCAACTCATCGTCGAGTTTGAGTACCGTGATCGACATGCCCTGCATCTCCAGTGATGTTGTGAAATTGCCGACGAGCGTGCGTGTCACCTCGATGCCTCGCTCGGCGAGAACTTCGGCGGCCCGTCGAAATACAATGTACAGCTCAACCTGAGGCGTCCCGCCCATTCCGTTGACGAAGAGCAGAACCTTATCTCCGGATGCATAGGGGAGGTCGTCCAGGATCGGTCCGAGGATCCGGTCGACGATCGCGTCGGCCGGTTCGAGCTTGATGCGCTCGCGCCCGGGCTCGCCGTGGATTCCGATGCCGATCTCGATCTCGTCGTCGGCCAGGGTGAAGCTCGGCTCGCCGGCGTGCGGCACGACGCAGGGAGTCAGGGCCACCCCCATCGAGCGCACCTGGCCGATCACCTTTTCTGCGACGGTGGCCACGGCAGTGAGGTCGTCACCCCTGGCCGCGGCCGCGCCCGCGATCTTCTCTACGAGGACGGTCCCGGCCACACCGCGTCGACCGGCGGTGTACAGGGAGTCCTTCACTGCGACATCGTCGTTGACGATGACGGTGCGCACCTCAATCTCGTCGGCTTCGGCCAGGTCAGCCGCCGTTTCGAAGTTGAGGACGTCCCCGGTGTAGTTCTTCACGATGTGCAGTACCCCGGCTCCCCCGTCGACGGCCTTGGTGGCGGCCAGGATCGGGTCAGGGGTCGGCGACGTGAACACGGCGCCCGGCACCGCCGCATCCAGCATGCCGAACCCGACGAAACCACCGTGCAGGGGCTCGTGCCCGCTGCCACCGCCGCTGACGATGCCGACCTTTCCCGCCACCGGCGCGTCCGCACGCACGATGAACACGGGGTCCAGGGAGACACGCACGATATCCGCGTGCGCCGCACCGAAACCGGCGACGGCTTCGTCGACAACGTTCTTCGGGTCGTTGACAAGCTTTTTCATGACCATTCCTTCGTTTCGTCGGGATCGATCGGCGCAGGCTTCAGCGCCGGGCACGTAACTGTGCTCCCTGCCCAACCTACGCGCTGCCATCGGTCTGGGTAAGAGGCAGATGATGCTGCCCACCGGGACTATTTCGCTCGCGCCCCGCCCGCGCTATGGTGACTGCGAAATCGCTCACCGCGAAGGGATTGCTCCGGTACAGCCGGCATCTCGATTCTTACGAGAAAGGTCATCGTGGACAATATCGGTCTTGTGTTTTTGTCGGAGGTGCTGGGCACAGGGATGCTCATCCTCCTTGGTTGTGGTGTCGTTGCCAACGTAGCCCTGACGAAGAACAAGGGTTTCGGCGGCGGGTTCCTCATGGTGACCTTCGGCTGGGCCTTCGCGGTCTTCGCCGGTGTCACGGTGGCATACAACTCGGGCGCACACCTCAACCCGGCCGTCACCCTCGGCCTCGTCGCCTCCGGCGCCACCGAATTCGGCCTCGGCGTCCCGGTGAACTTCCTGTCCGTGCTCGTCTATCTGGCCGGCGAGTTCCTCGGCGCCTTCCTCGGCGCCGTCGTGTGCTGGCTGGCCTACAAGCAGCACTACGACGAGGAGCCCGAGCCCGCCAACAAGCTCGGAACCTTCTCGACCGGGCCGGCCATCCGCTCGTACGGCTGGAACCTGGTCACCGAGATCATCGGCACCTTCGTGCTGGTCTTCGTGGTGATCGCATTCGGCGGCGGCCGTCAGGGCGAAAGCGGCGGTCTGGGTGCGCTGGGTGCGCTGCCCGTTGCCCTGCTGGTTCTCGTCATCGGCGTCTCGCTCGGTGGCCCCACCGGCTACGCCATCAACCCGGCCCGTGACCTCAGCCCGCGGATCGCGCACTTCATCCTGCCGATCAAGGGCAAGGGCTCCTCGGACTGGGCCTATTCCTGGGTTCCCGTTGTCGGACCCGTTATCGGCGGACTCCTGGCGGGCTGGGCGTCGCTGGTCTGGCTGCCGATCATGGCATGACCGAGGCAGGCCGGTTCCTCCACGGACCGGCCTGCTTCGCTGTGCAAACACCACCCGAAACCGGCAGTCGGTTTTATAGTCTGTTCAAGCCATCACGCAACGTACAAGGAGGTACACCATGGCTAAGTATGTACTCGCCATCGACCAGGGCACCACGAGTTCTCGCGCCATCATCTTCGACCACTCCGGATCCATCGTCTCGACCGGCCAACTCGAGCACGAGCAGATTTTCCCCCGCGCCGGCTGGGTCGAGCACGACCCGATGGAGATCTGGGACAACACCCGGCAGGTGATCGGCCAGGCCCTGTCCAAGGCCAACCTCACCCGGCACGACATCGCCGCGGTCGGCATCACCAACCAGCGCGAAACCGCCGTGGTCTGGGACCGCACCACCGGCAAACCCGTCTACAACGCCATTGTCTGGCAGGACACCCGCACCCAGCCGATCGTCGACCGTCTCGCCGCCGACGGCGGCGTGGAGCGGTTCAAGCAGAAGGTGGGCCTGCCGCTGGCAACCTACTTCTCCGGCACCAAAATCGTCTGGATCCTCGAAAACGTCGAGGGGGCCAGGGCCAAGGCAGACGCCGGCGACCTGATGTTCGGCACCACGGACTCGTGGGTGCTCTGGAACCTCACCGGAGGCCTGGAGGGCGGCGTTCACGCCACCGACGTCACCAACGCCAGCCGCACGCTCTTCATGGACCTGGAGACGCTGCAGTGGGATGACGAGATCCTGCGCATCTTCAATGTGCCGAAGTCGATGCTGCCTCAGATCAAGTCCTCGNTGGCACCGTGAACGAGCACAGCCTGCTGCGCGAGGTGCCGATCGCGGGCATCCTCGGCGACCAGCAGGCCGCAACGTTCGGCCAGGCCGCCTTCGACCAGGGCGAGGCCAAGAACACCTACGGCACCGGTAACTTCCTGATCTTCAACACCGGCACCGAGATCATCCACTCCAAGAACGGCCTGCTGACCACGCTGGGCTACAAGCTCGGCGACGCCGAACCGCACTACGCCCTCGAGGGCTCCATCGCCGTCACCGGCGCCCTGGTGCAGTGGCTGCGCGACAACCTGGGCATGATCACGTCCTCGGAGGAGATCGAGACCCTCGCCGCGACGGTCGACGACAACGGCGGCGCCTACTTCGTGCCGGCGTTCAGCGGCCTGTTCGCGCCGTACTGGCGCGCGGATGCTCGCGGTGCGCTGGTTGGGCTCACCCGGTTCGTCAACAAGGGCCACATCGCCCGAGCGGCGCTGGAGGCCACGGCCTTCCAGACCCGGGAGGTGCTCGACGCCGTGAACGCGGACTCCGGAGTGCCGCTGACCGAGCTCAAGGTCGACGGCGGGATGATCAAGAACAACATGCTGATGCAGTTCCAGGCCGACATCATCGGTGTGCCCGTGGTGCGCCCGGTTGTGGCCGAGACCACGGCTCTCGGCGCCGCATACGCGGCCGGCCTGGCCGTGGGCTTCTGGAGCACCCTGGACGAGCTGCGGGCGAACTGGCAGGAGGACAGTCGCTGGACGCCGAAGCTGAGCGCGGAGGAGAGCGCCCGTCAGCTGCGCAACTGGAAGAAGGCCGTCACCAAGACCTTCGACTGGGTCGACGACGACGTGCTCTAACCGCCGAAACGCCTCCTGTAGCCGCGCCCGCCGGTTGCGCAGCCCCGCACATGCGGGGCTGCGCAGCTGGTCAGGCGCGGCTGGCCTTCACCCATTGGGCCAGTTTTGCGGCGCCGGCGCCGGAGTCGATGGCCTGCGCTGCCACGGCCAGCTTCGCCCGGAACCGGTCCAGGATGCTGATTTGCGACTGCGCGGGATCGTGGGCGAGGTCGTAGGCGACCAGACCCGCTGCCGCGTTCAGGAGCACGATGTCCCGCACCGGTCCCTTCGCACCGGCCAGGACCGAGTGCACCACCGACGCGTTGTGTTCCGGAGAGCCGCCGATCAGCTGGCTCATGGTCGCCCGCGGGATGCCGAGGTCGCGCGGTTCGATGTCGTGCTCGGTCACCAGACCCCGTGACACCTCCCAGACGTGGCTGTGCCCCGTCGTGGTGAGTTCGTCGAGGCCGTCGTCGCCGCGGAAAACCAGCGCCGACGCGCCGCGGGTTTGGAACACCCCGACGAACAGGGGTACCCGGTCGAGGTTGGCCACGCCGACGGCGGATGCTTCCGGCCTGGCGGGATTGACGAGAGGGCCGAGGAAGTTGAACACCGTGGGGATGCCCAGCTCGGCTCGAACCGCGGCGGCGTGCCGGAATCCGGGGTGGAACGCGGCGGCGTACGCGAAGGTGATGCCCGTGGCATCCAGGATCGCGGCCACGGCGTCCGCCGACAGGGTCAGGTCGATGCCCAGTGCAGCGAGCACGTCCGACGAGCCCGATGCCGAACTGGCCGCCCGATTGCCGTGTTTGATCACCGGCACGCCGGTCGCCGCACACACAATCGACGCCATGGTCGACACGTTCACGGTGCCGAACCGGTCTCCCCCGGTGCCGACGATGTCCAGCCCCATCGAGTTGACGTCAAGCGGAACCGCGTGGTCGAGGATCGCGTCACGGAAGCCGACGATCTCATCCACGGTCTCGCCCTTGGCGCGCAAGGCCACCAGGAATCCGGCGAGTTGGGCCGGAGTGGCCTCACCGAGCATGATCCGTTCCATGCTCCACGCCGCATCGGCGACGCTCAGGTCCTCTCTACGCAGGAGGGCATCGAGAACGGCGGGCCAGGACTGGGATTCGAGCATGGCCCAATCTTAAGCGCCGGCGCTCCCCCAGCCGGCATTTTGGCACCGTCAGAGTTCGGATGGGGATGCCATTTTTCAGATTAGGGTCTTATGGCACTTCACCTTGAGAAAAACCTGTGGAGTAATCGGTCATAATGGAGGAGTGACGACGACCTCAATTACTCCCCGGGCGACCATTCCCGTAGTTAACAGGCCCAACAGCGTGGCGGTTGGCACCATTGTCTGGCTGGGCAGTGAGGTCATGTTCTTCGCTGGCCTCTTCGCCATCTACTTCACCTTGCGGTCCACCTCCCCGGAGCTGTGGCAGTTCGAGACGGAAAAGCACAACTTCGTCTTCGCGCTGGTGAACACCCTGGTTCTAGTCTCGTCGTCGATCACCTGCCAGTTCGGCGTGTTCGCCGCCGAGCGCCTGCAGGCCAGGTCGACGGGGTGGAAGCCCAGCCAGTGGGGCATGGTCGAGTGGTTCTTCCTCACCTATGCGCTTGGCGCCATCTTCGTCTCCGGTCAGGTCCTGGAGTACGCGACCCTCGTGTCAGAAGGCGTCACTCTCGCCTCCAACGCCTACGGTTCCGCGTTCTACCTCACCACCGGATTCCACGGCATCCACGTGACCGCCGGACTCATCGCCTTCCTCCTCGTGATCGGTCGTGGTTTCGCGGTCAAGAACTTCGGTCACAAGGAAGCCACCAGCGCCATCGTGGTCTCGTACTACTGGCACTTCGTGGACGTCGTCTGGATCGGGCTCTTCCTCGTCATCTACGTTCTTAAATAACAAGCAGGAGCGGACACTCTCAGTATGCCCAGGACTCAGAAACCTACCAACGGCCGCACGCGTCGCACCGGCCGGCGCAGCCCGCTCGCCAGCGTCGCGCTGATCGCGATCGGCCTGCTCTTCACGGGCGGCGCCTACGCGATGATCAGCACCAGCACGGCCACCGCGGCGACCGAAACCGCGTCGCAGCAGACCGTCAGCGAGGGTGAAAAACTCTTCGCCGCGAACTGCGCCACTTGCCACGGACTCAGCGCCGACGGAACCGGCAGCGGGCCCAGCCTGATCGGCGTGGGAGCCGCGTCCGTCGACTTCCAGGTCGGCACCGGACGCATGCCCTTGCAGGCCAACGGTCCGCAGGCCATCGTCAAGCCGGTCCAGTTCACGGAGGAGCAGACCGCAGCGCTGACCGCATACGTGGCTTCCCTGGCCCCCGGCCCCGGCATTCCCGAAGCCGAGTACCTCGATGCCGAGGGCGACGCCGCCGCCGGCGCCGAGTTGTTCCGCATCAACTGCGCCATGTGCCACAACGTCGCCGGAGCCGGAGGCGCGCTCACCGAGGGCAAGTATGCTCCCGCGCTGGACGGCGTCACCCCACAGCACATCTACGAGGCCATGGTCACCGGCCCCCAGAACATGCCGGTGTTCAACGACATGAACGTCTCGCCCGAAGACAAGCGCGACATCATCACCTACCTCAAGTACCTCGAGAACAACCCGTCGCCGGGCGGATTCGCCCTCGGATCCCTCGGACCGGTGTCGGAAGGCCTGTTCCTCTGGATCTTCGGTCTGGGCGCCATCGTGGCGCTGACCGTGTGGATCACAGCGAAATCGAATTGATCGGCACCCGGCTATGACACACCCAGCACAGACAGCGCCCACGAAGGAGAACCATGGCCAGCGATGAGACCAGCGGAAAGGATCTGACCGCTGCCGACTCCTCGAGCGTCGAGCACGTCACGGCCGCCGTCGGCACCGCCGTCGTCGGCACTGCCGTCGTCGCCCGCGACGCCGTGGCCAATCCCGGCTTCCCGCCGCACCGGCCCCGCATCACCGACCTCGATCCCCGCGCAGAGAAGCGCGCGGAGCGCACGGTGTACACCCTGTTCTACCTGTCGATCGTCGGCAGCATCTTCGCCATCGCGGCGTACATGATCTTCCCGATCGTCCCCGAAGATCCAGGCTCCGTTCGGCTGAACAACCTATTCATCGGCGTCGGCCTGGCCCTGGCCCTCCTGGCGCTGGGCATCGGCGCCGTCCACTGGGGCAAGGCTCTCATGCACGACGAAGAGGGCAGCGACGAACGCCACCCCGTCCGGGGCAGCGACGAGACCCGCGCCCGCGCGGTCGAGATCTTCCAGGAAGCCAACACCGAGTCCGGCATCGGCCGGCGCGCCGTGATCCGCAACAGCCTCATCGGCGCCCTCGTGGTCTTCCCCCTCCCCGCCGTCGTCCTGTTCCGCGGGCTCGCCCCGCAGGACCAGGATCCGGTCGCCCTCCTGAACCAGACCATGTGGAAGAAGGGCACCAGGCTCGCCCTTGACCCCTCAGGGTCGCCGATCAAGGCCTCTGACGTCACCCTCGGGTCGTCGTTCGCCGTGATCCCCGAGGGCCTGGCGGACCTCGAGCACGGCAGGCTCGAAGAGAAGGCGAAAGCCGCCGTCATCCTCGTCCGGATGAAGCCCGAAGACCTCAACCAGCTCCCCGAGCGTGCCACCTGGTCCTACGACGGCATCGTCGCGTACTCCAAGATCTGCACGCACGTCGGATGCCCGGTGGGCCTGTACGAACAGCAGACACACCACCTCCTCTGCCCGTGCCACCAGTCGCAGTTTGACGTGGCCGACCACGCGAAGGTCATCTTCGGACCGGCCAAGCGCGCCCTCCCCCAGTTGCCCATTGCCGTGGACTCCGAGGGCTACCTCATCGCACAAAGCGATTTCCTTGAACCAGTCGGACCGAGCTTTTGGGAGCGACAGTGAGTACCACAACTGACATGAAACCCGTCGCGACGAAGAAGTCGGGGGGCTTCACCGGCGCCGCGGCCAACTACATCGACGAACGCACCAGCGTCTCCACCGCGGTCAAGGAACTGGGTCGCAAGATCTTTCCCGACCACTGGTCGTTCCTGCTCGGTGAGGTGGCGCTGTACAGCTTCGTCATCATCCTGCTGTCCGGCTCCTTCCTGACGTTCTTCTTCCAGGCGTCGATGGCCGAAGTGCAGTATGACGGCTCCTACGTGCCGCTCAAGGGCGTGGAGATGTCCGTCGCCATGGCGTCCTCGCTGGACATCTCCTTCGACGTGCGCGGCGGTCTCCTGATGCGTCAGGTGCACCATTGGGCTGCGCTGCTGTTCGTCGCGTCCATCGGCCTGCACATGCTCCGCATCTACTTCACCGGAGCATTCCGCAAGCCGCGCGAGCTCAACTGGGTGATCGGGTTCGTACTATTCATCCTGGCCATGGCCGAGGGCTTCACCGGCTACTCGCTGCCCGACGACCTGCTCTCCGGCAACGGCCTGCGGATCATCGACGGCATGGTCAAGGGCATCCCCGTCGTGGGAACCTGGATTTCGTTCCTGCTCTTCGGCGGCGAATTCCCGGGCACCGACATCGTCGGCCGCCTGTATTCGCTGCATATCCTGCTGCTGCCGGCGATCATCGTCGCGCTGATCGCACTGCACCTGCTCTTCGTCGTGGTGCACAAGCACACCCAGTACCCCGGAGCGGGCCGCACCGACACGAACGTGGTCGGCTACCCGGTGCTCCCGGTCTACGCCGCCAAGGCCGGTGGATTCTTCTTCATCGTCTTCGGCGTGGTGATGCTGATGGCGTCGTTCTTCACGATCAACCCGATCTGGAACTACGGCCCGTACGACCCCTCACCGGTGTCCGCCGGAACCCAGCCGGACTGGTACATCGGTTTCGCCGATGGAGCCCTGCGACTGGTCCCCCCGGGACTGGAATGGGTCTGGTTCGGCCACACCTGGTCGTTCAACATCCTGATCCCGCTGACCGTCATCGGTATCTTCATCGCCACGGTGCTGTTCTACCCGTTCATCGAGGCCTGGATCACCGGCGACAAGCGCGAGCACCACATCCTGGACCGTCCGCGCAACGCGCCAACCCGAACGGCCATCGGCGCCGCCGGTGTCACGTTCTACGCCGGCCTCTGGGCGGCGGCCTCCTCTGACATCATGGCCACGCACTTCAAGCTGACCATGGAGGGTGTCATCCACACTCTCCAGGCCGTCGTGATCCTGGGGCCGATCTTCGCCTACTTCATCACCAAGCGCGTCTGCCTGGCGCTGCAGAAGAAGGACCGCGAGATTGTCCTGCACGGCTACGAATCCGGTCGGATCGTGCGCCTTCCCGGCGGCGAGTACATCGAGGTGCACCAGCCCGTCGACGAGTACGAGCGCTGGAAGCTGGTCAGCTACAACAACTACAAGCCGCTGGAGTTGGCCCCCAACGCCCAGGGCAAGGTGTCCCCCGTTCAGCGGGTGCGCGCCGGCCTGTCCCGCTGGTTCTTCGAAGACCGGATTGCCCCGGTCGGAACCAAGGAACTCGAAGAGAGCCACGGCGATCACCACTAGTTCCTCAGCCGAACCGGTTCGGGCACCGAAGCCACTCCAGACCCTGTCGGAGTGGCTTCGGTGCCCGAACTGTTTCCGTGACCTCGTCCCGGCCGGCGAGCTGGTGCTCGCCTGCAGCAACGGTCATCGCTTCGACACGAACCGCCGAGGATTCGCGTCCCTCATCGTCGGCTCACGCAAGCTCATCGGTGATTCCGCCGCGATGCTCGACGCCCGCGACACCTTCCTGGAACGCGGCTGGTACACCGAACTCCGCGACGCCCTCGGCGCCCTCGTGGCCGCCGAGTCGCCCCTTCGCGTGATCGACATCGGCTGCGGCACCGGCTACTACCTGCGCGGTGTCCTGGCCGCCATCGCGGCCAGCAGGCGCTCCCCTGATTCCCCTCCGGTGCAGGCCCCCGGCGTCGGGGCGCTGGCCATGGACCTGTCCGCGGCCGCGGTCGCGCGCACCGTCCGCGCCGGCCTGATCGATCCGGACTCGTCCACTCACGGTCTGGTGGCGGATGTCTGGTCTCCCCTCCCCGTCCGTGACGGGGCCGCTGACGTCGCGATCAACGTATTCGCTCCCCGGAACCCGGCCGAGTTCCATCGCATCCTGGCTCCCGGTGCGCTCCTGGCCGTCGTGGTGCCGCACCCGGGCCACCTGCAGGAGCTGCGGGCCGCCGGACTGGCCCTGGACGTGCACGGGAACAAGACCGACGACCTGGTCGCCGGCCTGAAGTTCGGCTTTCACCTGGAGTCCACCGAGGACCTGTCCAGGGTCCTGCTGCTCTCCCCCGGCGACGTTGCCGCGCTCATCGGCATGGGCCCGTCCTCGCACCACGCCCCGACAACGGACCCCGCCGACCGGTCAGGGTCGACCGAGGTCACCGTCGCGTTCCGCCTCCTCGGGTTCCGTCGCACCGAGGCCTGAGCGTCGGCATACGACAAAGCGCCAGTGACCCGAAGGTCACTGGCGCTTGTTCGTACAGGGTGGGCTTAGCGGGCGAAGAGACCGCGGTAGTACTCGTAGACCCAGCCGACGAGGCTGATCACGCCGATGCCGACGGCGATGAACGAGATCCAGAAGCCAACGGCCAGTCCCAGGAATAACAGTGCCGCGCTGGCCGCGAGCATGATCGGCCACCAGCTCCACGGGCTGAAGAAGCCGAGCTCGGGGTCGCCGTCGTCGATGTTCGCGTCGAGCAGGTCTTCGGGCAGCTCGCCGCCCTGCGCCTTGTAGACACGGGACAGATAAAAGGCGATGAACGCCACGAGCAGGGCGCAGAGGGAGATCGCGAACGCTCCGACCCACTCGATGCGGCCTTGGTTCGGGTCGACGAGGCCCCACACGACGTACGCGACTGCTACCAGCGCGAGGAATCCCGTCAGGATCCAGTAGAGGTTGACATTGGCTTTCATCTACTTAACCGTTTCCGATCCTGCGTCATAGGTGGGGGCATCCGGGGCGTCCTTGGCGGGACCGATGCCGACGGGCATGCCGACCTCCGGGTGGTTCAGGTCGAACGCGGGACGTTCGGAGCGGATGCGCGGGATCGACGTGAAGTTGTGCCGCGGCGGCGGGCAGGACGTCGCCCACTCCAGGGAGGCGCCGTAGCCCCACGGGTCGTTGACCGTGACCCTGGGAGCCGTGCGGGCCGTGATGTACACGTTCAGGAAGAACGGGATCATCGAGACGGCGAGGATCATCGATCCGACGGTGGACAGCTGGTTCATCCAGGTGAATCCGTCATCGGGCAGGTAGGACGCGTAGCGGCGCGGCATGCCCACCACACCGAGCCAGTGCTGCACGAGGAAGGTCGTGTGGAAGCCGATGAACAGCAGCCAGAAGTGCCACCTGCCCAGGCGTTCGTTGAGCATCTTGCCGGTCCACTTGGGCCACCAGAAGTAGAACCCGCTGAACATGGCGAAGACGACGGTGCCGAACACCACGTAGTGGAAGTGGGCGACCACGAAGTAGGTGTCTGACACGTGGAAGTCCAGCGGCGGCGAGGCCAGGATGACCCCGGTCAGGCCACCGAAGGTGAACGTGATGAGGAAGCCGATGGCCCAGAGCATGGGCGTCTCGAAGGTCAGCGAACCGCGCCACATGGTGCCGATCCAGTTGAAGATCTTCACGCCCGTCGGAACGGCGATGAGCATGGTCATCAGCGAGAAGAACGGCAACAGGACCGAACCGGTCACGTACATGTGGTGCGCCCACACCGTCACGGACAGCGCCGCGATCGAGATGGTCGCGTAGATCAGGGTCTTGTAGCCGAAGATCGGCTTCCGGCTGAACACCGGGAACACCTCGGAGACGATGCCGAAGAACGGCAGGGCGATGATGTACACCTCGGGGTGGCCGAAGAACCAGAACAGGTGCTGCCAGAGGATGGCGCCACCGTTGGCCGGGTCGTAAATGTGCGAGAGGAAGATCCGGTCGCTGGCAGCGGCGAGCATGGCCGCGGCGAGGACCGGGAACGCCATCAGGATCAGCAGCGAGGTGACGAGGGTGTTCCAGGTGAAGATCGGCATCCGGAACATGGTCATGCCGGGGGCCCGCATGGTGATGATGGTGGTGATGAAGTTCACGCCACCGAGGATCGTGCCGAAGCCGGAGAGGCCCAGGCCCACCATCCAGAGATTGCCGCCGATGCCCGGCGAGAACGTGGTGCTCGCCAGCGGTTGATAGGCGAACCAACCGAACGATGCCGCTCCCTGCGGGGTGAGGAAGCCGCCCACGGCGATCAGGCTGCCGAAGAAGAACAGCCAGAAGGAGAACGCGTTCAGTCGCGGGAAGGCGACGTCGGGTGCACCGATCTGCAGCGGCATCAGGGCGTTCGCGAAGCCGAAGAACAGTGGCGTGGCGAACATGAGCAGCATGATGGTGCCGTGCATCGTGAAGAGCTGGTTGTACTGCTCCTTGGTCTGCACGATCTGCAGCCCCGGTTCGAAGAGCTGGGCGCGCATCACGAGCGCCATCACGCCGCCGAGGCAGAAGTAGATGAACGAGGTGATCAGGTACATGTAGCCGATGACCTTGTGGTCGGTGGAGGTGATCCACCGAACGACGATGTTGCCCTTGCGGTCAACACCGGTCGGCCGTGCCGCCGAGGGGGCGGCCGGGGCGCCGGCGGGAGCTGTTGTCGTGCTCATGGTCTAGTTGCCTTCCTCAGCCGTCGGGGCGTCGGTGCCTGGTTGGTTCGAGTTGCGGTCGTATTCGTTGGAGACCTGGCCGTCGTTGCCGGCAGCACGCAGTGAGTCGACGTAGGCCTCGTAGTCCGCCTCGGAGACGACTTCCACATTGAAGAGCATCAGCGAGTGGTACTCGCCGCACAGTTCGGCGCATTTGCCGGCGTAGGTGCCGACGCGTTCAGGGACGACCGACATGTAGTTGGTCTTTCCCGGGATCATGTCCTTCTTGTACAGGAAGTCGATGACCCAGAAGGAGTGGATGACGTCGCGCGCTTCGAGGGCGATCTCGATTTTCTTGCCGACCGGCAGCACGAGCGTGGGAATCTCGGACTCGACCAGCGCGCCCCTCTCGCCGTCGAGGTCAGGCTGACCCTGGATGCCCTGGGTGAAGACGTCGTCGGTGACGTAGTTGAAGTCCCACGCCCACTGCTTGCCGATGACTTCGATCTGCAGGTCGGGTTCCTCGAACCGTGCCTCGATGGCGTTCTGGTCCCGCGCGGTGAACGCGAAGAAGCCCAGCACCAGGATCAGGGGGACGATCGTGTAGAAAATCTCGATCGGCATGTTGTAGCGCAGCTGCACCGGAAGGCCGGTCTGGCCCTTGCGTCGACGGTAGACGACGACGGACCAGATGGTGAGGCCCCAGGTGATCAGGCCGACGATCAGCAGCACGATCCACGAGGTGGTCCACAGACCGGACACCCGCTCGGTGTTGTTGGTTACCGGGGACTCGCCCTCCTCGAAGCCGGGCAGGTACCCGTTGAGTTGAGCCTGGGTGCATCCGGCGAGGACTATGGCTAACGTTGCTGCGACCGGAATGACGGCCCATCGGAGACGGCGGTTTTTGAGCACCGGTGACCTTTCGGAAAGACGTGAAGGCACTACACAGGAAGTGCATTTATCATCTTTAGCTTACTCCGCGCCGGTCGCGCCCGAGTGCACGAGCGACGGGCCCGTCGCAATTCTCGACCCCGATGGGGGCACGACAACAGGGTCGAAGGGCCCGTTCCGGGCGATTTTGTCGGGGATGAGGCGTCGGCGGCAGGACTCCACACCGACATGCAGGAAGGAGACCGCCCGATGGGCGGTCTCCTTCCTGCACGGTCGATTCGCTAGTTGAAGGAGTCTCCACAGGCGCAGCTGCCGCCGGCGTTGGGGTTGTCGATTGTGAAGCCCTGCTTCTGGATGGTGTCCTCGAAGTCGATGGAGGCGCCCTCGAGATACGGGACGCTCATTTTGTCGACGACGACCTCGACACCGTCGTAGTCCATGACGGCGTCACCCTCGAGGGTGCGTTCGTCGAAGTACAGCTGGTAGATCAGGCCGGAGCAGCCGCCGGGCTGCACGGCGACGCGCAACCGCAGGTCTTCGCGGCCTTCCTGGGTGAGCAGACTGCGCACCTTTGCGGCGGCGACGTCGGTCAGGCCGACGCCGTGGGCAGTGGTGCTGGTTTCGATCGTGTCGGTCATGCTGCTCCTCGGTATTATCCGGTTTCGCGTCGGTGAGCATCCCACGCGCATGGGGTCCGCCGGCGAATCTGCTCCTAGTGTAACCGCCAGGCCCGTGTGCGGGCTGGATCGCGCGGACGCTTTCCCGGTGTCAGTGGCCGGTGCGGTCGTTCAGGCGGCCCAGGAGGAACGCCTCGCTGAGCACTGCCCGCTTGAAGACACCCAGGTGTAGCGACTCGTTAGGGCTGTGCGCCCGGGAATCCGGGTCCTCCACCCCGGTCACCAGGATCTGCGCGTCCGGGAATTCCCGGACCAGGTCCGCGATGAACGGGATCGAGCCGCCCACACCGATGTCGACGGGTTCGACGCCCCAGCCCGCGGTCATGGCCAGTCGTGTTTCGGCCACGGCCCACCCGCTGGTGTCGACCAGGAACGGTTCGCCGGTGTCGAGGTCGTCGATGGTGAGGTGGGCGCCGAACGGCGCGTTCCTGCGCAGGTGCGCCTCGATCGCGGTGGCAGCCTCCCTGGCGGACTGGCCGGGGGCGATGCGCACGCTGATCTGGACGCTGACCGCGGGGGTCAGGGTGTTGGATGCATTGGCGACGGTGGGTGCGTCGATGCCCGTCACCGTCAGCGCGGGCTGGGACCAGATGCGGCTGAGAATGGGTCCGTGGCCGATCGGAGCCACCCCGTCAAGCAGGCCGGTCTCCTCGCGCAGCGCGGATTCGTCGTACGGCGGGGTCGGCGCGTCGTGGCTGGTGAGACCATCGATCGCGACGGATCCGTCTGCGGCGTACAGGGTCCCCAACAGCTTGACGGTCGCCATCATCGCGTCCGGCACGGCGCCGCCGAACATTCCGGAGTGCGACGCATGCGCCAAAGTGCTGACGGTGAGGCGGAAAGTGACGTTGCCCCGTAGCCCGATGGTGATGGCCGGGGTGTTGACGTCCCAGTTGTTCGAGTCTGCGACGACGATCGCGTCGGCACGGAGCGCATCCCGGTTCTCGGTGAGGAAGGTGGCAAACGAGCGGCTGCCGAACTCCTCCTCGCCCTCGATGAAGAGGGCCAGGCCGAGGTCGAGGTCCCCGCCGGTTGCCGCGAGCAGCGCCCGCAACGCGGCGACGTGCGCCATCACGCCGGCCTTGTCGTCGGCGGCACCGCGGCCGTACAGGCGGTCCCCGCGCAGTGTCGGCTCGAAGGGCGGCGAGTCCCACGCGTCGTCGAGACCGGGAGGCTGCACGTCATGGTGGGCGTAGAGGAGAACGGTGGGGCGGCCGTTCCTGGCCGCCCGGGTGGCGAGGATGGCGGGCTGCCCGAGTTCGTCGGTACCGGGAATGCCGGCCTGGGTGACCGCGACGGTGTCGAAGATGCCGATTCCCCGCACCAGCTCGGCGACGGCGTCGGCGCTGGCGCGCACGTGCTCGCGGTCGAACGCCGCCCAGGACACCGAGGGGATCCGCACGAGGGCGCAGAGGTCGGCGACGGTTCGCGGAAGCTCTCGTTCGACGGCGTTCCGCAGCGCCGATTCGAGGGTTCTTGGTGCGTCTTGCTGGGTGGTTCCTGCTGCTGTGTCCGCGGTATCCGTCATGCGAGTAATCTTAAGGCAACCTAAGTGCAAGGAACTGATGTGGCTAAGCAACCTGTAAATCCCGGCGCAGAGCCGTCGATCGAGTCCGCCGACGAGACGAAGGCCCGCCTGGCCGGTCCGTCTGCGCGCAAGGGCCAGCCGACCCCGAGCCGTCGGGTCCAGGAGGCCGCGAACAAACGGCCGCTGGTTCCGGATGACCGCAAGCTCGCCGCCAAGCAGGCGCGGGCGAAGTCGGCCGAGGCCCGCGAGAAGGCCCGGCTCGGCATGGCCGCCGGCGACGACAAGTACCTCCCGGTGCGTGAGCGCGGACCGCAGAAACGTTTCGCCCGTGACTACATCGACGCACGCTTCAACGTGGGCGAGTTCATGATCCCGGTGATGTTCCTGGTCATCCTGCTCACCTTCTTCCCGGATCCGTCCGTGCAGACCTACGGCATCCTCGCTCTCTGGGCGTTCTTCCTGGTCGCGATCGGGGACTGCATCGTGCTCGGTTTCCGGTTGACCAAGAAGATCGAGGCCAAGTTCGGAGCCGACCGGGCCGAGAAGGTGCGCTGGTACGCTGCAATGCGAGCCCTTCAGCTGCGAGTCATGCGCCTGCCCAAGCCGCAGGTGAAGCGCGGCCAGTACCCGGCCTGATCCACCCGGCGCAGACAAAACCCCTCGGAGCCGGCTCCGAGGGGTTTTGTCTGCGCCGGGTCAACGCCGGAAGGCGCCCAACCTGATGACCGGAACACGCAGTTCCTCATCGGTCAGCGAGCCGTGCTGGCCGACCATGCTGCGCGCGGACTGGTTGGGTTCCCGGGAGTCGTAGTAGGCGATCAGCTTGCGGGCGGCCACGATGACGTCGCCGATGCGTGCCACGGCGTCGGCGCGCACCGCGCCGAACAGTCCCGCGGCCACCGCCTCGCTCCTGGTGAAGATCCAGGCGCGCTCCCCCTCGACCCCACGCCAGGCCTCGGCCAGCGCATCGGCGTCAACGCCCGGCTCGGTGTAGAGCTGCAGGCAGCGCGGGTCACCGCCGATATGGCGTACCCCGGCGACGAGGGCCGGCACGGTGTCGAAGAGCACCTGCTTGGCAGCGGGAACATCGACGACACCGTGGTCTGCCGTGAGGATCATGCCCTCGTCCTGGCGCAGGGTGCCGGCGAACCGGGCCGTTTCGGCATCGAGGCTTTCCAGCTGCGCCAGCCACTTGGCGGATTCCCAGCCGTGGGCGTGCGCATTGATGTCCAGTTCGGGCACGTACAGGTAGATCAGAGCCGTGGGCTCGGCGTCGAAGATCGCGCGCGACGCGGCGAAGCGCGCGCCGATGGACTCGGCCGGTACGTAGCCGGCACCGCGCAGCACGGCCCGGCTGAAGCCGGAATCCGTGAACCGTTTGGGGCCGACGGCGAAGCTGGGGATCCCGGTCTCCGCGGCGGTGTCGAAGACCGTCGGCTGGTTCTGCCAGCTGTGCGGCTCCATCCGCTCGTCCCAGCCAGTGAGCTGGTTGACGACCCTGTCGTTGGCCGCGTCGAGGACCTTGTAGCCGACCAGCCCGTGGGTGCCGGGCGCCACCCCGGTGGTCAGGGAGGCGATGCCCGCGGCGGTCGTGGCGGGGAAGACCCCGTCGACGACGTCGGTCCTGGCCAGATGAGACGTGAGGAACCTGGCGTGCCCGGCGCGCGCGCGCAGGTTGCTCACGCCGAGCCCGTCGGCGAGGACCACGAGGGCCTTGCCTGCGGGTGGAAGCACGAGCGGGTTCGGCTGGGCCCGGAGCGAGGCCAGCGAACTTGTCAAAACGTCGGCAAGGCGAACGACGCTGAAGGGCCGGACCGGTAGCATAGGGGGCATCTGGCCCAGTCTGACATAGACCCGGCCGCACGTTTCCTCAGCGCAGGTCCGTGCGCATCAGCCCTGGTGCTCCCCGGTTTGCCGGCATGCACCACACAGCAGAATCTACGAATGAGCCGCTCAGACAACACAGTGTCAGCCAACGCGGGGCCCGCCGCATCCACCGAACGCATCGAAGACGTCGATGTGTCGACGGAGATGCAGGGGTCGTTCCTCGAGTACGCGTACTCGGTGATCTACTCGCGCGCCCTCCCCGACGCCAGGGATGGACTCAAGCCGGTGCAGCGCCGCATCCTGTACCAGATGAGCGAGATGGGCCTCAGGCCGGACCGTGGCCACGTGAAGTCGGCGCGGGTCGTCGGCGAGGTGATGGGCAAGCTGCACCCGCACGGCGACACCGCAATCTACGACGCCATGGTACGGATGGCCCAGGCCTTCACCCTGCGGGTGCCGCTCATCGACGGGCACGGCAACTTCGGTTCGCTCGACGACGGACCCGCCGCGCCCAGGTACACCGAGGCGCGCCTGGCGGCACCGGCCCTGGCGATGACCGAGCACCTCGACGAGGACGTCGTCGATTTTGTGCCCAACTACGACAACCAGCTCACCCAGCCCGACGTGCTGCCGGCGGCGTACCCCAACCTGCTCGTCAACGGGGCCAGCGGCATCGCGGTGGGCATGGCCACGAACATGGCTCCGCACAACCTCGTCGAAGTCATCGGCGCCGCCCGGCACCTGCTCGCCCACCCGCGTGCGACCCTCGACGAGCTCATGGAGTTCGTGCCGGGTCCTGACCTGCCCACCGGCGGCACCATCGTGGGCCTGGCCGGCATCAAGGATGCCTACCTGACCGGGCGAGGCAGCTTCAAGACCAGGGCCAAGGTGTCGATCGAGGCCATCACGGCCCGCAAGGCCGGACTCGTCGTCAGCGAGCTCCCCTACCTGGTCGGGCCCGAACGGGTGATCGAGAAGATCAAGGACGGCGTCAACTCCAAGAAGCTCAGCGGCATCTCCGACGTCACCGACCTCACCGACCGCACCAAGGGCCTGCGCCTGGTGATCGGGATTAAGACCGGTTTCAGCCCAGAGGCCGTGCTCGAGCAGCTGTACAGGGTGACTCCGCTGGAGGACTCCTTCAACATCAACGCCGTCGCCCTCGTCAACGGCGGCCCGCAGACGCTGGGCCTGGTCGAACTGCTGCAGGTGTACGTCAATCACCGCGTCGAGGTCGTCACCAGGCGAACGGCGTACCGGCTGGCCCGGCGCCTAGAACGCCTACACCTGGTCGACGGGCTGCTCATCGCGATCCTCGACATCGACGAGGTCATCCAGGTGATTCGCGCCAGCGACGACACCGAGCAGGCTCGCACCCGGCTCATCGACGTGTTCGACCTCAGCCAGCTTCAGGCCGAGTACATCCTCGAGCTGCGGCTGCGCCGGCTCACCCGATTCTCCCGCATCGAACTCGAAACCGAGCGAGACCAGCTGCTCGCCGAGATCAAGGAACTGGAGGCCCTGCTCGCCAGCAAGCAGGCCATCCGCACCCTGGTCTCCGACGAACTCGCCGCCATCTCCGACCGGTTCGGCACCCCGCGGCGCACCCTGCTCACCGAGGCTCGTCCCAGCATCGCCGGCGCATCCGCGCGAAAGACGGCCGTGCTCGAGGTGACCGACTCCCCCACCCGCGTGTACCTGAGTACCACGGGCCGCATCGCCAGGGTGGACCTGCCGCAGCCCGGCGACGACCAGACGGAACGCATCATGCCCGCGCACCGCCGCAGCAAGCACGACGCCGTGCTGTCCGCGCTGGACACGTCCAGTCGCACCGAGATCGGCGCCGTGACCAATCGTGGCCGGCTCATCCGCTTCTCCCCCGTCGACCTGCCCGTGCTGCCACCCACCTCGATCCAGCTGGCCGCTGGTGTGCGCGTGCGCGACTACCTCTCGCTGGGCAGCACCGGCGAGCTGGTGCGTGCTCTCGTGGCCCTGGACAGTGACCGGGCGATCGCGCTCGGCACCCGGCAGGGCATCGTCAAACGGGTCACCCCGAACGACTGGGCGAACAAGCCCGATTTCGAGATCATCGCGCTCAAGGCCGGGGACGAGGTCGTCGGCGCCGTCCAGGGCGCCGAGGACGACGAGCTCGTCTTCGTCGCCTCCGACGCCCAACTGTTGCGCTTCCCGGCATCGACGGTGAGGCCGCAAGGCCGTACGGCCGGCGGGATGGCGGGCATCAAGCTGGGCCAGGACGCCCGGGTGGTGTTCTTCACGAGCCTGGCGGCAGACGCCGCCGAGGATGCCGTGGTGGCGACGATCGCCTCGGGAAGCCAGACCCTGCCCGGAACGGACCCCGGCAGCGCCAAGGTGTCCGCCTTCACCGAATTCCCCGCCAAGGGTCGAGCCACCGGAGGGGTGCGCTCGCACCGCTTCCTCAAGGGCGAAGACGTTCTCGGCGTCGCCTGGGTGGGCGCGGCGCCGGCTCGGGCTTTGGGCGTCGAGGGCACTGCCCGCACGCTCCCCGACACCGGCGCACGACGCGACGCCTCTGGGACCATGCTGGATGCCGTCGTCGGCTCGATCGGTTCGGGAATCGGCTGACGCTGGTTCTCCCGGGCGTTAGGCCTGGGGCTGGGCGTTCGCAGTAAGGTGTGGCATGCCTGAACTTCACGGTTTCACAATCCTCGTTGTCGGTGCCTCGGGCGGGCTGGGCCGGGAGACCGCCCGCCAGCTGTCCGAAGCCGGGGCGACCCTGGTCCTCAGCGCCCGCGACCCTGCTGCCCTGGCCGCCCTCGGACTGCCGGGCACCATCATCGCCTGCGACCTCACCGACCCGGCAGCCGTACGGAGGCTCATCTCCGATGCGGTCGCGGTGACCGGCCACCTGGACGGGATCGTGGTTGCCGCGGGTGTCGTCGCTTTCGGCCCCGCGTCAGACCTCACCGACGACATCATCGCCCGACTGTTTGCCGTGAACACCACCGCCCCGATGCTGCTTCTCCAGGCCGCCCACGGTTCCCTCTCGGCGTCGGCCGCAGCGGGCCGGTCGCCGTTCTTTCTCACCCTCAGCGGGTTGGTCAGTGAGAGCCCGACCGCGAACCTCGCCGCCTATTCGGCGTCGAAGGCCGCACTGGCTGCGTTCGGCACCGCGGCAGGCCGGGAGCTGCGGCGGGTGGGCATCCGGGTCATCGACGCCAGGCCGGGGCACACGGAGACGGCCCTGTCCACGCATCCGATCAGCGGAAGCGCGCCGCCGCTGCCCGTTGGCCTTGACCCCGTCGCCGTGTGCGCCCGAATCGTTCGCGGCATCGTGGACGGCGAGCGGGATCTGCCCAGCACGGCGTTCACGCGCGACCCGGCGAGTCAACCCGCCGCCCGCGCGTAGCTTTGTTCCACCCACAACTGTTGCCGCTGCGGACTTCTGCGTCCGGCACGCCGGGCGCAGAAGTCCGTTCCGGGAACAGTCGGGTCCGGTCAGACGTCGATGCGTTCGCGGCTGAGCTTGTCGGAACTGTCGATGATGAATTCCTTGCGCGGGGCGACGTCGTTGCCCATCAGGAGTTCGAACACCTTGCCCGCCATCTCGGCGTCGGCGACACGGACCCTGCGCAGGGTGCGGTGCGCCCTTTCCATGGTCGTCGTGGCCAACTGGTCGGCATCCATCTCGCCCAGTCCCTTATACCGCTGGATCGGGTCCTGATAGCGCTTCCCGCTCTTCTTGAGCGCGGCGAGCACCCCCTGCAGCTCGGCCTCGGAGTAGGTGTAGATGGTTTCGTTGGGCTTGCTGCCCGGATTCATCACGACGACCCTGTGCAACGGCGGCACGGCGGCGAAGATCCGGCCGGCCTCGATCATGGGGCGCATGTACCTGAAAAACAGGGTGAGCAGCAGGGTGCGGATGTGCGCGCCGTCGACGTCGGCGTCGCTCATGATGATGACCTTGCCATAACGGGCGGCGGACAGGTCGAAGCTGCGGCCGGAACCGGCGCCGATGACCTGGATGATCGACGCGCACTCCAGGTTGGAGAGCATGTCGGAAACCGAGGCCTTCTGCACGTTGAGGATCTTGCCCCGAATCGGCAGCAGCGCCTGGTGCTCGCTGTCCCTGGCCAGCTTCGCGGTGCCCAGCGCCGAGTCGCCCTCGACGATGAAAAGCTCGCTCAGCGCCACGTCATTGCTGCGGCAGTCGACCAGCTTCGCCGGCAACGACGAGCTCTCCAGGGCGTTCTTGCGCCGCTGCGTCTCCTTGTGGGCGCGGGCTGAGATTCGGGACTTCATCTCGGCCACGATCTTGTCGAGCACCACCGCCGACTGGGTCTTGTCGTCACGCTTGGTCGAGGTGAAACGCTCGGTCATGGTCTTGTTGATCACCGCGGCCACGATGGCGCGCACCGCGGGGGTGCCAAGCACCTCCTTGGTCTGGCCCTCGAATTGCGGTTCGGGCAACCGGACGGTGAGCACAGCCGTGAGCCCGGCGAGGATGTCGTCCTTCTCGAGCTTGTCGGAGCCGACCTTGAGCCGCCGGGCGTTCTGCTCGACCTGCGCCCGCAGGAACTTGAGCATGCCCGCGTCGAACCCCGCCTGGTGGGTGCCGCCCTTGGGCGTGGCGATGATGTTGACGAAACTCTTGATCACGGTGTCGTAGCCGGTTCCCCAGCGCAGGGCGATGTCGACCTGGCACTCCCTGACCAGCTCGGTGGGGATCATCGCGCCGGTGTCGGTGAGCACCGGCACCGTTTCGGTGAAGCTGCCGGCGCCGGTCAGCCGCCAGGTGTCGGTGATCGGCGTGTCGACGGCCAGGTGGTCCACGAACTCGGAGATGCCGCCGGCGAAGGTGAACGACTCCGCGACGGGCACGGCGCTCCGCCTGTCATCGATGTTGATGGTCAGGCCCGGAATCAGGAATGCCGTCTGGCGGGCCCGCCCCATCAGGTCCTCGGTCTGGAAGGTGGCGCCCTTGGTGAAGATCTGGCGGTCGGCCCAGTAGCGGATGCGGGTGCCGGTGACGCCCTTGCGCACCTTGCCGACCACGCGCAGCTCGCTCCTCTTCTCGAACGGCGTGAACGGCGCATCCGGGCTCTTCTCACCGGAGTCGGCGAAGACACCCGGTTCGCCGCGGTGGAAAGACATCGCCCAGGTCTTGCCATCCCGGTCGACCTCGACATCGAGGCGTTCCGACAGGGCGTTCACGACCGATGCGCCGACGCCGTGCAGTCCGCCGGACGCCGCATAGGAGCCGCTGCCGAACTTGCCGCCGGCGTGCAGCTTGGTGAACACGACCTCCACACCGCTCAGCCCGGTCTTCGGTTCGATGTCCACCGGGATTCCGCGCGCGGTGTCGCTGACCTCGACGCTTTCGTCGGGATGCAGCACGATGCCGATCGACGACCCGTGTCCGCTGAGCGCCTCGTCGACAGAGTTGTCGATGATCTCCCAGAGGCAGTGCATGAGCCCGCGAGAGTCGGTCGATCCGATGTACATGCCGGGGCGTTTGCGCACCGCGTCCAGGCCTTCGAGGACCGAGAGGTGGCGGGCGGAATAGTCAGAACTCACGATGGTTAAGAATAGCGAACCGGATGCGTCCCGCCCCGATCGACACTCGCGCAGGGCTCCCCTGCGCCGGGGTCACGTTGAAGAATGCTACGCGGTGAGCGAAATGTCACCGAACTGTGGCCCAATCCGCGCCCGCCCGTGTTTACATGGTGAGTAAGGATTCAATTGGTATCACCTGGTATCAGTCTGGAGGAGGAGAATATGTCCCAGATCGCCACCGAAAATGGTGCCGTCGACCAACAGGGCGCCCCCCACCAGCTCACCGCGGCCGACCGCTGCGACGCTTGTGGCGCTCAGGCCTACATTCGTGTAGTCGTGAGCAACAGCGAGTTGCTCTTCTGCGCCCACCACGGACGCAAGCACCAGGAGAAGCTCGCCGCTATTGCCGAAAGCTGGCACGACGAGTCGAGCCGACTCTTCGAGGACCAGAAGTCCTAACCCGTCTGGCACCGCACCCCGCTCGCGCGGGGTGCGGTCCCCCAGGGCGGACCCGGCCCCAGGCCGGGTGAGTCCTCCTACGAGGTGAGGCTGAGCCGCACTGCAACCTGGTTGCGTGCGGCTTTTGCCATGCCGTCGACCGACTCGGTCTGAGCGGACGGGGCCAGGGTCAGTCCCCTGGCGGCCGAGGCCAGCCCGAGCATCCGATCGGCGAGCTGCGGATTGCGGGCGAGAACCGGTCCGTGCAGGTGGGTGCCGATGAAGCTGCCATCGACGGCACCCTCGGTGCCGTCGCCGTTGCCGGTGCCGTAGGCGACCGCGCCGAGCGTGGCCGTGGCGCCGGAGTACCCGCGCAGATGGTTCTCGAAGCCGAGCAGGCGCAACCCGTCGGCGTCGACGACGAGGTCGTCAGCGACGCGGGCGGGCAGGACGCTCGCACGCCCCGGAACGAGGCCGAGACCATCGACCGACGAACCGTCGGCCAGGCCGAGCCCGGCGCTGAGCAGCTCCCAACCGGTGCCGACGGCCAGCACGGGCACTCCCCCGGCCAGCCAGGCACGCAGCGGCTCGGCCAGGGTGCCGAGGGCGTCGCGCGCGGCGGCGAGGTCGGTGTCGGTTCCCGAGCCGATGACGACCAGATCGACGGCATCGGGAAGGTCGGCGATGGTGTGCACGAGCACGATCCGGGCCGGTAGTCCGGCCCAGCGGGCGCGCTGCGCAAGAACCCGGGCGTTCGCAGCGTCACCGTTGGTGTCCAGCAACCGCGGGAACAGGGTCACGATGGTCAGGCCAGCCTGGTGGTCAACAGTCATGACGGGTCCGCTTCGTTGGTTTCCAGGCCCAGGTGCGCCCGGGTGCGCCGCATCGAGTCGGCCGAGAAGATGATCGTCTTGACACCCCTGGCGGGTTCCGGCAGCGCCAGGAAGTCGTCGAGGGCCCGGCCGAGGTCGGGTTCGATGCGGTCGACGAGCACACCGTCGTACGCCAGCTGCAGGCCGATGTCGTAGGACTTCGACCCGGAGGCGATCAGCACGTGGCCGAGGCCGGACGTGTCGGCCGGCCAGAGATAGGACGGGTCGCGCACATCGGAGCCGACGGCGACGAGGATCTGTTCGGTGTCAGGGTCCAGGCTGTCCACATTGAGCTGCAGGCTGGCCGGGTTCTGCACCAGCACGAACTCCACGGTGGTCCCGCGCACCGACACGACCTCGCCGCGGCCGAAGACCGGGGGGATGGTCGAAATCGCGGCGACAGCGACGTCGGCGTCGAACCTGTCGAGCAGGGCCGCCCGCGCGGCGGCGAGTGCGGTGAGCGCATCCACCGCGTAGTGGGTGCCTCTGGCCGGCAACCGCAGCTCGTGCACACGACCGTCGACCAGGACCGTCGCGTCGAGCCCGCTGACGCCGGTCAGGACCATGCCATCGGCGGCGTCGAGCCGGGTCGGCGACGTGAGCGTATAGCCCAGTCCCCGCGGGTTCGCGGCAAGTACCTCGTCGGCGACTCCGTAGCGCGCCACGCTGACGCCGGGGGCGATGCCATCGCCCAGCCTGGCCAGGTAGAGGTCGTCTGCGTTCAGGACCACCGAACCGGTGGCGCGTTGGGCGATCTTGGCCAGCATCGCGGCGACCATGTCGGAGTCGTGGAAGCGGTCGATCTGGTCGACCATCACATTGGTCAGCACGACAACCCGCGGGTCGAGGGAGGCGGAGATCAGGGCGCCATGGCCCTCATCCATTTCCAGCACCGCGATGTCGCCCTCGATGCGGCCGGTCAGGCTGACCCGCTCCAGCAGCGCCGAGGTGAGCCCCTGGCTGATGTTCGCCGTCGACTGGTTGGTGAACACCGACAGGCCGTGGGCGCGCAGAGCGGCAACGAGCATCTTGGTGGTCGTGGACTTGCCCGCCGAACCCGTGACGATGACGAGTCCGCCGGGAAACCCGTTCAGGGTGCGGGGCAGGAATCCGGGCGCGATGGTGTTGACCACCAGGCCCGGGACGGCAGACCCGCCACCGGGCTTGCGCCAGCGCGCAAGGGTGCGCGCGACCCTGCCGAGCAGGATCGCCGGCGCATACCGCACAGGCAACTCTTACTCGAGGTAGTCGCGCAGCGACTGCGACCGGGACGGGTGGCGCAGCTTGGCCATGGTCTTGGACTCGATCTGACGGATCCGCTCGCGCGTGACCCCGAAGGTGTCGCCGATCTGGTCGAGGGTCTTGGGCATGCCGTCACCCAGGCCGAAACGCATCCGGATCACGCCGGCTTCGCGCTCGGAGAGCGAGTCGAGCAGGCTTTCCAGCTGCTTCTGCAGCATGGTGAAGCCCACAGCATCGGCGG
The DNA here is from genome assembly GCF_004402695.1 of Cryobacterium adonitolivorans. Lineage (GTDB taxonomy): Bacteria > Actinomycetota > Actinomycetes > Actinomycetales > Microbacteriaceae > Cryobacterium > Cryobacterium adonitolivorans. The sequence continues at coordinate 7,240 of NZ_SOFL01000045.1, read as the reverse complement.
GAACCACAGCTTCGGTGTCCTCGATCAGGTCGCCGAACTCGCTGTCGCCGTCCTCGCCGAGGGGGGTGTGCAGGGAGATCGGCTCGCGGCCGTACTTCTGTACCTCGACGACCTTTTCCGGGGTCATGTCGAGCTCGCGGCTCAGTTCCTCCGGCGTGGGTTCGCGGCCGAGGTCCTGCAGCATCTGGCGCTGCACGCGTGCGAGCTTGTTGATGACCTCGACCATGTGCACCGGGATGCGGATGGTGCGGGCCTGGTCGGCCATGGCGCGTGTGATGGCCTGGCGGATCCACCAGGTCGCATAGGTGGAGAACTTGAAGCCCTTGGTGTAGTCGAACTTCTCGACCGCACGGATGAGGCCCAGGTTGCCTTCCTGGATCAGGTCCAGGAACTGCATTCCACGACCGGTGTACCGCTTGGCCAGGGAGACGACCAGACGCAGGTTGGCGCCGAGCAGGTGGCTCTTCGCGCGGGCGCCGTCCTTGGCGACCCACTGCAATTCGCGTCCGAGCGCACTCTTCTTCTCAGCATCGGTCATTTGCGAGAGCTTGTCCTCGGCGAACAGGCCGGCCTCGATGCGCATGGCCAGTTCGACTTCTTCGGCGGCGTTGAGCAGCGCGACCTTGCCGATCTGCTTCAGGTAGTCCTTGACCGGGTCCGCCGTCGCGCCGGTGATGGCGCTCGAGTAGACCGGAACCTCGTCCTCGTCGTCGACGAGGGACAGTACGAGCGCACCGCTGGGCAGCGGCTCGGCAGGGGCGACGCGCTTGGCGGAGCCATCCGTGGTGTCGTCGTCATCGGTGTCGTGGTCTTCACCGGGAGCCGCGGCCTCGTCGTCGCCGGCTTCGGCATCGCCGGCCTTCTTCTTGGTCGCGGGCGCCTTGGCCTTCGTGCTGGCGGCTCGCTTGCGCGGCGCGGCCTTCACGGGGGCGTCGCCGCTCGCGGCGGCGGCCGCGGCCTTGGCGGCACGCGTTGCCGCGGCCTTCTGCGCGGGCGTCTTGGCCGGAGGGGCGGTCGAAGCGTCGTCGGCCGGCTGGGTCTCGGTGGTCTTCAATTCGGGCTCTGTCTTCGTCGGGGTTGCCATTCGAACACCTCTCATGCCGTGGTTCGTGCGCGTGCGGCGCGGCCTCGCTCGTCGGGCACTCGGCGCGGGCCGGGTCCATCTGAGAGCGGGGGTTATGGGCGGTACGTTTTTGGGCCGTACGTTTTTGGGCAGTACTAGGACCCATGTCAAGTCCCCGGGATTGCCGCCGACAAACGATCGGTGCGCCCAGGAACCAGAACGGGTCCTATTGACAATTATTGCACGGATTGTGTATAAACCGAGCCACGCCGGCCTACTCCACGCGCTTGTGTTGCCGCAGTCTCCTGGAAAGTTCAACCCAGAGCGGCGCCACTTCTATTCCCTCATCGCGGGACAGCATCCGACGGGTGCGTTTGCGGGTGCTCACGAGCATGACCACGCCGATGCCGACGATCAGGAACTGCACCGTGAACGCGAGACGGAAGGAGTCAAGCGCATACAGATCGCTGACGCCGGTGTGGGCCTGACGCCAGCTGTCCTGCACGTCCAGGAGCACTCCGATCAGGAACATCATCACAAAACTGGCCAGGAAACCGCCGACGTTGACGACCCCGTTGGCTGAGCCGAGGCTGCGCTGCGGGTTGAAAGTGCGCGCGAAGTCGAAGCCGATCAGCGACCCGGGGCCGCCGCCGCCCAGCACGATCAGCAGGACGACGATCAGCCAGAACGGCGGGCCCACAGGCCACAGGAGCACCAGCGCCCACGCCGCGGCCATGACCGTCACGATACCCAGCACGATATTGCTGCGGCGCAGCGGATGCCGTGCCGTCAGAACGCCCAGGATCGGTCCGCAGATGATCGCGGCCGCGACCGGAATCGTGAGCATCGCCGCGGCCAAGCTCGACTCGTACCCGAGACCGTAGACCATGAACGGGAAACCCCACAGGAGGGTGAAGACCGTCCCGGAGGACTGGGTGACGAAGTGGGACCAGAAGCCCAGCTGGGTCCCGGGCCGGCTGAAGCTGTGCCGCAGCTGGGTCAGGGCGCTCCCCCAACTTTTCGGCCGCGGCTGGTCCGGCGCCCCGGCCGGCCGGTCGCGGATGCCTACGACAACCACCACGAAGGCCACGAACGCCACCAGGGTGGCGCCCAGGAACGCCGGCGTCCAGCCGAAGTCGTGCAGGATCCAGGCCAGCGGCACGGCGGAGAGCACCTGGCCCAGCTGGCCGATGTTGCCGAACCACTGCGACAGCTGGGGCACGATGCGCCCGGAGAACCAGGAGGTGATCAGCCTGATCACCGAGATGAAGATCGCGGCGTCGCCCGCGCCCACCAGCATCCGCCCCACCACCGCGAGGGTAATGGACGGTGCGAATGCGAGGGTCAGCTGCCCCGCCACCATCAGGGCGGTGCCGGCGAGCATGAGCACGCGGGGACCGAACCTGTCGATCAGCACGCCGACCGGAATCTGGGCGGCCGCGTAGACGATCAGCTGCACCACCGCCAGGCTGGACAGGACGGCGGCAGAGCCGCCGAATCGCTCGGTTGCCGACACTCCCGCGATGCCGAGCGAGGTGCGCTGCATGACGGCGGACAGGTAGACGAACGACCCGAACGAAAAAATCAACCAGGATCGACGAGAGTTCACTTGTCTCAATCTAGCCGGGCGGGCCGGTGTCCCCGACCATTGCCGGGCGCCGGGTGGGGCATCGGGCTAGGGCTGCTGACCGTCGTCCCGACCACGTCTGGTCGCGAGGAACTTCTCGAGCTCCGCCGCGATCTCGTCTGCCGACGGCAGTTCGCCGTCCTCGTCGGTCAACGGCGACCGCAGGGTGTTGCCCTCCATATAAGCGTCGTATCGCTCTTCAAGGGTGCCGACGAGCTTGGCGAGTTCGGGGTTCTCGCCCACCTGCTCGTCGATCCGGCCGATGAACTCGCGGTTCTTCTCCCGCAGCCGATCGGTGGGGAAAATCAGCCCGGTGGATGCGCTCGTGCTTTCCAGGGCCGACAACGCGGCGGACGGATATTCGGTGTCAGCAAGGTAGTGCGGGATCAGCAGGACGTAGCCGATGGTCCAGGCGCCGATCTCCTGCAGCCTGAATTCCACGAGATGCAGGGCGTTGGCGGCCACCTGGGTGTGCGGCCGCCACACCGACATGCTCTCAATGAGGTCGGTGCGGTTTCCGCTGACCGTCACACCGATGGGTCGGGTGTGCGGGACCGGCATCGGGATGGCGTGCACCCACGTCGTGGACGACACCGTGAACCGGCCCACGAGCTCGAGCACCGCGGCCGTGAACTGCTCCCACCTGAAGTCCGGTTCGAAGCCGGCCAGGAGCAGGAACGGCTGGCCGATCTCGTCGCGAGCCAGGTACAGGCGAAGCCGCGGCGGTTGGTAGTCGGTCAGATGGTCCTGATCGAAGTAGATGATCGGTCGCCGCGCCCGGTAGTCGAGCAGCAGATCCGCGTCGAACTCGGCGATGACCTCATGCTCGAGGGTCGCGAGCAGGTATTCCGTGAATTGGGAGACCGCGCCGCCGGCGTCCGCGAACCCGGTCAGGCCCGCGACGAGATGCAGTCCTTCAGGAACGCCTGCGGCGTCCGCAGTGAGCGTATAGATTTCATCGGGATCGCGCATCCATTAACTTTAGGCGGAGGTTTCGCCCGGTGTCGGAGAATCGCTCCTCACGCCGTGATGCCCAGAGCGAACACTGCGCCCCGTACCATCGAGGCATGACCGTTTCCCGCGTTACCGTGTCCGCACTGCCCTCGATCGAATCCACCGCCGACGTGCTCGTTGTCGGCGCCGTGCAGGGAAAGGACGGGCCGACCCTCTTCGCCGACCCCGGCTTCGAGGAGATCGCCTTGCAGTTCGCCGCCGTAGCCGTAACGGGGATGAAAGATCAGGTGGTTCGTCTCGCGGCCGTCGTCGGTGCCGCGCGCAGCATCGCCGTTGTCGGGCTCGGCCCTGTGGTCTCGCCGGAGTCGCTGCGCTACGCGGCCGGCTCTGCGGTGCGCCAGCTCACCGGCTCCGCCACGGTGGCGTTCGCCCTGCCCTTGGCCGACGCGGACCAGGCCGCCGCGGTGCTCGAGGGCGCTGCGCTGGGCGGGTACTCCTTCACGACGTACCGCAAGGCGTCCCTGGCCGCGACCAAGCTTCCGGCCGCCGACATCACTGTGCACACGGATCAGGCCGATGAGGACGCATCCGAGCGTGCCGGGATCGTGGCCGAGGCTGTGAGCCTGGTGAAAGACCTCGTCAACATGCCGCCGCTCGACCTGTATCCGGAGTCCCTGGCCGACCTCGCAGCGGCAGCCGCCGAGGGCCTCCCGGTGACGCTGACCGTGTGGGACGAAGAGCAGCTCGTCGCCGACGGCTTCGGCGGCATCGCCGGTGTCGGCCAGGGTTCGACCCGGCCTCCGCGGCTGGTCAAGGTCAGCTACGACCCGATCCAGGCGACCACGCACCTCGCCCTGGTGGGCAAGGGGATCACCTTCGACACCGGCGGATTGTCGCTGAAGCCGCCGGCGTCGATGGTGGGCATGAAGTACGACATGACCGGCGCCGCCACCGTGCTGGCCGTCACCCTGGCCGCGGCACGCCTGCGCCTGCCCGTCCGGCTCACGGCGTGGCTGTGCATCGCCGAGAACATGCCGTCCGGATCCGCCATCCGCCCCAACGACGTGCTGACCATGCGCGGCGGGCGCACCGTCGAAGTGCTCAACACCGACGCGGAAGGCCGGCTGGTCCTCGCGGACGGTCTCGTCGCCGCGGGCGAGGAGAAGCCCGACGCGATCATCGACGTCGCGACGCTGACCGGCGCCGCGATCGTGGCCCTCGGCACCCGATACTCCGCGGTGCTGGGCGACGACGACCTCGTCGGCCAGGTTCTGGCCGCGAGCAAGGCCGAGGGCGAACTGGCCTGGCCGATGCCGATGCCCGAGGAGCTGCGCGCCCTGCTCAACTCCGACGTCGCGGACATTGCCAATGCCAAGATCGGCAACACCGGCGGTGGGATGCTCCTGGCCGCGGTCTTCCTGAATGAGTTCATCCCCAAGACCGGCGAGGGCGCCGAAGCCACCCCCATCCCCTGGGCGCACCTGGACATCGCCGGCAGCGCGCAGCTAGTCGGCGGCGGCCTCGGCTTCACCGCCCCCGGCCCGACCGGAGTGACGGTCCGGACCCTGTTGCGACTGGCCGAGGACTTTTCGCGCAAGTAGTAAGGTCTTATAGGCAGGAAAATCCTTGCCGTTCAACGCCTGACCGCGCACAACAGGTGCGTCGGACGGGCCGTGAAAGTGTATGTGATGCACGAGGGAGTATCTGGGTGTCTGAACAGAATTTTGACCTTGTAGTTCTCGGTGGCGGCAGCGGCGGTTACGCAGCCGCTTTGCGTGCCGTTCAGCTGGGCCTGACCGTCGGCCTGATCGAGAAGGACAAGCTCGGTGGCACCTGCCTGCACGTCGGTTGTATCCCGACGAAGGCACTGCTGCACTCGGCCGAGGTTGCCGACGTGAGCCGCGAGTCGGCCAAGTACGGTGTGAACACCTCCTTCGAAGGCATCGACATCGACGCGGTCACCAAGTTCCGGGAGGGCATCGTCGCGAGCAAATTCCGTGGCCTCCAGGGCCTGATCAAGGCCCGCGGCATCACCGTCATCGCGGGAGAGGGCAAGCTCATCTCCCCCACGACCGTTCAGGTCGGCGAGGACACCATCGTCGGCAAGAACGTCGTGCTGGCCACGGGTTCGTACTCCCGGTCGCTGCCCGGCCTGGCCATCGAAGGTCGCGTCATCACCAGCGAACAAGCCCTCGAGCTCAACTACGTGCCCAAGAAGGTCGCCGTGCTCGGCGGCGGCGTGATCGGCGTCGAGTTCGCCAGCGTCTGGAAGTCCTTCGGCGCCGACGTCACCATCATCGAGGCCCTCCCTCACCTCGCTCCCAACGAAGAGGAGTCTGTGTCCAAGCAGCTCGAGCGGGCGTTCCGCAAGCGCGGCATCGATTTCTCCCTCGGCGTTCGGTTCCAGTCGGTCACGCAGGATGACTCCGGCGTCGTCGTCACCCTCGAGAACGGCACCACGATCGAGGCCGAGCTGCTGCTCGTCGCCGTCGGTCGCGGCCCGTCCACCGCGGGACTCGGCTTCGAAGAGGCCGGCATCACCATGGACCGCGGCTTCGTCATCACCGACGAACGCCTCGCCACCAACATCCCCGGCGTGTACGCCGTCGGCGACATCGTCCCCGGCCTGCAGCTCGCGCACCGCGGTTTCCAGCAGGGCATCTTCGTCGCCGAGGAGATCGCGGGCCTGGCCCCGATCGTCGTCGACGACCTGAACATCCCCAAGGTCACCTACTGCGACCCCGAGATCGCATCGGTCGGCTACACCGAGGCCAAGGCCGTCGCCAAGTTCGGCGCCGACAAGGTCACCAGCTACGAGTACAGCCTCGGCGGCAACGGCAAGAGCTCGATCCTGGGCACCACCGGGTCGATCAAGGTCGTCCGCGAGGCCGACGGCCCCATCATCGGCATCCACATGATCGGCGCCCGCGTGGGCGAGCTGATCGGTGAAGGCCAGCTCATCGTGAACTGGGAGGCCTACCCTGAGGACCTCGCTCCGCTGCTGCACGCGCACCCCACCCAGAACGAAGCACTCGGCGAAGCTTTCCTGGCCCTGGCCGGCAAGCCTTTGCACGCGATGTAGTCCGTTTCGGCACACAGATTCTCACTAACATTGGTCAGACATTAATGGTTTCAAAGGAGACAAACGCATGAGCGAATCCGTCAACCTCCCGGCACTCGGTGAGAGTGTCACAGAGGGTACGGTTACCCGCTGGCTCAAGAACGTGGGAGACCGCGTCGAAGTCGACGAACCGCTGCTCGAAGTATCGACCGACAAGGTCGACACGGAGATCCCATCCCCCGTTGCCGGCATCATCGAAGCCATCCTCGTCCAGGAGGACGAGACCGTCGAGGTCGGCACCCCGCTGGTGACCATCGGAGACGGCTCGGCTGCGGCCGAAGCTCCGGTCGCCGAGGTGCCCGCCGCTGAGGTACCCGCCGCCGAAGCACCCGTCGCCGAGGTCCCCTCGACCGAAGCGCCGGCACCCGCCGAAGCTCCTGCCGCCGTCGCACCGCCGGCCCCGGCCGCCGTGGAGCCGCCGCCCGCCGCATCGCCGCCCGCCGCATCGGCACCCGTCGCTGCTGCGCCCGTCGCT
>NZ_SOFL01000021.1 GCF_004402695.1 Cryobacterium adonitolivorans | reverse complement strand
AACCGACGGCGAACCTCACGCGGAAACCCCGTACGACCACCCATAACCAACACCTCAATCAATCAGGTGTTGCAACGACCCCCTGAACCCAAGGGGCGCAATTGTCCGCTTTGATAACAGTTAGCTCCGAGGCGGGTCAGGCGCGGCGGCGGCGGATGACGATGTCGCTGAACAGCACCAGGGCCAGGGACAGCAGGATGATGGCCACGTACACGAACGGCACCGTGCCCAGTCCCACCCGGTCGAGCAGGAACGCTCCCACAAACGCGCCCAGGCCGATGCCGATGTTGAACGCGGTGGTGTAGACGGCGCTGGCGGTGTCGCGGATGCGCACCGACGCGGTGTGCAGCAGCCGGGTCTGCAGCAGCGGAGGGAACGAGCCGAACGCCAGGCCCCAGACCAGGAACGCAATGATCGCCACGGGCAGCACCTCGGTGGAAAGCGCCAGCACGCTCACGCTGACAGCGGTCACCGCCAGGCCGAGCACCAGGCCCAGCTGGGGTCGCTTGCTGAACACCACACCGCTGATGAACAGGCCGATCGCTCCGGCGATGCCGTAGGCGAAGAGCAGGGGCGCCACCGCCTCGCTACCGACTCCGAGGGTGTCGCTGAGGAACGGGGCGATGTAGGTGTAGAAGGTGTAGTGCCCGATCATGGTCAGCGCCGTGATCACGCAGACCAGCGCAACGGCGCCGATCGTGGCATCCCGCGGCAGCGTGGCGGGCAGGGTGACCGTGCCGGTGGCCGTGGTCACGGGCTTGGCCGGTTTGGCGTTGTAGTGGTCGACCTTGGGCAGGAACTTCCAGATCACCACGGCGCCCACGAGCATCAGCCCGGCGAGCACCACGAACGAGAGCCGCCAGCCCAGCACGTGGCCGAGGAAGGTGCCCAGCGGCACCCCGAAGACGAAAGCCAGCGTGCCGCCGGCTATGGTGATCGATACCGCCCGGGCGATCTGGTCCTTGGGCACGAGGTGCGCGGAGTACGCGCCGACGACGCCCCAGAACAGGCCGTGCGCCAGCCCGCCGATTACCCGGGAGACCACCACGAAGGTGTAGTCGGGGGCTATCGCGGTGAGCACGTTACTCAGGGCGAATACGACCAGGACCATCAGGATGAGGCCGTGCCGGGGCATTCGGCGGGTCAGCAGCGCCAGCGGGGTGCTGGTGATCACCACGGTGAAGGCGAACCAGGACACGAGCAGCCCGACCTCGGACTGGCTGACGCCCAGCGAGTTGCTCATTTCCGGCAGCAGGCCGGTGGGCAGCATCTCCGAGGTGACCGACAGGAAAACGGCGGCAGAGAGGGCGATCAGGCCGATCCAGGGGAACGGTCCGGTCGGGGCCTTCTCGTCGGGACGGGGCAGGCCGCTCGAGGGCAGCGTGATGGGCGCGGTAAATGACATGGGTGCTGTGGCTCACAGACGGGATGCCGCTTGCCCGAGGCCAGCGGCTGTCACGGCTGGCTGCGCGGGGTAGGTCAAGCGGTGCGCGCCGACGTGCGCGCCCGGGGCCGGTGAGATTCCGCCGACCATGAAACAGCCTAGCCGAGTATGCCCCCAAACGACAGGTTCGGCCGGAGCAACCGCCCCGGCCGACCTGCAGACCGGTCGCTGATGCCGGTGTGCCCCGGCCGGGCCGGTAATCTGGTTCGATGAATCCCAGTCTTCCGGCGCCCGTGCACCATCACCACCTGGTCGTCACACTCGTCTGCCCCGACCAGCCCGGCATCGTGCACGCCGTCAGCGGCGCGATCGTCCAGGCCCGCGGCAACATCACCGAGAGCCAGCAGTTCTCCAGCGCCGACACCGGCCGGTTCTTCATCCGCCTGCAGGTGGAGTCCCCCGCGAACCGGGACGAACTGCAGGCCGCGCTCGCGCCGATCATCGAGCGGTACGCCATGGCCTCCGTCATCGACGTCGTCGGCCGGCCGCTGCGCACCCTGGTGCTTGCGTCGACCGCCGGGCACTGCGTCAACGACCTGCTCTTCCGCGAGCGCGGCGGCCAGCTGGCCGTCGAGGTGCCCCTGGTGCTCAGCAACCACGGCACCCTGCGTGACCTGGTCGGTTTCTACGGCGTCCCGTTCGAGTCGCTGCCGATCACGGATGCGGCCAGCAAGGCCGCGTTCGAGGCGCGAGTGGTCGAGGCCGTCGAGGAGAACGACATCGAACTGGTGGTGCTGGCCCGGTACATGCAGATCCTCTCCCCCGAGCTGTGCGCGTACCTCGAGGGGCGCGCGATCAACATCCACCACTCGTTCCTGCCCGGCTTCAAGGGTGCCAATCCGTACAAGCAGGCGCACGCCCGTGGCGTGAAGCTGATCGGCGCCACCGCGCACTTCGTCACAAGTGATTTGGATGAGGGCCCGATCATCGAGCAGAACGTGGTGCGTGTGGATCACTCCCGCACCCCAGGCGAGCTCGTCGCGATCGGGCAGGACGAGGAGAGCCGCACGCTCACCCAGGCCGTGAAGTGGTTCGCCGAGAACCGGGTGCTGCTCGACGGGGCGCGCACCATCATCTTCAAGTAGCCCGGTGGGTAGGATTGGCGGGTGAACGACACCCGCCCCACGCCGAGCATCGGCGCCAACGACATCCTGCGTTTTGTGCTGGAACTGTTCGCCTTCGTGAGTCTGGCGCTCTGGGGGTTCCTGGCCTGGCCGTTGCCGTGGCCGGGCATCCTGGTGGGTATTCTCGCGCCGGCGTTCGCGATCCTGGTCTGGGCGTTGTTCCGCTCCCCCAAGGCCGTGTTCAGGCTCGACCCGTTCGGCAAGGCGATCGTGGAGATCTTCGTGTTCGGCGCCGCGGCGCTCGCCTGGTGGGACCTGGGCCAGCCGATCGTAGCCGGCATCTTCGCCGTCGTCGCCACCGCCAGCGGAATCCTCTCCGGCCGCAAGGAACTCAGCACCTGAGCATCACTGCATTGCACCGATGATGGCGCCCATCACGGTGAAAGACACCACGTTGTACGACCCATTGATGGCGAACAGCAGCGGGCCGCGCCGCTCGAACAGGTAGTTCACGCCGAGGGCGGCGGCCACGAACGTCGCGCCGGTGGCAAATCCGGCGAACACACCGAAGCCCAGCCCGTTCGAGCCGATGAACGCGGCCAGGCTGATCGCCATCACGATCGCCAGGATCAGCGAACCGAGGAAGACCCTGGCGGTTCCGTGCTTCAGTTGCTCGTCGGTGACGCCCGCCGCGCGTTGCCAGGGGCGCGCGAACAGCACCGAGTACCAGAGTCCGCCGATGACGAACGACGAGAGTGCGGCCAGCGCGATCGCCAGCCAGTTGAATGACACGTCCATGACTGCTCCCGGGATGCCTGGTCCCGGCCTCTCCAGGACAGTGTCACGCTAGCCGTCACGGTGCGGTGCGTCTTGTAGAAAATTCCGGCACCTCTGGCGAGGGCACGCCGTCCAGCTCGTCCAGCGGCACGAAGGCGGCATAGTCGGCGCCGTAGCGGGCGACGATGTCGAGGTACCGGCTGGGCGAGAACCCGGTGAAGGCGCGGAAGACCCTGATGAAATGCGGCTGGTCGTAGTACCCGGAGGTGGCCACCAGGTCGGCCCAGCTGGGCATCGACCCCTGCAACGGCAGTGCCTGGATGAACTGGCTGAACCGCACGATGTCCGCGTAGACCTTGGGGGTGACCCCGCACCAGGACCTGAATTCGTCGATCAGGCGGTGGTGGCTGAGTCCGGCGGCCGCCGCGATGACCGGCATCGGCGCATCCGGGTTCTGGTGGATGCCGGCCCAGGCTCTCACCACCGCCGGCGGCACCGTGTTGGGCCGCTGCAGGGCGCGCAGGTGGGTGATCAGCAGCGCGACCGCTGCCGCCGGGTCGGATGCCTGCCTCGCGGCCTCCCGCAGCGCGTCGGTGTCACCGAGCAGCCCCTGACTCTCGCGCACGGTGCCGGTCAGCTCGGCGGCGGGCAGCCCGAGAAACCTCGCGGCGGCGAACGGCGCCAGCTCGGCGGCGACGTGCCGGATCGCCGGCGGGCCCTGGGTCATCAGGAACCGTGGCTGCAGCCCGGACAGGAATCCCGCCCCGAGCGTGCGCACCGCCCCGCTCCGCAGGTCGAACAACCGATACGGGTCGGACAGGTTCACGATCAGGTGCAGCGCGGGCTGCGGGAAGATGCGCTCGTAGCGCTGCGCGACGGGCTGCTCGAGGTACCACAGTCGCAGCACCTCCGGGGCCAGATCGGCCGGTACGGGCACCTCGAGGTAGGCCATGCCCCCACCGTAGGACCGACCGCGGCGGAAGGCTACTCCTCGTCCACGCCACGCGCGCTCCACGAGGCGCCGCCCCTTGCCGCGCGGACGCTGCCCTGCCGGGTGTCGAGACGACACTTCGGGCCCGTCCACAGCCCCGCGACGGGCCCCAACTGCCCACTCGCGCCAGGTGCCACTCGCGAAGGGGCGGCTCAGCGGTCGGCGGGGTCGGTGACCGGCGGCGCCGGGGGCTCGGGGGCGGGCTGCGGGGGCAGGCCGGCGGGCATCCGCAGGGCGTAGAGGGAGGTGGCGACGAAGAGCAGGCCGCCGAGCAGGAACGCGGCCGGGTACGAGACGGTGTCGGCGAGCAGGCCCGCCACGAGCGGCCCGACGATGGCGCCGAAGTCGGAGAACATCGAGAAGATCGCCACCGGGCGGCCGCCCGCGGTGCCGGCGGCGGCGTCGCCGACGGATGCCGCAGGCGCGGTGCCCATGAACGCCGCGGCGACGCCGTAGACACAGAGGAGCGCGGTGAGCAGCCAGATGTTCGGGGCGAACGGGATCGCCGTGATCGTCACGGCCGCCACGAGGAACGCCCCGATGATGGCCGGTTTGCGGCCGACGGTGTCGACGAACCTGGACGCGGGCGCGAGTGCAAGCGTCTGCGCGACCGCCGCGATGGCGAACGCGATGCCGGTCCAGGCGCTCGGGCCCTTGAGCACCTCGACCACGAGAACCGGCACCAGGGCGCCGCGCACTCCGAATGACGACCAGCCCTGGGAGAAGTTGGCCAGGCAGGCGGCACGGAACCGGGGGTCGCGCAAAACCGTGCGCAGCGGCAGCAGCGGGGTCAGCACGCCCGTCGGGCCCGCGCCGGCGCGAGTGGCCGGCTGCAGCAGGACCAGCCCGATCAGACCGGCCACGGCGAGGGTACCGGCGTAGAAGAAGAACGGCGCGGTCAGCGAGATGGTGGCGAGCAGGCCGCCGAGCGCCGGCCCGGCCATACCGCCGATGAGAAAGCCGCCCTGGTAGAAGCCCACGGCGCGGCCGCGGATGCCCGGCGCGGTGGTGCGCAGCAGCAGCGTCATCGCCGCGACGGTGAACATCGCCGAACCGATGCCGCCCGCTCCGCGCAGCAGCAGCAGTTGCGGGTAGCTGCCGGCGATGCCGACCAGGCCGCTGGACACCGCCACGATGCCGATGCCCACGGCCAGGATGGTTCGTTCGCCGGCCCAGTCGATGAGCTTGCCGCAGACCGGGCTGGCGACGAAGCGCATCAGGGCGAACGCCGACACCACCGCGCCGATCTCCAGGTTGCCCACGCCGAAGCTCTTCACGTACACCGGCAGCACGGGCACGACCACGCCGAAACCCACCATGACGAAGAACGCGATCACGCCAAGCACATAGACGTCGCGGCCCAGGCGGGGTTCGTTGGCCGTTCGGCTGGTGGTGGGCCCGAACGGCAAACGGATGCGACGCATCCCTCCAGATTAGGCGCTCGGCGGGCCCGGCAGGCTCACCGGAGTCAGTGGGCGGCCACCGGCTGCGTCGCCGCCGGGATTCGCGCGGCCACGCCGCGGGCCCGCACATCGCGCCGCCCGCCGATGGCCCGCAACGCGTTGAGGATGGTGGCCAGGTCCACCAGCTCCTGCAGCAACGCGCCCACGGTGGCGGGGATCTGTCCGAACGCGGCGGCGATCATCAGGCCGATGCTCAGCGCGATGCCGAGCCAGATGCTCTGCAGGGCGATCCGCACGGTGTCCTGTCCGATGGCGACGGCGCGGGCGGCGCGGGACAGGTCGTCGAGCAGGATCACGGCATCCGCCGATTCGCTGGCCGCCGTTGACCCCCTGGCGCCCATGGCGATGCCCACGTCGGCCACGGCGAGCACCGGCGCGTCGTTGACGCCGTCACCGACCATGATCACCGGCCGCTCACGGATGGCCCGCACGGCGTCGACCTTGTCGGCTGGGAGGCAGTCGGCCCGCACCCGGGTGATGCCCACCAGCCGGGCGATGTGGTTGGCGGTGGGCCGCGTGTCGCCGGTGAGCATCACCGATTCGCGCACGCCGAGCCGCTCAATCGCCCGCACAGTGGCGCGGGCGTTGTCGCGCACCTGGTCGCTGGCGACGATGCAGCCGGCGTACTCGCCGTCGACGGCAAGGTAGATGGCGAGTTCGCCGCCGGACAGGTCCGCAGGGTAGGCATCCGGGGCGTGGTCGGCCACGAACGACAGCCCGCCCACGATCACCTCCAGCGAACCGAACCGGGCGGTCACGCCCTGGGCGGGCACCTCCTCGGCGGACTCGGTGTGCTGCAGGGTGAGGTCGCGCAGCTCGGCGGCGGTGATCACGGATGCGGCGAGTACGTGCGACGAATACTGCTCGGCCGACGCAGCGAGGGTGAGCAGCTCATCCGAGGTGAATGGGGGTTCCGGGCAGACCCGGGCGATGATCGGTGTGCCGTAGGTGAGGGTTCCGGTCTTGTCGAAAACCACGGTCCTGGCGCGAGCGAGAGTCTCGAGCACTCCCCCGCCCTTGACGATGATGCCGTTGCGGGCCGCCCGGCTCATGCCGCCCATGAACGCCACCGGGGCGGCGAGCAGCAACGGGCACGGGGTGGCGACCACGAGCACCTCGGCGAAGCGCACCGGATCGCCCGAGACGAACCAGGCCAGGCCGGCGATCAGCAGGGCCACCCCGGTGAACGGCACCGCGTACCGGTCGGCGAGGCGCACGACGGGGGCCTTGCTCGCAGCGGCCTCCGCCACCAGCGCCACGATCTGCTGGTACTGGCTGTCGGCGGCCAGGGCGGTGGCGCGCACGGTGGCGGCGGCCTGCCCGTTGATCGAGCCGCTGAGCACCGGGTCGCCGGCACGCCGCTCCACGGGCAGGCTCTCGCCCGTGAGCGAAGACTCGTCGAACACCGCAGCGGCGGAGACCAGCTCGGCGTCAACGGGCACGATCTCGGCGGGCCGCACCAGCAGCAGGTCGCCGACCTGCACCAGGGTGGCCGGCAGGTCCTCAACGTCGGAGGGGCCGTCGCGCAGCAGGTGCGCGATCTGCGGCACCCGGTCGAGCAGCGCGTTCAGCTCCCGCTGGGCCCGCCCGGCGGCGTAGTCCTCGAGCGCGCCGCCGCCGGAGAGCATCAGCACGATCAGCAGGGTGGCGACGTACTCGCCCACCAGGATGGTCGCGATGATCGCCATGATCGCCAGCAGGTCAACACCGAACGAACCCCGGCGCATCCGCTTGAGCATGCCGACGCCCTCGATGCCGACCACGGCCAGGCCCAGGCCGGAGAACAGCCATTGCACGGCGACCGTCTGCCCCGCTGCCCACAGCAGCAGCCCGAGCAGGCCGATCACGATGGTTGCCGCCACAACCGGATACCGGCGGAATGCTCCCCTGAGCGTGGACATGGGTCCATTGTCACCTCGGATGCCCGTGCGCACCAGCACGGAAAGCCTCGCCGTGGTCGCACCCGGTCGGGCCGACTGTGCCCGGTGCGGGCAATTGTGCCCCGCGCACCGGGCGCAAGTGTCCGCACCGGCAACAGTTGCCCACGGAAAAGGCCCCGTCGGATCGGCGGGGCCTTCTCGACGTGCGGGCGGGTTACGCCAGGCGGGACTGCAGGTTATCGGCGATCGCGGCCAGGAACTCCTCGGTGGTGAGGTAGCCCTGGTCCGGGCCGACCAGCAGCGCGAGGTCCTTGGTCATCTTGCCGCTCTCGACGGTCTTCACGACAACATCCTCGAGGGTGTGCGCGAACTCGGCGAGCGCCGGGTTGCCGTCGAGCTTGGCGCGGTGCGACAGGCCGCGGGTCCAGGCGTAGATCGACGCGATCGGGTTGGTCGAGGTGGGCTTGCCCTGCTGGTGCTGGCGGTAGTGCCGGGTGACGGTGCCGTGCGCGGCCTCGGCCTCGACGACGCTGCCGTCGGGGGTGGAGAGCACGCTCGTCATCAGGCCCAGCGAACCGAAGCCCTGCGCGACGGTGTCGGACTGCACGTCGCCGTCGTAGTTCTTGCAGGCCCAGACGTAACCGCCCTCCCACTTCATCGCCGATGCGACCATGTCGTCGATCAGGCGGTGCTCGTAGGTGAGGCCGGCGGCCTCGAAGCGGTCCTTGAACTCGGTGTCGAAGATCTCCTGGAAGATGTCCTTGAACCGACCGTCGTACGCCTTGAGGATGGTGTTCTTGGTCGACAGGTAGACCGGGTAGTTGCGCTCGAGGCCGTAGTTGAGCGAGGCACGGGCGAAGTCGATGATCGACTTGTCGAGGTTGTACATGCCCATGGCCACACCGCTGCCGGGCGCCTGGAAGACCTCGAACTGCTGGGGGTCGCCGCCGTCCTTCGGGGTGAAGGTCATGGTGAGGGTGCCTTCGCCCTCGAAGCGGAAGTTGGTGGCGCGGTACTGGTCGCCGAACGCGTGGCGGCCGATGATGATCGGCTTGTTCCAGCCCGGCACCAGACGCGGGATGTTCGAGATGATGATCGGCTCACGGAAGATGGTGCCGCCGAGGATGTTGCGGATGGTGCCGTTGGGCGACGCCCACATCTTCTTCAGGCCGAACTCCTCGACGCGGGCCTCGTCGGGCGTGATCGTCGCGCACTTCACGCCGACGCCGTGCTTCTGGATGGCGCGGGCCGCGTCGACCGTGATCTGGTCGTCGGTCTCGTCACGCTTCTGGATCGAGAGGTCGTAGTACTCGAGGTCGATGTCGAGGTACGGGTGAATCAGGGAGTCCTTGATGGCCTGCCAGATGATGCGGGTCATCTCGTCCCCGTCAAGCTCGACGACAGTACCTGCAACCTTGATCTTCGACAATGGATTCTCCTCAGTGAGTCGGGGCGTGGTGGCCGTGAACAATCCTAGCCGAGGGCGGTAACTGTCTCGACATCGAGACACTTGGCCGGCGGTTCGTCCCCGATAGCCGCGTCCCCCACAATCCCGACTATCTGCCGCCGCGACCGGGCGATAGCCTTGGGAGTATGCCTGAACTCCGACTTGAAGAACTGTCCGCGCGCAACATCGTCGCGGCCAACAACCTGAGCCTCAAGCCCGGTCAGGAGCAATTCATCGCGCCGGTGTCGTACTCGGTCGCCGCTTCCGTGATCAACCCGGCCACCGCCTGGCAGCGCGTCGTGCTGCTCGACGGCGATGTCGCCGGCTTCATCCACGGCAACTTCGACCCCGACTCTCCCCAGATGGAGTTCCGGGCTTGCATCTGGCGGATCAACGTCGACGCCGAAGCTCAGGGTATGGGTGTGGGCAAGTTCGCCGCCGAGGCACTCGCCGAAGAGGCCCGCCACCGCGGCTTCGACCGCATCACCGTGATCTGGGAGCCCGGCGTAGACGGCCCGGAGGCCTTCTTCCACCGCATCGGCTTCGCCGACATCGGGGAAACCGAATTCGGCGAGGTCATCGGCGCGCTCACCCTATAACGGTGCGGCTCAACCCGGACAGCCCGTTCGTGGCTGCGGTGCTCGACATCGTCGACTCGATCCCACCCGGGCAGGTGATGACCTACGGCGACGTCGCCGCCGTCCTCGGTTCCCGCGCCGCCCGGGTGGTCGGCCAGACGATGGCGCAGTTCGGGGCAGATGCGCCGTGGTGGCGGGTGATCCGCGCAGGCGGGCATCCGCCGATCGGCCACGAGAGCCGGGCCCTGGTGCACTACCGGGCCGAACAGACGCCGCTGTTGCACGGTGCCGAGCCGGAGACCGGCTACCGAGTGGACCTCAGCCGGGCGCGCTGGCTTCCGTGACCGCGCCGGCCGGCACCGCGGGGTCGGGGTTCGCGGGGTCGGGGTCGGCGCTGGGTCCGGCCAACCGGGCCTGCCACTCCCTCACCTGCACGGGCCGGTCGATGCCCAGCACCGCCACCGGCTGGTCGCCCCTGCGGTAGACGGCGAGCAGGTCGCCGGTGTCGACGCTGCCCGCCTCGATCGTCATCGACTCTGTGCCGTGCAACCGGCCGGCGAACTGCACCAGGGCGCCGGCCTGCTGCGAGGTCAGCATGGCGGGTGCCGCCGCCGCTCCGGGGTCGACCCCGAGCAGCGCGGCCATGGCGATCGATAGTCGGTCGCGAGTGTCGCTCCAGTGCGCGATGCGGTGGTGCTCCCCGGTGACCGGGTCCAGCCAGGCCGCGCAATCGCCGACCGCGACGATTCCGGGCAGGCCGGTGGCGCCGGCCTCGTCAGCGGCCACTCCGCCGCGCAGGTCGGGGCCGGGACGCTCGAGGGCGGAGCCGTTCAGCCAGCCCACCAGCGGCACCGCACCGATGTCGAGCAGCACCACGTCGGCGCCGAGCTCCTCCCCGGTGCCGAGTCGCACTCCGGAGACCCAGCCGGGGCCGATCAGGTCGGCCACCCGCAGGTCGGTGCGCACGGTGATGCCCCGGCGTTAGTGCAGCCCGAACACGGCGTCGGCGACGGTGGCGCCGAAGGTCGTGCAGAGCGCATCCGTGGCGCTGCCGAGCACCGTCACGTCCAGGCCCATGTCCCGGGCGGTCGACGCCACCTCCAGGCCGATCACGCCGGAGCCGACCACCACCATGCGGGCGCCGGGCAGCAGCTCTTCGCGCAGGGCGAGGGCGTCCTCCACGGTGCGCAGCGTGTGCACCCCGCGGGGCATGGTCGCAAAGCGACGGGCGGCGGACCCGGTGGCGATCACCACGGCGTCGGAGTCGACGGTACGGCCATTGGCCAGCGTCACCCGGTGCGCGGCCGCGTTTAGCGCGACGGCCGGCACCCCCAGCTGCCAATCGGCGTCGAGGTCTTCGTCGGGGGCCTCCAGGGCCAGCTCATCGATCGTCGTCTGCCCGGTGAGGAACCCGCGGCAAAGTGGCGGCCGGTCGTAGGGCCGGTGGCGTTCGCTGCCCAGGACGGTGATGCGGCCGGTGTAACCGTGGGCGCGGAGGGCGGCGGCACACGCGTGACCCACCGCCCCCGCGCCCACGATGGTGACTGAGTCCATGCTGGGTGATCCCCCGATCAGACAGGCCGGGCCCGCGGATGTCCGCTCGGCGCCGACTCGGGAACGAATGGTTCGAGGCGGTGGTTGTTCTCTGGGACCAGATTCCCCGCCCAAGCTGTGTCAAGCGGCGTCGGGCCGGTTCCCGGCAAGAGGTTCGACACCCTTGACCCGCCCGAAACACCTCAAAGCCCTCCCCTCAGCCCGCGAGCTGTGAGCTAAGCACCCAGAAGTTGAGTTTCTTGGGGCTTAACTCACAGCTCGCGGAGGGGTGGCGGGGTCTAGACCAGCGACTCGCGCCAGGCGGCGTGCAGGCGGGAGAACCGGCCGGTGCCCGAGATGAGCATGTCGGGGGTGCCGTCCTCCACGATCACCCCGTTTTCCATCACCAGCACCCGGTCGGCGATCGCCACGGTCGACAGGCGGTGCGCGATGATCACCGCGGTGCGGTCGCTGAGCAGCGTCTGCAGGGCCTCCTGCACCAGCCGCTCGCTGGGGATGTCCAGCGACGAGGTGGCCTCGTCGAGGATCAGCACCGCCGGATCGGCCAGGAACGCCCGCGCGAACGAGATCAGCTGCCGCTGGCCGGCCGAGACCCGCCCTCCGCGTTTGTTCACGTCGGTGTCGTAGCCGCCGGGCAGGCCCACGATGAAGTCGTGCGCGCCCACGGCCCGGGCGGCCGCCTCGATCTCCGACCGCGTCGCATCCGGTTTGCCGATCGCGATGTTGTCGGCGACGCTGCCGCTGAACAGGTACGCCTCCTGGGTCACCATCACGATGGCCCGGCGCAGGTCCTTGGGGTGCAGGTCGCGCAGGTCAACGCCGTCCAGCAGCACCCGGCCGTGGGACGGGTCGTAGAACCTGGAGATCAACTTCGCCAGGGTCGACTTGCCGGCGCCCGTCGAGCCGACCAGGGCGATGGTCTGCCCCGGCTCCAGAGTGAGGCTGAAGTGCGGCAGGATGACCCGGTCGGCCTGGTACTCGAACTGCACGTTGTCGAAGTGCACGGCTCCCTTCGACGTCCACAGGTCCACCGGCTTGACCGGGTCCGGCACACCGGGCTGCTCCTCGAGCACCCCGGAGATCTTCTCCAGCGCGGCCGCGGCCGACTGGTAGGAGTTGTAGAACATCGCCATCTCCTCCATCGGATCGAAGAACCGGCGGGTGTACAGCAGCGCGGCGAGCAGCGCGCCGATCGCCAGCTGCCCGTCGGCGACCCGGAAACCGCCGACCAGCAGCACCGCGGCGACGGTGACGTTGCCGATCAGGATCAGCCCGGGGTCGAACACGCCGAACAGCTGGATGACCCGGGCGTTGACCAGGCGGTACGACTCGACGAGCCTGCCGAAGACACCCTCGTTGCGCTTCTCGGTGCGGAACGCCTTGACCGCGCGGATGCCGGTCATCGTCTCGACGAACTGCACGATCAGGCTCGCCGACGCCGTGCGTGACTGGCGGAACAGATGCTGCGAGCGCACCTGGAACCAGCGGGTCAGCCCCAGCAGCGGCACGAGCGCGGCGAGCAGGACCAGCCCGCTGACCCCGTCGAGGGCGACCAGGGCGATGCCGGTGAAGGCCATGTAGAGCAGGCCCTGCACGAGCTGGTTGATGCCGGAGTCCAGCAGCTCGCGGATCGCATCCAGGTCGCTGGTCTGCCGGGAGATGATGCGCCCGGAGGTGTACGACTCGTGGAATTCGAGGCTGAGGCGCTGGGTCTGCAGGAACACGCGCTTCCGCAGGTCAATGAGCACGGCCTGGCTGATCCGGGCGGAGAGCACGGTGTACCAGGCGATCAGCAGCGCGCCGGTGATGCCGGTGACCAGGTAGATCGCACCGGTCGCCGCCAGCGGCACCCAGTCCTGCTCGAGCAGGGCGGGCAGGCCCTTGTCGATGCCGTAGGCGATCAGGGCGGGGCCGGCGACCTGCGCGGCCGTGGACACGACGACGACGAGCATCGCCACGACCACAGACCAGCGCACCGGGAACAGCAGCGAGCCGAGTAGGCGCAACGAGCGGCGCCGGATCTGCGCGCTTTCCGCCTTGGTGTAGTCGAGGCGTTCTTCGCCTTCGACGCCGATGACACTCACAGTGCTTCTCCCGCTCGCTCGGACTCTCGTCGTTCTTCGTCCTCCAGGCTGGAGATGACGAACTTGTAGTGCGGGCTGCTGGCCAGCAGCTCGGAGTGGGTGCCGACGGCAGTGATGCGGCCTGCTTCGAGCAGGGCCACCCGGTCGGCGAGCATCACCGTGGACGGGCGATGCGCCACGATCAGCGCGGTCGTCGACGCGAGCACCCGGCGCAGGGCCGCTTCGACCAGCGATTCGGTGTTCACGTCGAGCGCAGAGAGCGGGTCGTCGAGCACGAGCACGGCGGGCGCAGCGGCCACGGCGCGGGCCAACGCCACGCGTTGCCGCTGGCCGCCGGAGAGGCTCATCCCCTCCTCGCCGACGAGGGTATCGACGCCGTTGGGCAGGTCGTGCACGAAGGCGGCCTGCGCGATCTGCAACGCCTCCGCCAGGGCAGCGTCGGCCTCCGGGCTCCGTTCGGCGAACTCCGGGCGGCCCAGCAGCACGTTGTCGCGCACGGATGCCGAGAACAGGGTGGCATCCTCGAACGCCATGGCGATGTGCCGGCGCAGCTCGTCCCGCCGCAACGCCCGCACGTCGACCCCGTCGAGGGTCACCGAGCCATCCGTCACGTCGTACAGCCGGGTGGTGAGGGCCGTCAGGGTGGACTTGCCGGAGCCGGTGAGCCCGACCAGGGCCATGGTCTCGCCTGGTTCGAGCACCAGGTTCACCCCGTCGAGCAGGTCGGGGAAGCGTTCGGGAGAGTCCGCATAGCGGAAGTGCACGTTCTCGAACGCGAGCCGGCCGCGCGGGCTGGTGATGGTGACCGGGCGGGGCGGGTCGGTGATGGTGTTGGGCGTGTCGAGGATGTCGAAGAACCGGTCGGTGGCGGTGCGGGTGTCGAAGGTCATCGACAGCAGGAACCCGATCGACTCCACCGGGAAGCGCAGCACGGTGGCGGTGGCGAAGAACGCCACCAGTTCGCCGACGCTGAGCTGTCCCTGGCTGGTCAGCCAGACGCCGGAGACAAGGCAGAGCGCGAAGGCGACGTCGGGCACCAGCAGCAGCCACAGCCAGATGCCGGCGATGGCGCGGGCCTTCTCGATCTCGGTGCCACGCAATTCCTCGGCCTGGCTGGCGAAGCTCTTCAGAGCGAAGCTGCCGCGGCCGAACGCCTTGAGCACGCGGATGCCGTGCACCGATTCCTCGACGGCGGTCGCCAGGTCGCCGGACTGGTCCTGGCTGCGCCTCGCGATCACCGAGTACTTCTCCTCGAAGACGTAGCCGTAGATCCAGATCGGGATCGAGCAGACCAGGAAGATCACGCCGAGGATCCAGTTCATCGACAGGAGGATCACGACACCGGCGATGATGGTGAGGAAGTTCACCACGAGCAGCACCAGGCCGAACGAGATCCAGCGGCGGATCATGTTGAGGTCGCTGACCGCGCGGGAGAGCAGCTGACCGCTCGGCCAGCGGTCGTGGAAGGTCACGGGCAGGTCCTGCAGCCGGGCGTACAGGGCGTTGCGCATCCGGGATTCAATGTGGGTGCCGGGCACCAGCACGAACCAACGGCGCAGGGCGATCATGCCCGCCTCGAGCACGCCGAGGCCGAGCACGGTGAGCACGGCGGGCCAGATCGGCGCGGTGTCGCCATGACTGAGGGCGCCGTCAACGAGCTGCTGCAGCACCTGCGGGATGGCCAGGGCCACCAGCGAGGCCAGCAACGACGCGAGCATGCCCAGGCCCAGCCGCGGCAGCGCAGGCTTGGCGAAGGGGTAGAGCCGCAGCAGGGTGTGGAAGGTATTGGAGCGCGCGACCGGCGTGGCCGTGCTGTGGGGCGGATGCTGTGGAGCGGTGGTGGTCATGAGGGGTTCCTGGCTGGGCCCGGTGCGGCGCTGAAGCGTCGCCGGGCTGGATGGTGCGTGGCTGGGGTGGTGTGGGGACCGTGGCAGAGCCGATGGTGCTGGCGGCGTGCCGACGGTGCTGCCCGGGCTGGCGCGGTGCGACCGTGTCCGGGAGAGGAAGCGGGCGGTGACGCCCGCTGAAATGTGCCGGCCCGCGCGGGCGCGGGCGGCGGGGTTCTCTGGCCGGGCCCTTAGGCGGAGGCGAGTCGGAGCGCCGGGACGAAGGCAGCGCCGGTCGCAATCGCTGCGTACCTGGTGCGAGCTGTCTTTGTCATGTCGGCCTCCTGAGTGTTTCGTGTCATCGTCTTGTGCCCCCCTTTTCAGGCAGCCTTTCAGGATAGGACAACGGGCGGCTCAGGCGCAAGCACCAATTCTCGGGTGCGGGTTGCCCCTGGCGCGCTTCCGGGCCGCGGGCCCGCATCCGCCGTTGGCCGGGTCAGCGCACCCGCACGCTCAGGCAGGTGACGCAGCCCTCGAGTTTCTCGAATTCGGTGATGTCCACGGTCACCACCCGGTAGCCGAGCCCGGTGAGCAGCTCGGTGGTGCGCGGCGCCGCGGCAGACATCAGCAGGGTGTGCTCGTCGAGCACGATGACGGCGGTGCCCTCCGCCTCGGGCACCGGCACGAACCTCTCGAACAGGCCCGGGTCGTCCACGAGCGGCGGGTGGCCGATGATGGTGCCGTCCGGCAGGGCGGTGATCGCGGTTTTGAGGTGCAGGGCGCGGGTCACCGGAACCAGGACGACGGTGTAGCCGAGCGGTTCGACGATGGCGGCGAGTTGCGCGGCGCCCTCGGCGTTGGTGCGCAGGCTTTGGCCCACGTAGACGGTGGCGCCCACCTTGAGCACATCACCGCCGTCGAGGGTGCCGGGCAGGTCGAGCCGGCGCACCGTGAGGCCCAGGGCGCGCACGGCCGCCTCGGCGCCGGCCGTCTCGCCGCGCCGGCTGGGCGCACCGGGGCTGGAGAGCACGGCCGTGCCGCCGAACAGGATCACGGCATCCTCGATGAAGACGGAGTCGGGCTGGTCGGGCGCCGGATCCACCTCGGTAGTGATCCAGCCCTCCTGCCGCAGCGCCGCCACGTAGCCGGCCCACTGCGCCCGGGCCAGGTCCAGGTCGATCGGCAGACGTTCGATGTGGGTGATCTGCCCCTCCGCGAGACTGTCCGCGGGCCGGCGCACGAGTGCGCGCCTGGCGGTGCCCGTGGATGTCGTGTCGACACGGAGGCCTGAGTCGCCGGAGGTTGTCATGCGGACAGCCTAACCGCCGACGAATAGTTGCCCATGAAGCCCCCGTCGGCCGCCGCATCCGCCACCTGCCGCAAAGTACCCTTTCACGCGGCGCGAAAGGGCAGGATGCGGCAAGTCGGCGAACCGACAGAGGGAGCGTGGAACCTAGCGGGGCGCGGGGAGAGCCTCGGGGGCGTCCTCCCAGTCCTGCACGGTGATCGATTCGGTGAAGTGCTGGGCGCGTTCCTTGCCGCCGTCGTTGCCGGAGAACAGTCCGGGCGCCTCGATCACCGGGCGCGCGGGCTTGCGCGCGTGGCTGGACGGGCGCACTGGCGGGGTGTCCGGCTGCTGGCGCACCTCGACCCGGTTCAGCGGCAGGGCATCTGGGTTCTCGGCGTTGACCCAGTCGATCAGGTTCTCCCGCACGAAGCAGCGCAGGTCGAACAGGGTCGGCGCGTCCTGCGCCGTCACGAGCACCCGCACACGCACGTAGCCGCCGACGGCGTCCGTCACCTGCAGCACCACGGCCCGGCCGTCCCAGAGATCGGTCTGGGCGACCACACGGTTCAGCTCCTCGCGCATCGCGGCGGGGTTGACCCGCCAGTCCAGGTCGAAGTCGATCTGGCCGAGCAGCTCGCTGTTGTGCCGGGTCCAGTTCTGGAAGGGCGTGGTGGTGAAGTAGGTCGACGGCAGCACCATGCGCCGGTCATCCCAGATGTGCACAACGATGTACGTGAGGGTGATCTCCTCGATCTTGCCCCACTCTTCCTCGACGATCACGACGTCGTCGACCCGCAGAGCGTTGTTGAACGCGAGCTGCATGCCGGCGAAAATGTTGGCCAGGGTGGACTGGGCGGCCAGACCGGCCACGACGCTGAGCAGGCCGGCGGAGGCGAACAGGCTCGCGCCCACCGTCGCGGCTCCGGGGATGCTCAGCAGCACGGTGCCGATGGCGCAGATGATGATGACCACGACGCCGATGCGGCGCAGCATCCGCAGCTGAGTGCGCACCCGCCGGGCCACCCGGTTGTCACGCACGTCGATGCGGTACCGGTTGGCGGCGATCTCCTCCGCGTAGTAGAGCACGGCGCAGAGCAGCCAGGTGCCGCTGCCGATGAACAGGGTCCGGAAGATGAAGCCCAGCAGCACGTCGAAGTCGGCGGGCACATCGAGGTAGCCGGCGACGGCCAGCCAGAGCGCGCCGATCAGCACGGTCATGCGGAACGGCACCCGGATCAGCTGCACGAGCACACGCGCCCAGGCCCTGCGCTTGCCGACCATGCGGAAGGCGAACGCGGTGATCGCGGTGATCGCGAGGGCGATAACGATCGCCGCGACAACGGCGACCGGGAAGGCGGGCAGGGACAGCCCGAAAATGTCGATCACAAGTGGCCTTCCGTGTCAGGTCTAAATGAGGTCTGCAACGGCGGTGTCACGTGAATCTCCCATCATGGCAGTCCGACACTGGGAACGACCACAACGTCACCGAGGTTCGATCGGCTGTGACTGGGTCTGGTCCCAAACCTGCCGATTGTTCTGACTCCCCGTCAGGGATACCGTGCTACAGACGACGCCGGTGGCGTCACGGCCGGCGGCATCGCAGCCGGATCGCCCCGCGTTCGGCGCCTCCTCGATTCGAGGGAGACGGAAATGAAACGACGAGTGCGATGCCGGGTCGGCGTTCACAAGCGGGCTTAAGCCGCGCATCAATGGAAGAAGTGACGCTCCCCGGTGAAGTACATCGACACGCCGGCTGCCGTCGCCGCGGCGATGACCTCTTCGTCGCGCACCGAACCGCCGGGCTGCACGACCGCGGTCACGCCGGCCTCCAGCAGCACCTCGAGGCCGTCGGCGAACGGGAAGAACGCGTCGGACGCGGCCACGGCGCCCTCGGCCCGCTCCCCCGCCCGGCTCACGGCCAGGTGGCACGAGTCCACCCGGTTGACCTGGCCCATGCCCACACCGACGGATGCGCCGGCGTGCGCGAGCAGGATCGCGTTGGACTTCACCGCGCGGCAGGCCTTCCAGGCGAACTCGAGGTCGGCGCGAGTGGCGGCATCCACCTCGGGGCCCGACACCAGGCGCCACTCGGAGGTGTCCAGGGTGTCGAAGGTGTCGGTCTCCTGTACGAGCAGGCCGCCGGAGATCTGGCGCAGCTCCAGCGACGAACGACGGTAGTCGGCCGGCAGCTCGAGCAGACGGATGTTCTTCTTGGCCGAGAGCAGCTCGAACGCGGCCGGCTCGAAACCGGGAGCCACGAGAACCTCGGTGAAGATCTGGCTGACCGTCTCGGCCATGCCCAGCGTGACCACCCGGTTGGCGGCGATGACCCCGCCGAACGCGGAGACCGGGTCGCAGTCGTGCGCGCGGTGGTGCGCCGACGCGATGGCGTCAGGCGCCTTGGGGTTGGCAACGGCGATGCCGCACGGGTTGGCGTGCTTGATGATGGCCACGGCCGGTTCGCTGAAGTCGAAGGCGGCGCGCACTGCGGCGTCCGCGTCGACGTAATTGTTGTACGACATCTCTTTGCCGTGCAGTTGCTTGGCCTGGGCGATGCCCTGGCCGCCCTCGCCGAGGTATAGCGCGGCGGCCTGGTGGGAGTTCTCGCCGTAGCGCAGCACGGCGCCGCGGGTGGCTTCGATGGCGAGGGTGTCCGGGAACAGTGCGTCGGTCGGGTCATCGTCGGTGTCGCCGACGAGGGCGTCGATCACCTCGAGGATCTCCTCGCCGAGCGTCTCGGAGTCGTCCTGCCACTGGTCGTAGACGTTCTCGGTGAACCAGGCCGACACGCTCAGGTCGTAGTTGGCGGTGTGCTCGAACGCGAGCGAGGCCAGCTTCTGGCGCAGGCGCATGGTGCTGCCGCCGGCGGCAACGGCCGCGATGATCTCCGGGTAATTCTCCGGGTCGACGACGATGGCCACGTTGGGGTGGTTCTTGGCGGAGGCGCGAACCAGCGCCGGTCCGCCGATGTCGATCTGCTCGATCACGTCGGCGGGTTCCGCACCGGACTCGACGGTCTCGACGAAGGGGTACAGGTTCACCACGACGAGCTGGAACGGGGCGATCGACAGGTCGGCGAGCTGGTTCTCGTGCGCCTCGAGGCGCAGGTCGGCGAGGATGCCGGCGTGCACGCTCGGGTGCAGGGTCTTCACCCGGCCGTCGAGCGACTCCGGGAACCCGGTGACCGCGGCGACATCCGTCACGTCGTGGCCGGCGGCGCGGATGGTGGCGGCGGTGGAGCCGGTGGAGATCATCTCCACCCCGGCGGCGGCCAGGGCGTTGGCGAGTTCGACCAGGCCGGTCTTGTCGGAAACCGAGATCAGTGCGCGCTGCACGGGAATGACATCCCGGTCGCGGTAGAGGCTCCGGGCGTTGGTGTGACCGCTCATATGGGGGATTGCTCCTTGAGATCGACGTGTCCGTTGGCGATGTCGAGCACGGCCTGCACGAGGAGGCGGCGTTCGACGAGTTTGATGCGGTCGTGCAGCGAGTCCTGGGTGTCGTCGGGCAGCACCGGCACCCGTTCCTGGCTCACGATCGGTCCGTCGTCCACTCCGTTGTCGACAACGATGATGCTGGCACCCGTCTGGGTCGCCCCGGCGGCGAGCGCGTCGCGCACCCCGTGGGCGCCGGGGAACTCGGGCAGGTAGGCGGGGTGCGTGTTGATCAGGTGCGGCGAAAGCGTGCCAACGACCCTCGGCGGCAACAGGCGCATGAAGCCGCTGAGCACGGTGAGGTCGGGCTGCCACTGCTGAATCTGCTCGAGCAGGGCGTCGCCCCACGCGTCGCGGTTGGCGTACGAGGCGAACGGCACCGTGAAGGTGGGGAGGCCGAATTCCTCACCGAGGGCGAGCCCCTCGGCGTCCCTGTCGGCGCCGATGGCGATCACCCGGGCGGGGAACTCGGCGTCACCGGACGCCTCGAGAAGCGCGCGCAGGTTCGATCCTCCGCCGGAGATCAATACGACCAGTGACAGCACCATCCGAGCCTACCGTTTCGTTGAGAGTTCCTCGGCACCTGAGCCCGTGCTCCGGGCTCGTCGGCCACCGACGAGCATACCGAGTGCGGCGGCGACGCCCACCTCCAGGGTGGTCAACGCCCCGACGAGCAGCGGGTTGGGCCCCACCTCGGCGAGGCGCCCCGGCCCCATCGCCCCGGCGGACCACCAGGCGAGCAGGCCGAGCAGGATGCCGGCGACGACACCCATCAGCGCACCGGTGACGAGCATCCGCGCCGTGCCGTGCGGGGCGTTGGCGCGCTTGTCGACGCTCTGCCGAACGAGCACCGCCACCACGAATCCGAGCAGCACCGGAACGAGCAGGCCCAGGAAACCGAACTCCAGGGTGCCGTGCGGCAGTGCGCCGAGCAGCGGCAGGCCGGGCACCGCGCCGAGCGTCGTGCCGAGCGGTGAGACGCTGTTGCCGGCGCCGAGGGCGATACCGGGGCCGACGAACCAGCTGGCCGCCCAGACGACGACGTTCGGGATGAAGGCGAGCTGCCCGATCGTGAGGGCGATGCCGCCCATAACACCGGCCTGCAGGGTCTCGTAAAGTCCGATCACGGTGGCGAAATTGGCCAGCACCGACACGAACACGGCCAGGCCGGAGACGATCATGATGCCGGCGACGGCGGCGGTGCCACCGCGGAGGGCCGCGACGAGCTGGCTGCGCGTCTCGGCGGGGATCCGGGCCAGCTGGTCACCGACCGGGCGGCTAGCCCAGCCGGGCAGGAGCGTTCCGGTGGCCCGGTTCGCCCAGACCAGACCGATCAGCACGCCGGTGGCAAAGACCAGGGTGGGCAGCAGGATGCCCTGCACGGGCGCCGGCGTGACGACGGCGGTTCCGGCGGAGAAGGTGAGCAGCGCGGCGAGCAGCCCATAACTGAGAACGGCCACGCCCGCCGCGGTCAGGCTGTACTCGGTGCCAGCCGCGCGGCGGCCGGTGCGCACACCGAGCAGCACCGCGAGCAGGGCGAAACCGAGCAGGGCGATACCCAGGGTGAAGGGGAGTTCGGAGCCGGCCAGCCCCAGCGACGCCGACATCTCGACGGGCAGCTGCACCGCGAGGTCGACGCCGTTGCCGAGCAGCCACACGTCAACGGCGGCACGCCAGAAGACGAACCAGTCGATGGCCAGACCGTAGTGGGTGCCCCACAGGATCGTGAGCGGCACCAGGGCGATGCCCACGCCGACGGCGACGACAATGAGCGCCTCGAGCGCGGCGAGCAGGGCAATCGTTATCCGGTTCATATCCGCAGGGAGTTTACCGTGGGCGGGCTGTGGGTTCGTCCTACCCCGCCGCGCTCGGGCCGAATCTCCGGCGAATCCGACGCCTCAGATCCCGCCGTCTACCGACCGGATCACCGGCAGGTCCTCGTCGGGCACCAAGACCGCGGTTTCGCGGTTGAGTGACTCACCGCGGAAGAACGGCTTGGCGCCGGAGAAGAACGACCAGACGATCATGAGAAGCACCCCGAACAATAGCGAGCCGACCCCCACCACGAACACACCGCCGACGCCGAACAACACCGTGTAGCCGTAGTCGGGGTCGAGCATGTCCCACACCGAGAACCCGAACGCCGCGGTGAGCAGCAGCGACCCGACCAGCGGGAAGACGAAGCGCATCCAGGCGTTGCGCCAGCTGGTGAATAGGTCGTGCCGGAAGTACCAGACGCAGGCGTAGCCGGTGATGGCGTAGTAGAACGCGATCGCCAGGCCCAGAGAGAGGATGGTGTCGTTGAGGATGTTGGAGCTGACGAGGGTCATCCCCACGTAAAAGGCCACCGCGACGATGCCCATGATCAGGGTGGAGAACGACGGGGTGTGGAAGCGCGGGTGCACCTGGGCGAACCGGCGGGGTAGGGCCTTGTAGACGGCCATGGCGAGGGTGCCGCGGGCAGTGGGCAGGATGGTGGTCTGGG
The DNA here is from genome assembly GCF_004402695.1 of Cryobacterium adonitolivorans. Classification (GTDB taxonomy): domain Bacteria; phylum Actinomycetota; class Actinomycetes; order Actinomycetales; family Microbacteriaceae; genus Cryobacterium; species Cryobacterium adonitolivorans. Next base: position 36,430 of record NZ_SOFL01000021.1, on the reverse strand, counting down.
TCGAGGAGATGGCCGAGATCATCACGGCGGCCACGAGCAACCAGGCCCACGGCCCGAACACGGCGTCCTTGAGTGCGAAGAAGACGTCGTCGGCGTTGCCCTCGTTGCCCAGGCCGAAGCCCTCTGTGCCGAGTCCGGCGTAGGCCATCGCCGCGACGGCGACGCCCACGTAGGTGACCAACAGGATGAGCGTGGTGAGCACCGCCGCCTGGCCCGGAATCCGTTTGGGATCCTTTGTTTCCTCGTTCAGCGACAGGCAGGTGTCCCAGCCCCAGTAGATGAACAGGGCCAGCAGCACGCCCTCGACGAGCCCGCTGAACGAGGTGAGCGCGAACGGGTTGAACCACTCGGCCTGCGGGGTGGTGGAGCCGGCCGGCGCGCTGCCGTCGAACACCGCCCACAGGGTGAACACCGTGAACAGGATCAACGCGAGGTACTGGAAGCCCAGCAGCACGTTCTGCAGCCGTTCGCCGATCTCGATGCCCCGGTAGCTCACCCACACCATCAGCACGATGAACACCACCCCGGTGACGGTGACAATGAGCTCGTTCTCGGCCAGGTCCGGCGCCACCAGCAACCAGAAGTAGATGCCGCCGATCTGTGCGAGGTTACCGAGCACCACGATGCCCGCCACCGCCACACCCCAGCCGCCCATCCAGCCCACCCACGGGCCGAACGCCTTGGTCGCCCAGGTGAATGTCGTGCCGCAGTCGGGGATGTCCCGGTTCAGTTCCCGGTACGCGAACGCCACCAGCAGCATCGGGATGAACGCGATCACGAACACCACCGGTGCCTGGGCGCCCACGGCGAGCACCACGAAACCCAGCGTCGCGGCCAGGGAGTACACCGGGGCCGTGGAGGCGAGCCCGATGACGGTGGAGCCGAACAAGCCCAATTTTCCGGCGGCAAGGCCCTTGCCCGAGGTGGGGGCGGGCTCTGGCCGGACCGGCACCGTGGAGTCATTGCGGGACATGGTCCCCCTCTCGAAGCCAGCGCATCCGTCGTGTGCGGGCATAGTACACGCCGCCCCGCACACGAGAAAGGGCCCGCCGGATCGGCGGGCCCTTCGTCGTCTGGTGCGGTCTACAGCGCGGCGAGAACCTCGCGCAGCAGGGTCGCGGTCTCGCTCGGCGTCTTGCCGACCTTGACCCCGGCGGCCTCGAGGGCCTCCTTCTTGCCCTGCGCGGTCCCGGCTCCGTCGGAGACGATGGCGCCGGCGTGGCCCATGGTCTTGCCCTCCGGTGCGGTGAAACCGGCCACGTAGCCCACGACGGGTTTGGTGACGTGAGCCTTGATGTACTCCGCGGCCTTCTCCTCGGCGTCGCCGCCGATCTCGCCGATCATGACGATCGCGAGGGTCTCCGGGTCGGCCTCGAACGCGGCGAGCGCGTCGATGTGGGTGGTGCCGATGATGGGGTCGCCGCCGATGCCGATGGCGGTGGAGAAGCCCAGGTCGCGCAGCTCGTACATCATCTGGTAGGTCAGGGTGCCCGACTTGGAGACCAGGCCGACCGGGCCCTTACCCGTGATGTTCGCCGGCGTGATGCCCACGAGCGCTTCACCGGGAGTGATGATGCCGGGGCAGTTCGGCCCGATGATGCGGGTCTTGTTGCCCTTCTCCTGGGCGTAGGCCCAGAACTCGGCGGAGTCCTGCACGGGCACGCCCTCGGTGATGATCACGAGCAGGCCGATTTCGGCGTCGATCGCTTCGATGACGGCGTCCTTGGTGAAGGCCGGCGGCACGAACGCGATGGAGACATCCGCGCCGGTCTTCTCCATGGCTTCGGCAACCGTGCCGAAAACGGGCAGCTCCACGTCGCCGTGGGTGACGGTGGTGCCGGCCTTGCGGGCGTTGACGCCGCCGACGATCTGGGTGCCGGCCTTGAGCATCAGGGCGGTGTGCTTGGTGCCCTCGCCGCCGGTGATGCCCTGAACGATGACCTTGGAGTCCTTGTTGAGGAAGATTGACATGTTTTTCCTATTCCTTGATCTCGACGGGCGCGATCAGCGGGCGGCGTTGGCGAGTTCGGCGGCCTTGGCGGCGCCCTCGTCCATGGTGGCGGCCAGGGTGACCAGCGGGTGGTTGGCCTCGTTGAGGATGCGGCGTCCTTCCTCGACGTTGTTGCCGTCGAGGCGCACCACGAGGGGCTTGTTCGCGGCGTCGCCGAGGGTGGCGAGCGCGCCGACGATGCCGTGGGCCACGGCGTCGCAGGCGGTGATGCCGCCGAAGACGTTGACGAAGACGCTCTTGACCTGCGGGTCACCGAGGATGACGTCGAGGCCGGCGGCCATGACGGCTGCGGATGCTCCGCCCCCGATGTCGAGGAAGTTGGCCGGCTTGACGCCGCCGTGCTCCTCGCCGGCGTAGGCGACCACGTCGAGTGTGGACATGACGAGCCCCGCGCCGTTGCCGATGATGCCGACCTCGCCGTCGAGCTTCACGTAGTTGAGGTCGTTCTGCTTGGCCTTGGCCTCGAGCGGGTCGGCGGCGGCCTTGTCCTCGAGGTCGGCGTGGCCGGGGTGGCGGAAGCCGGCGTTCTCGTCGATGGTGACCTTGCCGTCCAGGGCGATGATGTCGCCCTCTTCGGTGAGCACCAGCGGGTTGACCTCGACGAGGGTGGCGTCTTCGCCGGCGAACACCGTGTACAGCTGCACGAAGACCGGGGCGACCTTGTCGACCAGCTCGGCCGGGAACTTCGCGGCACGCGCGATCTCCGTGGCCTTGGCCAGGTCGATGCCGGCGGTCGGGTCGATGGCGACGTAGGCGAGCGCCTCGGGCTTCTCCACCGCGAGGACCTCGATCTCCACGCCGCCCTCGTAGCTGGCGAGCGAGAGGTAGGAGCGGTTGGAGCGGTCCAGCAGCACGGAGAAGTAGAACTCCTGCTTGATGCGGGCTCCCCCGGCGACCATCACACGGTGCACGGTGTGCCCCTTGATGTCCAGGCCCAGGATGGCGCGCCCGGCGGCCTCGGCCTCATCCGGGGTCTTGGCGACCTTCACGCCGCCGGCCTTGCCGCGACCGCCGACCTTGACCTGCGCCTTGACGACGACGACACCGCCGAGCTTCTCGGCCGCGGCGCGCACCTCCTCGGGCGTGTCTGCGATGATGCCCGGCAGAACCGGGACTCCATACTGTTCAAACAGGTCTCTGGCCTGGTATTCGTAAAGATCCACGCTGCTCTTCCAATCCGCGTCATAGCGTTCCGTGCATGGGGTAGGTGTGGCCTGGTCTTCCCGGCGCAAAAACTAGCTCGACGTCGAGAGATACTGACCATCTCAAACTCTACCTTCTCAGATGAGTGGCCATGCCCGCTGGTCGAGCGCCGGTATTCTGGGCCCATGCCCAATCGCAACTCCAGCTTCGCCCTCATTTCGTTTGCGGCCGGCCTGGATGCGGCCCTGCTGCTGCTGTTCGTGGCGATCGGCCGGTCCAGCCACGGCGAGGGGCTCTGGGGTGTGCTGGGCACCTGGTGGCCGTTCCTGGCCGGACTGGTGGTGGCCTGGCTGGTGCTGCGCGCCTGGCGGGCGCCGCTGCAGATCGTCTGGACAGGGCTGGGCCTGTGGCTGATCACCGTGGTGGTGGGCATGCTGCTGCGGATCGCCAGCGGCCAGGGCGTGCAACTGAGCTTCGTTCTCGTGACCTTCCTCGTCCTCGGGGTGTTCCTGCTCGGTTGGCGCGCGGTCGTCCTGCTCGTGCAGCGCCTGCGTCGCCGCGGTGCGGCGGCGCGCGTCCCGACTCGCTGATTGAGCCCAGACTCGCGGTCGCACTGTGCCCGGCCGCAGGGCTGGGCCACAATGCCTGCGAAAGGTTCGCTCGCCCGGGCTTCCCTGGCGTGACCCGACCCCGCAGGAGGAGCACCCAATGAGCACCCTGTCGATCGACCCGAAGACCCTGGCCGGGGAGGCCTACCTCTACCTGTACCCGCTGGTGCTGATGGAGGTCACCCGGCAGCAGAGCATCAACACCGCGCCGGGGCGGATCTTCGGCCGCGGCCCCGAGAACACCTTCGTGCACACCCGCAGCTTCCCGGCGGCCGACTTCCGCGACGTCGTGCGGCCCAACTTCGACACCCTGTATTCGATCGCCTGGCTCGAGCTCGGCTCGGGCCCGGTCGTGGTTCACCTACCCGACACCGCCGACCGGTACTACCTGCTGCCGCTGATCGACATGTGGACGGAGGTCTTCGCCAACCCGGGCAAGCGCACCACCGGCACCGCGGCGCTGGACCTCCTCGTGGTTCCGCCCGGCTGGGCGGGCGAGCCGCCGGACGGCCACGGACTCATCCACGCCCCCACCCCGCATGTCTGGGTCGTGGGGCGGTTCCAGACCAACGGTGTCGGCGACTACCCGGTGGTGCGGGCGCTGCAGGACCAGGTCTCGCTCACCCTGCCGCCGCAATACGTGCAGTTCCCGCTGGACCCGACGGTGGACTCGGCCACCGCGCCGCTGCGCACGGTGGCGCAGCTGAGCGGGGTGGATTTTTTCCGACGGGCCGCGTCGGCGCTGCGGACGGTGCCGGCGCACGACACCGACTTCTCGATCCTGGCCCGGATCCGGAACCTCGGCATCGTGCCGGGCCTGCCCTTCGCCAGCGAGCGGCTGGATGTGGTGGACACCGCTGCGCTCGAAGACGGGGTGGCCGAGGCCAAGGCGACCATGCTGGCCACGCTGCCCCGGCTGGGCCGGCGCGTGAACGGGTGGTTGCTCAATGTGAAGACCATGGGCAACTACGGCAACGACTACGTCACCCGCGCTGTGGTGGCGATGGTGGGCCTCGGCGCGAACCCGCCGGAGGACGCGGTGTACCCGATCCTCATGACGGATGCCGATGGTCGGCCCCTCGACGGCGGGAACCTGTACAGGCTGCACTTCGAGAGGCACGAGCTGCCGCCCGTTGAGGCGTTCTGGTCCCTCACCATGTACGACGCGGACGGTTTCCCCGCCGCCAACCCGATCGACAGGTTCGCGATCGGCGACCGGGACTCGCTGCACTACAACGCCGACGGGTCCCTCGACCTCGTCCTGCAGCACGAGCGGCCGGCGGAGGACCTGGTGGCCAACTGGCTGCCGGCGCCGCTGGGGCCGCTCGGGGTGACGATGCGCCTGTACGGCCCACGCCGCGAGGTGCTCGACGGCACGTGGGTGCCTCCGGCGGTCACCCGGCTAAACGGCGCGTCCCGCTGATGGGTAGGGCTTGTTTTTGGGAAAAAGTGACTTTACAAGGACGGAATTGGACACCGGATCCTTTTTTCCGACCGATGTCCTTATAAACGGCCGTCAGCTGCACGAGGCCCTCAACGAGCAGGTCGCCCGGGCGCAACGCAGCCGCACCGCCCGACCAGGGTCAGTGGTCCAGGACCTCGTCGTCGTCGGTGTCCTCGCCCAGGTCGACAAGTCGGTTGTCGGCGTCGTCGCCCCACTCGTCGGTGGTTTCCACGGTCGGCGCGGTGTACTCCGCCTCGGGGAGCAGCTCCTCGTCTGTGGGGATCTCCAGGTCGTCGACGGCGCGGTTATCGGCCAGCGCTTCGGGGTCGTGCGGCCACCCGTTGGAATCGTGGGTCATGATCGAGCCTCCTTCGGACGTGCGCCGGCGTTGAGATGTGCGGGGAGTTGATGACCGGGCGGCTGCAGCGCGCGGGTTCCAATGCAGGACACCGTACCTTCGTCGGTGGTCGCCGACAAGGCGTCGATCAGGGGGTGACGGCCGACCGGCGGGTTGCCCGGGCCAGGCCGGCGCGGGTGGCCACCACGAGGATCACGGCGACGGCACCGCCCAGCGCCGTTTCCACGACCCGGTCCACCAGAAGCTCCGACACCGGCACCGGACTGCCCAGGTGCGACACCGTCAGCGCCAGCGGCGTGATGAATAGCAGCGCAGCACCATAGTGCTTGCCGATCAGGATCTCGGCGCCGAACTGGCCGATCGCGATCACCAGGATCAGCACCCAGACGGGTGGCCCTGGCACGAGCACCAACGCTGTGACGAGGACCCCGAGCGCGGTGCCGAAGATGCGATGGAAGGCGCGGGAGGTGGAGTGCCTGGCGCCGGGCGGCGGCATCACCGCCACCACGCTCACGACCGCCCAGTACGGATGCCCGATGCCCACGAGGATGGCCAGGCCGCCGGCGACCAGACTGCCCACCACCATCTGCCCGATCGACAGCCAGACGCGGCCGTCACGGTACGCGGCCGGGTTGACGCGCGGCTGCCGCGGCAGCCGCTTGAACAGCGGAGCCGAGCGTTCCGGCGCGGCCCGGCGCAGCAACCAGCCCGACATGGTCACCATCCAGGCGAAGGCGGCACCGACCAGGCCCACCAGCAGCCGGCTCAGCACCTGGTCGGGCTCGGTGGGCACCTGGGCGCACACTGTGTAGGCGAACACGAAGAACAGCGCGGTGCTAGGGAACAGTCCCATCGTGTTGACAAGCAGCACCCCGAGAACCAACACCACGATCAGGCCCGCGGTCAGCAGGCCGAGAGGCGCCCCGAAGACGGCCAGTATGAGCCCAAAACCGATGCTGCCGACCATCCCGACGGCCGCCACGCTCACCGACCGGGCCCGCAGCCGGTACGGTTCGCTGCGCCCGAACAGAGCCGTCATACCGCCGAACGACGCGTACACCGCCCAGTCGATGCGCCCCACGAGCACCAGCACAATGAGCGGAATCACCATGGCCAGCGTCGCCCGGGTGGCGACCTCCAGGTCGAGGGCGCGCAGCGACCGTGACCACTGCCTCAGGCTTTCGGGCCGGGAGCGGGCATCCGCTGAATCGTCGTGGTTCGGGGCCGTCACTCGATCTTCTCGATCGGGGCGACCTTGATCAGCAGTTTCTTTGCCCCAGTGGTGTCGAACTGCACATGCGCGATGCGCTTCGTGCCCTCCCCGGTGACCTGATTGACCCGCCCGTCACCGAAGTCGACGTGACGGATGCGGTCGCCGGCGTTGAGGGTGAGGTCGCCGTTGTCGCGCACCTGCGCGGTGATGCGGTTGGCCCACTCGGTCTTCGGCTTGGGCGCCGGCGGCAGCTGGCCCGGAGTGCCGCTGCGGCTGCCGAAGCCGCCGCCGTCGCGGCGCGCGTTGAGCGCCCGGGGCTGGGTGCCGCCGCGGGAGTTGGCCATGCCCGGCGACTGCTTCCAGTCGATCAGGGCGGCCGGGATCTCCTGCAGGTAACGGCTGGGCATGGCCACGTTGACCTCACCGAACTGGGCGCGGGTCATCGCCAGCGACAGGTACAGCCGCTGTCGTGCACGGGTGATGCCCACGTAGAAGAGGCGTCGTTCTTCGGCGGGTCCGCCGGGTTCGCCGGCCGACATCTGGTGCGGCAGCAGCCCCTCCTCGACGCCGGTGAGGAACACGGCCTCGTACTCCAGGCCCTTGGCGGTGTGCAGCGTCATCAGCGACACGGTGCCGGAGGCGTCGTCGAGGTCGTCCGCGGCGGCGACGAGGGACACCTGGGTGAGGAAGTCGACCAGGCCGGAATCGGGGTTCTCCCGGTTGAAGTCCTTGGTCTGGGCGACGAGCTCCTCGATGTTCTCCGCCCGAACCTCGTCTTGCGCGTCGCGGCTGGCCCGCAGCACCGCGAGCAGGCCGCTGCCGTCAAGCAGGAAGGTGAGCAGGTCGCTGACGTTGGAGACCCCGGCCGGGTTCTCCGGGTCGAGGCTGAGCGCGGCGGTGTCGAGCAGGGTGGCCAGCTTCAGGATGGCCCCGGTCACCTTGGGGCCCAGGCCCAGGCCGCCGGAATCGCGCATGGCCTGGCGGAAGGAGATGCCGTTGGTCTCGGCGAAGCTGGCCAGCTGGGTCTCGGTGGCCGGGCCGATGCCGCGCTTCGGGGTGTTCAGGATACGGCGGAGCGCCAGTTCGTCCAGCGGGTTGGCCACGGCGACGAGGTAGGCCAGCGCATCCTTGATCTCGGCGCGTTCGTAGAACTTGGTGCCGCCGACGACGCGGTACGGCACCGCGGCGCGCACCAGGATCTCTTCCAGCGCACGGGTCTGCGCGTTGGTGCGGTAAAACACCGCCATGTCGCGGTAGGCCATGCCGGCGCGGTGCAGCACCTCGATCTCGTCTGCGACGAACTGGGCCTCGTCGTGCCCGTTGTACGCGGTGTAGCCCACGATCTTCTCACCGTCGCCGCCGGCGCTCCAGAGCCGCTTCTCGCGGCGGTCGAAGTTGTTGCCGATCACGGCGTTCGCGGCCGAGAGGATGTTCTGGGTTGAGCGGTAGTTCTGCTCCAGCAGGATCACCTTGGTGCCGGGGAAGTCCCGTTCGAACTCGGTGATGTTGCGGCTGGAGGCGCCACGGAACGCGTAGATGGACTGGTCGGAATCGCCGACCACGGTCAGGCTGGCACCGGGAATCTGCCCGGAGGTGTCCTGCAGGTTCTTCACGTGCAGGCCTTGGTCCTCCATGTCGTCGGCCAGTTCGGCGTCGATCGGGCGGGTGAGCTCGCGCACCAGCGCGTACTGGGCGTGGTTGGTGTCCTGGTATTCGTCGACCAGGATGTGCCGGAACCGGCGCCGGTACAGCGCCGCGACCTTGGGGAAGGCCCGGAACAGGAACACGGTCTCGCCGATCAGGTCGTCGAAGTCGAGGGCGCTGGCCGCGCGCAGTCGTCGCGTGTACTGGCGGAAGATTTCGACGAACATGACCTCCTGCGGGTCGCTCATGTTCGCGTTGCGGGCGTAGGAGTCGACATCCGCCAACTCGTTCTTGAGCTTGGAGATCTTTGACGCCACGTTGCCGGGCGTGAAGCCGAGGGTGTCGGCGTCGAGCTGCTTGATGATGCGCTTGATGGTGACCTTGGAGTCGGCAGAGTCGTAGATGCTGAAGTTCGCCGACAGGCCCGCGCTCTCGGCCTCACGGCGCAGGATGCGCACGCAGGAGGAGTGGAAGGTGCTGATCCACATACCGTCGGACGCCTGGCCCAGCAGGGCCTTGACCCGCTCGCGCATCTCGGCGGCGGCCTTGTTGGTGAACGTGATCGCGAGGATCTGGCTGGGCCACGCCTCGCGGCTCTCGATCAGGCCGGCGACCCGGCGGGTGAGCACGCTGGTCTTGCCCGAGCCGGCGCCGGCGACGATGAGCAGGGCGGGCCCGCGGTACCGCACGGCCTCGAGCTGCTGCGGGTTGAGGCCGTCGAAGAGCGGGCTCTGCTGCTCTGAACCGCCGTGCGAACCGGCGTCGGGGCCCGCTCGTCCGTCGAGGATGATCGGGGTCGCGGACGACCTGGTCGCGGGGGCGTTGGGCAGGTCTGGAGACAAAGTCATGGCCAGCCAATTCTAGGCGCAGCCGCTGACATCCGCCCCTCGGCGGGCACGGCGTCAGGCCGGTGAGAGCGGATGCGGCAGCCCGGCGGGCAGCCCGTCACGAACGAAGACCGCCAGGTCGGGCTGGTCGGCGAAGACGCCGTCGATGCCGGTGTCCATGATCGTGCGGAACTCGGCCTGCCAGTTGCCGAAGTCGGCCTTGCGGGTGCCGACCCTGAAGCTGGGGGCGAGGAACCGGTTCTCCGGGCGCAGCGTCCAGGTGTAGATCGCCAGGCCGGCGGCGTGGGCGGCGTCCACCAGGTCTGAGGCGCCGTCGACGTTGCCGTCGGCACCGGTGTGGAGGATGAGGGACTTGGGCACGCTGATGCCGTCGACCTGATGGCCCAGCTGGTAGAGCGCCAGGTCGGTGAGGTACTCCGCGTAGGTCGTGGCCCGGTCACCGAACCTGGCGACGAGATCCGCGGGGGCTCCGCTGGCCTCGAGCAGGAACACCCGGCGGCCGAAAACGCCGCGCGCCTGCACCTGGGCCAGCACGGTGCGCTCGAAGCTCTCGATGGTCAGCCGGCCCTCCCCGGTGTTCCAGCCGGCCTCGTTGACCTCGGCGGCGAACAATTCGTCCAGCGGCAGCCCGATGGACTCGAAGTAGCTGGCGTGCTTGATCTCGGCGACGACGCCGAGCTCGCGGTCCAGGGGCGCCTCCGCGCGGTCGACGAGGCGGAGCACGTCGCGCAACCGCAGGATCGGGAAGACCCCGTCGAAGCTGGCGCTGAGGCCCCGCAGGGCGGGCAGCCGCTCGCGGGCGCGCAGGGTGCGCAGCTCCGCCCAGGTGAAGTCTTCGGTGAACCAGCCGGTCAGGGCTACACCGTCGATGACCTTTTCGGTGCGTCGGCCGGCGAATTCGGCGTGGGCGGCCACATCCGTCGTGCCCGAGATCTCGTTCTCGTGCCGCACCACCAGCACGCCGTCCTTGGTGGCGACGATGTCGGGCTCCACGGCGTCGGCACCCAGCGCGAACGCGAGCCGGTACGCGGCCTCGGTGTGCTCCGGACGGTAGCCGCTGGCACCGCGGTGAGCGATCACGAGTGGTGGCATGTCCCAACATTAGCCGCGGCCTGCCAGAATCTTTGGTTATGAGCACTCGGATGGAGCCGACCCCGCGCGTGCGCTGGGGCGACCCCCGCTGGCGGTACGGGGTGGGCTTGGTCACCATAGTGCTCGGCGTGGCCCTGACCAACCTGATCAGCACCTACAGTCTGTGGTTCCTGTTGGTCGGGCCCTGCGTGCAGTTGCTTGGCTGGCTGATCCTGCCCGGTGCTCTCTGGCGCCGGCTCCTCGTGATCCTGCCGTGCCTGCTGGCCGGGCTGGTGCTCGTCGCCGGGCCGGACTTCGCGGGGGCCTTCGCGGTGCTGCTGGCCGGATGGCTGTTCGCCCGGCACCGGCCGGGGCGCAGCTACCTGGCGCTGATCCCGGTGATCGCGCTGAGCTTCGTGCTCAAGGGCGCCCTGAACGAGTACGGCCAGAACTGGGTCGGGTTGGTGAGCGGGTCCGTGGCCAGTGTGGCCTGCGCGTGGCTGGGTTGGGCGTTGGCGCTCTGGCGCAGGCGCCGGATCACCGCCAGGCAGGCGGCGGCAGCGGGCGGCGCGGAGGCGCCGGAACCGGCGGAACCGGTCTACAGAGCGGGGCCGACGATCCCGGCCGGGCCGGACGCATCCGCCCTGCCCGGCCCCGCCAAGGCTGAGTAGACTCTCAGCAAACTACGGGTTGATCCGGTAGATTTAAGTACAGACTCGCGCGTCGAACACCGGCGCGCATCCCTCACCAGCTGATTGTTAGGCAGGAAACCATGGCTACCTCCAACCCCGCATTTAGAAACGCCGCGTTCGGCGCTCCGGGCGCCGTTGCAACGTCCAAGGTGCTCTCCGACAACGACCTGCAGGCGCTGTACAACTCACCCTCCGCCGGTTCGCAGGACACCGACCGGATGACCTACGAGGACACGATCGGCAAGACCGTCCTGGCCTTCGCGATCCTCCTGGCCGCCGCGGCGACAGCGTGGGTGCTCACCCCGGTGATGCCGTTCCTGGTCATCCTCGGTGCCATCGGCGGGCTCGTGCTCGGCCTGGTCAACGCCTTCAAAAAGGAGCCGTCGCCGCCCCTGATCCTCGCCTACGCCGCGCTGGAGGGCCTGTTCGTCGGTGGCATCTCGCGCATCTTCGAGCAGATCGCTCCCGGCGTGGTCGTGCAGGCGGTCATCGCCACCCTCGTGGTCGTCGGTGTCACCCTGGCCCTGTTCTCCAGCGGCAAGATCCGCGCGTCGAAGCGGGCTACCAAGGTGTTCCTCGTCGCCATGATCGGCTACGCCGTCTTCTCCCTGGTCAACTTCGGCATGATGATGTTCGGCGCCGTTGACGGTGCGTTCGGCATGCGCAGCGGCAGCATCGAGATCGCCGGTTTCGAGATCAAGCTGGGCCTGCTCATCGGCGTGCTGGCCGTGCTCATGGCCGCGTACTCCCTGGTGCTGGACTTCGACTTCATCCAGAAAGGCGTCAACAACCGCGCTCCCCGCAAGTACGGCTGGAGCGGCGCGTTCGGCATCATGGTCACCGTCGTGTGGCTCTACATCGAGCTGCTGCGCATCTTCATGATCGCCCGCGAGTAGCGCCCCCTCGCACACCCCGAAAGGGCCGGCCCACCACGGGCCGGCCCTTTCGTCGTCTCGCGGTCGCCAGAGCGCAATTCGGGCTACGCGGGCACGGCGCCGTTATGCGGGTGGCGCGCCAGGCGCATAACGGCGCCTGACCCGCATACCGCGCCGAGGGCTAACGACGGAAGCACCCTCGCGCAGGGCGAGGGTGCTTCCGGTGCTACGGGAGCGGCGGGACGCCTACTCCCACTCGATGGTCCCCGGCGGCTTCGACGTGACGTCGAGCACCACGCGGTTGACACCGTCGACCTCGTTGGTGATGCGGTTGGAGATCTTCGCGAGCAGGTCGTACGGCAGGCGGGTCCAGTCGGCCGTCATGGCGTCCTCTGAGGACACCGGGCGCAGCACGATCGGGTGGCCGTAGGTGCGGCCATCGCCCTGCACGCCCACCGAGCGTACGTCGGCGAGCAGCACCACGGGGCACTGCCAGATCTCCCGGTCCAGGCCGGCGGCGGTCAGTTCGGCGCGCACGATCGCATCCGCCTGACGCAGCAGGTCCAGGCGCTCCTGGGTGACCACACCGACGATGCGGATGCCCAGGCCGGGTCCGGGGAACGGCTGGCGTTGCACGATCTCGGCGGGCAGGCCCAGCTCGGCACCGATGGCCCGCACCTCGTCCTTGAACAGGGCGCGCAGCGGCTCGACGAGCTCGAACTGCAGGTCCTCGGGCAGGCCACCCACGTTGTGGTGGCTCTTGATGTTGGCGGTGCCGCTGCCGCCGCCGGACTCGACGACGTCGGGGTACAGGGTGCCCTGCACGAGGAACCGGATCGGGTCGCCGTCGATCTCGGCGGCCTCCTTGATGAGCTCGGCCTGAGCCTGCTCGAAGGTGCGGATGAACTCGCGGCCGATGATCTTGCGCTTGGTCTCCGGGTCGCTGACCCCGGCGAGGGCGGAGATGAACTGCTCGCGCACATCCACCGTGACGAGGCGGATGCCGGTGGCCTTCACGTAGTCCTCTTCGACCTGGCGACGCTCGTCCTCGCGCAGCAGGCCGTGGTCCACGAACACGCACACCAGCTGGTCGCCGATGGCCTTGTGCACCAGGGCGGCCGCGACGGCGGAGTCGACCCCGCCGGAGAGCCCGCAGATGACCTTGCCGGTGCCGACCTGGGCCTGGATCAGCGCGACCTGCTCGGCGATGACGTTGCCGCTGTTCCAGTCGGCGGGGATGCCGGCGGCGCGGTGCAGGAAGTTCTCCAGAACGTGCTGGCCGTGCGCGGAGTGCTTGACCTCGGGGTGCCACTGCACGCCGTAGAGCTTGCGCTCGTCGTTGGCGAACGCGGCGACCGGGGTCGACACCGTGGAGGCGAGCACCGTGAAGCCGTCGGGGGCCTTGGACACCGAGTCGCCGTGGCTCATCCACACGGCCTGCTCGGCGGGCTGGTCGGCGAGCAGCGCGTTGACGCTGTCGGAGACGACCACCGGGGTGGAGCCGTATTCGCGCTGGCCGGTGTGCGAGACCTCGCCGCCGAGGGCGGTGGCCATCACCTGGAAGCCGTAGCAGATGCCCAGCACCGGGATGCCGAGATCGAAGATGGCCGAGTCGAAGGCGGGGGCGCCGTCGGCGTAGACGCTGGACGGTCCACCGGAGAGCACGATGCCGATCGGGTTCTTCTCGGCCACCTCCGCGGCAGTGATCGAGTGCGCCACGATCTCCGAGTACACGGATGCCTCGCGCACGCGCCGGGCGATCAGCTGCGCGTACTGCGCGCCGAAGTCGACCACGAGCACCGGGCGGCTGACGCCGGACGCCGCTACGGGAGCGGTGCCTTCCTCGGTGCCGATCAGGTTTTCGAGGCCCTCGGCGCCCTCGGCGCCCTCGGCTCCCACGACGTCCATCGGGTTCACGGCGCTCATGCGCGGACCCCGCTTTCGACCGCGGCGACCGGGTGCGCGGCAAGGTAGGCCGTGACGCGCTGGCCGACCTTCACCTCGAGGAAGAAGGACAGGAACGGGATGATGCCTCCAAGGGCGATCAGAAGGAAGGTGGGGAAAGGCCAGCGCATGATGCTCCAGAGGCGGAAGTCGGCGAACAAATACAGAACGTAGAACCAGCCGTGCACGATCAGCAAACCGGTGCTCAGGTTGACGGCGGCCACGGTGCCCTCCGGCACGAGGGCCAGCAAACCATTGGTGCCGAAGGCCTCAAGCTCGGTGCCGAAGAAGTACTTGGCGATCACTNGCAGCAGCAGCAGGACACCGGTGATGATCGACGAGACCTGGTACAGCCGAAGCGCACCGGGGATTCTGGGCAGGTCGGCGGGCTTGGGTTCAAGTGGCATGGGCTAATTCTACGGGGCGTTCGCGTGCGGCCGGTCGGCGCCCGGGGCCGGGCCGGATGCCTCGTCCGGCGAACCGGCGGCGATCTCGGCTTCCTCGGTCTCGCGCTCCCAGGCATCCCGCACCAGGCGGTACCAGAGGAAAACGGCGAACCCGGCGAAGACGACCCACTCGAGCGCGTAGAAGATGTTCAACCAGTTCAGCGGAACCTCCACGACGGGCTCCGGGGAGTCGATGACCGCCAGACCGTCGGGTGCGACGGTGTCGACGATGTAGCCCTGGTACACGGACTGGTCGGACCAGTTCGCCCAGAGGTTGATCAGCGCCGCCGTGGACACCGTGGTCATGGTGTGCGGATCGGCATCTTCGTCCGGCAGTCCGGGTGCCTCAGAGGAGAGGAACCGGCCGGTGAGCGGCTGCAGCGAGAGGATCGACATCTGCGTGGCGAGCCGGTCGCGGACCGCGGCGGCCTCGTCGGAGTCGGCGGTCCAGCCGCGGGCCACCGCGATGCTGGCGCCCTCATCGGTGACGAAGTGGCTGACCACCCAGAAGCCGGTCTCGCCGCCGTTGTGCCGGCCGCTGATGATCTGCTCATCGCCGGCCACGAAGGAGCCGGACGTCTGAACCATCTGGCCCTCCGCGGCCTGCGCGGGCGGCCCATCCGGCGACACGGTGTCGCTGAGCGGCTGCACGGTCTCGGTGCTGCGCTCCACGACCTCGCCGGAAGAGATGGCGCGGTCCAGCTGCCACTGGCCGAGCAGAGCGAAGCCGGCGGCGATGGCCAACGCCAGCACCAGCGCGGCGATCCACCGGCGACGCACCATCATGCGGATCACGAGTAGTCACCCGTCCGGTCGTCCTGGCCGGCCTTGTCGGTCTTCTTCTGGGGGGTCGGGTACGTGTCGGAGATGAAGTCCACCATCGGGTCGCCGGATTTCTGGTCGTGGGTGACCGCCTCAACCAGCGCGATCTCCTCGGCGCGCATGGCGTCGCGCTCCGGGGTGCGGGTGGGCGGATGCGCCGCTCTGGAGCGCCGGCTGAAGGCGGCGCCGATCTTCTCCGAGTTGGCGGTGAACAGCGGGCCGAGGATCGCCATGGTCAGCACGTACAGTCCCGCGAACGGTTGCAGCCGCGGGTCGAGGCCCGCGCTGACCGACAGCGTCGCCAGGATCAGGGTGAACTCGCCGCGGTTGACGAAGATCGCGGCGGTGTTCAGGCCTTCCCGCACCCCCATCTGGTGCATCCGGGCCAGCAGCGCGCCCGACCCCAGGCTGAGCACAAAGGTCATCACGATGGCGATGCCCACCAGGCCTATGACCGAGCCGAACTCGGCCACGTTCAGCGCCAGGCCGAAGTTGAGGAAGAAGAACGCCCCGAAGACATCACGCAGCGGCACCGCCACCCGTTCGATGCGACCCCGGTAGGTGCTCGCGCCCAGCACCACGCCGATGAGGAACGCGCCGATGGCGTCGGTGACGCCGATGATCTCGCCGATGCCGGCGAAGAGCACAGCCAGGCCGAAGAACAGGATGGTGAAGAGCTCGTCGTCCTTGGTGCGCATCAGCCTGGACACGACCCGGCCGCCCCACCGGGCGACGGAGAACATCACCACGAGGAACAGGAACGCGATGCCCAGTTGCAGCACGATCGGCCAGATCTCGGTCTTGCCGCTGAGAACCACGGACACGATGGCCAGGTACACGGCGATGAAGATGTCACCGACCACGGTCACCCCGAGGATCATCGGGGTTTCCTTGTTGGCCAGCCGGCGCAGTTCGATGAGCAGTTTGGTGATGATCGCGCTGGACGAGGTGCCGGTCATGCCCGCGATGACCAGGGCCTCCCTGGCACCCCAGCCGGTCATCATTCCGAACGCGAAGCCGGCGCCCATGTTGATCAGGATGTAGCTGCCGCCGGAGACCAACAGCTTTCCGGCGTCGCCGAAAAAGGCCTCCTGGTCGAACTCGAGGCCCAGGCTGAACAAGAGCAGGATCAGCCCGAAGACCGCGATGAGTTCGATGTCGGCGGAATGGAAGTCCAGCGGGAACCATCCGCTGTACGGGCTCGCCAGCAGACCCACGATCATGTAGATCGGGATCGACGGCAGGCCGATCAGCTTGCCCAGGCGGCCGAGGACGTAGGCAACCACCAGCAGGATGCCCAGGGTGAGGAGGTCTTCACCGAGGTTCATCGGCTACCCTCCAGGCGGCGCGACGACGGGCTTGGCCTTGATCTCACCGGTGCGGAAGAAGGCGAAGGCCTTCGCGACCTTCTCGGGAGATCCGGCCACCACCAGGGTGTCGCCGGGGAAGACCTTGAAGTCGGGCGCGGGAGCCGGGTTGGCGGATTCGCCGCGCACGACGGCCACCACGGTGAGTCCGGCGATGCCGCGCTCGGCGGGGTTGCCCAGCGGCTGGCCGGCGATGTGGTCCTCGTAGTCCACGGTGAACCAGTCGATGCTCAGCCCGGGGATCTGGTCGAGCGCGGTGAGCGACTCGGTGATCTGGGTGCCACCGAGCAGTTCGGCGAGGGTGTGCGCCTCGTCCTCGCTCAGGCGCAGGGAAACCTTGCTGGCGTCGGGGCCGCCCTCGTCGTCGGCGAAAGTGATCAGGTCGCTGTGACCGGAACGGTGCGCGATGACACCGACCTTGCCGCCGTCATCGGTGATGAAGGTGTGCAGCACACCCACACCGGGGAGCTTGACCCGTCGAACGTCAACCATGGTGCGACTCCTGAAGGCTTGTGGGCGGTCTTCTCATTCTACCGGAGCGTGTCTGCCGGTTTGGCGGGCCGCGGCGCCGCCGCATCCGCTCGGCTCGCCGCGCCCCGCGATTGCCCCGCGCCGCGTTCGGTGCGCCCCGTATGGCCCAGTGCGCCCGCTATGCCTGGCGCATTCAGCCATACGGGGTGCACGCCCAGACGACGGGAAGGCGGAAGTGCACAGATCTCCCGCCGCGCCTCCACCGGAAGCGGTAATCTGCGACCCTCTCCGAATGGACACCACCTCATCTGGCGGTTTGGACGCACTCACCATGTTGATCGGCCGCAACGGCCTCATCCTCGCGACCGACGCGGCGCGAGTCGGCCTCCAGCGGGAGCTCCGACGCGAGTTCGAACGAAAGGGACTCGTCCGCCTTCGTCGCGGGGTGTACGTGCTCACCACAGAGTGGGCGGCCCTGGGGGCGGATGAGCGCTACCTCCGCCGGATCCGGGCACATGCCGCGGTCGCTGAGGGGCCCGCCGTCTACTCGCACGTCTCCGCGGCAGCGCTCTGGGGTTTGCCGATCGTCGGTGCCTGGCCCACGGAGGTTCATCTCACCGCCTCGGCGGCGGCGGGCGGACGATCCCGGCCCGGCGTTGTCCGTCATTCGCAGGAGCACAGCCTCGACGTCATGGAGCACGAGGGGCTTCGGGTGACGTCCGTCGCGGCCACCGCCGTGGCAATGGCCCGAATGCTCCGGTTCGGCCAGGCGGTGGCGGTGATGGACAAGGCCTTGCACCAACCACGCGCCGGTGACGCGTTGACGACCAGGGAAGAGCTCGAACAGGCGTTTGCGCAGCTCGGCCGCGTCCCCGGCCGCGCGGCGGCGGGACGCGCGCTGGACTTCGCCTCGCCGCTCTCGGGATCGGTGGGAGAGTCGATCAGCCGAGCCGGCATCTTCCTGCTGGGCTTTCTCGCACCGGAGTTGCAGGTGCCGCACTGGGATCAGGCCGGCTTGATCGGATATAGCGACTTCTTCTGGCCGGGCATCCGCACCGTCGGCGAATTCGACGGGCACGGCAAGTATCTGCGCGACGAATTCACCCGCGGGCGCCCCGTCGCCGGCATCGTCATCGCCGAAAAAGTCCGGGAAGACCGACTGCGCGCGTTGGGGCTGGGCGTTTTCCGTTGGGACTGGCCGATCGCCACATCCCTCGAGGCGTTGGGTGCCCTCCTCACCCGGAACGGTGTCCCCCGCGCCCGCTGAGCCCAGACGCCGTCGCCGGTGCACCCCCGGTGGCGCGATGCACCATCTATAGCGGGTGCACCGCGCCACACGGGGTGCACTGGGCCGCCGCGGGCATCGGAGGCGACGCAGCACGGGTGAAGCCGTTCCCTCAGGTGCAGTGGCGGCAGCAGGGCCCGCGGGCGAAGTTGGGTCCCGCCGGTGCACTCCGTATGGCAGGATGCGCCCGCCATGGCGGGTGCAGCGCGCCACACGGGGCGCACCGAACGCGGGAGTGGGGCGACCGAGCCGAGCCGCAGCGCGCGGCATCCGCTCAGTTCGTCACGATGTCCGGCGCCTCCAACCGCACCCGGTCGGCGGATTCGTCGTCGGGCTGGGTCTGCGAGGCTCGCTCGGCGGCGACCCGCTTGAGGTAGATCGACACCTCCCGCTCCTCACGCTCGGTGTCCCAACCCAGCACCCCGGCCAGCAGCCGTGCGGCGACGGGTGCCGCGGACACCCCGCGGTCCCAGGCCTCGATCGAGATACGGGTGCGCCGGGCGAGCACGTCCTCGAGGTGGAGCGCGCCCATGTGGGTGGCGGCGTAGACCACCTCGGCCTGGATGTAGTCGTCGGCGCCGGGCAGCGGGTCGGCCAGCTCCGGCTTCTCCTTGATCAGGTCGAGCAGTTCGTCGGTGAGGGTGCCGTAACGGTTGAGCAGGTGCTCGATCCGCACGGTGTGCAGGTTGAAGGCGTGGGCGATCTTGCCGCGCTTGTTCCACGCGGCCCGGTAGCCTTCGGCGCCGAGCAACGGGATCTCCTTGGTCGTGGACGGCGGCACCAGCCCGTCGAGGGCATCCACTGCGGCGTCGATCGCGTCCTTGGCCATCACCCGGTAGGTGGTCCACTTGCCGCCGGCGATCACGACCAGGCCGGGCACCGAGTGCCCGACGAGGTGCTCGCGGGACAGCTTGGAGGTCTGCTCGGACTCCCCCGCCAGCAGCGGCCGGAGGCCAGCGTAGACTCCCTCCACGTCTTCCCGGGTCAGCGGCACCTGCAGCACGGCGTTGACGTGTTCGAGCAGGTAGTCGATGTCCGCGGCCGTGGCTGCAGGATGCGCCTTGTCCAGGTGCCAGTCGGTGTCGGTGGTGCCGATCAGCCAGTGCCGGCCCCACGGGATCACGAAGAGCACGCTCTTCTCGGTGCGCAGCAGCAGGCCCATCGACGACTGGAACCTGTCCCGCGGCACGACGAGGTGGATGCCCTTGGACGCGCGCACCTTGAAGGTGCCGCGTTCGCCGACCATCCGCTGGGTGTCGTCGGTCCAAACGCCGGTGGCGTTGACCACCTGCTTGGCGCGAACCTCGAAGCGCTCCCCGGTCTGCAGGTCGTGTGCCTGCACGCCGACGACCCGTTCGCCCACCTTGAGGAAGCCCTCCACCCGTACCCGGCTGGCCACGTGGGCGCCGTACGCCGACGCCGTGCGGGCCAGCGACGCCACGTAGAGGGCGTCGTCGACCTGCGCGTCGTAGTAGGTGATGCCGCCGACGAGGGCGTTGTGGTTGAGGCTGGGCACCAGCTTGGCCACCTGGCCGCGACTGAGGTGCCGGTGATGCGGCACTCCGGGCCGGCCACCGATGTAGGAGAGCATGTCGTAGAGCAGCATCCCGGCGCCCACGTAGCCGCGTTCGAAGACCCGCTTCTTCAACGGGTAGAGGAACCGCACCGGCTTGACCAGGTGCGGGGCGATGCGCTTGAGCAGCAGCCCGCGTTCGGTGAGGGCCTCCCGCACCAGTCGGAAGTCGAGCTGTTCCAGGTAGCGGATGCCGCCGTGCACCAGCTTCGACGAGCGGCTCGAGGTGCCCGACGCCCAGTCCCGCGCCTCGAGCATCCCGACACTCAACCCGCGGGTGACTGCATCCAGGGCGCTGCCGGTGCCGACGATGCCGCCGCCGACCACGAGGATGTCGAGTTCCTTGGATTTGAGGCGCTCGATCGCCGCCGCGCGTTCCTCAGGTCCGAGCTTCGTTGACCTGGTCACCGAATTATCGTGCGTCATCTGCAAACTCCCATCGCCATCGGTGGTGCTTGCTTCGACGCTAGTTCACTCAGTACGGCGCGACAACTACCTCGACCCGCTGAAATTCCTTGATTCCGCTGTAACCGGTGGTCGCCATCGAGCGGCGCAGGGCACCGACCAGGTTGGCGGTGCCGTCGGCGACCGGTGCGGGTCCGTAAAGGATCGCCTCGAGCGGGGCGACGGTGCCCACCTCAACGCGCTTGCCGCGGGGCAGCTGCGAGTGGTGCGCTTCGGCTCCCCAGTGGAAGCCGCCGCCGGGAGCGTCGGTGGCGCGGGCGAGGGCGGTGCCGAGCATCACGGCATCCGCGCCGCAGGCGATGGCCTTGACGATGTCGCCGGAGGTGCTGAGGCCGCCGTCGGCGATGACGTGCACGTAGCGGCCGCCGGATTCGTCCATGTAGTCGCGGCGGGCGCCGGCGACGTCGGCCACGGCGGTGGCCATGGGGGCGTGGATGCCGAGGCTGGTGCGGGTGGTGGATGCCGCGCCGCCGCCGAAGCCGACGAGCACGCCGGCCGCGCCGGTGCGCATCAGGTGCAGCGCCGCGGTGTAGGTGGCGGCGCCACCGACGATGACGGGCACGTCGAGGTCGTAGATGAACTTCTTGAGGTTCAGCGGCTCCTGGTTGCGGGAGACATGCTCGGCGCTGACCGTGGTGCCCCGGATGACGAAGAGGTCGACGCCGGCGGCGACGACGGTCTCGTAGAGCTCCTGGGTGCGCTGCGGCGACAGGGCGCCGGCGACGGTGACGCCGGCGGCGCGGATCTCGGCGAGGCGCTCGGTGACGAGGGCCGGCTTGATCGGCTCGGCGTAGATCTCCTGCATGCGCGCCGTGGTCTTGTCGGCGGGCAGCGCTCGGATCTCGGCCAGCAGCGGCTCCGGGTTCTCGTACCGGGTCCAGAGGCCTTCGAGGTCGAGCACGCCGAGGCCGCCCAGCTGGCCCATCATGATCGCGGTCGTCGGCGAGACGACGGAGTCCATCGGGGCGGCGAGGAACGGGATGTCGAACTGGTAGGCGTCGATGGACCAGCCGACCGACACATCCTCGGGATCACGGGTGCGCCGACTGGGCACCACCGCGATGTCGTCGAAGGCGTATACGCGGCGTGCGCGCTTGGACCGGCCGATCTCAATTTCCATACTCACTAGCTCAGTTTAGTCGCAGCCCATTTGGTCGCCGAACCGTGAGAAAAGCCCCGAAAACTCGAGATTCTCGGGGCTTTTCTCTCAGTTCGCGGATGCTAGCGGCGGTAGTTGGGCGCCTCGACCACGATCTGCACGTCGTGCGGGTGGCTCTCCTTCAGGCCCGCGGCGGTGATGCGCACGAACTTGCCCTTCTGTTTGAGCTCGTCGATGGTGCGCGCGCCCACGTAGAACATCGACTGTCGCAGCCCGCCGATGAGCTGGTACGCCACGTTCGACACCGGGCCGCGGTAGGGCACCTGGCCCTCGATGCCCTCGGGGATGAGCTTGTCGTCGCTGGGCACATCGGACTGGAAGTAGCGGTCCTTGGAGTAGGAGGTCTTGTTGCCGCGGGTCTGCAGCGCGCCCAGCGATCCCATGCCACGGTAGGTCTTGAACTGCTTGCCGTTGACGAAGACGAGCTCGCCAGGGCTCTCGTCGCAGCCGGCCAGCAGGGAGCCGAGCATCACGGTGTCGGCGCCGGCGACGAGCGCCTTGGCGATGTCGCCGGAGTACTGCAGTCCGCCGTCGGCGATGACCGGCACGCCGGTCTCCCGCGCGGCCAGCGAGGCCTGGTAGACCGCGGTGATCTGGGGCACGCCCACGCCGGCGACGATGCGGGTGGTGCAGATCGAGCCGGGGCCCACGCCCACCTTGATGGCATCCGCGCCCGCGTCGATGAGCGCCTGCGCGCCGGAGCGGGTGGCGACGTTGCCGCCGATGACGTCGACGTCGGCGAAGGCCTTGTCGGACTTGAGCTTGCGGATGATCTCGAGCACACCGGCGCTGTCGCCGTTGGCGGTGTCGACAACGAGCACGTCGACGCCGGCCTCGAGCAGGGCGGATGCGCGGCGCCAGGCGTCACCGAAGAAGCCGATGGCCGCGCCCACGCGCAGTCGCCCGCCGTCGTCCTTCGTAGCGGAGGGGTATTCCTCGCTCTTGTCGAAGTCCTTGACGGTGATGAGGCCGGTGAGCCGGCCGGCGTCGTCGACGAGGGGCAGCTTCTCGATCTTGTGGGTGGCGAAGATGGCCACGGCGTCCATGGGGGCCATGCCCACCTTGCCGGTGATCAGCGGCGACGTCGTCATGACTTCGCGCACGCGGGTGGTGTGCTTGGCCACGGCGGAGACGAAGCGCATGTCGCGGTTGGTGATGATTCCCACGAGCACACCGTCGTTGTCGACGACCGGCAGGCCGCTGATGCGGAACTGGCCGCAGAGGGCATCCACCTCGGCGACGGTGGCGTCGGGCGAAGTCGTTACCGGATTGGTAATCATGCCGGATTCGCTGCGCTTGACCAGGTCCACCTGCTCGGACTGGTCGGCGATCGACAGGTTGCGGTGCAGGATGCCCAGACCGCCTTCACGAGCCATGGCGATGGCCATGCGGGTCTCGGTGACGGTGTCCATGGCACTGGACAGCAGCGGCGTCGCGACGCTCATTCTGCGGGTTAGCCGGGACTTTGTCTCGGCCTCGCTCGGAATGACGTCGGTGTGGCCCGGCAGGAGAAGGACGTCGTCGTAGGTGAGTCCGGTGAAACCGAACGGATCTGGCTGATCCATGAAACCCCTTTTGCATTTGCGGATAGAGAAAAAAGTCCGGAAATCCAAGGGATGCAACCGGTACTCAATGTTAAGCGACGTTGCGCTTCGCGCATTCCGCGATCCAAAATCGTCAGCACTGAATTCTGCGCACGAAACATATGCGACATAATCGGCACGTACTGTCAGCAAAGTCGCTGGCAGGCAAGTCCGTGCCAGTTCGAATACGCACCGACGGTGCCGCCATGGAGGTGCAGTGAGCAATACACACGCTGTCCGCAGAACCACGCCCAGGATGTTGGTGCTGCTATTCGGCCTACTTCTAACCGCCCTGACGTTATCCACGTTCGGGGCGAGCGCGGCTCATGCGGATGAGATCAACACTGATCAGTACGAATACGTGCTCTCGGGTAATGTGCAATTCGGTGGCGAGCCCATCGGGGACGTGCTCATTTCCGTCGAAGGCTCCGGCTACGAGGCCGAGGTCGTCACGGATGCCGAGGGCAAGTGGCGCATCGGCGTTCCAGAGAAGGCGACCTACACGGTCACCCTCGACGAAGACACCCTCCCGAAGGGCGTGGTCGTCGCCAAGGGCGGTGCCGAGATCCAGGCCGAGTTCGGCCTCACCAAGGTGAAGTCGGTGAACTACTTCCTCGGCGAGGGAGAGCGCATCACGGTCAGCTTCTTCGACCAGTTCGTGAACCGGTTCGTGAACGGCCTGAACTTCGGCCTGCTGCTAGCCCTGGCCGCGATCGGCATGTCGCTGATCTTCGGCACCACGGGCCTGAGCAACTTCGCGCACGCGGAGATGATCACGTTCGGTGCGTTGGCCACCCTCACCCTCTCCACGACCCTCGGGTTGCCGATCTGGCTGGCGATCATGCTGGCGATCGCCCTCAGCGGCCTGCTGGGCTTCGGGCTCGACGCCACCATCTGGAAACCCCTGCGGAAGAAGGGCGTCGGGTTGATCCCGCTGATGATCGTCAGCATCGGCCTGTCCCTGGCGCTGCGGTACACGTTCCAGCTGTTCTACGGCGGCGGCACCAGCCAGCTGCCCGGCTCCGGCATGACTGACCTCAAGTTCGGCCCGATCTCGCTGTCGCCGATCGACCTGGCCAGCATGGGCATCAGCATCGTGGTGCTTCTCGCGGTCTCCTACTTCCTGCTGCGCACCCGCATCGGCAAGGCCACCAGGGCCGTCTCCGACAACCCCAGCCTCGCCTCCGCCAGCGGCATCGACGTGGATGGCGTCATCCGCATAGTGTGGATCGTCGGCGGGTCGCTTGCCGGCCTCTCCGGTGTGCTCTGGGCGTACTTCCGGCCGGGGGTCAGCTGGGACATGGGCTTCCAGATCCTGCTGCTGGTCTTCGCGGCCACCACCCTCGGCGGCCTCGGCACCGCGTTCGGCGCCCTCGTGGGATCGATCATCGTGGGCCTGTTCGTCGAGCTGTCCACGCTGTGGATTCCATCCGACCTGAAGTACGTCGGTGCACTTGTCGTTTTGATCCTGGTGCTGCTGCTTCGGCCGCAAGGCATCCTGGGTCGCAAAGAGAGAATTGGCTAGGGGCTGACGATGATCGACTGGGGAGCAATCTTTAGCAACGCGGCCGTCGAGCTGATCAGCCCGACCACCGCCGCCTACGCCCTCGCGGCGCTGGGCCTGGCGGTTCACTTCGGCTACACCGGCCTGCTCAACTTCGGCCAGGCCGGCTTCATGGCCCTCGGCGCCTACGGGTACGCCATCTCGACCCTGACCTTCGGGTTCCCGGTTTGGGCTGCGGTGCTCGTCGGAATCGGCGCATCCGTGATCTTCGCGTTGGTTCTCGGTATCCCGACCCTGCGGTTGCGGGCGGACTACCTGGCCATCGTCACGATCGCGGCCGCCGAGATCGTGCGCCTGCTGTTCACGACGAACACCTTCGAGCCGGTCACGGGTTCGGCCAACGGGCTCAGCGGGTACAAGGGCGGATTCGCCGCCCTCAACCCGATCCCCGACGGCACCTACGGGTTCGGTCCGTTCGAGTACAACGCCTACGACTGGTGGCTGCGCATCGTGGCCTGGACGATTGTGATCCTGGCCTGCCTGTTCACCTGGCAGATCATGCGCAGCCCGTGGGGCCGTGTGATCAAGGGCATCCGCGAAGACGAAGACGCCGTGCGTGCCCTGGGCAAGAACGTCTACTTCTACAAGATGCAGTCGCTGATCCTCGGTGGCGTCTACGGCACCATCGCCGGCATGATCTTCGTGCTGCCCCGTGCCGTGGTGCCGTCGAACTACCAGACCTCGCTGACGTTCTTCATCTACGCCATCCTGCTGCTCGGTGGCGCGGCGACCATCCTCGGTCCGGTAATCGGCTCGATGGTCTTCTGGGTGCTGCTGTCGTTCTTCTCCGGGTTCATCGCCCGGGCCGTGGAGGCCGGCTGGATCCCGTTCCTGACGAGCATCCAGGCCGGACAGCTGCGCTTCATCCTGGTGGGCGTCGCGATCATGCTCATTGTGATCTACAGGCCCCAGGGCATCTTCGGAAACAAGAAGGAGCTGGCTTTTGTCAAGTAACAGCGTTCCCACCGCCAAGCCCGTCAAGACCGTTGACATGCACATCGGCGAGGCCGTCCCCGGCTGTAGGAAGAAGGACCCGATCCTCGTGGTCGACGGCGTCAGCCGTACCTTCGGCGGCCTCAAGGCGGTGGATGTCGAGCACCTCGAGGTCCCCCGCGGCGCCATCACCGCCCTGATCGGGCCGAACGGGGCCGGCAAGACCACCCTGTTCAACCTGCTCACCGGGTTCGACAAGCCGGACTCCGGCTCATGGACCTTCGAGGGCACCCCCATCGGTGGCATGGCCGCGTTCAAGGTCGCCCGGATGGGTCAGGTGCGCACCTTCCAGCTCACCAAGGCGCTGGGCCTGCTCACGGTGATGGACAACATGCTGCTCGGCGCGAAGGCGCAGGTCGGCGAGAACCTGTTCCGCGCCGTCCTGCCGTTCCTCTGGCGCCAGCAGGAGGCCGACAACAGGGACAAGGCGATGGACCTGCTTGCCCGGTTCAAGCTGGACACCAAGAAGGACGACTACGCGGCCAGCCTCTCCGGCGGGCAGCGCAAGCTCCTCGAAATGGCTCGGGCGCTGATGAGCGATCCCACCCTGGTTATGCTCGACGAGCCCATGGCCGGCGTCAACCCGGCGCTGACCCAGTCGCTGCTCGACCACATCCTCAACCTCAAGGCCGAGGGCATGAGCGTGCTCTTCGTTGAGCACGACATGCACATGGTGCGTCACATCGCCGACTGGGTGATCGTGATGGCCGAGGGCCGTGTTGTCGCCGAGGGCGACCCGCACGAGGTGATGCGCAACCAGGCCGTGATCGACGCGTACCTGGGCCAGCACCACGACGAGGACCTCGGCGAGGATCCCAGCGCCGAACAGCAGAATGTCGGAGCCATTAAGGAGCTGCTCGATGACGAACTCTAGCCCGCTGATCGACGCCACACCGGCCCCGGTGCGGAACGCCGTCGTCGAGGTGAAGAACGTGACGGCCGGCTACGTGCCCGGCGTCAACATCCTCAACGAATGCTCGCTCACCGCCTACGACGGCGAGCTGATCGGTATCATCGGCCCGAACGGTGCCGGCAAGTCCACCCTGCTCAAGTCGATCTTCGGCCTGGTCAAGGTGCGCGAGGGCGAGATCCGGTTGCGCGGCGACAACATCACCAACCTCAAGGCCAACAAGCTGGTCTCCAAGGGTGTGGGGTTCGTGCCGCAGACGAACAACGTGTTCCCGACGCTGACGATCCAGGAGAACCTGGAGATGGGCATGTACCAGAAGCCCAAGGGACTGGCCGAGCGGCTCGAGTTCGTCACCGAGATCTTCCCCGAGCTGCGCAAGCGCCTCGGCCAGCGGGCCGGGTCGCTCTCCGGCGGCGAGCGCCAGATGGTGGCGATGTCGCGGGCGCTGATGATGGGCCCGCACGTTCTTCTGCTCGACGAGCCGAGCGCGGGCCTCTCCCCCGTGCGTCAGGACGAGGCGTTCCTGCGAGTCAAGGAGATCAACAAGGCCGGCGTGACCACGATCATGGTGGAGCAGAACGCCCGCCGCTGCCTGCAGATCTGCGACCGCGGCTACGTGCTCGACCAGGGGCGGGATGCCTACACCGGCACCGGCCGCGAGCTGCTGAACGACCCCAAGGTGATCGGCCTGTACCTGGGCACCCTGGGTCAGGACGACTAACCGCACCACCGACTTGCCCCGTTGCGGACCAGTTGCCCCGGTCTACCGGGGCAACTGGTCCGCAGCGGGGCATTTCGCGCTCTACGGCGGCGCCAGGCGCCTCCCTGGCGCCAGTTGGGTGTCCCGAGCGGGAATCTGCTCGCCTGAGCCGCCGCGGTGCCCCCAGCAGGCGTGTGCAGCCCGCGACCATTCGAACCAGGACCTCGGAGGTCTTACAGTCGACGGCCCCCTCATTCCCGGCCACTCTCGTGCACAACTCCTGCAATTCCCCCCAGAACGGATGCCCGGCCGCGGGAATCCGGGCCCCGGCATCCCGTCGACCAGGTTCTGCAGGAGTTATGCACTCGGACGGCCGGGAGGAGCCAGGAGGCTGCGCCGTGACCGGGGTCGCCGGGCACGCGGAAGGGCCCCTGCCGAAGCCGGGGCCCTTCTGTGCGTGTCGCGGTACGCCTACTGTGGGTGTATCGCGGGTCAGCGGGTGGGACTAGTTGGTGCGGGTGTACTTGTTGTCTGCACCGAACTCGTAGATGCCGATGGTTGCGTCGGTCGGGTCGCCGTTCTCGTCGAACGTGATCGGGCCGGAGTAACCGTCGTAGTCGATCTGCTCACCCTCGGCCAGGAGCGCGGCGCCCGACGCGAAGTCGGTGACCTTGGTGCCCTCACCGGAGCCACCGGATACCTGCTGGAGGTAGCTGGAGATCGACTCACCCGAGACGTCGTTGGCTGCGTACGCGGCCAGGGCGATCAGGATGACGGCGTCGTAGGACTCAGCCGCGTAGCTGAAGTCGGTCAGGGCCGGGTCGACCTCGAGCAGACGGTCGGTGAAGTCACCGAGGGTTGCGGTGTCCAGGCCGGGCAGCGTGCCCTGCGAGCCCGCGATCAGGCCGGGTGCGAAGTCCTTGCTGTAGTCGGACAGGTTGCCGTCGACGAAATAGAGCTTGTCGCCGGGGAAGCCGCTGGCAACGAGGTCCGGGGTGATGACCTTGGCCTGGTCGAACGTGATCAGTGCGATCGCGTCGGGGTTGGCCGCGGTGACTTCAGCGATCTGAGCCGAGAAGTTGGCATCACCCTCGTTGAAGCTCGCGCTGGCGACGACCTCTCCACCGGCAGCCTCAAACGCCGTGGTGGTGTACTCGGCCAGGCCGGTTCCGTAGGCGTCGTTGAGCACGATCAGGCCCAGGGTGCTGTTGCCGTCTTCGGCGATCAGGTTGCCCAGGACTTCGCCCTGCAGGATGTCGGACGGTGCGGTGCGCCAGTACAGGCCGTTGTCGTCGTAGTCCGTGAAGTCGGCCGACGTGTTGGCCGGCGAGAACTGCACGACGCCGGCGCCGGTGATCGCGTCGATGACGGTCTTGGAGACACCCGAGGATGCCGCACCGACGATCGCGGATACGTCCTGCGACAGCAGGTCGGTCACGGAGACGGTGGCGGTGTCGGTCGTGGTGTCGCCCGAGTCGCGGAGGATGGCTTCGATGTCGATGCCCAGGTCGGCCGCCTTGATCTCGTCGATGGCGAGCTGGACACCGGCTTCTTCGGGCGGGCCGAGGAAGGCGAGCCCACCACTCTGGGGGAGGATCGTGCCGACCTTCAGGCTCAGATCGCGGTCGCCGGCCTCGATGGCGGTGACGTCGCTGCTCTCGGCGGGTGCTTCCGATGCGGCCGGCTGGGCTGCGTCGGTGCTGCATCCGGTGAGCAGAAGTGCGCTGACGCCGAAGATGGCGACGCCGGTGACTACGGCGCGGGCCGAGCGGGAGGCCGAGGCCTTCGCGAATACGCTCATGTTGCTCCTAGGGTAAGGGGAATCGAAGGTTAGAGCACGGCAAACGATCGTTGCCGTGCTGTAAACGTATTCATCCGGACGACCTCAAACAAGGCGGGCGTGTTACAGCCGTGTAACGCGACCAAATCGTTACGAACGGCCCCCTGATCAGGATGCCTGCTTTGAGCCCTAAATCGGGTCGACAACCGGCCGGCGCTGGGCCCGCCCCGCACGCACCATGTCGACGGTCAGCACGATCAGCGCGAGCCAGACCAGCCCGAATCCGAGCCAGCGTTCCGGCGGCATCGGCTCGTGCAGGATGACCACGCCGGCGATGAATTGCAGCACCGGAGCGAGGTACTGCACGAGCCCCATCGTGGTCAACGGCAGGCGCCGGGAGGCGGCCGCGAAGAAGAGCAACGGCACCGCGGTGAGCACGCCCGTGCCGATCAGGGCGATAGTGTGCAGCGTCGAGACGGTGCCGAAGGTGAGCCCGGAGATCAGGGATACCACCACCAACTGTACGATCGCGATCGGCGTGAGCCAGAGTGTCTCCAGGGTCAGCCCGGAGAGCGCGTCGATGTGGCCGCCGACCCGTTTCTTGATCAGGCCGTAGAAGCCGAAGGAGAACGCCAGGATCAGCGAGATCCAGGGCACGGTGCCGTAGCCGACGCTGAGCACGATCACGGCGACCAGGCTGATGAGCACCGCCGCCCACTGCGCGGTGCGCAGCTTCTCGTGCAGCACCAGGACACCCAGCAGCACCGTGATGATCGGGTTGATGAAGTAGCCCAGCGCCGTCTCGACGACGTGGCCGCTCAGGGTGCCGAGGATGAAGGTCTGCCAGTTGATGAAGATCAGCACCCCGGCCAGCCCCATCGTCCACACGATGCGCGGCGAGCGGAGCGCGGCCACGAGCGGCCGCCAGGCGTGGGTGGCCACGATCAGGACGGCGCAGAACACCAGCGAGAACAGCACCCGCCACGCGACGATCTCGAACGCTCCGGACGGCGCGAGGAACAGGAAGTACAGCGGCAGGAATCCCCACATGCCGTAGGCGCAGATCGCGAAGATCAGGCCCGTGCTCGCGGAACTGCGCGCCGGGCGTATCCGGCTCTGGCCGGCATCCACCGGATCGGTCGGCTCGGTGGGACCGGTCGGATTCTCGTGCACGTTGTCACCCCTCTGGATGCGAAAAATCCCGGATGGCCGAGGCCATCCGGGATTCAACGATATGCGGTGTGACTAGCGAACGACGACCGCGAGAACGTCGCGAGCCGACAGAACGAGGAGGTCCTCGCCACCGAACTTGACTTCGGTTCCACCGTACTTGGAGTAGATCACCTTGTCGCCGACGGCGACGTCGAGCGGGATGCGGTTGCCGTTGTCGTCGATGCGGCCGGGGCCGACGGCGACAACTTCGCCTTCCTGGGGCTTCTCTTTGGCGGTGTCCGGGATCACAAGTCCTGAAGCGGTGGTCTGTTCTGCATCCACCTGCTTGATGACGATGCGATCTTCGAGCGGCTTGATGGAGACCGACACGGTTGACCTCTTTCTTAGCTAAGACGTAGTTAGCAGACTCACAGCGAGAGTGCTAAGTCGAGTTTAGGGGGCAACTGGCACTCACGCAACGTGAGTGCCAGAGCGCTCGGGGTACGGCCCGGTTTGGCTTGGTAGGTTTGCGGGATGGATCGCGCCGAGCTCGTTGAGCTGCTCTCACCCGAAGGCCTGCGCCTGCTGGATTCCCTGCCCGTCTACGAGGCCGGCGCCGACGTCGTGCGTACGGTCAGCGCCTTGCGCAAGGCCGGGCACTCCCCTGCCCTGGTCAACGCGGTGCTCTACCAGTCCCGGCTGCGGGAGAAGGCGACGGCCAAGTTCGGCGATTTCGCCAGCCGGATGCTGTTCACCGAGGCCGGCCTGGAGCAGGCCACCCGGTTGCGGGTGGCGGCCCTGCACGCCGGCCGGTTCGTGGAGGCCGGCCTCAAGCGGGTCGCCGACGTGGGCTGCGGCATCGGCGGCGATGCCATGGCGATGGCCGCGATGGAGCTGACGGTGACCGCGATCGACATCGACGAGGTAACCGCCACGGTCGCCAGTTTCAACCTGGCCCCGTTCCCGAACTCCTCGGTGGTCTGCGCCGACGCGTCCAGCATCGACCCCACCGAGTTCGACGCGCTCTGGTTCGACCCGGCCCGCCGCACGGCCGGGCACGGCAACACCAGCCGGCTGACCCGGTCAGAGGACTACTCCCCCAACCTCGACGACGTGTTTGCCCTGGCCGAACGGATGCCTGTGGGCGTCAAGCTCGGTCCCGGCCACGACCGCGACCAGATCCCGGAGACCGCCGAGGCCCAGTGGGTGTCGGTGGACGGCAAGCTGGTGGAGATGGGGCTGTGGTTCGGCGCCCTCGCGCGGCCGGGTATCCGCCGGTCGGCGCTGCTGCTGACCAAGGACGGCGTCGCAGAACTGACCGCCCCGGCCGACAGCGAGGATGTCGGCGTCGGCGAGCTCGGCACCTACCTGTACGAACCCGACGGCGCCATCATCCGCGCCCGGCTGATCGGCGACCTGGCCAGGTCGATGGATGCGTCGATGCTCAGCGAGGGCCTGGCCTACCTGACCAGCCCGGCCCTGACGCGCACCCCGTTCGCCACGGCGTTCCGGGTGCTCGAGGTGCTGCCCACCGACGAGAAGAAGTTGCGGCTGGCGCTGGCCGAACGCAAGATCGGCACCCTGGAGATCAAGAAGCGCGGCGTGGACGTGGACCCGGCGACCCTGCGCACCCGGTTGAAGCTCAAGGGGCCGGAATCGGGCACCCTGGTGCTGACCCGCGCGGCCGGCCACAAGGTGGCGCTGCTGGTGGAACGGGTCTGACCGGCGCCTGCGGGCTGGGCTGCGGCTCAGCGGTAGTAGGCGGGCAGCATCTGGGTGATCACGACGAACCACAGCGCCGCCATCAGGATGCCCGCGAGCCCGCTGACCAGGCCGAGGATCCAGAGGCCGCCGGCGCGGCGCTCCACGACCCGGGCGACCAGTGCGAGCACCACCGCGGCCAGGCTCAGGGGCACGCCCCAGATCACGAAGATCCCGGCCAGCACCCCGAGCACGCCGCAGACCGCGGAAGCGACGCTGAGTCCCCGGCGGGCCGGATGGGTCTGGATCTCGGCCGTGGTGTACACATAAGGCACCCACTCGGTGGGCGCGGTGATGGTGGACTCGTAGGCGAGTTCACCGGCGGCCGGCGGCCGGGTCAGGTCACGCGAATGCCCGGCCAGCCCCCGCAGCTCCGCGGCCCGCGCCTCCGTGGCCCGGGCTTCCGCGGCCCGCGCCTGCACGCGGGACAGGGCCGGCGCCCCGGCGGGCGGGTGCGGCTGCTCCCGTTCCGCCCGGGTATCGGGCTGCCCGGTCTGCGACATGCGTGTGGACTCGTTTCTCGACTAACCGCGGGGCGCGGTCAGTAGTTGTAATTGTTCATCGGCACGCTCGCGAACACCAGCGCCCAGAGCAGAATACTCGAGAGCGCCAGGGCGATGCCCACGAAACCGGTGATGATACCCGTCAGCCAGAAGCCCCTGCCGTTGGGCTCCTTGTTGCGGGCGATGAATCCGAGCACCACGCCGGCGGCCGGCAGGATGATGGCGAGGATACCGCCGAAGATCGGGAAGAACGCGACCGGGGAGCCGAGGATGCCGATGACACCGGCGACCATCGACAGGATGCTCAGGATCGGCTGTTTGGTGGCCGACGGCATCCCGGGCTGGCCGGCGTAGTAGCCGGCGGCGGGGCTGCCGGAGGGCGGCGGGGTGCCGTACCCGGATCCGGGCGGGACGTAGCCCGGCGGCGGTGAGCCGTAGGGCGGCGGCGGCGTGCCCTGGCCCGGGGCCGGCGGGCCATAGGCAGGCGGCGGGGTCGGCTGGGCGCCCGGCGGAGTCGGTTCGGCGCCGCCGACGCGGCCGCTCTGGCGTTCCGGCGGGTCGCCGGCCGCGCTGTCCTGCGGAAAATCGGGCACCTGCGGCACGTCGGGAACCTGCGGCACGTCGGGAACCTGGGGAACCTCGGGATGTGGTGTGTTCGGATCAGTCATGATCGTCATTCCCTTCCTGTGAACGCCTGGTTTTGTCCAGACCGCCCGGCCGCCCGATCGGGCGGCCGGGGCTGGCCGACGAGCGCGGTCTGCCGAGCTGTTTAGTAGGTGGTGTAGGAGCCGTCGTTGATCCCCGCGATGGTCGCGAGAATGATGACAACGATGAAAATGAGGCCGCTGATCAGGCCGAGGTAGCCGAGCACGAGGCCGGCGATCGCGAGTCCACGGCCCTTTTCGCCGGTCTTCTTGATCTGGCTGAGCGCGATGTGGCCACAGATGACGGCGGCGAGGGACACGAAGAACGCGCTGACCAGGGAGATGATCGCGAGAACATTCCACTTGTCGCCTGCGGCCGGCTGTCCGTAACCCTGCGGGGCGGCGCCGTAGGCAGGGGCGGCGGGTGTTACGCCGTAGGCCGGCGGTGCGGGCGGGGTGTACGCCGCCGGCGGGGTGGGCTCGTTCGAGTCCGGCTTGTTCACCGGGTACTGGTTCGGGTCGGTCATGGGGACTCCTTCACGTGGGTGCAGCGTAGGGAAAACAAGGGCGCTGGGCGCGATGGGTGCCATAGTGGCACCCGCGCCGCGGGGGTGTCAACGTGCAGGCTCTGCGCAAAACCCCCACCGTCACAGTATCGCGTCCGCGCGAAAAACTCTTGGTGAGATGCGGTTTCAGGCCTGGATAAGGCCCACCGGGAGAGTGGAATCCGCCCCGAAATCGAGGCTGGAGGGTGCGTGCCCGGCCATGATCAGCTGTGCGCCGAGCGCGGCGATCATGGCGCCGTTGTCGGTGCAGAGCGACAGGGGTGGGATTCGCAGCGCGATACCGGCCGCATCCGTGCGTTCCTGGGCCACCTGGCGCAGCCGCGCATTGGCGATCACACCGCCGCCGAGCAGCAGCCGGGGCACCCCGAGGTCGGTGCAGGCCGCGACCGCCTTGGTGAGCAGCACGTCGACGACGGCCTCGCGGAAGCTAGCCGCGACATCGTTGATCGGCACGGTTTCGCCGGCGTCACCCTTCTGCTCCACCCACCGGGCCACCGAGGTCTTCAGGCCGGAGAAGGAGAAGTCGTAGCGGTGCTTTGCGACGTCTTTCTGATGGCTGAGGCCGCGGGGGAAGCGGATGGCGTTGGGGTCGCCGGTGGCCGCGACCCGATCGATCTGGGGGCCGCCGGGGTAGGGCAGGCCGAGCACCCTGGCGACCTTGTCGAAGGCCTCGCCGGCGGCGTCGTCGATGGTCTCGCCGAGCAGCTCCACGTCGGAGACCAGGTCGCGCACCAGCAGCAGGGAGGTGTGCCCGCCGGAGACCAGCAGGGCGATGGTGGGGTATTCCAGCGGCGCATCCTCGGTGACGCCATCGCCGCGCAGCAGGTCAGCGCCCACGTGGCCGACGAGGTGGTTGACGGCGTAGATCGGCACGTCCAGCGCCACCGCGAGCGACTTGGCCGCGCCGACGCCGACCATGAGCGCGCCGGCGAGGCCGGGTCCGCTGGTGACGGCGATGGCGTCGATCTCCTCGAGCCGGATGCCGGCTTCGGCGACCGCCGCGTGGATGGCGGGGACCATCTCCTCGAGGTGGGCGCGGGCGGCCACCTCCGGCACGACGCCGCCGTAGCGGGCGTGCTCGTCCATCGACGAGGCGATGGTGTTGGAGAGCAGGGTGGTGCCGCGCACGATGCCGATGCCGGTTTCGTCGCAGGAGGTTTCGATGCCCAGCACCAGCGGGTTGGTGCGGTTGAGCGGGCGGGTCGGTGCTGCGGATGCGGCGGGGGCCGGGTCGGCGGATGCGCCGGTGGCCGGGTCGGCGGCTGTGGCGGGGGCATCCGTGAATTGCATCTCGGCAGGCGGAATAGGCAGGCGCATCACGATCGCATCCACGTTGTCTGGTTGATAGTAGCCCCGGCGCACGCCGAGGTCTTCGAAGCCGAGCGAGCGGTACAGGTGCTGGGCGCCGGGGTTGTCCGCGCGCACCTCGAGGAAGGTCTCGCGGGCGCCGCGTTTGCGGGCCTCGGTGATCAGGCTGAGCATGAGTACCCGGCCCAGCCCCCGGCCGCGGGCCTCCTCGGCCACGGCGATGGTCTGGATGTCGCTCTCGGGCGAGCGCAGCGCCGCCTGCAGCCCGGCGTACGCGACGATGTGCTCCGGGGAGTCCGGCGGGAAGGCGACCAGGTAGTAGCAGCCGGGGTCGGCGACGTCGCGGGCCATCATCTCGGTCGACCAGGCGTCGTTTTCGAAGATGTGGGTCTCCAGGGCCATGATGGCCTCGACGTCGGCGGGCTTGGCTCGGCGCAGTTGCCAGGTCATCAGCTCACCCGCTTGGGGCCGTTTTTGGACACGGTCACGTCGGGCGAGCGCAGGTAGAGCGCCTCGTCGGCGGCGAACGGGCGGCCGGCCGCGAAGGCGAGTTCGGCGACCATGCCCAGGTCGCCGGCCGAGATGGTGGCGGCGTCGAGGCGGGGCAGGCCGGCGTGCACGAAGTCGGCCTCGAGCAACTCGGCCGGTTTGGCCAGGGCCGCTTCGCCGATGCGCACCGGCAGGTGCTGGGCATCCGCCCCGCTGTACGCGGACCAGTAGACCTCGCGGCGTCGGGCGTCGGTGACCACGAGCAGCGGGCCGGTGTGGCCGGTGCGGTAGTGGCCGTAGGCGATGGCGTCGTGGCTGACCACGGGAACGAGAGGGCGGCCGATGCCGAGCGCGAAGACCCGGGCGGCGGCGATGCCGACGCGGAGGCCGGTGAACGGGCCAGGGCCCATGCCGCCGACGACGCCGGAGAGCGCCGAGATGGGGATGGCGGCCTCGGTGAGGCACTCCTGGATGAGGCGGCCGACCACCTCGGCATGGCGCATGGTGTCGGCGACGCCGCGTTCGGCGATCACGCCGTGGGTCAGGTCGACGACGGCGACGCTGGTGCCGGCGGAGGTATCGATGGCGAGGAGCACTCGTCCAGCCTATGCGGCCCCGGCGCCTCCGCTCGCCGGGCGCCGTTGGGGTCGGTCGCCGTGTCGCCGGCGGTCTTGTTCACGGGCTCGTGCACGGGCAACTGTTGCCGAAACGGACATTTGCGTCCGGCGCACCGGGCACTAAGGTCCGCAAGGGCAACAGTTAGCTCAGCGATGGTCGCGACACTTCGCGCCCCTCGCAACACGGGCGACGAGCCTCACCTGGCCACGCGGGGCACAGCCCTCTCGCGAGAGGACACTTCGGGCCCCCTGCGCGGCCCACAACGGGCCGCAACTGGCCACTCGGGGCACAGCCCTCTCGCGAGAAGACACTTCGGGCCCCCTGCGTGGCCCACGACGGGCCGCAACTGGCAACTCGCGGGGCGGGAGCGGCGGGCGGGCGTGGCGGGCGGGCGGGCGGGCGGGCGGGCGGGCGTGGCGG
>NZ_SOFL01000038.1 GCF_004402695.1 Cryobacterium adonitolivorans | reverse complement strand
CAGGCCGGCCTCGCCGCGTTCCCGGTATCGACGCACCCACCTATGGGCGCATTGGCGTGAGATACCGAGCTCTTTAGCGACGTGCGCGACGGGGCGTTTATCCACAACCACGCGCTGGCTGAGGATACGTTTCCCGCGCATGGTCAACGGCGGATTAGGGTGACCCATGGGAACCTCCGGTGCTTGTGACGGCGTTAGACCCCTCCACTAAGCCCGGAGGTTCTCCCTACGCACAAGGCCCCACAAGTGTCACCCACCTCATGGCGCAGTACAACTAGCGCCCCGAACCTATGGAATTGCTGCTTGAGGCATGTCGCAAGTAGGTAAATCGCGGATGGCTGCCTAGGCTCGAAACGCCATGATCCGATTTGATCACATCACCAAGAAATATCCCGGCACGAACCGACCGGCCCTGAACTCAATCGACGTCGAAATTCTTCGCGGCGAGTTTGTCTTCCTGGTTGGGGCTTCGGGCTCGGGAA
This sequence comes from Cryobacterium adonitolivorans, assembly GCF_004402695.1. Taxonomy (GTDB): domain Bacteria; phylum Actinomycetota; class Actinomycetes; order Actinomycetales; family Microbacteriaceae; genus Cryobacterium; species Cryobacterium adonitolivorans. The sequence continues at coordinate 2,931 of NZ_SOFL01000038.1, read as the reverse complement.
AGTCGAGTTGCCTTCGCCTGATGTTGAAGGAGGAGAAGCCGTCCAGCGGAAGCATTCACGTGCTCGGCCAGGACCTGCGCTCCATCTCCAACCGCAAGGTGCCCTACTTCCGTCGCAACCTCGGGGTGGTCTTCCAGGACTTCCGTCTGCTGCCGAACAAGACCGTCTACGACAACGTCGCGTTCAGCCTGCAGGTCATCGGCAAGTCCCGTGGGTACATCCAGGAGGCCGTGCCCGACACCCTGCAGATGGTGGGCCTGGCCGAAAAGGCGCAGCGCCTGCCGCACGAGCTCTCCGGTGGCGAACAGCAGCGTGTGGCGATCGCCCGGGCGATCGTGAACAAACCGCAGATCGTTCTCGCCGACGAACCGACCGGCAACCTCGACCCCACCACCAGCGCCGAGATCATGTCGCTGCTGGCGCGGATCAACGCCGGCGGCACCACCGTGATCATGGCCACCCACGAGGCCGGCATCGTCGACAAGATGAAGCGCCGCGTGATCGAGCTCTCCGCGGGGCAGATCGTGCGTGACGAGCGTCAGGGTGGTTACGCCACCGCGGCCATCCCCATGGTGCTTCCCCCGGGCGAGCGGGCCGCGTCCCGGTCGTCGCGGATGCCGGCCACGGGTGCGGCCCCGACCGAACCGCTGACCCACCCCGCTCCGGAGGAGGTGCCACAGGAGGTGGCATCGGCCGAGGTCGAGGCTGCCGCCGCTCACGTGAGCACCGCACCATCCGTGGAGCCGACGCCCGAGCCGGCACCTGTGATCAAGCTGAGCGATCCCGTTGCGGTCGTCGCACCCACCCCGCCGGTCCCGGTCATGGCCGAACAGCCCGCCGCGGTTGACCGCCAGCCGGAACCCGACCAGCAGGCACCCACCCCGCCGGTCGAGCCGCCGACCTCCACAATGTCCAGGCCGGCCATCCCGGTGACCCAGCACGACGAACCAGAACAGCTCACCCTGGCCGAGAAGCTCGGCCTGCGGGCTCCGGGCGAAAAGGCCGACCCCACCAGTGAGCAGAACGTAGGACCCACCCGATGAGACTCGGACTTGTGCTTTCCGAAGCATCCAACGGCCTGCGCCGCAACGCCTCCATGGTCGTGTCGGTCGTGCTGGTCACGTTCATCTCGCTCACTTTCGTCGGTGCGGCGATCCTGATGCAGATGCAGATCGGCCAGATGAAAAACTTCTGGTATGACCGCGCACAGGTAGGCATTTACATGTGCACCGCCATCTCGCCGGGGGAGACCTGCACGGCGGGGGAGGCATCCCAGGAGCAGATCGACTCGGTGAAGGCACAACTGGAGTCCCCGACCCTGGCGACCTTCATCGACAAGTACTACTTCGAGACGCACGAGCAGGCGTTCGAGAACTTCAAGACGCAGTTCGCGGGCAATCCCGTCGCCGACTACGTGACGGCCGAACAGCTCAACCAGACCTTCTGGGTCAACCTCAACAACCCCGAGGACTCCGAGGTGCTGGTCGAGAGCCTGTCCGGCGTCGCCGGTGTCGAGAATGTCGCCGATCAACGCAAGTACCTCGATCAGATCTTCTCGGTGCTGAATGTGGCCAGCTACACCGCCATCGGCATCGCCTCGTTGATGCTCGTGGCGGCGGCCCTGCTGATCGCCACGACCATCCGGCTCTCGGCGTTCTCGAGGCGCAAGGAACTGGGCATCATGCGCTTGGTAGGTGCGTCGAACCGGTTCATTCAAACACCGTTCATCCTCGAGGGTGTCTTCGCGGCGCTGCTGGGCTCGTTGCTGGCCGGTGGTGCGATCGTGGCGATCGTGCACTACTTCGTGCAGGGCTATCTGGGTGTCAGCCTCACCGGATTCGCCCTGGTCGGTCTCGACGATGCGTTCACCGTGGTGCCCATCCTGCTGGTGCTCGGCGCCGCGCTGGCTGCGGCGTCCGCCAACTTCGCGATCACCCGCTACCTGAAGGTCTGATCCGTCCGGGCAGAGATCAGACGTGGGTGCGTGTTCCACTAGACTGATGGGCTGCCCGGCGGATGCCTGGCCGATTCACTGAACCGATCGAGGAGAATGCCGTGCCCAGGGAAAAAGGCGAGAAGGTCGTCGCGACCAATCGCAAGGCGCGCCACGACTACCTCATCGAGGATACGTACGAGGCCGGAATGGTGCTCAGCGGCACCGAGGTGAAGTCTCTGCGGGCCGGGCGGGCGTCCCTTGTCGACGGTTATGCGTTCATCGAGTCCGGTGAAGCATGGCTGGATGCCGTGCACATTCCGGAGTACACCGCCGGCACCTGGACGAATCACCCGCCCCGTCGCAAGCGCAAGTTGCTGCTGCACAAGGCGGAGATCATCAAGATCAGCCACAAGACCAAAGAGGGCGGCTACACCCTCATCCCGCTGAAGATCTATTTCAGCGACGGTAAGGCCAAGGTCGAGATCGCGGTGGCCAAGGGCAAGAAGGAATTCGACAAGCGGCAGACCCTTCGCGAGCGCCAGGATAAGCGTGAGTCCGACCGCGCCATCTCCGCCCGCCGCAACCTCGGCGACTAGCCAGCGGCCAGCCAGCNTGGGGTCGTGCGCTTGGTGCTGGTGTGGTTTTCGCCAGGTGCCGGTGGGGTCGATCCAGTGTGGTGCTTGTACTTCGGGCATGCCCAGGGTCATGTGGATGTGCCACCCCGACGTGTCGATGTTGTGGTGGTGGTACCAGCACAGCAGTACCCCGTTGTCGACGTTGGTCGGGCCGCCGTGCGGCCAGGGCGTCACGTGGTGCACTTCGGTCCATTGGGGTGGGCAGGTGCAGCCGGGGATGATGCAGCCGCCGTCGCGGGCGGTGATGGCTTTGCGTTGCATCGGGGTGAAGCAGCGGATCTTGTCGCCTAGTGCCAGCACGGCGCCGTTGCCGCCGAAGAAAACGGGCCGGATTCCGCCGTTGTCGACCATTCGGTTGAT
>NZ_SOFL01000051.1 GCF_004402695.1 Cryobacterium adonitolivorans | reverse complement strand
CGTGGGCCTGCGCGGCCTGTGAGGCGGCCTGTGCGGCACGCGCCGCGTCGGCTTCGGCGGCGCGCTGAGCCTGGGCCTGCGCCTTGGCCCGGCGTTCGGCCGCGACCCGGCGTTCGGCCGCGACCCGGCGTTCGGCCTCGTCGGCCCTGGCCGCCACCTGCTCCAACGCCCGCTGCTGGGCCGCTACCTCGCTGGCCGCCTGGGCCTCGGCCACCTCGAAGCGGATCTGACCGATCAGCTGCACCCGCTTCTCGAGCGCGGCGGCGGCATCCGTTGACGCAGCGAGCAACTCCCGGGCGGCCGGATGGCGCAGGTCGAGCCCGCAGGACGGGCACACCGGTGCCGGCAGCGTGGTCGAGCAGGCCGGGCAACGGGACGTGTCGGTGAGCTCGGCCGCAGTGAGCGGCCAGCGAAATCGTCCGACGTGCTGCGCGAAATCACGACTGGAGCTGCTCGGTGACATCAATCCCCCTGATGAATGGTGCGGCCTCCACAGGCTAGTGGGTCAGCGGAAAGGCGGACGGGTTATGCACAGGCCAACGCCCCACTTCGGGGCGATTGACACCGTGTCATTGACGCCGTGTCAACGGCGGGGCTAACGTGCGAATATGAGCACCACGAAGACCTCCCCGCGCCTGAGCAAACAGCCCGACGAGCGCCACGACGAGATCGTCGCCGCCACCCGGCAGCTATTCGCCGAACGGGGCGTGGCCAAGGTCTCCGTCACCGAGATCGCCAAGCGCGTCGGCGTCACGCGGGGCCTGATCTACCATTACTTTCCCGACCGTGACGCGCTGATCGACCTGATCTTCGAGGACCACATCGCCGAGTTCGTCGAGGCCGTCTCCCGGTGGGACGCCGGCCGGGAGCCGGGCAACGTGCAGAAGGCGCTGCTGGACTGCGTGGTGTTGTTCCGCCACCACCTGCGTGCCAAGGACATGTTCCGTGAGGACCTCGGACACCCCGAGAACGCCGGGCTGTACAACCGGTTCGTGGACCGCGCCGTGCGCGCCATCGTCGAGCGCCTGCGGGTGACCACGGTCGAGGCGTATGCCCGGGCGCACCACATCGACATCGAACACGTCGGCGAGGTCTTCTACGTCCTGGTCTACGGCCTGATCGGCCTCGTGCGCTCATCGCCCGACGTCGAGGACCAGGTTCTCGTCGCGATCGTGCGGCAGACGTTGCACCTGGACATGGGCACCACCCCTGCATCACCCCAATAAAGAAAAATGAACACGGAGAATCGAAGATGTTCCTGTACGAGTCAATCCCCTGGTACTCCACACTGATGTGGGTCGCGGTGGTGGCGGGCCTCATGCTTGCCAACGAGATCGCCCGCGCCAGCAAGTGGGCCGCGCTCGTCCTGTTCATCGGGTTACCGGTGGTACTCACCATCTTCGTCTGGCCCCACACCGCGGGTGCCGACTCCAGCACCGGAACCTGGTTCCACTGGGTCAAGGTGTACTCCGCGCTGGCCGGCTGCCTGGGCTTCATGGCCATCCGCTTCATCCCGAAGCTGGCGAAGAACAAGTACTGGCTGATGTTCCCGGCGGCGATCCTCGCCCTGAACATCTTCGAAGCGGTCATCCGCGACTTCCAGGTCTACGGCATGCAGGGCATGGTCGACGGTGTCTTCATGGTGGGCGGCCCGTGGAACATCATGAACGGCATCGCCGGGCTGCTGAACCTGCTCACCATCTGCGGCTGGGTGGGCATCATCATCGGCCGCGGCAAGCAGAAGGACATGATTTGGCCCGACATGCTCTGGTTCTGGATCATCGCGTACGACCTGTGGAACTTCGCCTACGTCTATAACGCCGTCGGTGACCACTCCTTCTACGCCGGCGCCGCCCTGCTGGTCTCCTGCACCATCCCCGCGTTCTTCATCAAGCGCGGCGCCTGGCTGCAGCACCGGGCACAGACCCTGGCGTTCTGGATGATGTTCACGATGGCCGTGCCCACGTTCGTCACCAGTTCGATGTTCGCGGTCGAGTCCTCGCACAACCCCACCGCACTGTTCATCGTCAGCGCGATCTCGCTGGCCGCCAACATCGCTGTGGTCGTCTACCAGGTGCGCGTCATCGTGCGCACCAAGCGCAACCCGCTGAAGGACGAGCTGTTCGTGGAGCTGCCCGCTTACCAGAAGGTTCTCGCCGACAACCGGCCGCTGGATGCCGAGCCCGGCACGAGCGCGGCCCCGCCGCTGGCCGCATCTCGCGTCTAGTTCGTCACCGCGTACCGCCCGCGAAAGCGGTCGTGTGGTTGCCTCGAGAGCCTCGAAGCAACCACGCTTCCGCTCTCGCCGCAGTCACAGCGTGTTCTCGGCGAGCCAGCCGAGCAGCACCCGCTCCACATCAGCGGGGCGTTCCACGTTCGGCAGGTGCGCGGTGTCGCGGAAGACGCATCCGCTGGCCTGGGGCAGCGTGGTCACCAGGTACTCGTATGCCGCGAGTACCTCCGACATGTCGTACTCGCCCACGGTCACCAGGGTGGGTACCTCGATGTCGACGACCCTGTCGAACGCGGGCGGCTCGAGGGGGATCGACACGGGGCTCTCTTCGGCGTGGATGACGTTCACCCGGTTGAGCGCGTAGGCGGTCGAAACGAACTCGGGGTCCAGGTCCTCCTCGCGGCGCAAGGGCCCGAAATCCCAGATCGCGGCCTCGAGACGGGCCAACCGGTGCCAATCCTGGGCCGCGAAGGCCCGGTCTATCTCGTCGAACCTGGCATCCTCCACCTCGGTCAACTCGGTATCGGGAAACCCGCTCGGGCCCGATCCGATCACGATCAGTCCGGCCACCCGGTCCGGGCTCTCCACCGCGAGGTCGATGGCGATGCCGCCGCCGCGGGAGCAGCCGATCAGCGTCGCGCGGGCCACGCCGAGGTGGTCGAGCACGGCTAGGGCATCGGCGCGGTTGGAGAACTCGACGTCGTCGGTGCTGGTCTGGCCGAAGCCGCGGGTGTCGAAACGGATGACGTGGTGGTCCGCGGCCAGCGCCGGGACCTGCGGATCCCACATGCGCAGGTTCGCGATGCCCGCGTGGAGCAGCAGCAGCGCCGGCTTCGAGGCGTGTCCGTCGGTTTCGTAGTACAGGCTCGCGCCCGGCACGGTGAGGTGAGGCATGAGTCGAGCGTACGACGCCGGAGGGGCCGGTGGAGGACTTTTTTCGCGATCCGGCGGCACAGTGCCTAACCCCTAGGCTCGAAAGGTGGGCGGTGTGCTGGTCGGGTTCTCGATCATCGGGTTTGTGATCCTGGTGGGCTATGTCGTCGAGCGCACCGGCGTGGCCGGCGAGGACGCCGGCCGGGTGCTCAACCGCATCGCGTTCTTCGTGGCAACCCCGGCGCTGCTGTTCACCGTGCTCTCCCACGCGGATGTGCGCGTGCTGTTCTCCGCGTTCCTCGCCACGGTGCTGTGCAGCGTGATCGTCGGCATGCTGTTGTACCTGCTGCTGGCGCGGCTGTTCTTCCGGGCGCCGGTGCCGGAAAGTGTGCTCGGCGCCACCAGCGCCACGTACGTGAACGCCAACAACATCGGCCTGCCGGTGGCCATCTACGTGCTCGGCAGTGCCCAGTACGTGGCGCCCGTGTTGCTGTTGCAGCTGCTCGTCCTCGCCCCGATCACCCTGAGCATCCTCGACGCCTCCACCCGCGGGCGGGTGTCGGTGCGCAGCATCCTCACCCAGCCGCTGCGGAACCCGATGATCATCGCCTCGGTGCTCGGCGTGCTCGTGGCGGCCTTCGGCATCCCGGTGCCCGACGCCGTGATCGCGCCGCTGGACATCATCGGCGGCGCCGCGATCCCGCTTGTACTGATGTCGTTCGGCATGTCGCTGCGCGGCCAGCGGCTGCTGCAGGCCGGCACCGGGCGCAAGCAGGTGGTCGCGGCGTCGGTGATCAAGGTGGTGCTGATGCCGATGATCGCCTACCTGTTCGGCCGGTTCGTGTTCTCTCTGGACGGTGCCGAGCTGTTCGCCGTCGTGACCGTGAGCGCGTTGCCGACCGCGCAGAACATCTTCAACTTCGCGTCCCGCTACGACCGGGGCGTGGTGGTGGCCCGCGACACCGTGCTGGTCACCACGATCGGCGCGATCCCGGCGCTCGTGATCGTCGCGGCGCTGCTCGCCTGAGCCGACACTGCTGGGCCGCGCTAGAAGATCATCGGGCGGTCGTCGTCCCCGTCGTCGTTCTCGATGTCCACCAGCACGGGCACGTGGTCGCTCGGGGCGTCGCCCTTGCGCTCGTTGCGGTGGATGCTGGCATCAGTGACGAGTTCGCCGAACGCCGGCGAGCCGAGGATGAAGTCGATGCGCAGGCCCTCGTTGCGCGGGAAGCGCAGCTGCGTGTAGTCCCAGTAGGTGAAGCCCTCCGGCACGATCGGGCGCACCACGTCGGTGAAACCGGCCGCCTCGAACGCCTCGAAGGCGCTGCGCTCCGGCTCGGAGATGTGGGTGGAGACACCGGGCACCAGGGTGGGGTCGCCCACGTCGGAATCCAGCGGGGCCACGTTCCAGTCGCCCATCAGCGCCATCGCCAGACGAGGATTGCGGGCAAGTTCGTCGGCGGCGTGGGTCTTCAGGCGGGTCAGCCAGTCCAGCTTGTAGACGAAGTGCGGGTCGTCGAGCGAACGACCGTTGGGCACATACAGGCTCCACAGCCGCATCTCGTTCACGGTCACGCCCAGCGCGCGGGCCTCCAGCGGCAGGCCTGGGCCCTCTTCGCCCTTGAGGAAGCCGGGCATCTCGGGGAACGTGGTGACGACATCCGTCATCTCGTGGCGGCTGGCGAACGCGACGCCGTTCCACTGGCTGAGCCCGTGGATGGCCAGTTCGTAGCCGGCGTCTTCGAAGACCTGGGCGGGGAACTGCTCGGGCTTGCACTTGATCTCCTGCATGGCGAGCACGTCGATGTCCTCCCGCACCATCCAGTCGACCGTCCTGTCGACGCGGGCACGGATGGAGTTGACGTTCCAGGTGGCGATGCGCATGGCTCCAGCCTATTTGGTCCCGCCGAGTTGCCCCCTTCCGGACGAGTTGCCCCTCTACGCCGGGGCAACTCGTCCGAAGCTGGGCAACTCGGCGCCCGGCGGCGAGAAACGTCGCCGACACACGGCAGTGGCAGGATGGCTGTATGTCGGAATTGCAGATCGGTTACGCGGCCATGTTGGAGCAGTTCGCCCCCGCCGAGGCGGTGGCACTGTCGGTCTACGCGGAGGAGCACGGCTTCTCGGGGGTCATGGCGGCCGACCACTTCCAACCCTGGGTGCCCGCCCAGGGTGAATCCTCGTTCGTGTGGAGCGTGCTCGCCGCGATCGGTGAGCGCACCAAGGGCGACATGGGCCCCGGCGTCACCGCGCCCACCTTCCGCTGGCACCCCGCCATGGTCGCGCAGGCCTCCGCCACTCTCGCCTCGATGTACCCCGGCCGGCACTGGCTGGGCCTGGGCTCCGGCGAGGCGCTCAACGAGCACATCGTCGGCGGCTACTGGCCCGAGGCGCCTGAGCGCATCAACCGCATGTTCGAGGCCATCGAGATCATCTCGAAGCTGTTCACGGCGTCCATCGCAGGCAAGGACGTCAAGCACTCCGGCCAGTTCTTCAAGCTCGAGTCCACCCGCCTGTGGACCATGCCTGAGGTCGCACCCGAGATCCTCGTCGCCACCGCCGGCCCGGTCACCGCCAAGCGCGCCGGCCGGCACGCCGACGGTCTCATCACGGTCGGTGCCCCGTTGGAGAAGATCTCGATGCTCTTCGGCAAATTCGACGACGGCGCCCGCGAAGCCGGCAAGGACCCCTCGACCATGCCCAAGGTGCTGCAGCTGCACATGAGCTGGGCAGAGACCGATGAGGAGGCCATGGCCAACGCGCTGCACGAGTGGCCCAACGGCGGCATGAAGTTCCCCAAGGGCGACATCCGTTCGCCGTTCGAGTTCGAGCAGATGGCCAAGCTCGTGCGGCCAGAGGACTTCGAGGGCCGGATGATCATCTCCGCCGACCCCGACGACCACCGCGCCTACATCCAGAGGTTCGTCGACCTCGGCTTCGACAAGATCTACCTGCACAACGTGGGCCGCAACCAGCGCCAGTGGATCGACGTCTTCGGCCGCGACGTGCTGCCGAAGCTCGCCCGGTAGCGATGCACAACGCGGCCGACGGTGCGCGCCACCGGCTCGAGGTGTTCGTGCTACCCGGAATCGGCGAGGTGCGGGCCGGCGACGACCTGGCCGCGATCATCGCGGCCGCCGCCGGACCGGCGGCGTCCCGCCTGGCCGACGGCGATATCCTAGCCGTGACCAGCAAGATCGTGTCCAAGGCCGAGGGGCGGCAGGTGGCCGCCTCCGACCGGGAACAGGCCATCGCCGACGAGACCGTGCGGGTCGTCGCAACCCGCGCGCATCCGGGCGGGGTGACCCGCATCGTCGAGAATCGGCAGGGCCTGGTGATGGCCGCCGCCGGCGTCGACGCCAGCAACGTCGAACACGGCACCGTGCTGCTGCTGCCCGTCGACCCGGATGCCTCCGCCCGCTCCCTCTGCGCCGCCCTCCGCGCTGCCACCGGGCTGCACCTCGGGGTGCTGATCACCGACACCGTGGGCCGCCCGTGGCGCGACGGCCAGACCGACATCGCCATCGGCGCCGCCGGCGTGGCCGTGCTCGACGACCTGCGCGGCACGGCGGATGCGCACGGTCGCCGCCTCGACGTCACCGTCGCCGCGGTGGCGGACGAGATCGCCGGCGCCACCGACCTCATCAAGGGCAAGACCAGCGGCAACCCCGTCGCCGTGCTGCGCGGCCTGGGCCACCTGGTGGGCGCGATCGACGCGGGGGATCGCGGCGCGCGTCGGTTGTTGCGCGACAGCGCGAACGACATGTTCCGCGTCGGAAGCGCCGAGGCGTACGCGGAGGGGTATACGGCCGGGCTCGCCGCTGCGGCTGAGCTGGCTGAGCCCGCTGCCGCATCCGCTGCCGCATCCGCTGGGTCCGATAGGGCTGGTACGCCTGCGCCCGCTGCCCAGGCTGGTCAGTTGACAGTTGGGGCCCCTTCAGAACGCGCCGACGGGCTCGACGTGACGTCTCGTGAAGTGCCCGCTGCCGAGGGGGCAGTTGGGGCCCCTACGGAGAGCGACAACGGGCCCGACGTGCCATCTCGCGGGACCGCATCCCCGTGAGCTGGGTGTGCGTAGTGCCCGTCAAGGGCAGTGTCGGCGCCAAGAGCCGCCTGGTTGCCCTGCCGGAGACCTTCCCGGCGCGCGGGGAGCTCGCCGAGGCCTTCGCGCTGGACACCGTGGCGGCACTGCTGGCCGCCGCCATGGTGGAGCGGGTGCTCGTTGTGACCGCCGACCCCGCTGCTGCCGCGCCGCTCGCCGCCCTGGGCGCCCAGATCGTCGCCGAGTTGCCGCAAACCTCCCCTTCGGATTCCCCCAACGGGCCGGATGCGACACCTCGCGACCCGCTCAACGCGGCCATCAACGAGGGCATCCGGGTGGCTCAAACCCATTACCCGCTCTGCAGTGTGGCGGTGCTCACTGGAGACCTGCCCGCGCTCACCGTCGAAGACGTCGAGGCGACCCTCGCCGCCGCAGCCGCCCACGACAAGGCCATGGTCGCCGACGAAGAGTGCACCGGCACCACCACTTTGCTCGCACGCGCCGGCACCGTATTCACGCCGCAGTTCGGGCCCGGCTCGCGCGCCGCGCATGAGGCGGCCGGTCACGTGCCGCTCGACCTGCCGGCCACGGCTTCGATCCGCCGCGACGTCGACACTGTCGACGACCTCGCCGAGGCGCTGCGCCGCGGCGTCGGAGCGCACACCAGCGCGCTCATCGCCCGCTCGCAGCTGGGCCAGAGCCACGCCGATCTGGCGCCTCGCTAGCTGCGGCACCCCGATTGACGACGTCGGGGGTGCACCCGATGGGCACACCCCCGCAGTCGTGCGGGTGGCTACCGAGCGGCGGGAACCGCCGGCCGCACCGAGGAGGCCAGCGCTGCGAGCACGTCGGCGGGGGTGGCCGCCATCTCGATCGAGGCGCGGAACGAGGGCTTCATCAGGCTGCGGGACAGCTGGGCGAGCACCTTGAGGTGCTCGGTTCCGGCGGCGGCCTCGGGCACGGCGATCATGAAGATCAGGTGCGCGGGGGCCTCGTCGAGCGAGTTCCAGTCGACGCCGGCCCTGCTGCGCGCGAACGCGAGCACCGGGGACGTGGCGCCGTCGGACTTCGCGTGCGGGATCGCGATGCCCTCGCCGATGCCGGTGGTGCTGATGATTTCCCGGTTCAGGGCGGCCTGCACCACGGCGTCGACGTCGAGCACGCGCCCGGTGGTCTGCATCAGGCCGGCCAGACGACGGATGACGGTGTCCCGGTCGGTCTCCTCGATGTCGAGCACGATGGTGCGTTCGTCGATGTAGTCGAGCACGGTCTTCGGCGCGGGGGCCACCGGCGCGGTGGTCGTCGGGGCCGCGGCCACGACAACCGGCACGCCAACCACGGGTGCCGCAGCGCCCAGACCAGCGGCATCCGCAGCACCCGCCGCAGCACCGACCGGAGTCGCCTCAGCAGCAGCCGCCGGCGCGACCTTGCGCACCGAGATGCCGATCAGCAGCACCGACACCAGGGCGGTGACGGCCACACCGGCGAGGATCGCGACGAAGTACATCGGCACGCCGCTGACGGCACCGAAAACGGCCACGATCGGGCCACCGTGCGGCACGGCGTTGGTGACGCCGGCGATCGCGGCGATCGCACCGGCGACGGCGCCGCCGAGCACGTTCGCGGGGATGACCTGCAGTGGGCGGGCCGCGGCGAGCGGGATGGCGCCCTCGGTGATGCCGAAGAAGCCCATGAACAGCGCGGCGATGCCGGCCTCGCGTTCCACGGGAGTGAAGAACCGGCGACGGATGAGAGTGGCCAGTCCCATACCCAACGGCGGCACGGCGATGGCCGCGGCGACCATGCCCATCGGGCCGGGGTTGCCGGAGGCGATCAGGGCGGAGCCGAACAGGAATGCGGTCTTGTTAATCGGGCCGCCCATGTCGAACGCGACCATCGCGCCCAGGATCAGGCCGAGCACGACGACGCTGCCGCCGTCGAGGCTGGAGAGGAAGTCGGTCATCGTGGAGAAGACCCAGGCGATCGGCTGGCCGAGGGCGAGCACGAACAGGCCGCCGACGGCGAGGGTGGTGATCACGGGGATGACCAGGATCGGCATGATCGGCTTGATGAAGCGGTGCACCGGGATCTTCTTGATGCCCAGCGCCACGAAGCCCACCAGGAAGCCGGTGACGATGCCGCCGATGAAGCCGGCGCCCGATTCGGAGTTGTAGAAGGAGCCGGTGGTGGCGATCCAGCCGCAGATCATGCCCGGTGCGAGCCCGGGCCGGTCGGCGATCGCGTAGGCGATGAAGCCGGAGAGGATCGGCACCATCAGGGTAAAGCCGAGCACGCCGATCTGGTTGATGGTGAACCAGAAGCTGTCCTCGGGGATCACGAGTCCCTGCGGTGTGGCTTCACCGCCGATCGACAGCGAGATCGCGATGAGCAGCCCGCCGACGACGACGAACGGGATCATGTAGGACACGCCGTTCATCAGCGCGCGGTAGATGAAGCCGCCGAAGTCGCGTTTGCCGGCGCTCGCCGGGGCATCCGTGCGCACGGCGACATTGCCGGTGGGGGCGGCGGCCAGGGCCTCGGCGATCAGCGAGGCCGGGCGGTGGATGCCGTCGGAGACGCGGGTGGAGACGATGCGCTTGCCGCCGAAGCGGGACAGGTCGATCTGGGTGTCGGCGGCGATGACGACGGCGTCCGCGCGGTCGATGTCGGCCTGGCTGAAGGTGCCTTCGACACCGACGGAACCATGCGTCTCGACCCGGATCTCGTAGCCGAGTTCGGTGGCGGCCGCGTCGAGCTTTTCGGCGGCCATGTAGGTGTGGGCGATGCCCGTTGGGCAGGCCGTGATCGCCAGGATCAGCACCGTGGGCGGCGCGATGGTGGTGTCGGTGGGGATTTCAGGCATGGTGCGGTGTCCTTCCAGGACGGCGCCGCCGAACGGTGGCCCGTCGGCCGTGGAGCGCGTGCTCACCCGGTGAGAGATGCAGCAGCCTGCCCAGCGTACAGTTCGGCCTTCGGTGTATTCGAGAGTCTTTGGGCCCTGCCGGGCCGCTAGGGTGGGACGCGACACGGGGTGCCTCCGCCGGACGCGGAAGCTGAGATCCAGACCCGTCGAACCTGACTAGTTAGCACTAGCGAAGGGATGTCGCCATGACCGTTCACGCCGATTCACGCCGGGACCCCGGCCCGGATTCGCACCCGGATCCGCAGCCGCAGCCGGGCAGCACCGAGGCATTCAGCGGCCTGCTCTGGGCCGACATCGAAGCGACCCGCACCGCCATCGACGCGTTGCCATTCATCACGGCGCTCGGCGATGGCAGCCTGGGCGCCGGCCACTTCGTCTACTACCTCGCCCAGGATGCCCTCTACCTCGCGGCGTATTCCCGGGTCCTGGCCGAGGCGAGCGTCCTGGCGCCCAACGCGGCCGAACGGGCGTTCTGGGCGGCCGGTTCGGCCAGCTGCATCGAGGTGGAACTGGAGCTGCACCGCCGCTGGCTGGCCGGCCGAGACACGCGGCCGACGACTGGCCCGGTGACCCGCGCGTACGTCGACCACCTGGTCGCGGTCAGCGCGTCGGGCAACTATGCGGTGCTGCTGGCCGCGATCCTGCCCTGCTACTGGCTCTACGCGGATGTCGGCGAGCGCCTGCACGCCGGCTACCTGGCGAGCCTGCGCGAGGCGGCGCATCCGTACGCGGACTGGCTGGAGACCTACGCCGACGAGGCGTTCGCGGCCGCGACGCGGCAGGCCATCCTGCTCACCGACGCCGCGGCGGCCACCGCGACGGTCGTCGACCGGGCGCTGATGCGCGCCGTGTTCGCCCGGTCGGCGACCCTCGAGCTGCTCTTCTTCGACGCTCCCCGGCTGCACGCGCCGGGGTAGCCGGGTCGGCTCTCAGGTCAGGGCGACGGTTCGGAAACCCACGTTGCCGGCGGCGGAGTCCGCGGTGTTGGAGGCGCGCGCCGAGTTGCGGTACCGGTTGCAATAGGAGTCGTGGCAGAGGTACGAGCCGCCGCGCATCGAACGCTGCTCACCGGTGGCCGGCCCGGTCGGGTTGTCGGCGGGGGAGCGGGCGTAGTAGTCCTCCGCCCACCAGTCGGCGCACCACTCCCACACGTTGCCGACACTCTGCCAGAGGCCGTACCCGTTCGGCGTGAATTCGCGCACCGGGGCCGTGGTGAGCCAGCCGTCGTCCAGGGTGTTCACTGCGGGAAACCGGCCCTGCCAGATGTTGCAGCGCTGCCCCTCCTGCCATTCGTCGCCCCACGGGTAGCGCCGGCCGGCCAGCCCGCCGCGCGAAGCGCACTCCCATTCGGCCTCGGTCGGCAGCCGCCGCCCCGCCCACTCGCAGTAGGCCAGCGCGTCGTTCCAGCTCACCTGCACCACCGGATGCTCGGCCAGGCCGTCGAGCGACGAACGGGGGCCGGCCGGATGCGCCCAGTCGGCGCCGCGCACCCCCAACCACCAGGGTGTCTGCGGCGGTTGGCCGACCACGTCGTCGAGGTCGGCCCGCAACGCCAGGTGGAACACCGCGGAGTAGCCCAACAGCTCCGACTCGGTGCGATGCCCGGTTTCGGCGACGAACCGGGCGAAGGCGGCGTTGGTGACCGTTGTCGCGTCGATGGAGAAGGCATCCAGCCGCACCTCGTGCACGGGGGTCTCGCCGTCGCCGGCGTTGCCCGCCCCGTCGGCGTCGCCCATCGAGAAGACCTGCGCCGGCACCAACGCCTGGTCGAGGTCGTGCCGGCCTTGGGCACCGGGAGCACTGTGTGCCGCGTCGTGGTGCGACGCGGGCGCGCCGGGGTGGGCCTCGGCATCGTGCCCACCCATGGCCAGCCGGGGCTCGGCCATCGCCTCGTGTGCGGGCGCGCAGCACCCGTGGTCATCCGTCGTCACGCGCAGACCCTAGCGCGCGCCCCCCGCCGCGACCACCCCCCGCCCAGTCCGTCCACAGACGGACCGCGCGCCGAAGGGGTACCGCCAGGCGGCATGATGGCCCATACTTGGCCCCATGGTTCCCCGCTCCGCCCCGAGTTATCGCACGCTCGCCTCGATCAGCAGGATCACGCTGCTTCTGCACCTTCAGCGTCGCGGAACCATGACCGTCGGCGACCTCGCCGAGGCGGCCGGGTTGCACTCGAACACCGCCAGGGAGCACCTGCAGCGCCTGGTCGACGACGGTTTCATCACCTGCCAACCGGAGATCCGCGAAACCAAGGGCCGTCCCCGCATGCTTTACAGCGCGGCCGCCGGCGCTGCCGAGCCCGGCTCGGTTCGCGCGGTCAAGGCCGACGTCGCCCACCGCCGTGGCGACCTTGTGCGCAAGCTCCTGCCCCTCGCGGCCGTCGACTCCTCCCCGCGCCAGTGCCAGATGGACGCGCTCGACGACCACCTGGACCAGAGCGGCTTCGACTCCGATCACGACCCGGACGGCACCCACGTGCACCTGCACGACTGCCCGTACAGCGAGATGGTGAAGCTGCACCCCGAGGTGTGCACGGTGCACTTCGGCCTGATCAAGTCGCTGCTCGAACAGACGGACGGCCCGCTGCGGGCCGAACGGATGCATCCACTGGCCGGCCCGGACACCTGCACCCTCGACCTGCTGGTGCGGGTTCTCGAACCGGCGCTGGCCCAGGAGACGTCGCCGCCGGTGGTCGTTTACGCCCCCGCCGATTATTAACGGCGTTTCGCGGTTGTCGCGGTTTTCCTCACTCGGGAGACTTGCGCAGAGGGCATCGCTGACCGTGGCGGCGCCGGCAGCGCTAGGAGATTTCCGTGAAATCGCTCAAGAATTCCGTCTTCTCACGAAACAGCCGAGCCGGCGGGGGTTCGCCCGCCAAGGCCGGTAGCGATGGCCCCATCACCGACTCGATCCTCAACCTCGGCAGGTTCCTGCGCCGCGGCGAAACCTCACCCGACCTGCGCTCCCTGTTCCTCGAGGGCGGCCGGGACGCCGACTCGTTCTACCGTGACCGCTGGACCCACGACAAGGAGGTGCGGTCCACCCACGGGGTGAACTGCACAGGCTCCTGCTCCTGGAAGGTGTACGTCAAGGACGGCATCATCACCTGGGAGACCCAGCAGACCGACTACCCCTCGGTGGGCCCGGACTCGCCGGAGTACGAACCCCGCGGCTGCCCCCGCGGCGCCGCGTTCAGCTGGTACACCTACTCGCCCAACCGCGTGCGATACCCCTACGTGCGCGGTGTGCTGCTCGAGCTGTACCGCGCGGCGAAGGCCCGCACCGGAGACCCGGTGCTCGCCTGGGCCGAGGTCACCGGCAACCCGGAGAGCGCCCGCGCCTACAAAAGTGCCCGCGGCCAGGGTGGCCTGGTGCGCGCCAGCTGGGACGAGGCCGCCGAAATCGTAGCCGCCGCCCAGGTGCACACCATCAAGGAGTACGGGCCCGATCGCATCGCCGGCTTCTCGCCGATCCCCGCCATGTCGATTGTCTCGCACGGGGTCGGCAACCGGTTCATCACCCTGCTCGGCGGCACCATGCTCTCGTTCTACGACTGGTACGCCGACCTGCCCGTCGCCAGTCCGCAGGTGTTCGGCGACCAGACGGATGTGCCCGAATCCGCCGACTGGTGGAACTCGAGCTACCTGATCATGTGGGGCTCGAACGTTCCCGTGACCCGTACCCCCGACGCGCACTTCATGGTCGAGGCCCGCTACCGCGGCCAGAAGGTCATCACCGTCTCGCCCGACTACGCCGACAACTCCAAGTTCGCCGACGAGTGGCTGGCCGTGCACCCCGGCACCGACGGCGCCCTCGCCCTGGCCATGGGCCACGTTGTGCTCAAGGAGTTCCTCGTCGACCGGCGCACCCCGCAGTTCGTGGACTACATGAAGAAGTTCAGCGACTCCGCCTACCTGATCACCCTCACCCCGCGCGGGGACGCCTACGTTCCCGGCAAGTTCCTCACCGCGGATGCCCTGCCCGACACCGCCTCCACCGTCGCCAGCGCCACCTTCAAGCCGGTGCTGCTCGACCAGGACGGCCACGCGGTCGTGCCCAACGGGTCGCTCGGCCACCGGTTCAGCGAAACCGACGCCGGCAAGTGGAACCTCGACCTGGAGGGGGTCGACCCGCTGCTCTCGATCGCGGACGCCCCCGACCACGACGGTCGGAGCGCCGCCATCGACATGCCCCGCTTCGACGTCTCCGCCCTCACCGGGGAGGAGGGCGAGGAGCACACCGGCGGCGCCGGCGTCATCCGCCGCGGCGTGCCCGTGCGCACGGTGGCGGGCCAGCTGGTGACCACGGTCTTCGACCTGCTGCTCGCGCAGTACGGCGTCGGCCGCGACGAACTGAACCTGCCCGGGTCCTGGCCCACCGGCTACGACGATGCCACCTCGCCCGGCACCCCCGCCTGGCAGGAGGAGATCACCTCGGTGCCCGCGTCGGCCGCGGCCCGGATCGGCCGGGAGTTCGCGCAGAACGCCGAGGACTCCGGCGGCCGGTCGATGATCCTGATGGGCGCCGGCACCAACCACTGGTTCCACTCCGACACCATCTACCGTGCCTTTCTCGCGTTGACCACCATGACCGGCTGCCAGGGTGTCAACGGCGGCGGCTGGGCCCACTACGTGGGCCAGGAGAAGGTGCGTCCGGTCACCGGGCAGGCCCAGTACGCCTTCGCGCTGGACTGGGTGCGGCCGCCGCGCGCCATGATCGGCACCGCGTTCTGGTACCTCGCCACCGACCAGTGGCGCTACGACGGCCTCAGCGCCGACACCCTCGCCAGCCCGCTGGCCACCGGCACCTTCACCGGCCGCACCACGGCCGACTGCCTGGTCGAATCGGCCAAACGCGGCTGGATGCCCAGCTACCCCACCTTCAACCGCAACTCGCTCGACCTCGTCGACGACGCCGACGCAGCCGGGGTCGCGCCCGCCCAGTATGTGGTCGATTCGCTGCGAGACGGCAGCCTGGCCTACGCCTGCGAAGACCCGGATGCGCCGGAGAACTTCCCCCGGGTACTCGTGGTCTGGCGGGCCAACATCCTCGGCTCCTCGGGCAAGGGCAACGAGTATTTCCTCAAGCACCTGCTCGGCACCACGAGCGCCGTGCGCGCGCCCGAGTCGCCGCCTGAGAAGCGCCCGCAAACCATGACGTGGCACGAGTCCGCCCCGGAGGGCAAGCTCGACCTGATGGTCACCAGCGACTTCCGGATGACCTCCACCACGATCTACAGCGACGTGGTGCTGCCGCCGGCTACCTGGTACGAGAAGCACGACCTGTCGACGACCGACATGCACCCGTTCATCCACTCGTTCAACCCGGCGATCGACCCGCCCTTCCAGTCCAAGACCGACTTCGACATCTTCCACCTGTTGGCCAGGAAGGTCTCCGAGTTCTCGGAGACGCACCTCGGTGTGCGCCGTGACCTGGTCGCCACCCCGCTGATGCACGACACCCCAGACGCCATGGCCACCCCGCACGGCATCGTGGTGGAGAACCCCGACCTCATCCCCGGCATCACCATGCCGCGGCTGGTCGTGGTGGAACGCGACTACCCGGCGTTCGCCGCACAGCTCGGCGCCCTCGGCCCGCTCACCGCCAAGCTCGGCATGACCATCAAGGGCGTCAAGTACGACCCTGACAAGGAGATCGAGTACCTCGGCACCAAGAACGGCCTGGTCGAATCCGGACCGGCGGCCGGGCGTCCCAAGCTGGCCACCGACATCCATGCCTGCGAAATGGTGCTCGCGTTCTCCGGCACCACCAACGGCCGGCTCGGCACCCAGGGTTTCCGCCAGCTCGAGAAGCGCACCGGGCAGAAGCTCGCGCACCTGGCCAGCGACAACGAGGGCCGCCGGTTCACCTTCAAGGATGTGCAGGGTGCCCCGGTGCCGGTGCTCACCTCGCCGGAATGGTCGGGCAGCGAGCACGGCGGCCGCCGCTACAGCGCCTTCACCATCAACGTCGAGCACCTCAAACCGTGGCACACCCTCACCGGGCGGCAACACTTCTACCTCGACCACGACTGGATGATCGAGCTCGGCGAGCAGCTGCCGATCTACCGGCCGCCGCTGGACATGCATCGCCTGTTCGACGACTCGGTCGTCGGCTCGACGGCATCGACCGGGGCGCCCGGCTCGAAGGGCCGTGCCGAGGTGGCCGTGCGCTACCTCACCCCGCACTCCAAGTGGTCGATCCACTCCGAGTACCAGGACAATCTCTTGATGCTTTCGCTCTCCCGCGGCGGGCCCACCATCTGGATGTCGCCGCAGGACGCCGACAAGATCGGCGTGCGCGACAACGAGTGGATCGAGTCGTACAACCGCAACGGTGTGGTCGTGGCCCGGGCCATCGTCTCGCACCGGATGCCGGAGGGCACGGTGTACATGTACCACGCGAAGGACCGCACCATCAATGTGCCCGTCGCCGAGACCAGCGGCCTGCGTGGTGGCACCAACAACTCGCTCACTCGCATCCTGCTGAAACCCAGCCACCTGATCGGCGGCTACGCCCAGCTGTCATTCGCTTTCAACTACCTCGGCCCGACCGGGAACCAACGCGACGAGGTCACCGTGATCCGTCGACGCAGCCAGGAGGTTGAGTACTAAATGCGCGTTATGGCTCAAATGTCGATGATCATGAATCTCGACAAATGCATCGGCTGCCACACCTGCTCGGTGACCTGCAAGCAGGTCTGGACCAACCGCACCGGCGTCGAGTACGCCTGGTTCAACAACGTGGAGACCAAACCCGGGGTGGGCTACCCGCGCCAGTACGAAGACCAGGAGAAGTGGAAGGGCGGCTGGGTGCGCACCAAGCGCGGCCGGCTGAAGCTGCGCGCCGGTGGCCGGCTGAGCAAGCTGCTGCACATCTTCGACAACCCCGACCTGCCCGTGATCGACGACTACTACGAGCCGTGGACCTACGACTACGACATGCTCACCACCGCTCCGGCCGGCACCCAGAGCCCGGTGGCCCGGCCCAAGTCGCTGCTGACCGGCAAGAACATGGACATCAAGTGGTCGGGCAACTGGGACGACAACCTCGGCGGCTCGCAGGAGACCGCCGCTGACGACCCCATCCTCGCCACCATGAGCGAGCACGTGAAGATGGAGTTCGAGAACACCTTCATGTTCTACCTGCCGCGCATCTGCGAGCACTGCCTCAACCCCGCCTGCGTCGCCGCCTGCCCCTCCGGCGCCATGTACAAGCGCGAGGAAGACGGCATCGTACTCGTCGACGAGGACGGCTGCCGCGGCTGGCGCATGTGCGTCTCCGCCTGCCCCTATAAGAAGGTGTACTTCAACCACAAGACCGGCAAGGCCGAGAAGTGCACGCTCTGCTACCCGCTGATCGAACAGGGCAAGCCCACCATCTGCTCGGAGACCTGCGTCGGGCGCCTGCGCTACCTCGGCCTGATGCTCTACGACGCCGACGCCGTGCTCGCGGCCGCGTCGATCGAGAACGACCACGACCTGCTGGATGCCCAGCGCGGGGTCTTCCTCGACCCGTTCGACCCCGAAGTCATCGCCGCGGCCAAGGCCGAGGGCATGGAAGACGACTGGATCCTCGCCGCGCAGAACAGCCCGATTTACAAGCTCATCGCCGAGTATAAGATCGCGCTACCGCTGCACCCCGAGTACCGCACCATGCCCATGGTCTGGTACATCCCGCCGCTCTCTCCCGTGGTCGACGTAGTCTCCACCACACAAGCCGACAGTGAGGATGCCCGCACCCTGTTTGCCGCGATCGACCGGCTGCGCATTCCGGTGCAGTACCTGGCCGGGCTGTTCTCGGCCGGTGACGTGCGGCCCGTGGAGGCGTCGTTGAAGAAGCTCGCCGCCATGCGGTCGTACATGCGCGACATCAACCTGGGTCGGCCGGCCGACGAGCGCATCGCACGCGCCGTCGGCATGACCGGCGAAACTATGCAAGCCATGTACCGGCTGCTCGCCATCGCCAAGTACGAGGACCGCTACGTGATCCCCAAGGCTCACGTGGAGACCGCCCGCGAACTCGACGAGCTGGCCTGCTCGCTCGACACCGACGGCGGACCAGGCATGGGCGGTCCCGGTCAGAACGCCGGCCCGTTCGGCCATGAGTCCGGCATGCCGCTGGCCGGCACCGTGTCGAACTACAACGAGATGACCGGCAAGGCCGGCGAGAAGACCAAGCCCACCACCCCGGGCCGGGTCAACCTTCTCAACTGGACCGGTGGCAACGTGCCGCCGGGCATGTTCCCGCCGAAGAAGAGCCCGGGAGCGCCCGCATGAGAATGCCCAAGCTCGCCCCCCGGCGGGTGACCGCTCTGACGCTCGGCGACCAGGACCGCCGGATCACCCACATGGCGGCCTCCCTGCTGCTGGACTATCCCGACGAGGAGCGCCGGGCCAAGTTCGCCGTCGTCGCCGCGTCGCTGGGCGACCTGCCGGAGGCGCTGCGGGCGGCGTTCGGCGCGTTCCTCGACGCCGCCGGCGAGCTGACCCAGCAGCAGCTCGAGGTGCACTTCACGGCCACCTTCGACCTCAAGCGCAAGTGCTGCCCGTACCTGAGCTACTACGCCGCCGGCGACACCCGCCGGCGCGGCATGGCACTGGTGCGCTTCGTCGAGGCCTACCGCGCCGCCGGCTGGGAGGTCGACGCCGACGAACTGCCCGACTACCTGCCGATGGCGCTCGAATTCTCCGCGCTCTCCGATTCCCCGATCGCCGGCCAGCTGCTCTCTTCCCACCGGGACGGCATCGAGGTGCTGCGCGCGGCCCTGGAAAAGGTCAACAGCCCCTACGCACACCTCGTCGAAGCGGTCTGTCTGTCGCTGCCGCCGATCGACGACGAGACCCGTAAGCGGTACCTGGACCTCGTCAACGAGGGCCCGCCCACCGAGACCGTCGGCATGACCTACCTCGGCAATCTCAAACCGTTCTCCGCGCATGGCGCATCCAGTGAGGAAGTACGCCGATGACCCCGCTCGATTTCCTATTGTGGGTGGCGTTCCCCTACATCGCCGCGGCCACCTTCGTGGTCGGCCACATCCTGCGCTACCGGTTCGACCAGTTCGGCTGGACCTCCCGCTCCAGCCAGACCTACGAAAACCGGCTGCTGCGCTGGGGGTCGCCGATGTTCCACTACGGCATGCTCATGGTGATCGGCGGCCACGTGGTGGGTCTGTTCATTCCCAAGCCGTGGCTGGAGTTCTTCGGCGTCACCGAGCACATCTACCACCTCGGCGCCACCTGGATGGGCAGCGTCGCGGCGGTCCTGACCATCGCGGGGTTGATCATCCTGATCGTGCGCCGGCGCCTGGTCACCCGGGTGCACCTGGCCACCACGGTGATGGACAAGGTGATGTACATCTTCCTCGGCGGCACCATCCTGTTCGGCACCATCGCCACCGTGCTGCACCAGGTGCTCGGCGCCGGTTACGACTACCGCGGCTCGATCTCGCCGTGGATCCGCAGCCTGTGGGGCCTGCAGCCCGACCCATCGCTGATGAGCGATGTGCCGTTCTTCTTCCAGCTGCACGTGCTCACCGCCACAGCGCTGTTCCTGCTCTGGCCGTTCACCAGGCTGGTGCACGTGTTCTCCGCGCCGATCGGCTACATCTGGCGGCCCTACGTCATCTACCGCTCCCGCGACACCCACAAGGGCTCCGGCGCCCGGCCGGTGAAGCGTGGCTGGGAAAAGGCCGAGCTCCCCAACGTGCGGGTCTCCCCGCGCGCCGACGAGCCCTCCCGCCCCTCCCGCTCCCGCACCAACATCCGCCGCTAGAGGCCCGCCAAGCCAGGCGACGCAGGTCGCCTCGCGGGATCTCGACAAGCTCGATCAACGGATGGTGGCGACCCTCCAGTTGGTCGAGCTTGTCGACGCTGTGCTGAGCTTGTCGAAGTGGACCCGGTGACGTGAGTCGCGAACGCGGCTTGTTNGGCCGGTGGTCGGAGCCAGTGGCGGCCGGTGTTTTCGAAGATCTGCCAGCGCTGGTTGTGCAGCAGCAGGTGGTGGGTGGGGCAGAGCAGGATGCCCTGGTTGATGTCGGTTCTGCCCTGGTCCCTGAGCCAGTGCTCGATGTGGTGGGCTTCGGTGAAGGCCGGTGGCCGGTCGCAGCCGGGCCAGGTGCAGCCGCCGTCGCGGGCGGCGAGGGCTCGGCGTTGGGCTCGGGTGAACAGGCGTTGTTCGTGGCCCAGGTCCAGGGGCCGGTCGAACTCGTCGAAGCTGATCTGGACGGTTCCGGAGTCGCAGATGTGGCGTTCGATGGTTTCGGGGGAGACCGGGGCGTTGTTGCCTTCGATGTAGCCGTGGCCGGGCTGGCCGGGTAGGCAGATCAGGATGTCATCTGTGGCTGGTCCTGTGGCTGGTCCTGTGGCTGGTCCTGTGGCTGGTCCTGTGGCTGGTCCTGTGGCTGGTCCTGTGGCTGGTCCGTTGGCGGCGGGCCGGGTGGGTGCAGCGGGCCGGGTGGCCGGGGTGGGTTCTGTGGGCCGGGCGGTCGGGGTGGCGGTGGTGAGGATTTGCACGGCGGGGCGGCGGCCGCCGAGCATTTCGTTGGGGTTCACGGTGGTGCCGGCCGTGAGGAGGTCGATGAAGCCGTCGCAGGTGATTTGGCTGGTGCTGCGGGGGTCTTTTTTGACCGTTTTGGCCCAGGCGGCGCGTTTGGTGTCGACGAAGCGCACGCCGCCGCGGCGGGGGCTGGTGAAGCTGTCGAAGGTGGACTTGATGAACTCGCCCTGTTCC
>NZ_SOFL01000030.1 GCF_004402695.1 Cryobacterium adonitolivorans | reverse complement strand
CAAAGGAATCTCCTGGCCCTTCACCGCTAGAAACGGATCCAAACCACGAGGTTTTTGGCATTTGACATTGTGCACGCTGTTGAGTTCTCAAGGATCGGACGCACCCGACATCAGGCCTAATGGCTGTCGCTCCGGGGCACTTCGATGGTGTTCTTGTTGTCTGCTGGGCTTCCCGTAAAGGAATCCGAAGCAAACTTCATCAAGCTGTACAAAGCGAAGAATCGCTTTCTTTTCTGCTTGGATTTGGTCCCGCTTGAGGCCGGTAGCTCTTCGGCTTTCCGAACCTGTGGGGTGACGAGAGATGACATTACGGGGATTCTGGGGGGGTCGCAAATCCCATCCGCATCCCGGGCGTGTCGCCCCGGCGAGGATAGGGTCGACAGACCAGCACCGCCGCTCGAGGAGGGCCATTCCATGGACACCAGACACGACATCGTGATCGTCGGAGGTGGCCACAACGGCCTCACCGCCGCGGCCTATCTGGCCAGGGCCGGGCAGAGCGTGCTGGTGCTCGAGCGGGACGACCACGTCGGCGGAGCGGCGGTGTCGGCCGCCGCCTTCACGGGGGTGGATGCCCGCCTGTCCCGCTACTCCTACCTGGTGAGCCTGCTGCCGGCGCGCATCATCAATGAACTCGGCCTGTCGATCGAGCTGGCGCGACGACGGTACTCGTCCTACACACCGGATCCAGGCAACCCGGCCACAGGACTGCTGGTGGATGCGGGTGACTCCGAGGCGACGCGAGCGTCCTTCGCCCGGATCGGGGCCGGGGCGGACCTCGCCGCGTGGCAGCAGCTTGGCGGCGACCTCGGGCGCCTCGCCCGCGCGCTGTTCCCCACGGTGTGTGAGCCGTTGCCCACCCGGTCGGAGGCCCGCCGGCTTGTCGGTGACGACATCCTGTGGGACGAGCTCATCGAGCATCCGCTCGGCGACATGCTCAACAAGCGTTTCAGCTCCGACCTCGTGCGCGGGGTGGTGGCCACCGATGGCCTGATTGGCACGTTCACCTCGGTGCACGACGCATCGCTCGACGCGAACCGGTGCTATCTCTACCATTCGATCGGCAACGGCACCGGCGACTGGGACGTGCCCATCGGTGGCATGGGCGCGGTAACCGGTGAGCTGGAGCGGGTGGCCCGCCAGGCCGGTGCGCGCATCCTCACCGGTGCCGAGGTCACCGGTATCGATCCGGACGGCACGGTGCGCTACCGGCACGAGGACCGGGACGAGAGCACCGTGGGGAGCCACGTGCTGGCGAACGTGGCTCCGTGGGTGCTGGACGGCCTCCTCGGCGAGCGCACACCGGACACCGTGAAGCCGGAGGGCGCCCAGGTGAAGGTGAACCTGCTGCTGAGCCGGCTCCCCCGGCTGCTGGATGCGTCGGTGTCAGCCGAGGCCGCGTTCGGCGGCACCTTTCACATCAATGAGACGCTCAGCCAGCTGGAGGCCGCCTATCGGCAGGCCAGTGCCGGCCGGATCCCCGAGCTGGTGTCGTGTGAGATCTACTGCCACTCCCTCACTGATCCGAGCATCCTCTCGCCCGAGCTGGTGACGGCCGGCGCCCAGACCCTCACCGTGTTCGGCCTGCACACCCCCGACCGGCTCACCCACCAGGACAACGCCGCCACCAGGGCCCAGCTGCAGGCCGCCGTTCTGGCCTCGCTCAACTCGGTGCTGGCCGAACCGATCGAGGACCTGCTGCTGAGGGATGCCAACGGCCTGCCCTGCATCGAGACCAAGACCACCGCGGATCTCGAGGCGGCGCTCAACCTGCCCGGCGGGGACATCTTCCATGGGCTCCTGTCCTGGCCGTTCCTGGAGGATGACGCGCCCAGGGACACGGCGGCCCAGCGCTGGGGCGTGGCCACCCGGCATCCGCGAATTCTGCTCTGCGGAGCCGGCGCCCGGCGCGGCGGCGGGGTCAGCGGTATCGGTGGGCACAACGCCGCCATGGCCTTGCTCGAGAGCGTCTGAGCACTCTGGCGGCCGCCCCGAACTAGGCATAGCCTCAGAGGGAAGGCTCGTGTTTCACTCAACGTGGAGGTCACCATGCCCACACTGCCCCTGCCCGGTCCGCCGGATGTCGCCCACGCCACGGGGCGGTTCGCCCACCGGAGTGACGGGCTCTACCTGCTCTTCGACCGCATCTTCCCGGCGGCCCCGGAGTCGGTGTGGGAGGCCGTGACCAAACCAGAGGGTCTGCACGGCTGGATCGGCACCTACACGGGGTTACCGAGCACCGGGGCCGTGCGGTTCCGGATGGAATCGAAAAACGATTCACAGTGGGAGTACGTGAGCATTCTCGAGTGCGTCGAGCCGAGGCGGCTGGCGCTGGACATCGGCGAGGGCGAGGATGCCTGGCGGGTGATGGCGCATTTGACGGGGGGATCCGGCAAGACCGTGCTGACCTTCGGGCTGCGGTTGCACTCTCCGGCCGAGGCCGCCACGTTCGGGCCGGTCTGGGACTACTACCTCGATCGCCTCGTCGCGTCGCGCACGCACCACCCGCTGCCGTCGTTCAGCAAGTACTACCCCTCACTGAAGAGCCACTATCAGGAGCTCCTGGTGCCCAAGGCCGCCCCGGCGTCGGTGGCCGAGGACCTGGCCTAGCCGCAACCACTACTCCCAGATGCTGGGGGCCGGCGCTCGTGTGGCCGGCATGGCCACGTCGGCGCTCCACTCGAGCAGCCAGTCGGGCACGCTCACTTCGGCGGGCACGGCACCGACGGCGTCGGTGAGTTCGTCGATGGTGACCACGCCGCCCGTGCGCTTGAGGAACCGGCCGCGGATGAAGCCGCGGGCGTACACCTCGACGTCGCCTGGCGCAGCATCCGGGCCCTCGACGGGCCGCACGAAGCGTTGCTCGACGTACACGGCCTTTTCGTCGAAGCCCAGGATGCGCGACTCCACGGTGAACCGCTGGCCGAGGGTGAGTGACTTGCGGAAGCTGATGGTCTCGGCCACCACCACCGGATACCAGCCCTTGGCCTGGAAGATCGCCCAGATGCCGGTGCGGTGCAGCATGTCGAACCTGGCGATGTCCATGATCGACAGGTACACGCCGTTGTTCATGTGCCGCAGGATGTCCTGGTCGGTGGGCAGCGTGATGAACCGCGTGCGGGCGACGTCGTAGCGCCCGAGGCGTGGGCCGAAGCGCGACAGCAGACTGTGAAGCAGGGTTCGAAAGAACATGTGCACCCGATGATGCTAGCGGGTGGCGGCCTCCGAGAGCTCCCGCAGGGCCGACTTCTCGTCGATGGTCTGCAGCACCCGGTCGCGAAGCACGATCCGGCCCCGCGCCACGGTGTGCCGCACGTCGGTGGCGGTGGCGGTGTACGCGAGCGCCGACCAGGGGTCCCGGACGGGGCTGGTATTGAGAGTGTCGACACGCACGACCTGCAGGTCTGCACGCATGCCGGGCTCGATCGTGCCCACGTCGGCCAGGCCGAGGGCGCGGGCACCGTCGACGGTGCCGAGTCGCACGGCGCGTTCGGCGCTGATCATGGTGGGGTCGTTGCTGGTGCCCTTGTGCAGCAGCGCGGCCATCCGCACGGCGGCGTACATGTCCAGGGCGCCGGCGGAGGCGGCTCCGTCGGTGCCCAGGCCCACGACGGCGCCGTGCTGCAGCAACTCGGGCAACGGGGCGATACCGCAGCCGAGCTTGAGGTTCGACATCGGGCAGTGAGCCACGGCGGCGCCGCTGGCGGCGATGCGGGCGACCTCGTCGTCGGTGAGATGCACGGCATGGGCCAGCACGGTGTGGCTGGTCAGCAGCCCGGCAGCATCGAGCACGGCGACCGGCCGGTCACCGTTGACCTGCACCGTCAGCGCCAGTTCGCCGAGGCTCTCGGAAGCGTGGGTGTGGATGCGGGCGTCGACCTCGGCGGCCAACTCCCTGACGCTCCCCAATTGGTCGCGGCTGAGGGTGTAGGCCGAATGCGGCATCACCCAGAGGTCATCGTCGGGCGACTCGGTGCGGTTGTCGGTGAGGATCGATCTGGCCTCCTCGAGCATGCCCGCGAAGTCGCGGCCCTCGGGGTCCTCGTTGCCGAGGAAGATAGGGCCGTTCAGCAGCCGGAATCCGGTCTCGGCTGCGACCGCACGGCTGGCCCGCGGGTACCAGTACATGTCCAGCGCCGTTGTTGTGCCACCGGCCAGGCACTCGGCGATGCCGGCCCGGGCGCCGACGGCGACCGTCGCGGCGCTGAGCGTGCTCAACTCGGCGCCGATCATGCGCTCGAGGAACACCTCGAGGGTGACGTCGTCGGCCGCACCCCTGAACAGGTTCATGGCCAGGTGGGTGTGGGTGTTCACCCAGCCGGGGGCGATCACGCAGCCGGGGCTCTCGAGCACCTCCGCCGCGTCGAAGCGGGCGAGCAGGTCGGTGGCCGGCCCGACGCCGACGATGACCCCCGCACGGATGGCTACGGCGCCGGCCTCGACGACCGTGCCCGCGGCGTCGACGGTGAGCACGGCATCCGCGGTGAGGATCAGGTCGACCTGCTCGACGGCCATCAGACGAGCTCCGGCAGGGCGACGAGGGCGTCGAGGGTGACGGAGATGCCGCGGGTGACGCCCTCCGCCACGACGGTGCGGTGTGGGTCGTACCCGGTGCCGTCGACGAGGTCGTCGGCGGTGGCGCCGTCGATAACGAGACCGCCGCCCGCACGCACGCCCCGGGTGGAGGCGAGGACCAGCAGCGCCGAGAGTTCCATCTCGATGGCGAGCACGCCGAGCTTGACGTAGCCCGCCTGGTTGAGGTCGATGATGCCCGGGTAGAAGGCGGCCCGGGTCCAGACGATTCCGCGGTGGTGCGGTGCGTCGTGCCGCCGGGCAGCGTCGGCCAGAGCGATCACGACCTCGGGGCTCGCGGCGGCCGGATAGCTCTCGGGCACCAGCTGGTGGGTGACGCCGTCGTCGCGCACGCAGGACTCGGCGATGATCAGGTCGCCGTCGCCGATGCCGCGGAGCAGGGCGCCCGCGGTGCCGAGCCTGATGATGGTGTCGACGCCGGCATCCATCAGCTCCTGGAAGAGGCAGATGGCGCCGGGGGCGCCCACGCCGTGCGAGGCGACGACGACGGTGGTGCCATTCCAGTCGCCGACGAACGAGCGATACTCACGCTGGTGGGCGACCTCGCGCACGTTCTCGAGCTGGTGGGAGATCTGCTCGGCCCGGAACGGGTCGCCGACGACGAGCGCGCGGGTGGGCAGTCCGGCCTTAGGGAGCCCGGTCACCGGAAACGTGTCGGCCTGGCTCATGTGTGCTCCTCTGGGTGGCGCGGCCCGAATGGCCTGGCAAGTGTCGAACTTGTCTACCATGCCCGAACAGACACGCGCAGGCCAAGAAGCCGGCCGGGGAGCTAGGCCAGGGCGTGCTCGGCGCGCGCGGGCACGTCCAGCGCGGGCAGGGACAGCGCCTGCGTGGCCTGGGCGGGCAGAGCGGCCACCTTGCGCACGAACGAACCTAGACGGCGGTAGACCTCCTGCGATTCGGGGTGCCGGGCGTCCTGCTGCCAGGTGTGGCGGGTGTTGGTGCGGTGCCGGCCGTAGATCACGGTGTCGGCCAGGATAGACCGTCTGCGCAGGGCCTGGATAAAGTTGAGGTTGGCCCGGTAGAAGTAGTCTCGCTCGGAGGTTGTGATGAAGACCGGCGGGAAGCCCTTGTCGAGCCACTCGATGGGGGACAGGAATCGGGCCGCGTCTCGCAGGGACATTCCCCGGCCGTGCGCGGGAAGCAACATCCGGAGGAAGTTGAGGCTGAGCACGAATCCGCGCTCGAACATCACCGAGAAGTCGGCGATGCTGCAGTGCTGCACGAGTCCGCGCAGGTGCCCGGGCTCGATCTGCAGGTCGAGGTTGTAGTGCGCGGCCAGGGCTTCGTCGTTGGCCGCGGCGGTGACCAGGGCCGCGATGTGCCCGCCGGCCGAGTCGCCTCCGATGACGATGCGGGTGGGGTCGCCGCCGTATACGAGGATGTTGCGCGTGACCCAGGTGAGCACGTCGTTGGCGTCGTCGAGCATGTCGCCGATCTTGAACCGGGTGGCCATGCGGTAGTTGGCGTTGACGACCACCATGCCCTCGACCGCCTGGCTGGCGGCGTACTTGGTGAGCGGCGCCTTGTCGCCGGAGGTCCAGCCGCCGCCGTGGAAGTAGATGTAGACGGGCAGTGGGCCCGCCGTCGTGCTCGCGTCGTCGCTGTCGTGGTGCTCGTGCGGCACGAGAACGTCGAGCCGGTGGTCACGGATGCCGTCCCCCACGTAGTCGAGGTCGAAGTGGTAGTCGACGTCGTCGATCGGGTCGGCGTTGAACTTGTGCAGTTCGCCGGGCCCGATGCGAGTCATGAGGGCCTTCCAGAGCCAGACCGGCACTCGGGACAATCCGGTCTCCCGGTGTGTGAGGTGTGAGTCCGCGGCGGGACCGGCGGCGGGGTCGAAGCTGGTGCTGGAGTGGGGGGTGGAGTGGAACATCATGCCTTACTGCCGACGTGGCGCTACCGGAAGCGGCTTCGAATTGCCGACTGGCGTAGGTAGCGCTTGCATCGTTTTTTGCCGCCTGTCGAACATAGGCGAGCAACCATGAGATGACCTGAGAATGCCTCATATCGACCCGAATGGGCTCCACGCCGAGTGAGCTGGGCTATTCGTGTTGTCTTCGGGTTTNTTCGGGTTTTGGGGTCGTGCGCTTGGTGCTGGTGTGGTTTTCGCCAGGTGCCGGTGGGGTCGATCCAGTGTGGTGCTTGTACTTCGGGCATGCCCAGGGTCATGTGGATGTGCCACCCCGACGTGTCGATGTTGTGGTGGTGGTACCAGCACAGCAGTACCCCGTTGTCGACGTTGGTCGGGCCGCCGTGCTGCCAGGGCGTCACGGGGTGCACTTCGGTCCATTGGGGTGGGCAGGTGCAGCCGGGGATGATGCAGCCCCCGTCGCGGGCGGTGATGGCTGTGCGTTGCATTGGGGTGAAGCAGCGGATCTTGTCGCCTAGTGCCAGCACGGCGCCGTTGCCGCCGAAGAAAACGGGCCGGATTCCGCCGTTGTCGATCAGCTGGTTGATGGTTTTCATTGAGATGGGCCCGTCGACGCCGTCGATCCAGCCGACCCCGACGCCGTTGAGCAGGTCGGTCGCGTTCACGTGCACCATCACGGTCGGTGGCAT
>NZ_SOFL01000046.1 GCF_004402695.1 Cryobacterium adonitolivorans | reverse complement strand
AGAACACCAACGGGCTGCTGCGCCAGTACTTCCCCAAGGGCACCGACCTCTCCGGCTACCACCCCGACTACCTCGAATTCGTCGCCGACAAACTCAACGACCGCCCCCGCAAACGACTCGACGCAGCCACGCCCCGCGAAGCCCTGAACCAGCTACTCTCAGACCAACAAGACGGCAGTGTTGCATCGACCGGTTGAATCCACCTCCAGCGCACCGCGACCAGTTGTCCGCAGTGGCCACAGTAAGGCGACCAGGAAAGCATCCGGAGGTCGCGTGGCACACCGTAACCAGCACCCGCAGGGAACGGTCCGTTACCGCCAACTCTTAGCCGCGATGCCCAGTTTCAGGTGGGAACAAGTAGTCCGACCGCGCCGGCGATCGAGAGTGCTGCGCGCACGTGGTTGGCTGGAATCCAGGAACGCTGGAAACTGTGCCAGTGCCGATCCGGCTGGCCACCGCCGCGCCTGGACAGGCGGTTGTTCAGCGGCACGTTCACCAGCACGGTCGAGGCCCACCCAGCCAGGTAGGCTGCCGCTCCGGCGACCCTGAACGGTGAGTGGGTGAGCGCGTCGGTGGCTGCGATAACGGCAACAGCTGCGCAGGCGGCCGCGGTGCCGAAAAACAGGATCATGAACGGAGGCCGCACGGCCTTCTCATTGATCGAAACCATGGTCGTGATCGCATCCTTCGCCGGTTGGCGGCGAAGGGCGGGCATCACCACAGCGGAGAAGGCAAGGTAGAAACCGCCTGCTGCGGCGGAGCCGGTACCGGCGAACACCGGCAGCCAGTCGCTCATCGGAGGGACGCCCTGGCGGGCGCGTTCCACACGCCGGTGCCGGCCGCACGGGCCGCATAGGTGCCGAAGTCGGTGGGCTCTCGGTTGAGTGCTCCAGCGAGATCAGTAGTCATGACGGCGTTGCGTCCGTCGAGGATCTCGGTGAAGAGCCCGGCCAACGGTAAGCCTTCGTCGCCGGGGATACCGTCGTCGGCGAGATCGGCGGCAAATTCCTCTGCGGTGCAGGACACGAATTCGACGGGGCGACCTGTGGCGGCCGACAGCTCGGCAGCGACGTCCTGGAGGGTGAGCAGCCGCGGGCCGGTCAGTTCCAGCAACCGCCCGACGTGGCGGTCGGTGGTGAGGGAGTCGGCGGCGACCTCGGCGAGGTCGTCCAGATCCACGAAGGGTTCGGCAATCCCGCCATCGGCGGGCAGCAGGAGCCTGCCTCGTCGGACCGGGCCGAGCAGGAAGTGCTCGCTGAAATTCTGGGCGAACCATGAGCACCGCAACACCGTCCACTCCAGCCCGCACGTCCGCACGTGGTCCTCAGCGGCACGAGCCCCCTCTTCGCCGCGGCCGGAGAGGAGCACCAACCGTTGAACCCCGGCCTCTGTGGCGGCTGCGGCGACACCCGCGATCGACTCGGATGCCCCCGGAACAGCAAGATCGGGGCTGTAACACAGATAGGCGGCCTTGACCCCGTCGAGAGCCCCGATCCAGGTGCGGGGGTCGTTCCAGTCGAAGGGCGCCGGGGCGTGTCGGGTGCCGATCCTCACCGCCACGTTGCGTGCGGTGAGGTGGCGCACGAGGCGGGCGCCGCTGCGCCCGGTTCCACCGGTGACAAGAACGGGACTGAGTTCGGATGTGATTGTCATGACCCCAGCCTGACTCACCGTGATTGGACGATGAATGCTCCATGCTCTACAAAACATCTCTCATCGTCTATTCTGGAACCTGTGGATCCTTTATCGCAATTCCTCACCGGTCCCCGGGCGCAGTCCGCGTTCGCTCTGCGTGTGGTGATGGACCCGCCATTCGCCATTGACGTTCAGGACGGGGCCGCACTGACCGTGATCGTCGCTGTGCGCGGGCAGGCGTGGATCACCGCAGAGGGAAGTGCCCCGCGGTCCCTGCATCAGGGACAGGCGGCCACCGTCCGTGGCACCGCCCCGTACCACGTCGCGGATGCGCCCGAACGCGAACCCACCGTGGTGATCGATGCGGAGCAGTCGTGCCGCACCCCCACCGGGGAGCACCTGGAGCTCACGATGTCCCAGGGGGTACGAACCTGGGGCAACAGCCCCGACGGAGCCACGGTCCTATTGATCGGCAGCTACCAGAGCGCGGCCGCGGCCGGTCAGTTGGTCGCCTCCGCCCTCCCAACCGTGGCGATCTTCACGGAGACGGAGGTCGATCCGGTCTTGCTTGGACTACTCGAGCGCGAGCTCACCCGCCCGGGGTTGGGACAGGAGAGCGCGCTGGACCGGGTCCTGGACTTGCTACTGCTGCATCTGCTGCGAGTCTGCGTACAGCGCGCCGAGTTCCCGGTTCCCAGCTGGGCGGCCGGCACCAACGACCCGTTGGTCGCCCGAGCTCTGGCCCTCCTGCACGCGGACCCGGCCGCACCCTGGACAGTCGCTGAATTGGCGCGGCGGGCGCACGTCTCCCGGGCAAACATGGCGGCTCGCTTCCAGACCGTCGTCGGGCAGCCGCCCATGACCTACCTCACCAACTGGCGCTTGGCACTGGCCGCAGACAGACTGGCGTCCAGCAGCGCCACCACCGCCCTCATCGCCGCAGAGGTCGGCTACAGCAACGCCTTCACTTTCAGCGCAGCCTTCACCCGGGTCTACGGCACCAGCCCCACCAGCTACCGGCGGGGACAAGTGAGCCCGGCACACCGGATCAATTAGGTCTCTGGTGGCCACAATCACGCGGTCAGGGTGTCCGGGTAGCCTGGAGCAGCCGCGCGGACGCTAAGAACCCCGCCCGCTCGTACGCCTGGAGCATCCGCCCACCTATCCCGGAATCTCGTTCGGTGGGAACCACGTAGACGCACCGCACGTCGCCGGAGGCACGCACCGGGGCGCGCGAACACGGCACCCGGGGCGCTTCCAGCGCAGTTCGGCCACCGCCGCCAGATCGTCCGGTTCGGCGCTCAGGATGTTGATGGATGGGCCGGCTCCGTCGGTCATGAGTCGATTGTGGCGCAGCGGGCGCGGTTTGAGCGCGGATGCCGGTCGGCTCGCCGCCATACTGGAACGCATGACAGCAGCCGAAACCGTAGTCACCTCGACGCCGGAGCCGGTGTTCTTCCCGGATCTCGTGCCCGAGCTCTTGGTTGAGGATCTGTCGGTCAGCCTGCATTTCTGGATCGAACTGTGTGGCTTCGAGGTGCTCTACGACCGACCAGACGACGGCTTCGCCTACCTCCACGCCGGCACGGCGCACCTGATGCTCGAGCAGGTCGGCTGCGGACGCAACTGGATCCCCGGCGCCCTGGAGCGCCCGCTGGGTCGTGGCATCAACTTTCAGATCATGATGCCGGACATCGCACCGCTGCTCAAGCGCCTCGCCAACGCCGGGTGGCCGCTCTTCATGACAGCCGAAACCAAGTTGTACGCCACCGGCGACACCCGGGCCGGGGTCGCCCAGTTCCTGGTGCAGGACCCGGATGGCTACCTCGTGCGGTTCTCGTCGCGGGTCAGCGCCGAGGGCTGAACCCGAAGCTGACCCCGCAGTCGGCGACCGGCGTGACCGCTCGATTCGGGCATCCGCGTGACTCGGCCGCCCTCACGAGGGTAATCTCACCTTCATGTGCGGCAGATTTGCAATGAACGAAGACGTCGACGACCTCATCCGGGACTTCGTCGCGGCCGGCGGCCGTGCCGGTGACTGGCGGCCCAGCTACAGCATCGCCCCGACCGACCCGGCCCCCATCGTTCGCGAGTGGCAGCCGGAGGGCGCCGACTCCCCCACCCGGGAGGTGACACTGGCCACCTGGGACTGGCCGCAACCGGCCGGGGCGCCGCGACGCGGGCCGATCATCAATGCCCGGCTGGAGAAGCTTGATCAGCGATTCTGGGTCGGCGCGTTCTCCAATGCGCGCTGCATCGTACCCATGCTCGGTTACTACGAGTGGACCGGGGAGAAGGGCGCGAAACAACCGCACTTCATCCACGCCGACGGCCTGCTCGCGGCGGCCGGGGTCAGCTGGGCGTCGAAGGATGCCGACGGCGAATGGTCGCGCGTCTTCGCCGTGATCACCCGGGAGGCGCGGGATGCCTCCGGCGAGGTGCATGACCGGATGCCGGCCTTCCTCGAACCCGACACCTGGGCGACCTGGTTGAACCCGCAGTCGATCACCGGGGCGAACCCCACCGAGTCGGCGAAGAATCGCACGGCCATGATCGATCTATTGGATCGATCGTCCACATTGGTGGCCGCCACCATGCGCACCCGCCTGGTGGACCGCAGAGTCAATAGTGTGCGGGCCATCGACCCGCAGGATGCGACCCTGGTGGCGGCACTCGAAACGTAGCCGACAACAACTTCGACGAACTGGCCGCTCCTCCACAAGCGGCTGTTCACAAAGCCTTTCCACACCTGGTTTTGCTGGGGCTGGAGTGTCGGTGGTCGGTGCGATTATCAAGGTATGAGCAGCCCAGCAGAGCAGTTCCCGGCCGACCCGGATGACCCGGGTCACGACGCCCGCAACCCGGACACCGGTGCTGATGCCGGCGCCCGCGCGCAGGCGCACCGGCGTCGTCGCACCCTGCAGGAACAGGTCCAGGCCACTCTCGCGGGGAAGGTCGCGACGGCGCGGAGAGCCCACCGCAGGATCGCGAAGGCCAACGCCGAACGCGCTGTCGCGCTGGCCGATCTGCAGCGGTGGAGCAGCGACCCGGCCAACGCGAAACTGCTCAACCCCGACTACGCCGTTGAGGCGGCGCGGGGGCCGGTGCTTACCGATGCGGATGCGAGCTCGCGGAAGGTCGCGGCGTGGGNCCAGCGAGGTCGCGTGTTCTTTGCATCTGGCCGATCGCACGGCGGAGGACCTGATCGGTGAATCGTCGATGTTCGCCGGCCCGATGAACGCCACCCTCACGGCGATGAGTGCCGGTGACATCAGTTACCGGCACGGGCAGGTGCTCATGGAGCAGCTCAGCTTCATCCCCCTCGAGGACCTGCACGCGTGTGAAGCGCAGCTGTTGCCCGCCGCGAAAGAACTCACGGTGGGCAAGCTCGCCAGCAAGGCCAGGCGGTTGCGGGAACGCGCGCACCCGGAGACCATCACGAAGCGCTCCACGGCGGCGATCGCCGAGCGCGGGGTGTGGTGGGAGGGCCGGCCCGATGGTATGGGCACCCTGACCTGGTACGGCACCGCTCAGCAAACCCAGGCCGCGCACGACAGGCTCACCAGCATCGCCGAGGCCGCCTCAACCCAGGAACGAAAGGACGACTCGATTCCCGTCGAGCAGCGGCGCACGATCGGCC
>NZ_SOFL01000023.1 GCF_004402695.1 Cryobacterium adonitolivorans | reverse complement strand
CTTAGAAACACACACAATGGCCACCCTCCGGGGTGGCCATTGTGCGTTAACCCCCCACCCCGGGTCCCGCGAACCGTGAGCAAAGCACCACAACGCGCGAGACTTCGGGGCTTAACTCACAGCTCACGAAACATGGCATGCCCGCACCCAGGCTGAGCAACGCCCCGCTCCCGCTGGTAGGCGACCCGCACGCATCCGCGAACCGTGAGCAAAGCACCTAAAAAACGAGGATCTTGGGGCTTAACTCACAGCTCGCGGGGGGAGAGGTCAGCGTTCGGGGAAGTCGTGGGGACGCCCGGTCAGGACCGGGGAGAGCTTCTCGAGCCGGCCGCGTTCGAGGATGTGGCCGGTGTACTCGCGGTTACGCCGAACCTCGGCCACGCCGATCAGGAGGTATTCAGGCGGCACCGCCGGCAGTGGGGACACGAACGGTGCCACTTCGGCGGCGAGGCTCGCAGCCAGCCGTACCCGGGTGTCAGGTGAGAGCTGGTGTGCCTGACGTAGGAACTGCGCCACCCGGCGCGCCAGCGGATCGGGCAGCCGGGCGACATCCACAGTGGCGGCCCAGGAAGCCAGGACCGGCGGCAGCATGAAGGTGGGTTCGCTGAACCGCGGTACCCGCTCGTGCTGGCTGTACGTTCCCGCCAAGAGGTCACCGAGGCGTTTGGAACGCGAGTTGAGCAGAGCGCAGGTGACCGCGATGCCGCCGAAGGTGAGGAAGATCTCGATCACGCCCATCAACGCGCGGATGAAGGAGTGCCGCAGCCCCGTAGCGCCGCCGTCATCCCGCACGATGCGCGCGCCGACGGCCCAGCGGCCGAGGGAACGGCCCCTCGAGGCGGTCTCGACCAGCGTCGGCACGATCAGCAAAGAGAAGACCAGCCCCGAAATGGCCAGCGCCTGGGCGAGGGCCTCGTCGATGCCGTCGCCGAACAGCACAGAGACCACCAGCGCCATGAGCAGGAAGAAGCCGACATAGGCCACCCAATCGATCATCGTTCCCGCACCACGCAGGATGACGCTCGCTGGGCGAACATCGAGGGCAACGGCCTCTCCGGTCACCAGCTCGTGCTCGATCAGGGAATCTTCACCGTGATCGGCTGCTTTCCAGGGCTCCGCCATGTCTACTATTGAACCAGATGGATCTTGACGCGTATTCAGCGGCGCACCGCGCCGAATGGGACCGCCTGGCCGAACTCGGCCACCTGCGGCAGCTCAGCGGCGCCCAGTCGGACGAACTGATCCAGGCCTACCAGGCCGGTGCCACTCAGCTCTCGGTCATCAAGACGGCCGCCGGTTCGACGATGCAGGGCGACAGGCTCTCGGTGCTCCTGTCCAGGGCCCGGCTGCGCTTCACCGGCGCGGGCACCAACGTGCTCTCGCAACTGCCGCGATTCTTCCTCACCCAACTGCCGGCCGCGCTGTACAGACTGCGTTGGCTCACCCTGGCCGTGGCCGTGGTGACGGCTGTCGTCGCAACGCTCTACGCGGTCTGGGCCACCAACAATCCGGATGTGCTGGCCAATTTCGGTTCGCCCGCCGAGCTCGAGCAGGTCGCCAACCAGAGCTTCGTGTCGTACTACTCCGAGAACCCCGCAGCGTCGTTCGCCGGGCGGGTATGGACCAACAACGCCTGGATCGCGGCGCAGTGTGTCGCCTTCGGCATCCTGGGCGTCCACGTGCCCTACATCGTTCTGCAGAATGCCCAGAACCTTGGCATCACCGCTGCGGTAATGTTCGCGTACGACGAGGGCGATACCTTCTTCCTCTACATCGCCCCACACGGCCTGCTCGAGCTGACCGCGATCTTCGTGGCGGCGGCGGCGGGCCTGCGCATCTTCTGGGCGTGGATCGCGCCGGGCGCCCGCACCCGCGGCCAGGCATTGGCCGAGGATGCCCGAGCCCTGTTCACGGTGGCGATCGGTCTTGTCTTCGTGCTGTTGGTGTCCGGCATCATCGAAGGCTTCGTGACCCCCGCGCCCTGGCCCTGGCCGGTGAAGATCGGCATCGGGGCCGCGGCCCTGCTCGCCTTCCTCGCCTACATGCTGGTGCTTGGCGGCCGGTCCGTGCGCGCCGGCGAGACCGGCGACCTAGCCGAGTTCGAGGCGGGCAGCGCCCGGGTCTTCGCCGGCTGACGCCGCGGTCTCCTAGAGCCGGCCCGCCGCCTTGAGAGCGATGTAGCGGTCGGCCAGGGCCGGCGGCAGCTGGTCGGGGGCGCCGGTGACCACGTCGGCACCGAGCTGCCGAACCGCGGCCGCCACCCGGGTGGCGTCCAGCATCGTGCGTTCGGCCGACGCGGCCCGGTACACGTCTTCGCGGGTGCCGCGGTGACGGGCCAGCCCGACGACCGTCGGGTCCGTCACCGACGCCACCAGGACGGTATGCCGTGCGGTGAGCTGACCGAGCACCGACAGGAGCCCCGTCGACGCGCCGGGGGCATCGATCGGGGTGAGCAGCACCACCAGGGCATGCTGGCCGGTAATGCCACGGATCTGCCCGGGCAGCGCGGTCCAGTCCATCTCGATGAGCTCGGGTTCGATCAGCGCCATGCCGTCCACCATACGGCTGAGCAGTCCGGCTCCTGACGCGCCCTGCACCCTGGCCCGCACCCGGCGGTCCCAGGCCAGGAAATCCACCCTGTCGCCGGCCCTGGACGCCAGGGCGGCCAGGAGCAGCGCAGCCTCAAAGGCGGTGTCCAGCCGCGGCTCGTCGGCGACCCTGGCGGCGGAGGTCCGGCCGGTGTCGATGACGATCACGATGCGCCGGTCTCGTTCGGGGCGCCAGGTGCGCACCACGACATCGTTGCGGCGGGCGGTGGCGCGCCAGTCGATGGACCGCACGTCGTCACCGCGAACGTACTCCCGCAGGGAGTCGAACTCTGTGCCCTGCCCGCGCACGAGCACGCTGGTGCGGCCGTCGAGCTCCTTGAGCCGACTGATCCGCGACGGCAGGTGCTTGCGGGAATGGAAGGGCGGCAGCACCCTGATCTGTGCGGGGGCGGTGAGGGTGGCCTGCCTCGCCCAGAGGCCGAGTGGACCTCTCGAACGCACCGTCACGTGAGACGCCGTGCGCTCTCCGCGCCGGGTGGGGCGCAGCGTCAGCGCGACCAGGCGTCGTTCCCCAGGCGGCAGCGTCACCGTCGTGCGGTTATTGCCCGCGCCGGCCGACGGCTGCCACCCGTCGCGGACGATGCCGCGAAGCGGGCGCGGGCCATTGTTTCTGAGATAGAGCTCGCTGGTCACCTCCTCACCCAGGCGTACCCTGGACGGCAACACCCGGGCCAGGGTCAGCCGCCGCGGCGATGCGGCGAGGGCCAGGTCGATGCTCCCGAGTGTCAGGGCGAGCAGCAGCCAGCCGGCCAGGATGGCCAGTGCACTGGCGGTGGTGTCGCCGAACAGCACGATGGGCACGACGCCGAGGGCGACGAGGAGGACGAATCGGCCGGTCAGTGTCATCGGATGCGCGTCATCGGTTAGATCGGAACCTGGACCTGCTGCAGGACGCCGTGCAGGATCGTGTCGACGGTGATGCCCTCGAGTTCCGCCTCCGGGCGCAGCTGGATGCGGTGCCGCCAGACCGGCAGCACCATGGCCTGCACGTGATCGGGGGTGATTGACGCGTACCCGCTGAGCCAGGCCCACGCCTTGGTCGCGGCGAGGAGGGCGGTGGTGCCCCGGGGGCTCACGCCCAGCTTGGCCGACGGGCTGTGCCGGGTGGCCCTGGCCAGGTCGACGATGTACGCCAGGACGTCGGGGCTCGCGCCGACGGCGGCGACGGAGGCCTGGGCCGCGGCGAGTTCGGCGGCACCGAGCACCGGAGTGACTCCCGCAGCGGTGAGGTCGCGCGGGCTGAATCCGTTGGCGTGCCGGCGCAGCACCTCGAGCTCGACGTCGCGCTCGGGGATGTCGAGCACGAGCTTGAGCAGGAACCTGTCCAGCTGGGCCTCCGGGAGCGTGTACGTTCCCTCGTATTCGATCGGGTTCATGGTCGCGGCCACGATGAACGGTTCCGGCAGCGGGAGCGAGAGCCCGTCCACGCTGACCTGTCGTTCTTCCATCGCCTCCAGCAGGGCGGACTGGGTCTTCGGCGGTGTGCGGTTGATCTCGTCGGCGAGCAGGATGTTCGTGAAGACGGGCCCATTGCGGAACTCGAATTCGCCGGCTTTCGCGTCGTAGATGAGCGATCCAGTCACGTCGCCCGGCATCAGGTCGGGGGTGAATTGCACCCGCTTGGTGTCCAGGCTGAGCGCGTGGCTCAGGGACCGGACCAGCAGGGTCTTGGCCACACCGGGTACGCCTTCCAGGAGCACGTGACCGCGGGTGAGCAGCGCGATGATCAGCCCGGTGACGGCGCCGTCCTGTCCGACGACGGCCTTGCCCACCTCGGTGCGCACCTGGGCGAGGGCCCGGCGCAGGTTGTCGGTCGAGGCTTCGGCGGGGCTGGTCTCGGCGGATGTCGAGGCGTGACTGGTCATGGTTCCATTCTTCCGGTTGACGGGGGAGCGGTGGGGGACGGTCCGGCACCCGGCGGGCGGGCGGCGAGGGCGGTGGCGCGTTCCAGTTCGTCGATGGCGTCGGAGAGAGCCATCATTGCGGCGTCACTGCCCGGCATCTCGCCGACGAGCACGGCCTGGACGCGCTCTGGCGGCCGGGCGGTGAGCGCGGCCACGGCGCGGATCACCTGGTCGAGCGGGGCGGTCCGGGGCAATCCGGCAGCCTGGGCCATCCTGGCCACCGCACCGATCCGGATCGCGTCGATGGCCCGCAGCCGGGCGCTGGTTCGGGCGTACAGCCGGGCGCGTCCCTCCATGGTTTCGCTGGCCCGCACGACCACCGGCAGGTTTTCGGCGACCAGAGGGCCGAACCGGCGGCCGCGCCACACCATGGCGGTTATCGTGACGCCCACCAGCAGGAGCAGAACGGGCGTCACCCAGCCGGGCGTGAGCGCGCCCAGTGACGGCGGGCCGGTGACGGGCACATCGGCCAGTGTCGGCAGGTACCAGACCAGGGTGTCGACGGCGCCGAGGAGGTTGAGGGCCAGCGCGGCATTGCCGTACGTTGCGATCTCGTCGTTGGCGAACACCGCGGTGTCGGCGACCAGGGTGACGGTGCGGTCATCCGTGACCCGCTCGATCACCGAGTATGTGTCGTTCTCGCCGGGGAAGCAGCCCGTGTAACCGGCAGCGCCCGCGGGCAGGCCAAGGGTCTTGCCGCCGGGCGAGATCGTCTCGGCGCGCTCGGCGGCCGGAAGCGTGCATTCGGCGCTCAGGGAGTCCGCCGTCGATACGCCGCCGAACCCGACGTCGGGGGCCAGGGCCTGCAGGGCGAGGAAATCGGGGTCCACGACAACGACGCGGGAGCTCAGGTCGTCGAGCCGAGCAAGCTGGGCCGTGCTGAGGTAGCCGGACTCGTCGGAGACGAACAGGGTGGCGTTCCCGGCCGCGGCCGTCGCGTCGCCGGCCTCGTCGAGGGTGTCGACAGGAACGACGGTCACCCCCTGCTGGCGCAGCACCTCGACGACGGCCATGCCGCCGGCCGGGGCGGGGTTGTCGGCCCCGAGCCGGGGGCCGGCGGTGCCCCCTGACCCGGTGAGAACGAAGGCGATGACGGCGACGAGCAGCGCGCCGACCCCGGCGACAACCCAGAACACCGATCTCCGCAAAACGCCACGAATGGTGGGTGTGCTCGACACCGGGGTCACGGGGGTCCTGGTGCCCACGGCGCTCACGGGGCCACCGGCGCGACCGGCTCCGCCGAGCGCGGGCGGGCGGCCCGCAGGTCGGCGTCGAGGTCGACCAGGGCCCAGTAGCCCTGCTCGGTTCCCGCGCCGCCGAGGTAGCGCACGCTCTCGAACACGTTCGCGCCGCTTCTGAGCCGGGCTCGTTCGTCGGGGAACGCGTCGCCGGCCAGCTCGGCCACGCTGTGCGCCGTCGTTCCCGGTGTCGGCCGCAGGATGGTGCGTTCCGCCAGGCCCTGGACGATGGCCCGGAAGGCCTCCTCGCTGGCGAGGGTCCAGTCGCCGGCCGACGCGGCGGCGGCGGCCGATTTACGGAGTTGATCCGCGGTGCGGCGATCGTCGGCGGCGAACATTCCCACGGCGCTGCGTCGGCGACGAGCGCGCCTGGGCAACCCGAAGACGAGTATGGCGGTGACCAGCAGGGCGATGCCGATCAGCGTCGCGATGAGGGGGATCCAGCCCCCGCTGCCGTCACCGACGAAGGAGAGCGAGGAGAACCAGTCGAGGATCGCCTGGGAGAGCCTGTCGAACCAGGTGGGCCTGGCCGCCTGGTATGGAGCCTTGGCGAGCTCATCGCGCAGCCATTGCTGCGCGTCGGGCGCGCTGGGATCCACCGGGATCCCCATCCCCGGCAGAAGCGGCCCCCACCCCGTGATCATGCCCAGGGCGCCCCCGGTTCGGGGTGCAAAGCGGCGTCGGCGGGCGCGGTGCGGGGGAGGTAGGGATCGCTCGCCTTCGTGCCAGGGGCCGCTTCGACGAACCGCTGCAGCTCGAGGTCGAGGCCCTCCTTGCGCATCCGCAGGTCGATGTAGATCAGGGCGACGGCGGCCGATTGCACGACGGCGGTCACGGCGCCCAGGACCAGGGCGATCAGGAGCGTGAGGACGTAGAGCACGATGGCGGGGATGTAGGCGTCGAAGGCGGCGTTCGGGTCGATCAGGCTGAGCACCACGCTGAACAACAGCGATAGCGGGGTGGTCACGACCTGCGCGACGACGTTCACGATCACCGAGATCAGCAGCAACACCCCCAGGGTGCGCCAGAAGAACCCGCCCGTCAACGACCACGAGCGCCGGATGGACTGCCGGATGCTCAACCGTTCAAGTACGATCAGGCTCGGGACGATTGCGGTCTTGGTGGTCACCCAGGCTCCGAGCGCGACGAGCCCCAGCCCGCCGAAGACGCCGACGATCACGGCCAACGCGATCCACGCGCCGCCCAGCAGGACGCACACGTAGACCAGGCCGCCGATGAGCAGCACACCCACCAACAGCGCCGCGCTGAGCAACAGGGTCCAGCCGACCAGCGGCAACACCCGCGTGCCCACCTGGCGCCACAGCGCGCCCAGACGCAGCTTTTCGCCCAGCGTCGCCCGGGACACTTCGAGCACGATCACACCCTGCAAGAGCGCGGACGCGACGATGGCCAGGGCGACGGGAACCAGGGCGGACAGCACGATGGTGAGCATCGCGCCGGCCTCGACGGCATCCTGTTCGTCGACCGGGGCCGA
The DNA here is from genome assembly GCF_004402695.1 of Cryobacterium adonitolivorans. Classification (GTDB taxonomy): domain Bacteria; phylum Actinomycetota; class Actinomycetes; order Actinomycetales; family Microbacteriaceae; genus Cryobacterium; species Cryobacterium adonitolivorans. The sequence continues at coordinate 125,327 of NZ_SOFL01000023.1, read as the reverse complement.
GGCGACCCGGCTCAGGGCGAAGAAGCTCACCAGGCCGACGATGAGGAGGGTGATCAACAGCGTGGCGCCCTGCACGATCAGGGCGCTGCCGAAGGTGGCCTTGGGGTTGCGCCGCAGAACCTGGAACGGAGCCCCCAACAGGGTGCCGAAACCGAGAGGGCGCAGAGGAATCAGGCCGGGCTTGGGCGGCGGGGTCCAGGCTGGCGGCGCACTGGGCCGGTAGCCGCCGGCCGGGGCCATCGGAGGGGTGCCGGGCGCGCCCGCCGGGGCGTATTCGCCGTAGCGAGGCACGTCTGGGGAGGTGGTCGGGGGATGCCAGTCTGGGTCCGTCACGCCTCCATGCTGGCATACCCGGACTCCACTGTGTGGCCTGTGCGATATCTCGGAGCCGTGTCGACTATTCTTGTGCCAGAGATTGCCCGCGTCGTGCGCGTTATTGCCCGGTGACCGGGCGGAAAACGGATCTATGAACTCACGCATTTTGGTTGTCGACGATGACCCCGCACTCGCTGAGATGATCGGCATCGTCCTGCAGGGCGAGGGCTTCGAGCCGCACTTCTGCGCGGATGGGGCGCAGGCCCTTGACGCGTTCCACAGCGTCGTGCCCGACCTGGTGCTGCTCGACCTCATGCTGCCGGGCCTTGACGGCATCGAGGTCTGCGCCCTGATCCGGGCCGAGTCCGGCACCCCCATCATCATGCTGACGGCGAAGTCGGACACGACCGATGTGGTCAAGGGGCTGGAGTCCGGCGCGGACGACTACATGGTCAAGCCGTTCAACCCCAAGGAACTCGTCGCCCGGATTCGCACCAGGCTCCGCCCGGTTCCGGTGGAGACGCCCGCCAGCCTGCAGATCGGCGACCTCGTCGTGGACGCCGCCGGCCACGAGGTCAAGCGCGGCGACCAGAGCATCAACCTCACCCCGCTGGAGTTCGACCTGCTGCTGGCGCTGGCCTCCAAACCAGCGCAGGTCTTCACCCGCGAGATGCTCCTCGAACAGGTGTGGGGCTATCACTACAAGGCCGACACCCGGCTGGTCAACGTGCACGTTCAGCGCCTGCGCGCCAAGGTCGAGGACGACCCGGACAACCCGCGCATCGTGATGACCGTGCGCGGAGTCGGCTACCGCGCCGGCGCGGTCAGCTAGGGGCCCGGTGGCTGCGCGGCTGGACATGCTCAGGCTGGACTGGCGATCGTGGGGATCGTGGCGTCGCCTGACCCGCCAGCTGCGGCGCAGCTGGCGCTCCTCCCTGCAGTTCCGCACCGTCGCCATCACCGTGTTGGCGTCCGGCGCCGCTATCGGGCTGGTCGGTGTGTACATGTCGGTCAGCGTGGGGAACGACCTGTTCCAGTCCCGGCTGACTCAGGTTCTGGTGGACTCCAACCGGGCCACCGGCGCAGCCCAGGGCATCCTGGACGCCTCGGATGCCGCCGACAGGGTGCAGGTGCAGACGCTGCTGGAGTCTGCGCGCACCTCGATCTCCGCTGCGTCGTCGAGCCGGCTGGTCGCCGTCTTCAGGGTGCCAGGGCAGGAATCGTCGACCGTCGCACCCCAGGACTCTTCCACCTTCGGTACATCCACCGCGGTCATCTCGCCAGAGCTGCGGCAGGCCGTGCAGGACGATGCTGACGGGCAGTACTGGCAATCGGTGACCCTGGCCTCCGACGACGGCTCGTCGGTGCCCGGAATCGTCGTCGGCTCACAGATCACGGTCCCCGTCGCCGGGCGGTACGAGCTGTACATCGGATACAGCCTCGCCGACGCCGAGTCGACGCTGCTCTTCGTGCAGCGGACCCTGGGCGGTGCGGGCCTGGCCCTGATGGTGCTGATCGGAGCGGTCACCTGGATCGTGGTGCGCTTTGTTGTCTCTCCGATCCAGGTGGCGGCCCAGACCAGTCAGAAACTCGCCTCCGGCGACCTGGGCGTGCGCATCCCGGAAAAGGGCGAGGACGTGATCGCGACACTGGCCCGCTCATTCAACGGCATGGCCGACAGCCTGCAGAGCCAGATCAAGGAACTGGCCGACCTCTCAGAGGTGCAGCAGCGTTTCGTCTCCGACGTCTCGCACGAGCTCCGCACCCCCCTCACCACCATCCGCCTGGCCGGGGACCTCCTCTACGACCAGCGGGCCACCTTCCCGCCGGCCACCGAACGCACCGCGGAGCTGCTGCACACCCAGGTGGAACGCTTCGAACTGCTCCTGTCTGACCTGCTCGAGATCAGCCGCTACGACGCCGGGTCCGTCGAGCTTGAGTCCGAACCCACCAACCTCGTGCACCTGGCGGAGGACGTCATCGACGGCATGCGCTCGCTCGGTGACTCCAAGGGGAGCGACATCAGGCTGGTCGCGCCCGGCGGGCACCTCGCCGCCGAGATGGATCCACGACGGGTGCGCCGTATCGTCAACAACCTGATCGGAAACGCCATCGAGCACGGCGAAGGCAAACCGATCGTCGTGTCGGTGGACAGCAACGAATCCGCGGTGGCGCTCTCGGTGCGGGACTACGGGATGGGCATGACCCAGGCTGAGATCACCCACGTGTTCGACAGGTTCTGGCGGGCGGATCCGTCCCGCAAGCGCACGATCGGTGGCACCGGGCTCGGCCTGGCGATCTCCCTCGAGGACGCCGCAGCTCACCGCGGCTGGCTGCAGGTCTGGTCCAGCCCCGGCGCCGGGTCATGCTTCAGGCTGACCCTGCCCCGCACGACCGGCGTCACACTCAAGGCATCGCCCAACCCGCTGCCGCCGACGGATGCCGACACCGCTGGATTCGTGTCGCCGCACGCCGAACCGAGAAGGGACCACCATGCGTAGCCCGGCCAGGCTTGTCGCCGTCGTCACCGCGATGGCCCTCCTGCTCGGCGGCTGCTCGAGCATTCCGCGTACCGGGGCCGTTCAGGCCGGCCAGGATGTGGTGGCCGGGGAGAACCCGGCCCCGGTCTTCCTGCCGGACCGGCCACGGGACGGGGCCTCGATGGAGGAGATCCTCACCGGATTCATCGGCGCCGGCACGAGCCCGGACAACAACTACGAGATCGCCAGGGAGTTCCTGACGGCCGAATTCAGCGACACCTGGAAGTCCGACACCGGCGTCACCGTCGAAGACGGTTCCGGGCGCATCATCGCGCCCGTCGACGACACCATGATGCTCGTTTCCGTGCGACCGGTGGCCGAGGTCAACTCGATCGGCGAGTACCACGAGGGAGTCGCGTCGGCTAACATGCAACTCCCATACGAATTCGCGAAGGTGGACGGTGAGTGGCGGATCAGTGAGGCGCCCAACGGCACCGTGCTCGACCAGAACACTTTCGAGGACGTCTTCAGCGCGCAGTCGCTGTACTTCTTCGACCCGGACTTCCAATTCCTGGTGCCTGACGTGCGCTGGTTCCCGCGCGGGGCATCCCTGCCGACCAAGATCGTCAACGGCGTACTCAGCGGACCCAGCGAGTGGCTCGCCGGCGCTGTGACCTCGGCGTTCCCCGAGGGTACCGCCCTCACCGCCGACGCCGTCACCGTGGTAGCCAGGGACGCCAAGGTCGACCTGAACAGCGAGGCGCTGAACGCCGACAGGCTGACTCTGCAGCGCATGAAGAGCCAGCTGGAGAACAGCCTGCCCAGCGGGCTCACGGTCACGATCACGATCAACCGGAATTCCCAGGACATCGCCGCCCTCGGCGCCAACGAACCAGAGGTGAACCCCCGGGTTGATGCGCGGGCCCTCGTGCTGCGTGATGGCGAATTCGGGTTCCTCGCCGCGACTGGCAAGACGATCAGCCTGCTACCAGGGCTATCGGAATCCATCGCCGCCCTGGCACCCAGTGCCGTCACCCTGTCGCCCTCGCAGACGGCGGCCGCGGCACTGACCGGCACCGGTGTTTACGGGGTCAGGGTGGGCGAGGATGCCAAACAGCTCGATCCGCGGCAGAACCTTATCGCCCCGTCCGTCGACGGCTCCGGGTATGTCTGGTCAGTGCCGGGGGACCGGCCCAACGAGCTCTTCGTGTACAACACGCAGGGTGCGCCACAGGCCGTCCCGACGCCCTGGCTGGACGCGTCGGCGATCACCGCGCTCAAGGTGTCCCGCGACGGCACCCGGGTGATCGCGTTGCTGAGCGCAGCCGGTGAGGTGCGCCTCGTGGTGGCCGCCGTGCTGCGGGAGAACGGCGCGCCGGTAGGCCTGGGCGACCCCGTGCAGCTGGCCACCGACACCGGAACCCCGGTGGATGCCACGTGGATCGACCAAGCCACGGTGGCGTACCTGAGCCTGCAGCCCGACGGCGAAGACCGCATCGTCTCCCACGAGGTCGGCGGCACGAGCGAGCAGCTCGAGTCGTCGACGGGAATTCGCTCCATCACGGGGAGCAACCTGCTGCGCGACCTGCGGGCGCTGTCCGCGGACGGGTCGCTCCTGGTGCAGCGTGGCATCGGCTGGCAGGAACGCATCGACGCGGTCACGCTTGTGGCCACCCAGCAGGGCGCCGGCGGCTGAGCCGGCGCTCCTCACCAGCCGCCGCGGCTCCCGTCAGTGCACAGGTGGGCGCGACCGGTCGCCGGTACCGCCCCGGCGGGAGAGTCTGGCGGGATGACGAACGACCGCCGGGTGGTGCATGCTGTGCGGGCTGTGCGCGAGGCAGCCCGCGCCGCCGCCCTCGATGCCTGGGCGGTGCTCATGCCCACCCAGTGCAGCGGCTGCGGCACGCCGGACCGGGCGCTCTGCGCCGCCTGCGTGAGCGCGCTGCGGGCTGAGCCGAAGGCGGCGTACCGCGAGGATCTCACGGTCTGGTCGGCGTTGGACTACTCCGACGTGGTGGGCCGGGTGCTGGTGGCCTACAAGGACGGCGGTCGAACGGATGCCGCGCCGGCGCTCGCCGCGGCCCTTCGCCTGGCCGTGGGGGCGGCGCTGGCCGCCGCCGACCCCGCCGACCCGGCGCAGGCCTCCGGGGGCATCGTGCTGGTCACGGTGCCGTCCTCCCGCCGAGCCTGGCGGGCGCGGGGGTTCCATCCCGTCGACCTGCTCCTGCGCCGGGGGGGCCTGCGCCCGAGTACGCTCCTGCTCCCGTGCGCCGGCGTCGCTGACCAGGTCGGGCTGGGCCGGCAGCAGCGCCTGGACAACCGCAGCGGCTCGCTGGTGGCCACCCGGCCGCTCGCGGGCAGCCGCATCGTGCTCGTCGACGACATCGTGACCACCGGCGCCACCCTGCTGGAAGCCCGGCGCGCCCTGCGGCAGGCCGGCGGTGAGGTGGTCGGAGCGGCGACCGTCGCCGAAACCCGGCGGCTCCATCCCGACATCCAGCGTTCACGGGAAACTGATTGACAAAAGCTGTGACTTATCCGGCTGGCACGACTACGGTTGTGCCAAAGGCGCGTACCAATCGCCCGGATCAGGGGCGGTTCGCCAGATCTGGAGGTCGTCATGGAAACTAACATTGTTGGACGGAACCTGGGGATCACTGATCGCTTCCGGGAATATGCGACGGAGAAGGCCGAGAAGATCGCCGGTCTCGCCGACAAGGCCCTCGCCCTGGAAATCAAGGTCAGTCGTCACACCGAGAAGAGCGGCGCCGCCGGTAACGACCGCGTTGAACTCACGCTCATCGGTAAGGGGCCCATCGTTCGGGCCGAAGCCGAGGGCAGCGACAAGTACGCGGCCTTCGACATCGCCCTCGGTCGGCTCCTGGAACGGGTACGCAGGGCCAAGGACCGCAAGAAGGTGCACCGCGGAGGCGCGCACCGGCCCACCTCGCTGCACGACGCGTCGTCGTCAGGCTTCGGAGGTGTAGACATCGTCCCGGCCGACGGCGAGACCCTGGAGCGCGTGCGCACCGGGGCGATCCAGGTCGTTTCCGACGAATCCGAAGAGGCCGACGAAGCCGAGGAGGTCTATAGCCCAGTGGTCATTCGTCGCAAGGTCTTCTCGGCCGCGCCCATGACCGTTGACGACGCCCTGTACTTCATGGAACTCGTCGGCCACGACTTCTACCTGTTCCAGGACGCCGAATCCCACCGGCCCAGCGTGGTCTACCGGCGCAAGGGCTGGGACTACGGCGTCATCGAACTGGACCCCAACTCCGACGAGGCGAGGGTACTGGCTTCGGTGGCCAGCGGGTCCAGCTCCTGACCAACTAGCATTGCTATAGTTGCCGGCTAGGTCGGCGCTACGTGCGTCCGACCGGACGACAGGCGTGTTCGCACGCCGTGACGACTAGTGGAGTGCATTCGTGGCCGGAATACTGGAAAAAGTTCTTCGTGTTGGCGAGGGGCGCATTCTGCGCCGGCTCGAGAGCTATGCGAAGGCCATCAATGCGCTGGAAGACGACTTCAGCACCCTCAGCGATGAGGAGCTGAAGAACGAAACCGTGCAGTTGCGTGAGCGTTACTCGGGCGGTGAGTCGCTGGACGACTTGCTGCCCGAGGCGTTCGCCGCCGTGCGTGAGGCCTCGACCCGTACCCTGGGCCTGCGGCACTTCGACGTGCAGCTCATGGGCGGCGCGGCCCTGCACCTGGGCAACATCGCCGAGATGAAGACCGGTGAGGGTAAGACCCTGGTCGCCACGACGGCGGCCTACCTCAACGCCATCACCAGCCGTGGTGTGCACGTGATCACGGTCAACGACTACCTGGCCAGCTACCAGAGCGAACTGATGGGCCGCGTCTTCCGCGCCCTCGGCATGACCACCGGATGCATCGTCTCCGGCCAGACCCCAGCGCAGCGTCGCGAGATGTACGCCTGCGACATCACCTACGGCACCAACAACGAGTTCGGCTTCGACTACCTGCGGGACAACATGGCCTGGCAGGCCAGCGACATGGTGCAGCGCGGCCACTACTTCGCCATTGTCGACGAGGTCGACTCGATCCTCATCGACGAGGCCCGCACCCCGCTGATCATCTCCGGACCGGCATCGGGCGAGGCGAACCGCTGGTTCACCGAGTTCGCCAGCCTCGCCACACGCCTCGTCGTCGACGAGGACTTCGAGGTCGACGAGAAGAAGCGCACCGTCGGAGTGCTCGAACCCGGCATCGAAAAGGTCGAGGACTACCTCGGCATCGACAACCTCTACGAATCCGCGAACACCCCGCTGATCTCGTTCCTGAACAACGCCATCAAGGCCAACGCCCTGTTCAAGAAGGACAAGGACTACGTCGTGATGAACGGCGAGGTGCTCATCGTCGACGAGCACACCGGCCGCATCCTGATGGGCCGCCGATACAACGAGGGCATCCACCAGGCGATCGAAGCCAAGGAAGGCGTCGCGGTCAAGGCCGAGAACCAGACCCTGGCCACCGTGACCCTGCAGAACTACTTCCGCCTGTACTCGAAGATCTCCGGCATGACCGGAACCGCCGAGACCGAGGCCGCCGAGTTCATGAGCACCTACAAGCTCGGCGTCGTCGCGATCCCCACCAACAAGCCGATGCAGCGCATCGACCAGTCCGACCTGATCTACAAGAACGAAGAGGCCAAGTTCGGCCAGGTCGTCGAGGATATCGTCGAGCGCCACGCCAACGGCCAGCCGGTCCTCGTGGGTACAACGAGCGTCGAGAAGAGCGAATACCTCTCCCGCCTGCTGGCGAAGAAGGGCGTGCGCCACGAGGTCCTGAACGCCAAGAACCACGCCCGTGAGGCCGCCATCGTCGCCCAGGCCGGACGTCTGGGCTCGGTCACCGTCGCCACCAACATGGCCGGCCGCGGCACCGACGTGATGCTCGGCGGCAACGCCGAATTCCTCGCCGTCGCCGCGATGAACGCCAAGGGCCTGAGCCCGGTCGAGACGCCGGACGAATACGAAAAAGAGTGGGACGACGTCTTCGCCGCCGTCAAGGCCGAGGTCTCGGAGGAGGCCGACAAGGTCATCGCCGCCGGCGGGCTGTACGTGCTCGGCACCGAACGCCACGAGTCCCGCCGCATCGACAACCAGCTGCGCGGCCGTAGCGGCCGCCAGGGCGACCCGGGCGAGAGCCGGTTCTACCTCTCGCTCACCGACGACCTGATGCGCCTGTTCAACGCCGGCGCCGCCGAAAGCCTGATGGGCCGCCAGGGTGTTCCCGACGACATGGCCATCGAGTCCAAGGTGGTCAGCCGCGCCATCCGCAGTGCCCAGTCGCAGGTCGAGGGCCGCAACGCCGAGATCCGCAAGAACGTCCTCAAGTACGACGATGTGCTCAACCGCCAGCGCGAAGCGATCTACGGCGACCGCCGGCACATCCTCGAGGGTGACGACCTGCACGAACGCACCCAGCGGTTCCTCGAAGACGTCATCGACGAGGTGCTCGAGGTTCACACCGGCGAGGGCAACGGCGACGACTGGGACTTCGACGCCCTCTGGACCGAGCTGAAGACTCTCTACCCCGTCGGCCTCACCATCGACGAGGTCATCTCCGAAGCCGGCAACAAGGGCAAGATCAACCGCGACTTCATGCGCCGGGAGATCATCTCCGACGCCAAGGTCGCATACTCCCGCCGCGAGGAATCGCTCGGCTCACCGGCGATGCGCGAACTCGAACGCCGCGTTGTGCTGTCGGTCATCGACCGGCGCTGGCGCGAGCACCTCTACGAGATGGACTACCTCAAGGACGGCATCGGCCTGCGCGCGATGGCGCAGCGTGACCCGCTGGTCGAGTACCAGCGTGAGGGCTTCGCCATGTTCCAGCAGATGATGGGTCAGATCCGCGAAGAGACCGTCGGGTTCCTGTTCAACCTCGAGGTCGAGGTGTCCCAGCCGGCCGGTGCCGTCGACGCGCCGATCGTGGCGGCGAAGGGCCTGACTCCTCCGGCCGAGTCCGCTGAGGAGAAGCTGAGCTTCACCGCCCCGAGCGACTCCGGCGGAGTCGAGGTGCGCAACCAGCGCGGCCAGATCCAGCAGGCCGCGACGGACCGTGCCCGCCGCGCCACCGCCCCCGCCCCCGCCGACGCGGAAACGGCCGCGCCGGCCGGCCCGCCGCAGCGCGGTGCCTTCGGCCAGCGCGCCGAATCCGACACCCCGGCGGCCAACAACCGCGCCGAGCGTCGCACCCAGGGCAAGAAGAAGTAGACACCGCCAACAGCAGCGAACCGGCGGGCAGGCGTCGTTGACCTACTCTGGACATGCGTTCAGAGCACGTTGATGGCGCTGGCCCGCCAACGGTTGTCCAAGCCTTCCAGGCGCACCGCGACGGCGCGCACGCGGACCTTGCTGTGCACGATCACGACGGCCTCGATGATGCCGTCCCTGGGCTCGTTGATACTCACCCGGCCGATTGTGATGGCGGGGCGTTGGGCGCGTTGCCCCTTGACCGCGCGGGCCCTTGCCGAGAGCACCACCCGCTTGAGCAGGTGCCTGTACACATCGTCGCTCACCCACCGCGCCAGCTGGTCGAGCTCCCTGGCGCCCGCCAGGACCTCGATGACGCACCGGGTGAGGTTGATCAACAGAGGCTCCGGATCGGGCAGCGCGGCGCGGGAACTCGGTTGGTGGCCGAAGAAATCGTCGGACTGAAATCCCTCGCTGGACTCGCGCGCCGGCGTGAGCGCGCCGCCGGGGGAAGCTACCCGCGGATTGGGCCCGTTCGCGGACGGCAAGCGGCGGGGGTCAGGCTCGGCAAGTGGATCGCTCATGGGTTGCTCCAGATGCATGGATCCGTGGTGTCGACGAGGAGAGCGGGCAGGTGGCGCTGTCGTGCGGGTGGATCACCGGATCGACCCCGAGGAGGCTGAGGCCTTGGGCGACACTCAATCACCCAAGAACCAGTCTGTCTAGGCTTGTCGGGGAGGCTGTGGATAACGTCAGCGTCGGATTCGGGGGCCGACTACCGTCGGGGTGTGCGCTGGGACAATCTGTTCGACGACCTCGAAGGTCAGCTCGAGAACGAGTTGAACGCCGAGGACCTCGAGCTGCGCGCGGAGGAGGAACGGTTGCGTCTTGGCCGGCTGGCGCTGCGTCAGCGGCTCACCGGCGTGGTCAACGGTCCGGTCCCGTCACGGGTGCTCAGGGTCGTGCTGGTCGACAGCCAGGTGCTCACGGTGCGGCCGACGACATTCGGGCGGGACTGGATGGCGGCCGACCTCCTCGAGGCAGGTACCGGCAGCCCGCAGTGCATCCTGCCGTTTGCGGCCATCGGCGCCGTCATCCTGGAGCCCGACCAGGTGCCGGAGTCGCTGGCGGCCGAGACCGCGGCGCCGGCCCGGCTCGTCGACCGTATCGGCCTGCCGTTCGTCCTGCGTGATCTGTGCCGGCGCCGCAAGAGCCTTCAGATCCAGACCGGGGTGGGGCCCGTGACCGGGACGATCGACAGGGTGGGACGTGATCACGTTGACCTGGCGGTGCACGCGCCGGGAACCCTCAGACGGGCCGGAGAGGTGCGGCAGTACCGGATCGTGCCGCTGAACCAGATCCACCTGGTGCGCCTGGACTGAGCCGCCTCAGGCCCAGGTGTCGTCGGCCGCCGGGGGATCGGTGGGCTCGTCCGGGCGCAGGATCCGGCCCGCGGAGAGCTCGGGGATGTTCGCGAAGTCGGATTGTTCCCAGAGCGATAGCCGGCGGGCCTCCTCGTATTTGGCCTCGATGTAGGACTCGAGAAGGACCCGCTCCACCCGCCAGGCGCCGGCGGCGCCGATGCGGATGGCGGGCAGCTCGCCGGTTCGAACCAGATCGCGGGCGGCGGCCAGGGAGAGGTTCAGGATCTGGGCGGTGTCGGCGAGGGTCAGGAATCGGCCCACGGATGCGGAGGAGACTGAATCGCTCATGCGAACGATTATCCGTCGTGTTCGCCGATCTCGCGGGGCGACCGGGCGACCTGTGGATAACTTCAGCGCGGACTTTCCGGTCGCGTCACGATGGTAGCCAGCCTGAGCCCGGCGAGACAGTGAAAAAGACAGTGGACGAGGTGAGCGGATGAGGACAGGACAGCCGGCCGGTTCCGGCCGACCGACGACATCGACGAAACCCCGGTTCTGGTTCGACCCGCGGTTCGCTCTCGGTCTGGTCCTCGTCGTGGCCTCCATTGTCGGGGTCAGCGTCGTCGTGGCCGGAAGCGACCGCACCGTCGCGGTGTACGCGGCCCGGGTCCCGCTGGCCGTCGGCGATCGTCTCGACGCTGCAGACCTGGTCGAGACCGATGTGCGGCTCGGGGCGGCGCTGAAGCTCTACCTGACCCCCGCCCTCGTTCCTGCCGACGGGTTGATCGTGACGCGCACCGTCACCGCCGGCGAACTTGTCCCGGCCGCCGCCGTCGGAACCCGTGCTGGCGAGGCCGTGACGAGCCTGGTCCTCGAACTGCGCGGGAGGCTGTCGACGGGACTGGCGGCCGGGTCCGTCGTGGATGTGTGGTCGGCCGGCGAGGTCGAGAGTGGGCTGTTCGGCCCTCCAGCCGTTCTTGTCGGTCGTGCCGCGATCGTGCGGATCCTGGAACCGTCCGGCCTCATCCAGTCCGGCGACGGCCGGGCGGTGGAGGTGTTGGTGCCTAAGGACAAGGTCGCGGCCGTGCTGGAGGCGATCGCCAACGACGAGGCCCTCTCCCTCGTGGCCGTGAACGCCCCGATCGGAGGATGACGTGACCCTGCTTGCACTGGCTCTGGACAGGGACACCGAGGACCGGCTGCTCGCCGACGTCATCGAACACGGTCACGTGATTGTCGCCCGGCCGGCGAATGTGCGCGAGCTGCTCGCCGCCATTGACAGGCGCGCCCCCGAGGCGTTGATCGTGGGAGCCACGGCCGGCACCCTGACCGCCGAGCTGCTCGCGGCCAGCGACGCTAACGGCATCCGTGTCGTCGCCCTCGCCGCGACCGATGCGGAACGCCGCTACGCGGCCGGGCTGGGGCTGCACGAGGTCGTCGCCGCCGACGCGGCCTGGACCGAGATCGAACGCGTGCTGACGCTGGGCGGCGACATCCCGCTGCGCATCGATGACGACCCGCCGCCTGACGCGGTCGCCCCGGCCGCGCCCCGGCGGCCCAGGCCCGGACGACGGGCGAAAAATGACCAGCGGGCGGGTCAGCCAAATGCCCATGACGAGTCCGCCCCACATGAGTCCGACCCGTTCGCGTTCGCGTCCGATCCGTTCGCGTCCGACGACGAGGTCACGGCGGGACTCACCGGATCCGGCACCGTGATCGCGGTATGGGGACCGGCCGGGGCTCCCGGCCGCACCACCCTGGCCATCAACATCGCCGCCGAGATTGCGGCGGCCGGGCACACCGTGGTGCTGGCGGACATCGACACCTACAGCGGCTCGATAGCGCCGAGCCTGGGCCTGCTCGACGAAGCGCCCGGCTTCGCTGCGGCGTGCCGGCTGTCCGGCTCCGACACCCTCACCCCGGTCGAGCTGGAACGCATCGCCCACCGCTACAACTCGCCGCGGGGCGCCTTCTGGGTGCTGACCGGGATCGGGCGACCGTCCAGGTGGCCCGAGTTGTCGGCCGAACGGGTGAGCGGCACGATCTCCGCGTTGCGGGGCTGGGCCGACTATGTGGTGCTCGACACCGGGTTCAGCCTGGAAAGCGACGAGGAGATCTCGAGCGACCTGTTCGCGCCCCGCCGCAACGCGGCGACGCTGGCCGCCCTGGGAATCGCCGATCGGGTGGTGGCCTGCGGCCTGGCCGACCCGGTGGGCATGGCCAGGTTCCTGCGCGCCTGGAGCGACCTCACCGAGGTGATCACCACCCATCGGGTGCACGTCGTGATGAACAGGGTGCGCGCCAGCGCCGTCGGCCCGGCGCCCGCCGCCCAGGTGAGCAGCGCGCTGCGGCGCTTCGGCGGCATCGACGGGGCCGTCCTGGTGCCGCACGACCAGGCCGGCGTTGATGCCGCGGTGCTGTCCGGGCGCACCCTGCGGGACGCGGCGCCACGGTCGCCGGCCCGGCTGGGCATTCTCGGCCTGGTACGCACCGAGCTGCTGCCGGTCCCGGACGCCCACGCCGGCCGCCGACAGTGGCGCCGGGTCTTCGACTGGCGGCGACCGGCTCAGGCCACCTGAGTCGCAGCGAGCGGGATCACCGTGAGAGCGCCGTCGACACCGACTATGAGCAGGACCCGGTCACCGCTGACACCGTGCAGGACCTGCTCGACCTGCGTGGGATCCGGCACCACCGTGGCGGCGCCGGCCCGTTGCCAGTAGTCCACTGGCGCACCGGTGAGTTTGCGTAGGTGCATCACGACGGGCTCCGCGCCTGGGCCCATGACCAGCACCAGCTCGCCGACCGCCCGTGCCGGAGGGACACTGGAGGCACCGGCGGACGAAGCCGCGGGTGCGGCCGCGGCGACCGCGGCCCGGTCCTGGCGCCAGACCGCGAAGTGATACCCCGCCACCAGCCCGGTGGCCACGAGCAACCCGAAGGGTGCCCGGATGCGGTCCAGGAGCCCGGGATTGCCGGCCAGGACCGTGTCGAAGAGGCGGAAGCCGATGACCAGGAGAGTGACCAGGGCCACGACGGCGCTGATGCCGAACACGACCACGAGATAGACGCTGCGGCCGGCGGATCGTCGCGGGTCGGCCGCCGGTACGGTACCCGGCCGCCAGGTGAGCCACCACAGCGGCCCGCCGACCAGCAGCGAGCTGATGCCGCCGAGCAGCAGGGTACGCGGGTCAGACCCGGCCAGCGGGGTGGTCAGGGTGGCCAGGAGCGCGTTCACGATGACGCCGATCCCGGTGGCGGCGGCGATCAGCGAGATGCCGCTGGTCACGAGGGTGCTCGCCTGCCGTACCGCGGGGGTTCGCCGGCGCACCACACCGCGGTGGTAGACCCAGATCAGGCTGCCCACGAGGGCGGCGGCGATCGCCGGGCCCAGCGGCTCCACCAGCACCGGCACGGCGTCGGTGCGGTCGAAGGCCAGCCGCAGCAGCACGAACACGATGGTGCCGGTGCCGGCCAGGGCCAACAGGGCACCGCCCATGATGCCGACGCCGACCAGGAGCACCCCGGCCAGGGCGGTGCCGGCCCTGCGGCCGCCGTCGTGGCGCCAGTACCATGCCCAGACCAGCGCGCCGCCGGCCGCCCACACGAGGGCCTGCACGGCGCCGGACCACCAGGGCGATCCAGCTGACGCTGCAGCTCCATCCGCGCCGAGCCCGACCGTGAGGGCCTGGTCGAGGAGGATCGTGAGCGCCGTCATCGCGCCGCCCGCCCCGATCAGCAGCCCGAACGTGCCGCCGAGCACCGCGGCGGTGCCCGGCAGTCGGGTGGGTCGCCGGTCGGTTCGGCGCAAAACAAACCTGTGCCCGGCCCAGACTCCGGACCAGACCAGACCCGTCGCCGCCTCAGCGGGGAAGGTCTCGGCGGTCACGGCGGCGGCGACGGCGGACAGCAGGGCCGTGGTGGACACGACCAGGGCGAGCGTACTCATGCCGACCAAGTACAACGCCCAGGCCAGGGAGGCGCGCTCCGGCGGATCGGCCAGGCGACGCCAGGCGAACCAGCCGACGATCGCCGCCAACGGGCCCGCGACCAGGGTGAAGGTCAGCGACACCGCGAGGCCGACGGTGTCGGTGCCGGCGAGCAGCTCGCCGGTGACCACGTCGAACAGCCGGCTCAGCAGGTCGCTGACGCCGCTCGCCGTGAGCACCACCAGCACGAAGAGGATCGTGTAGACCACGACCCTGCGCACGATCGGTGCTGCGGATGCCCGCGGTGAGGTCGCGGCCGTCGTCGCGGTCACGGGGTGTCTCCCTGGCTGCTGGACGGACAGACGGCAAGACGCCAGGGCGCCTCATCGATGAGCCAGTCGCCGTCGACTCGCACCAGATCGAAGGCTTCCTCCGACTCGTACTCCGACGACCCGAACGGGCCGCTGCCATACGACGTGACGATCAGCACCCGCACGTCGGCGCTCGAGTCGCGTTCGGTGGTGTCGATGAGGGTGATCCGGACGTCGTCGGTGCCCGCCGAAACGCCCGAGGCCGTGCTGTCGTCGCAATCCACCAGCGCACCCGCGCTGAGGTACCCCGCCGCCGTCGTCTCATCGCCGTCCAGCGCCGCCGTCGAATAACGTTGCACCACCCCGCCGGGCGTGCCGGCGTCGAGGAGGGCGGGCTCGCTCCGCGTGAAAACCACGATAAGGGCCGCAACGACGAGCAGGACGATCAGGCCCAGGACGACCAGCACCGCCGGGTCACGCCGGGCGGGCGACGCCGGGGCAGGGCCGGATTCTGTAGGAGGAACAGCAGAGGTCATATCGTGAGCATGGCGTATCCCGCGCCGCGGCACCACATAGGCTGGTCACGTGTCGACGCTCAGTGATCTCGTACTTGCCCAAGGCCGTAACAGCGCGGAGGACGTCGACTGGCTGCACATGCTGGTCTCCGACGGCCAGCTCCTGGCCGACCTCGCCTTCGCCGACATCGTCGTGTGGGTGCCGACCCTCGGCGGCAGCTTCGTCGCCGTCGCCCACGCCAGGCCGTCCAGCGCCGCCACTCTGTTCTACCGCGACTTCGTGGGCCAGGAGATTAAGGCCGAATGGCGCAAGCAGGTGACGGAGGCTTTCGACACCGCGAAGATCATCGACACCACCGCGCCGGATTGGTACGAGGAGACCCCCACGCGGGTGCGGGCCATCCCAGTGCGCCGCCGCATCAGTTCGAGCGGCGCCGAGATCACGCCGGAGCCCATAGCCGTGCTCACCCGGCACACCAACCTCAGCGAGACGCGCACCCCCGGCCGTCAGGAGCTGACCTTCAACGACTGCGCGAACGACCTGTTCGCCATGATCGCCTCGGGCGACTTCCCCGACCTGGGTGCCCCGACCGGCCCGCGCCGTGGCGCACCCCGGGCATCGGATGGGCTGATCCGGCTGGATCTGGACGGCGTCACCACCTTCGCCAGCCCCAACGCGCTCTCCGCGTTCAACCGGATGGGCTTCGCCGACGAACTCGAGGGCGAGTCGCTCGCCGAGGTGACGACAAGCCTGCTCTCCGGCAAGGCTGTCGTCGACGAGTCGCTGCCCCTCGTCGTGACCGGTCGGGCGCCGTGGCGCACCGACATCGAGGCCCGCGGGGTGACGGTGTCGCTGCGCGCCATCCCCATCCGAAACCGGGGCGAACGGATCGGCGCCATCGTGCTCTCCCGCGACGTCACCGAGCTGCGGCACCAGGAGCGCGAGCTGATCACCAAGGATGCCACCATCCGGGAGATCCACCACCGGGTGAAGAACAACCTGCAGACCGTGGCGTCGCTGCTCCGCATCCAGGCGCGGCGCACCCACTCCGACACCGCCCGCGAAGCCCTCAACCAGGCCATGCGCCGGGTGGCGGCCATCGCCGTGGTGCACGATACGCTGTCCTCCGGCCTCAGTCAGAACGTGGACTTCGACGCCGTGTTCGACAGGGTGCTGCTACTCATCGCCGAAGTGGCCTCGGCGCACAACACGACGGCGCACCCGAAATCGTCGGGAAGCTTCGGCATCCTGCCCAGCGCCTACGCCACCCCGTTGGCCCTGGCGCTGACGGAGCTCGTCACAAACGCCGTCGAGCATGGGCTGGCCGGCCGGGAGGGCGAGGTGGCCATCGAGGCCGAGCGCAACGAGGAGACCCTCACCGTACGCGTCCGGGACAACGGTTCCGGCATGCCGGAGGGCAAGGTCGGATCGGGGCTCGGCACCCAAATCGTACGCACGCTCATCCAGGGTGAACTCAGCGGCACGATCGACTGGCACACCATGATGGACAGCGGCACAGAGGTGACCATCGAGATCCCGCTGCGCTTCATGGAATTCGACTGATCAACCCGGGCAACGGGTCACGGCGGGTCGCGGCACAACAAAACGGGCGAGCGGCCGGAGCTGCTCGCCCGTTTCGGGGCTAGAGGGGAACGTCTCTAGGAGGCGCGGCGTGCGCGTGCGGCGCGGCGCTTGAGGGCGCGGCGCTCGTCTTCACTGAGGCCGCCCCAGACTCCGGAGTCCTGCCCGGTTTCGAGAGCGTACTGGAGGCAAACCTCCGTGACATTACAGCGGGCACACACGGACTTGGCCTTCTCGATCTGGTCGACTGCGGGACCAGTGTTACCAACCGGGAAGAAAAGTTCCGGGTCAGCGGTAAGGCAGGCTGCTTTATCGCGCCAATCCATAGGGGTGCTCCTTTATTGCGGGGGGATGCCTGGCCGATCGGCCGAAGATGCGGGGACGCCCAGATTGCAGGAAGGTCAGATCTACGAAGAGATCTGCTCACCACCCTGTGAGCGTCAACCGGGCCTCAAATATGGTCCCATAATAGGGAGGTCAAATCAATAGTTTTGTATGGGATATCGCTGTGAGACAACCGTTCGACCCCAGCCAGGACAGCCTGGACGAGCCCGAGCCGGCCCGCCGCTCCCGCGCGCTCATCGCCCTGGCGCTGCTCCTGGCCGCCGAAGCCGCCCTGCTGTGGGCGGCCGTCGTGTGGCTGATCCTCGAGCTGCTGACCGACCAGCCCACTTCATTCGCCAGCGCCCTGGCGATTCTCGCGCTCACGGTCATCGCCGCGCTCTGGGTGTCGGCCATCGTCGTCGGCACCCTGCGCGGGCGCACCTGGATCCGGGCGGCGGCGGTGACCTGGCAACTGGTTCAGGTCTTCGTCGCCATCGGCTGTTTCCAGGGCCTCTACGCCAGGCCGGACCTCGGCTGGGCGTTGCTCATCCCGTCGGTGCTCGTGATCGTGCTGCTGTTCGCCCGCAGCGTGGTCCAGGCCACGAGCCGCCGCGAGCCCTAACCGATCCCGCCCGACCCCAACTCGCCCCGAGCACAGGCGGTGCGCACAACTCCTGCAGGATTTTGCTCCACCGACCCTCAGCGGCGTGATTCCGGCATCCCCTGCCCGACGGCGGGCCAAATTGCAGGAGTTGTGCATACGCGGCGTGCGCTGCGTACGTGATCTGGCCCCGTCGGAGCGGTTGGTTGCACCGCCGCTCCGGGACGGATGGTGAGCACAACTCCTGCAGAATTTTGCCGCCGCGGCGCAGTTCCGCGTGATCCCGGGGTCCGCCACCGGTCACCTGAAGAAAATGCAGGAGTTATGCACCTACGGGCACCGACCTGGGCGGCCGGGCGGCCGCGACCTTGGCCACGGTGGCCCGGCGGGGACGCGCTAGATCCCGAGCTTCTTGCGCAGGCTGGCCACGTGGCCGGTGGCCTTCACGTTGTACTGGGACAGGGTCACCAGGCCGGCCTCGTCGATCACGAAAGTCGAGCGCAACACACCAGTGACGCTCTTGCCGTAGAGGTTCTTCTCACCCCAGGCGCCGTAGGCGAGGTGCACGGCGAGGTCCTCGTCGCTGAGTAGCGGGAAGGTGAGGTGATCGTTCTCGGCGAATTCCGCCAGCTTCGCCCGGTTGTCCTTGGACAGGCCGAGCACCTGGTAACCGGCGCCGACGAGCGAGCCCAGGCTGTCGCGGAAGTCGCAGGCCTGGGTGGTGCAGCCCGGGGTCATGGCAGCCGGGTAGAAGTACACCACGACCTTCCGGCCGCGAAAGTCGGCCAGGCTGACCGAGTTGCCGTCCTGGTCGGTGAGGGTGAAGTCGGGGGCCGTGTCGCCGGCTGCGAGCCGTGGAGAATCAGTCATTCCACCACGGTACCGGTCAGTTCTCGCCCGGACGGTGCGCCGGTGCGGCCGCGAACGTCGCCAGGAGGCGCTGGAGCGAGTCCAGGCGGGCCTTCCCGGTGTCGCCCAGGGTTCCGGCCGCCACGGCCTCGTTGATGGCGCAGTCCGGGGAGTTGGGCAGGTGCGTGCAGCCGCGCGGGCACTTCTCGGCGATGGTGGCCAGGTCGGTGAAGGCGCGCAGGATGTTGTCGGTGTTGATGTGGCCCAGGCCGAAGGAGCGCACGCCGGGGGTGTCGATGACCCAGCCCCGGCCGTCATCCGTTTCGAGCCGCAGCGAAATCGTCGACGAGGAAGTGTGCCGGCCGCGGCCGGTGACGGTGTTGACGACGCCGACGGCACGGTGCGCGTCGGGCACGAGCGCGTTCACCAGGGTCGACTTGCCCACGCCGGAGTGGCCGACGAAGACGGTGTCGTGGCCGACCAGGGCCGCGGAGATGGCCTCCAGCGGCATGGCGTCGTCGCGGCTCTGGAACACGGGCAGGTCGAGTCCGGCGAAGTTGTTCAGGAACTCGGCGGGGTCGGCGAGGTCGGTTTTGGTGATGCAGAGGATGGGGGAGACGCCGGCATCGTAGGCGGCGACGAGGTAGCGGTCCACGAGGCGGATGCGCGGCTCCGGGTTCGCCGCGGCCACCACGATGAGCATCTGGTCGGCGTTGGCGACGATGACGCGCTCCACCGCATCGGTGTCGTCGGCGCTGCGGCGCAGCAGGGTCTCGCGGCGCACGATGCGCACGATGCGGGACAGGCTGCCCTCGGCCCCGGTGGTGTCGCCGACGATGTCGACGCGGTCGCCGGTGACAACGGCGTGCTTGCGCAGTTCGCTGGCGCGGGCGGCGGTGACCCGGCGTTCGGTGGGCTCGTTCTCGTCGAGCATCACGGTGTAGCGGCCGCGGTCGACCGAGAGGATGCGCCCGGTCAGGGCGTCGCCGTGCTCGGGCCGGGTCTTGGTGCGCGGTTTGGTGCCCTTGCGGCCCGGGCGAATCCGCACGCTGGACTCGTCGAACTCCGGCTCGTCGTCGTCCGGGCTCGACCACCAGGTCATTCTGTGCCCGTCACGAAACGACCGGTCCGGCCATCAGGCCGTGCCACAGCTCGGCGAACTGGGGGAGGGTCTTCGCCGTCGTGCCGATGTTCTCCACCTCGATACCGGCGACGATCAGCCCGAGCAGGGCTCCGGTGGTGGCCATCCGGTGGTCGTCGTAGCTGTGCCAGGTGCCGCCGTGCAGCGGCCGCGGCTCGATGGCCAACCCGTCCGGCAGTTCGGTGACGTGCCCGCCGAGGTTGTTGATCTCCGTCGCCAGGGCCGCGAGCCTGTCGGTCTCGTGGTGCCGGATGTGGCCGATGCCGGTGATGGTGCTCGGGGAATCGGCCAGGGCCGCTAGGCCCACCAGGGTGGGGGCCAGTTCTCCGCCGGTGGACAGGTCGAGGTCCACTCCAGTGATGCGGCCGGTGCCGGTGACCGTGAGCCTGTCGCCATCGATGGTGACGGTGGCGCCGAACAGCGGCAGCAGTTCGGCCAGGTGCGCGCCGACCTGGGTGGTCGTGGCGGGCCAGCCCGTGATGGTGACGCTGCCGCCGGCGACCAGTGCCGCGGCGAGGAACGGTGCGGCGTTGGAGAGGTCTGGTTCGATGTCGACCTCGGCGCCGCGGATCGGACCCGGTTCGACAACCCAGACGCCGACCTCGGGGCTGGTGACGGTGACGCCGCGCTCTGCGAGGGTGTGAATGGTCATCTCGATGTGCGGCAGGCTCGGCAGGCGCTCGCCGGAGTGGCGCAGCCGCAGGCCGTTGGCGAAGCGGGGGGCCGCGAGCAGGAGGCCGGACACGAATTGGCTGGAGTTGGACGCGTCGATGGTCACCTCGCCGCCGTTCAGGCCGCCGGTGCCGTGCACGGTGAACGGCAGGGCGCCGCGACCGTCGTCGTTGATGTCGGCGCCCAGGGCCTGCAGCGAACTGATCGTGGTTTTCATGGGCCGGCGTTTGGCGCCGGCGTCACCGTCGAAGGTGGTCGGGCCCAGCGCGAGCGCCGCTACCGGCGGCAGAAACCGCATCACGGTTCCGGCGAGGCCGCAGTCGATGGTGGTGGACCCGAACAGTTCGCCGGGCGTGATGCGCAGGTCGGAACCGTATTCGCCGTCACCGTCGACCGATTCGATGGTCGTGCCGAGCTGGCGGAGCGCGGCAACCATGAGGTCACTGTCACGCGAGTGCAGGGGGGCGCGCAGCACCGACGGAGAGTCGGCCAGGGCCGACAGCACGAGTTCGCGGTTGGTCAGTGACTTGGAGCCGGGCAGCGACAGGGTGGCCGCCAGCGCTCGCGGCGCGACGGGGGCCGCCCACAGGGCATCCGTCTCTTCGGACGAGTTGTCGCCGTACGGGTCGAACTCCGGCTTGGAATATCTCGAGATCAACATCGGTTATCAGAATAGTCGGGATTGCCGATACACAGTGAGGCACAGGAGGTCACGAGTGACAGTATCCACGCTCATGGAACGTACGACCGTGACGTCCCGCGGTGTTGACGGCTTACAATTGCCCGTGATGACAACAGATACAACTGACATGCGGGACCTGTTCGAAGCACAGGCCATGCCGTTCATCGACCAGCTCTACGCAGCGGCGATGCGCATGACACGCAACCCCTCTGACGCCCAGGACCTGGTGCAGGAAACCTTCGTCAAGGCGTTCGCGTCGTTCACACAGTTCGAGCAAGGCACCAACCTCAAAGCGTGGCTGTACAGGATCCTCACGAACACCTTCATCAACACCTATCGCAAGAAGCAGCGCGAGCCCTACCAGGGCACCATCGACGATCTCGAGGACTGGCAGCTGGGCGGCGCGGAGTCGACGACGGCGACGTCGAGCCGCTCCGCGGAAGCCGAAGCGATCGACCACCTGCCGGACAGCGCCGTCAAGGACGCCCTCCAATCGATACCGGAGGACTTTCGCCTGGCGGTGTATTTCGCCGACGTCGAAGGCTTCTCCTACCAGGAGATCGCCGAAATCATGAAGACACCCATCGGAACGGTGATGAGCCGCCTGCACCGTGGCCGCCGCCTGCTGCGCGAGCTCCTGGCCGGCTACGCCCTCGAGCGCGGACTCGGCACCGGTCAGGGCGCACCGATCAAGAAGACATCCGGGAGTACAGGAAAATGACCGATTGCGGTTGCGAGAAGGCCAAGGCCGAACTCGAAGAGTATTTGCACAACGAACTCCGCAAGGAGGACGCCATCGACATCCGGGAGCACCTCGAGCACTGCCCGGACTGCCGGAACGAACACCACGTCGGGCGCACCCTCACCGAGGTGATGCAGCGCGCGTGCAAGGAGACCGCCCCCGAGGTCCTGCGCGACCAGGTCCTGCTGCGGCTGCGCGCCATCCAGTCAGCTCACTAGCAACCGGCTCACTAGCCGATTCGCGCCACTTTAACCTCGATCGACGTCACGGCAGGGTCGCCTGACGCGACGAAGTACTCCTCGATGGTGTCGTAGACCCGGCGGCAGACCTCTGTCGCCGCGTCAGCGTCCGCGATGCCGATGGCGACGGATGCAGTGACGCCCTGGTCGGTCTCGGTGAGCGTGACGCGTTCCGGAGCCGTCGGCGTCGCCGTGAGCGCCCCGACGACCTGGTGCACGACGGTGGCGAGGATCGGCGCTGCCGGGTAGAGTTCGTCGACGCCCGGCACCCGCGCGACGGCTGCGGCCAGCTCCTCGGTGGGCTTCGCGGGTGTGCTCATGACGTCTCCAGTCTCGGGAACGGGTGGGACCAGATCAGTGTAGATCCTCAACGTCCCGAAAAACTTTCCTGGCAATCCGTGACGAATCGATAGTGGGCTGCGTCGTAGCTAAGATAATGCAGATTCTGCTCTCATCACGCCGTGACCAAGGAGACCCCAGATGTTCAGCAACACCCCCGGCCGGCCGGCCTCGGCCACCACCCTGCCGGCGAACGCCGGCGAGGTGACCGACGCTGCTGTCGACAGGGTGGGGGAGGGCGTCACGACCATCAAGGACAGCGTTATCGCCAAGGTGGCGGGTCTCGCCGTGCGCGAGGTGCCCGGCGTGCATTCCCTGGGCAGCGTGCCGACCAGGGCGCTTGGCGCGATCCTCGACGCCATCGTCAGCGCCGACGTTAACCCCGGCATCTCCGTGACGATGGGCGACGACGACGTCGCCGTCGAGATCGTGCTCGTCGCCGGATACCCGGTGCCCCTGACGGCCCTCGCCGATCAGGTCCGCGCCGCGACGACCCGAGCCATCGAAGGCCTGGTGGGAATTGCGGTGTCAACCGTGAACGTGACCATCACAGATATTTACGTGGCAAAGGAACCTGGCGACAATGACGTCGTCTAGGTTTCCGGCCGCGTGATCAAGCCGGCTCGCAAGAGCCAGGTCGGACATGCGCAGCACGTCCGAAACACCAGCAGTACCCACACCAACAGAAATGAGACACTCCATGGGGTTCTTCGGATTCCTTCTTCTCGGCCTCCTCGCGGGCGCCATCGCCAAGCTGATCCTCCCGGGCAACCAGGGCGGCGGATGGTTCATCACCCTTCTGCTCGGCGTTGTCGGCGCACTGCTCGGCGGATTCCTCGGTAGCGCCCTCTTCGGCGCACCGCTGGAAGAATTCTTCTCCATCCAGACGTGGCTCCTCGCCATCGGCGGATCCATCATCGTTCTGCTCATCTACGGCTTCGCCGTGGGCCGTCGCAAGGCGTAACAGCAGCCGGGTTTCCCCGGAGTGAAAGGCGGCACACCGCACCCTGGGGTGCACGTGTCGCCTTTCCGCGTCCCGGCGCGATCTTCCAACTTTCGGACGACGCACCGGGGCGCGCGCTCGCCTACTCTCAGGACTGTGATCAAGACATCTGCCCCCGCACCGCGCTCAGACCCGGGGCGCCGGACCCGGCGGACCGGCTCCGGCAGCCGAGTGCCGCTCTGGCTACGCATCCTGATTCCGACGATTCTGATTCTGGTCTGGTTCGTCATGTTCGGTGCCGGCGGCGCCTCGTTCGGCCGGATCAGCGACGTATCGACCAACGACCAGGTGCAGCAGCTGCCGGCCAGCGCCGACGCGACCAGGGTGCAGGCGCTGCAGGCCGAATTCCGCGGTGACGACGTGCTGCCCGGTGTCCTCGTCTATGAGCGCGCTGGTGGGCTCACCGAGGCCGACCAGACCGCCATCAGCGCCCAGATCACCGAGCTGGCCCAGCTGGACGGGGTCGTCACCGACAGCGTGTCACCGGCCATCTTCTCCGAGGACGGCGAGGCCGCCGAGGCCATCCTCACCCTGGACACCCAGATAAAACGCGCCGACACCGTCGAGTCGATCCGCGGGTATCTCGCCGACAACCCGATCGCCGGCGTCGACACCTATGTCACCGGCCCGGCCGGACTGATCGCCGACCTGACCGGCGCGTTCGCCGGTATCGACGGCATCCTGCTGCTCACAGCGCTCGCGGCCGTCCTGGTGATCCTGGTGATCGTCTACAGGTCGCCGCTGCTGCCCCTCATCGTGCTGTTCACCAGCCTCTCTGCCCTCTGCGCGTCCGTGCTCGTTGTGGTCGCTCTGGCCAGCGCCGACCTGCTGATCCTGACGGGCCAGACGCAGGGCATCCTGTTCATCCTGGTGATCGGGGCCGCGACGGACTATTCGCTGCTCTACGTCGCCAGGTTCCGCGAGGCACTGCGGGACACCGAGAAGAAGTGGGAGGCGACCCTGGTCGCGATGCGCGGCTCGTTCGAGCCGATTCTCGCCGCCGGCGGCACCGTGATCGTGGGTCTGCTCTGCCTGCTATTCAGCGACCTCAACTCGAACAAGGCGCTCGGGCCCGTCGCGGCGATCGGGATCGGCTTCGCGCTCCTGGCCGCTCTGACGTTGCTGCCGGCGCTGATGCTGTGGGCCGGTCGTGCCGCCTTCTGGCCGGTGCGCCCGAAGGTCGGCTCCGCCCACCCCGGCCTGGACGGCGGGAACGCCAAGGGCGTGTGGCCGTGGCTGGCCCGGCTGGTAAGCCGGCGGGCCAGGCTCATCTGGATCGCCTGCACGGTGCTGCTGGCGATCGCCTCGATCGGGGCGTTCCAGTTCAAGGCGGATGGCGTCTCGCAGAGTGAATTCGTGCTCGGCACCTCGGAGGCCAGGGACGGCCAGGCCGTGGTTGGCGAGCACTTCCCCGGCGGCTCCGGCACCCCGGCGGTTGTGGTCGGACCGGAGTCCGAGCTGCAGGCGATGACCGACGTGCTGCTCGCCAATGCCGGGGTCGACTCCGTCACGGTGCTCTCGGCGGACTCCGTCAGCGGTTCGTTGCCGGTGACAGGGGACGGCGTGCAGCCCTTCGGCCCTCCAGGCACCCCGGCGGGCGAACCGACCGTGATCGACGGCGACGTCATGATGCAGGCCACGCTCACCGACGCGGGCGACTCCGCCCCCGCCGAGGCGACGGTACGTGAGCTCCGGGTCTCCCTCGAGGACGTCGCCGGGACCGTCCTGGTCGGCGGTACGACGGCCATCGCCGTCGACACCACCGACACCGCGATCCACGACCGCAACCTGATCATCCCGATCATCCTCGGGGTGATTCTGGTGATACTGATGCTGCTGCTGCGGTCCATCCTGGCTCCTGTGCTGCTCGTGGCCACCGTCGTGCTGTCCTTCGCCGCCGCGCTGGGAGTGTCCTCCTGGGTGTTCGACGGGGTGATGGGCTTCCCGGGCGCCGACCCGGTGGTTCCGCTCTACGGGTTCGTCTTCCTGGTGGCGCTCGGCATCGACTACAACATCTTCCTGATGACCCGGGTGCGGGAGGAATCGATCCGGTTCGGGACCCGCACCGGGATCCTGCGCGGACTCGTCGCGACGGGCGGCGTGATCACCTCGGCCGGCCTGGTGCTCGCCGCCACATTCGCCGCGCTGGGTGTGCTGCCGATCCTGTTCCTGGCGCAGCTGGCGTTCATCGTGGCCTTCGGGGTGCTGCTGGACACCTTCGTGGTGCGCTCGCTTCTGGTGCCGGCGCTGGCCCACGACATCGGTCCTAAGATCTGGTGGCCGAGCAAGCTCGCCAAGCTCTGACACCTTCGCGAGCCGTGAGAAAAGCACCAGGATGCGCGACTTTTCGGTGCTTACCTCACAGCTCGCGAGGTGGGGGGTGCCTTAGATAGTGAGCGCGTTCTTGAGTAGCTCGGCCTGTTCCGCGGCGTGACGCTTGGCCGAACCGGCCGCAGGCGACGCCGACGCGGCCCGCGAGAACAGCCGGATCGGGCGGGTGCCGAGCTTGTTGGTCTGCAGGTAGAAGAACGGCCAGGCTCCCTGGTTCTCCGGCTCGTCCTGCACCCAGGCCAATTCGGCGTTCGGGTACTGCTCAGCGACCTGCTGCAGTTCGGCGCCGGGCAGCGGATAGAACTGCTCCAGGCGCACCAGGGCGATCTCGGGGTTCGGGTTCTTCTCGAGGTCGGCCAGAAGGTCGTAGTAGAGCTTGCCGGCCATGAACAGCACCCGCTTGACGGCGGCCTTGTCCTGGATGCGCGCATCGTCGATCACCGGTTCGAACTTGCCACTGGTGAAGTCGGCGACCGGGCTGGTGGCTCCGCGCAGGCGCAGCATCGACTTCGGTGTGAAGACGATCAGCGGGCGGCGCGGACGCATGTACGCCTGACGGCGAAGCAGGTGGAAGTACGACGCCGGCGTCGACGGTCGGGCGACGGTCATGTTGTTCTCGGCGCACATCTGCAGGTACCGCTCGATCCGGGCGGACGAGTGGTCGGGGCCCTGGCCCTCGTAGCCGTGCGGCAGCAGCAGCACGACGCTGGAACGCTGGCCCCACTTCTGCTCGGCCGAGGAGATGAACTCGTCGATGATGGTTTGTGCGCCGTTGGCGAAGTCACCGAACTGGGCCTCCCAGAGCACGAGGGCATCGGCCCGCTCCACGGAGTAGCCGTATTCGAAGCCCATGGCCGCGTATTCGCTAAGCAGGGTGTCGTAGATCCAGAACCTGGCCTGGTTCTCGCTCAGGTTCGCCAGCGGCAGCCACTCCTGGCCGTTCATCCGGTCGTGCAGGACCGCGTGGCGCTGCACGAAGGTGCCGCGGCGGGCATCCTGGCCTGCGAACCGCACCGGAGTGCCCTCGAGCAGCACGGACCCGAGCGCGAGCAGTTCGCCGAAGCTCCAGTCGATGTTGCCGTTGCGGCTCATGTCGAGGCGCTTCTGTAGCAGCTGCTGCAGCTTGTTGTGCACGGTAAAGCCGGCGGGCTTGTTGTTGAAGGTGTCGCCGATGAGATGGACGACGCTTTCGGGCACCCCGGTGGTCTCGGGTTCGCCGACGGCGTCGTCGGGCGCGCCGTTGCCGGAGAGTCCCCGGGCCGCTTCGGCCGCTTGGCCGGGAGTGATGATCGGGATCGACGAGGTCTGGGCGGCGTGCGTTTCCAGGAACGCCCGTTCCAGGCGGTCCTGGAAGTCGGCGTGGGCCGCTTCGAACTCCGCCTGGGTGATGTCGCCGCGTCCGACCAGCGCCTCGGTGTAGAGCTTGCGGACGCTGCGCTTGGCCTCGATCAGGTTGTACATCAACGGCTGCGTCATCGAGGGGTCGTCGCCCTCGTTGTGGCCGCGCCGGCGGTAGCAGACGAGGTCGATCACGACGTCGCGCTTGAATTCCTGACGGTACGCGAACGCCAGTGCGGCGACCCGCACGACGGCCTCGGGGTCGTCGCCGTTCACGTGGAAGATCGGCGCCTGGATGGTCTTGGCCACGTCGGTGGAGTACACCGAGGTGCGGCCCTCGCCGGGAGGCGTGGTGAAGCCGACCTGGTTGTTGACGACGAGGTGGATGGTGCCGCCGGTGCGGTAGCCGCGCAGCTGCGACATCTGCAGGGTCTCCAGGACCACGCCCTGGCCGGCCATGGCGGCGTCGCCGTGCACCAGGACGGGCAGCGTCGAGAAGGTGCCGATGGGCTTGCGGTCCTGCTTGGCGCGCACGATGCCCTCGAGCACACCGTCGACGGCCTCGAGGTGGGAGGGGTTGGCGGCCAGGTACACGGCCACCTCCTCACCGTTCGTGCCGCGGAAGGTGCCCTCGGTGCCGAGGTGGTACTTGACGTCGCCGGAACCCTGCACGCTGCGGGGGTCCTGGGTGCCCTCGAACTCGCGGAAGATCTGGCCGTAGGTCTTGCCGGCGATGTTGGTGAGCACGTTCAACCGGCCGCGGTGGGCCATGCCGATGCAGACCTCGTCGAGGCCGGCATCCGCGGAGCCCTGCAGGATCTCGTCGAGCAGCGCGATGGTGGACTCGCCGCCCTCGAGGCTGAAACGCTTCTGGCCGACGTACTTGGTCTGCAGGAACGTCTCGAACGCCTCGGCCTCGTTGAGCTTGCCGAGAATGCGCATCTGCTCATCGTGGGTGGGCTTGACGTACGTCTTCTCCATCTTCTCCTGCACCCACTTGCGCTGGGCCGGGTCCTGGATGTGCATGTACTCGATGCCCGTCGTGCGGCAGTACGAGTCCCGCAGCACGCCCAGGATGTCGCGCAGCAGCATCGTGCGCTTGGTACCGAAACCGCCGGTGATGAACTCGCGGTCCAGGTCCCAGAAGGTGAGGCCGTGGCTGGCGATGTCCAGGTCCGGGTGGGTGCGCTGCTGGTACTCGAGCGGGTCGATGTCAGCCATCAAGTGACCGCGCACGCGGTAGGCGTTGATCAGTTCCTGCACCCGGGCGGTCTTGTCGACGGCGCTGGCCAGGTCGACGCTGATATCGGGGGCCCAGTGGATGGGGTCGTACGGGATGCGGATCGCGGCGAAGATGTCTTCGTAGAAGTTGTGCTGGCCGATGAGCAGCTCGTGCACGATCTTGAGGAACTCACCCGACCCCGCACCCTGGATGACCCGGTGGTCGTAGGTGCTGGTGAGGGTGATGGTCTTGGAGATGGCCAGGCTGGTGAGCGTCTTGACGCTGGCGCCCATGAACTCGGCCGGGTAGTCGAGCGCGCCGGCGCCGATGATGCAACCCTGACCCTTCATCAGCCGCGGCACCGAGTGCACGGTGCCGATGCCGCCGGGGTTGGTGAGTGACACCGTGGCGCCGGAGAAGTCGTCGGCGGTGAGCTTGCCCTTGCGGGCACGGCCGACCAGGTCTTCGTACGAGGTCAGGTATTCGCCGAAGGTCATGGTGTCGGCCCGCTTGATGGCCGGGACCATCAGCGAGCGGGTGCCGTCGGGCTTGGGTAGGTCGATCGCGATGCCCAGGCCGACGTGCGCGGGGGCGATCACCGACGGCTTGCCCTCGAGCTCGTCGTAGTAGACGTTTTGGCTGGGGAACATCTTGAGCGCGCGAATCAGCGCCCAGCCGATCAGGTGGGTGAACGACACCTTGCCGCCGCGGGCCCGCTTCATGTGGTTGTTGATCACGATGCGGTTGTCGATGAGAAGCTTCGCCGGGATGGTCCGCACGCTCGTGGCCGTTGGCACGGTGAGGCTGGTGGCCATGTTGGCCGCGAGGCTCTTGGCCATGCCGCGCAACGGGGTGACGACATCCTGCGGGGGAGTGGGCGCCACGGCGGAGACCACGGGCTGCGGAGAGGTGATCGGGGCGTCGGCGGGCACCGGCTCCGGCTTGGGAGCGATCGACGTGGTCCGGGCCGTGCGCGGTCCGCCGAGCACGGGGATCGGCGCGGTCACGGGGTGCGCTTCGGCCGTCGGGGTCGCGGGTTCCTCCGCCAACGGGGGCACCTCTGCGGCGGCGGGAGCGACGCTCGACGCTGCGCCCTCGGACGCCGGGGCGACGTCTTCAGGCTGGTTCTGCGACGTCGCACTCTGGTGGTAGCTGTCCAGAATCGGCCACCAGGACTGATCCACCGAGTTCTTGTCGATGAGGTAACGTTCGTAAAATTCGTCTACGAGCCATTCGTTGGCTCCGAATTCAGCAGAGGCCGTTTCTTCGGACCCACCGCCGGTCAACTGGTTCGACACAGCTGATCGCCCACTCTCTTCGTTGATTCTGATTGTCCATGGCGATCACAACCGCCGGGTCAGTGTGTTGATATCAAGACTAATCCCATCGAGGTGCTGCACCGGCACGGCTTGTGGGGACTAGCGTTAAAAACATGCAGTTCTATGGAGCGGTACCCCGCCACGATTTGACCTATTCCGACGTTTTCCTGGTGCCAAGCCAGTCGGAGATCAGCAGCCGGCTCGACGTGTCACTGGCGCCGGGAGACGGCACCGCCGCCACGATCCCGATCGTCTCGGCCAACATGAACTCGGTGACCGGACCCCGCCTAGCGGCGTCTCTCGCCCGGCGTGGCGGCCTCGGCGTGTTGCCGCAGGACATGCACCTGCAGGATCTGGACGCGGCCATCCGCTGGGTCAAGGCCCAGCCCGTGCAGTACGACACCCCGTTCGTGTTCGCCCCCGACGCCACCGTGGCCGACGCTCTGCGCCAGGTCCCGCCGGTCACCGGTCAGGGCCTGGTCATCCACGACGGTGACGAGTCGTATCTCGGCTGCATTGACGCCGCCCGGCTCGCGTCGGCGTTGCCGGATGCGCGCCTGGGCGATCTGCTGCACGGCCCGCTCGCGTCGCTCGACGCCGAGGACATCGACTCTCCGCGCAGCGCCTTCGACGTGATGACCGCCGCCGACCTCGACTTCGCCCCCGTGCTGCTGCGCGGCAAGCTGATCGGCACGCTCAGCCGCAAGAGCGCCCTGCGCTCCACCCTCTATCAGCCCGCCGTCGACGGCTCGGGCCGGCTACTCGTCGCCGCCGCCGTTGGCATCAACGGCGACGTCGCCGCCAAGGCCCGCGCGCTCGCCGCCGCCGGCGTCGACGTGCTCGTCCTCGACACCGCGCACGGCCATCAGGCCGGCATGATCCGTGCGCTGCGCACGGTTTCGGAGCTCAAGCTCGGCATCCCCATCGTGGCCGGCAACGTGGTCACCGCCGACGCGGTCGAGCACCTCGTCGGCGCCGGCGCGAACATCATCAAGGTGGGTGTGGGCCCCGGCGCCATGTGCACCACCCGGATGATGACGGCCGTCGGCCGCCCGCAGTTCTCCGCCGTGATCGAGACCGCCGAGGCAGCAGGCAAGCTCGGCGCGCACGTCTGGGCGGATGGCGGGGTGCGCTACCCGCGCGACGTCGCGCTCGCGCTCGCCGCCGGCGCCGCCTCCGTGATGATCGGTTCCTGGTTCGCGGGCACCATCGAGGCGCCGGGCACCCTGGACACCGACGCATCCGGCGCCCTCTACAAGGAGAGCTGGGGCATGGCCTCGACCAAGGCCGTGCAGCAGCGCTTCGACAGGCTCGACGCGTACGAGCTGGCCCGCAAGACCCTGTTCGCCGAGGGCATCTCCTCGTCGAAGATCTACCTGGACCCGCTGCGCCCCTCGCTGGAAGACCTGCTCGATATGATCACCTCCGGCGTGCGCAGCTCGTTCACCTACGCGGGGGCGGCCAGCGTGGCCGAATTCCACGACAGGGCGAAGGTCGGAATCCAGTCGGCAGCCGGTTACGAAGAGGGCAAGGCGCTGGTCGTTTCCTGGTAGCCGGGCGTGAACTCGGTCAGGTGCTGCCGGTATAGTTGACCCTCTAATGGACGACCCCCCTGCTGCGAATTCGCCCGACCATAAACCCTCGCCTGTGACCCCCGGCGGTGCTGCCCGTGTATGAGTGGATCATGCTCGGGATCGGCCTGATCCTGACCCTGGGCACGGGCTTGTTCGTGGCCAGCGAATTCGCGCTGGTCAACCTCGACCGTTCCGACCTCGAGGCGCGTCGCGACCGCGGTGAGACCCGCCTGGCGATGACCATCGCCGCGCTCAAAATCACCTCGACGCACCTCTCCAGCGCCCAGCTGGGCATCACCCTGACGACGCTGCTCACCGGGTATGCGATGGAGCCCGCGATCAGCTCGCTGCTCGCCGCTCCGCTGGGCCTCGTCGGTATCCCGGAGCCCGCGGTGCCCATCGTGGGATCGGCGGTCGCCATTGTCCTCGCGACCCTGGTCTCGATGATCGTGGGAGAACTCGTACCCAAGAACTTCGCCCTGGCGCTGCCGATTCAGACCGCCAAGGTCGTCATCCCGTTCCAGACCCTGTTCACCACGGTGTTCAAGCCCGCGGTGACGCTGTTGAATGAGAGCGCCAACGGCCTCCTGCGGATGGCCGGCATCGAGCCCAAGGAAGAGATCTCCGGGGCCCGCACCGCCGAGGAACTGTCCTCGCTCGTGCGACGGTCGGCCAGCGCCGGCCTGCTCGAAGCCGACACGGCTACCCTGCTGCACCGCACCCTGCTGTTCTCTGGGCACACGGCATCCGACGTCATGACCCCGCGCCCCCGGCTGGCCAGCATCCAACGCAACGCCAGCGCTCAGGCCGTCATCGACCTCACCCGGCAGACCGGCTACTCACGCTTCCCCGTCATCGACGAGAGCGCCGACGACGTCGTGGGCATCGTCCACGTCAAGCAGGCCGTGGCTGTGCCGCGCACCCGACGATCGGATGTGCCGGTGTCGGCCCTGCAATCAGAGGCGCTGCGGGTACCGGAGACCATGAAGCTCGACGGGTTGCTCGGTGAGCTGCGAGGCCGCGGCTTCCAGATGGCCGTCGTCGTCGACGAGTACGGCGGAACCGCCGGCGTCGTCACCCTCGAGGACCTCGTGGAGGAGCTTGTCGGCGAGGTCGCCGACGAGCACGACCGCACCAGGGCCGGCATCGTGCGCTCGCAGGGATCCCTCACCTTCCCCGGCATGCTGAGGCCGGACGAGGTCCACGAGCGGGCCGGCCTGAGCGTGCCTGAAGACGGCCCATACGAGACCGTCGCCGGCTACGTGATGAGCGAACTCGGCCGGCTGCCCGTCGTCGGCGACGCCGTGCGGATCGCCACCGGCGAACTTCGCGTGGAACGGCTCGACGGCCGTCGCATCGACCGCCTGCGCTATACCCCTGACCCCGTCGAACCCGGTCCGCCCGCGCCCGGCGCCGTGCGCACCATCCAGAAGGCACCAGTGACCACTTCATCTCAGACCAAAAGGGTGAGCGGCCGATGAACGACTGGGCCGGACTCGGCTGGCTGTTCGTGCTGCTGCTCGGCAACGCGTTCTTCGTCGCCGCGGAATTCGCCGTGATCTCCGCGCGCCGCTCGCAGATCGAACCACTCGCGGAGGCCGGCAAGCGCAGCGCCAAGACCGCCCTGTGGGCCATGGAGCACGCCACCCTGATGCTGGCGACCTCCCAGTTGGGCATCACGGTGTGCTCGCTGCTGATCCTGAACGTGTCGGAGCCGGCCATCCACCACCTGCTCGAGATCCCGCTGAACCTCACCGGGCTCCCCGAGGAGGCCATCGGCACCATCGCGTTCATCATGGCGCTGCTCATCGTGTCGTACCTGCACGTGGTCTTCGGCGAGATGGTGCCCAAGAACCTCTCGTTCTCGGTCCCCGACCAGGCCGTGCTGATCCTGGCCCCGCCGTTGGTGTTCTTCGGCCGTCTGGTCAAGCCCGTCATCGTGGCCCTGAACGCCACGGCCAACGGGGTCCTCCGTCTCTTCGGCGTAGCGCCCAAGAGCGAGGCGACGAGCACATACACGCTCGACGAGGTGGCGACCATCGTCACCCAGTCCACCAGGGAAGGTGTGCTCAGCGACGACTCCGGCGCCCTGTCGGCGGCGTTCGAATTCACCACCAAGAAGGCCAAGGACATCGCAGTGCCGCTCGACCAGCTGGTCAGCCTGCCGGAATCGGCCACGCCCGCCGACGTGGAGAAGGCCGTCACCCGGCACGGCTTCTCGCGCTACGTGCTCGACAGCGAGTCCGGCGAACCGAACGGCTACATCCACCTCAAGGACGTGCTCGGACTGAACGTCGACCCTGTCGACACCGGCCAGAACGGCTACACCGATCCGATCCCGGCCAAGCTGATCCGCCAGCTCGTGTCGATCTTCGAGGACACCGACCTCGAGGATGCCCTGGCCACCATGCGCCGCTCCGGCGCGCACCTGGCGCGCACCTTCACCGTCACGGGCGACGCCACCGGGGTGCTGTTCCTGGAGGACATCATCGAGGAGCTCGTCGGCGAAGTGCAGGACGCCACCCGGCGCCTCTAGGCCGGCGCAGGTGCCAGCGCCGGCAGCGCCGCGAGGATGCTCGTGATGACGCCTTCATCGAGGTTCGACGGGGCCTGGTGCCTGGCGCGTGCGCGGATGCTCGGGTGCGCGTTTGCGACGGCGTAGGAGTGCCAGGCGGCGTCGAGCATTTCGGCGTCGTTCAGGTAGTCGCCGAACGCCATGGTCTGCTCCCGGCGGATGCCCAGGTGCTGCTGCAGATGGATGAGCGCCGTGCCCTTGTTGGTTCCCGGACGCATGATGTCGACCCAGTTCGTACCGGAGACGACGACGTCGGCGGCCAGATCGAGCGCCAGGACGGCCGGTCCGGTGCGGGTCTCCGCTCGGCCGGCGTCGAAGATCGCGAGCTTGAGCACGTCGTCGCCCGCGGCAGCAACGGTGACATCGTCGACCATTGCCAGCGCCGCGTAGTACGGGCGCACCTGGGCGACGAAAGCCTCGTCGGTTCGTTCGATGTATGCGGACCTGGCCCCGCACACCACGATGCCGAGGTCTGAGCCGGCGGCGGTCTGGGCCCGCACCCACGCGACGACGGGGGCGATGATCGAGCCGACCACGGGTTCGAGGGCGATGCTCACACCGCCCTGAACAATGTTGGTGCCGTTCTCGGCGATGTAGACGAGGCCGTCCCGGTCGCCGAAGACGGCCTGCAGCGTCTGGTACTGGCGCCCGCTCGCCGGGGAGAAGAGGATTCCGGCGGCCAGGATGCTATCCAGCAGTGGCCAGAAACGCTCGGGGACCGTTCCATCGGCGTCGAGCAGGGTGCCGTCCATGTCACTGGCGATCAGGCGGATGTCGCTCGGCTGACCGGCGACGGGTTCTCTCGGGTGGGTCATTCGGTCCAGCCTAGTTCTTCTCACCCGGCGCCGACCCGGGCCCCTCGTGGGCCGGGTGCACCCGGCGTACCCTGTTGGGCATAACTGGAAAGCGAGGACAATCTCATGTTGAGTCAACTGGAAACCGCGGCGGTCCTGCCCGCCAGGGACATCAAGCGGGCCCGGGCGTTCTACAAGGACAAGTTGGGCCTCGAGCCTGCCGAGGTCCACGAGGGCGAAATGCGTTACCGCACCCCCGCTGGAGCCTCGGTGCTGGTCTACGAGACCGAGAACGCGGGCACGGCCAAGAACACGGCGCTGATCTGGATGGCCGACGACGTCGAGGCCGAGGTCGCCAGACTTCGCGAGGCGGGGGTGGTGTTCGAGGAGTACGACATGCCCGGGCTGGAGACCGAGAACGGCATCGCCACCACCGGCCAGGAGCGTGCCGCCTGGTTCAAGGACTCGGAGGGCAACATCCTCTGCGTCGCCCAGGTGGTGTAGGCCATTACTCCGTCGCCCAGGCTGCCCGCAGGTACTGGCCGGGCCAGTAGTCCAGCTGCACGCCCAGTTCGCGGGCCGCGCGGAGGCCGAAGTGCGGGTCGCGGAGGAACTCCCGGCCGAGCATGACGGCGTCCGCTGCGCCGGAGGCGATGATCTCGTTCGCGTGTGAGGCGGTCGTGATGAGGCCGACGGCGTTGACCGGCACGGCAGCAGTGTCCTTGACGAAGCGCGCCAACGGCACCTGATACCCGGGGGAGAGGGGGATCTGCACGCCGGTGACGTTGCCGCCGGAGGACACGTCGAAGAAGTCGGCCCCGGCCTGGGCGGCCCAACCGGCGACGACCGCGGTCTCGTCCACGGTCCAGCCGTCGACGGCGTAGTCGGTGGCGGAGAAGCGAACCAGCAGCGGAACGCTGTCGCCGACCTCGGCTCGCACGGCCTCCACGATGCGCAGGAGCAGGCGGGCACGGTTCGTAAGCGACCCGCCGAACTCGTCGGTGCGCTTGTTGCTCAGCGGGGAAAGGAACTGGTGCAACAGGTAGCCGTGGGCGGCGTGCAGTTCCAGGACGTCGAAGCCGGCGCCGATGGCGCGTCGAGCGGCCGCGACGAAATCGGCGACGACGGTGTCGAGTCCCGCGTTGTTGAGCGCCATCGGCTCCGCATAGCCGGGGAAGGCGATAGCGGAGGGAGCCAGCGTCGGCCAGCCGCCCTGGTCGGCGGGCACGCTGCCGTGCAGGCTCGTGCCCCAGGCCGGCCAGGTGGAGGCCTTCCGGCCGGCGTGGGCGAGCTGGATGCCTGCGGTGGCGCCCTGCCGGTGCAGGTAGTCGACGATGCGGGCCCAGGCGGACGCCTGGGCGCCGTTCCAGATCCCGGTGTCCAGGTCGGTGATGCGGCCCTCCGGGCTCACGGCGGTGGCCTCGGCGACGATCAGTCCGGCGCCGCCTGCGGCCATCGAACCCAGGTGCACCAGGTGCCAGTCGGTCGGCACGCCGTCGCGCTCGGTGACGGAGTACTGGCACATCGGCGCGACCCAGAGCCGGTTGCGAATGACAACCTCGCGCAGGCTGATCTGGTCGAAGAGCGAGACCGCCGGGGCGGAACCGGCTGCTGCGGGGGAGAGGGCAGTGCTGATATCGGACACCGAAACAACCTATCGTGAGTGCATGGCGAAACCGCGACGATGGCTGGAATGGGAGGCCGCCCAGGCCCGCGACTGGATCGCGGTGCCGCAGGCGACCGATGACAAGTACAGCCGAGGCGTGTTGGGTGTGCGCACGGGTTCGACCGAGTACCCCGGTGCGGCGGTGCTCGGTGTCGAGGCCGCGAGCCGTACCGGGGTGGGCATGCTGCGCTACCTCGGTCCGCGCCGGGTGGAGACCCTCGTGATGCAGCACCGTCCGGAGGTGGTGACGGTCGACGGCCGGGTGCAGGCGTGGCTGCTCGGCTCCGGGATCGACGCCGGCAACCGCAGCCCGGAGACGACGAAACAGCTGCAGAAGGCGCTCAGGCAGGGACTGCCCACGGTGCTCGACGCCGGTGCGCTCGACCTGGTCGGGGTGGGCGCCGGTCCCCGCCTGATCACTCCGCACTACCGGGAACTGGCCGCCCTGCTGGGCCGGTCCGGTGAGAGCGTCACCGTCGATGAGATCGCCGCCGAGCCGGGGGAGTGGGCCATCAGGGCCGCCGTGCTGCTTGATGTCACGGTGCTGCTCAAGGGCAGTGTGACCCACCTGGCCTCACCGTCCGGCATCCGCCTGACGGTATCCGGCGCCCCCGCTTGGCTGGCGACGGCCGGTTCCGGCGACGTTCTGGCCGGCATCCTCGGCGCCCTGCTGGCCACCAACACCGGCCGGATCCAGGCGGATGCCGACGCGCTCGCCGCGCTCGCCGCCACGGCGGCGTTCGTGCACGGGGCTGCGGCCCACCGGGCGTCCGGCGGCGGCCCGATCGTCGCGCTCGATGTGGCCCAGGCCGTTCCGGCGACGATCGCGGCGCTGCTCGCCTGAGCCGTCCGCGGCGGGGGAGTGCCACAGCGGAGTGCGCCACAGCGGAGTGTGCCACAGTGGAACGTGCCCGAATTCCTGCGCCGCCCCGCCCTGCTCTGGTGCGGCTTCGCGATCGTGCACGCGGTGCTCATCGCCCTGAACCTCAGTGGCATCGGCTGGCCGCTCGGCGACGTGGAGCAGGTGTACCTGGGCTGGGCTGAGGCCACGGCCTCCGGCGCCGTCAGGCTGGGCATCGACACCGCCTTCGTCTACCCGATCCTGGCCCTCGCCCCGATCCTCGCGTCACTGGTCTTCGGCGCCGGGCTCTACGCCCTCACCTGGCTCGGCCTGGTGACCGTGCTCAACGGGGTCGCTTTCGCCGTGCTGATCGGCCGCCGGCCGGGCCAGGCGGCCGCCCTGGCCGCCTGGTGGTGGCTGGTGTTTCTGCTGCTGCTGGGCCCCGTCGCCCTGGCCCGGATCGATTCCGTGACCGTGCCGCTGGCGGTTCTGGGACTGCTCTGGCTGCGCAGCCGGCCGTTCTGGGGCGCGGTGCTGCTGACCGTCGCCACCTGGGTCAAGGTCTGGCCGGTCGCGGCGATCATCGCGCTTGTGGTCGCTTCGAAGCGGCGCTGGCAGGTTCTGGCCGCCTTCGCCGGCACCTCAGCGCTGATCATCGGCGGCGCCCTGCTCGCCGGCAGCGGGCTCACCATCCTCAGCTTCGTCACCGAGCAGACCAACCGGGGGATTCAGATCGAGGCGCCGGTGGCGTCCGGGTGGTTGTGGCAATCGGCCCTGGGCATCCCCGGCGCCCTCGTCTACTACGACCAGCAGATCCTGACCTACCAGGTGATCGGTGCCGGCACCGACCTGGCGGCTGCGGTGCTGACGCCGCTGCTGGCGCTCAGCGTCGGCGTGGTGCTGCTGCTCGGCTGGCGCGCTCAACGGGCCGGCGCGGCGGCCGACCTGCTGTTCCCGCCGCTGCTGCTGGCCCTGGTGCTCACCCTGATCACGGTCAACAAGGTGGGCTCGCCGCAGTTCATGACCTGGCTGGCCGCGCCGCTGATACTCGGCCTGGTCGCCTCCTGGCGAGCCTGGCGGGGCCCGGCGCTCCTGGCCCTGGCGATGGCAGCGCTCACCCAGATCGTCTACCCGTATTTCTACAACGACCTGCTGGCCACCACCCCGGCCATGGTGCTGATCCTCTCGGTGCGGAACCTCCTGGAGCTGGTGCTGCTGGGATGGATGCTCGTTCGCATCTGGCGGCTGGGCGCCGCCTCCGCAACACTGTCAGGTATCCCCGCCGCCAGTCCCGGTGCCGCAACGCACCGCCCGATCCTCAAGGAGTAGTCATGCTTGTCGCGTTCTCGGTCGCCCCCTCCGGCGGCCCATCCGATTCGGTGCACGACGCCGTGGCCGCCGCCGTGCGCGTGGTGCGGGAGTCCGGACTGCCCAACCACACCGACTCGATGTTCACCACCATCGAAGGCGACTGGGATGAGGTCTTCGCCGTCGTCAAGGCGGCGACAAATGCCGTCGGCGCCTTCGGCTCCAGGGTGTCGTTGGTGCTCAAGGCGGACATTCGGCCCGGCTATTCCGGCGAACTCACCGCCAAACTGGACCGCCTCGAGGCGGCCATGGACGAGTCCGGCGGAGCGCATCCGACACCCCGGCCAGCTGCCGGCGCGTAACACGGCTGACACGAGTGACCCGTATTCTGAGGTGATGCCCTCACTTACCGACGATTCCTCGCGCCTGTCGCCGGCCCGCGTTCGCCTCGCCCTGCTGGCCCTGGCCCTCGGCGGCTTCGCGATCGGCGCCACCGAATTCGTTGCAATGGGGCTGCTGCCCAACCTGGCCGCCGACCTGTTGCCCGGGCTGTACGCCTCGTCACCGGATGCCGCCAACGCCCAGGTCGGCTGGCTCATCTCCGCGTACGCCCTCGGCGTCGTCGTCGGGGCGCCCACGATCGCCGCGGCCGCGGCCCGGTGGCCGCGCAAGCAGCTGCTGCTCGTGCTGCTGGCCTGCTTCACCCTGGCCACCATCGCCTCCGCGCTGCTGCCGACCTTCGGCCTGGTGCTCGTGGCCCGGTTCGTCGCCGCGCTGCCGCACGGCGCCTATTTCGGCATCGCGTCGCTGGTCGCCGCCGAGCTGATGGGCCCGGGCAAGCGGGCTCGCGGTGTCGCGATCGTGCTGTCCGGCCTGACCATCGCCAACGTCATCGGCGTGCCGTCGATCACCTGGCTCGGCCAGGTCGCGGGCTGGAGGGTCGCGTACATCGCCGTGGCCGCCCTCTTCGCGGTGACCTTCGTCGCCGTCATGGTGGCCGTGCCGTTCCAGGCCGGGGATCCCGGCGCCACGATGCGCAACGAACTGCGCGCCTTCGGGCGACTGCAGGTCTGGTTCGCGCTCCTGATCGGCGCCGTCGGGTTCGGCGGGTTGTTCGCCGTGTACACCTACGTGGCCCCGCTGGTGATCGAGGTCACCGGACTGCCCGCGCTCGCGGTGCCGCTCGTGCTTGTCGTGGTTGGCCTGGGCATGACCGTGGGCAACCTTGCCGGCGGCGTGTTCGCCGACCGCAGTGTGCGGCGCAGCATGTACTCGTTCTTCGCCGTCATGCTCGCGGCGCTGCTGTTGCTGGCCTTCTCCGCGCAGCACCTGGCCGGGCTGCTGACCGGGGTGTTCCTGGTCGGCGCGTCGGCGGCGGCGCTGTCACCGACCATCCAGACCCGGCTGATGGACGTGGCGCACGACAGCCAGTCGATAGCCGCGGCCCTCAACCACTCGGCGCTCAATCTCGGCAACGCGCTCGGAGCGTTCCTGGGCGGCATCGTCATCGCGGGCGGCCTGGGCTACCTCGCCCCGATCTGGGTCGGCTTCGGCCTGAGCGTGGTGGGGCTGGCGCTGGCGGTGCTCACCTTCGCGATCGACGGGGCACGCCGGAAGCGGGGCCAGCACGTGCCGTACGGCACGGCACTGATCACGGTGGTCGGCACGGACTGAGAGCCGCGCCGACCTGGCCGGCGGTGTTCTAGTCCGACTGCAGCAGGATGCCGTCGTGGATGGCGCGCTTGCGCAGTGCCACCTTGGTGCCGACGTCGAAACCCGCGAGACGGTACTTCTCGCGGATCCGCTTGAGGTACGACTTCGCCGTCTCCTCGGAGATGCCGAGCTGGTGGGCGACGGCCTTGACGGGCTCACCGGCGCCGTACAGCGCCATCACCCGCCGTTCCTGGGCGCTCAGCCGGGGCGAGGTGCCGGCGGACCCGGCGTGCAGGGCGAGGTCGAGTTCGGCGGAGATGTAGGACTCGCCGACGTTCGCGGCGTGGATGGCTTCGACGATGGTGCTGGCCTCTTCGGTCTTGACGAGGTACCCGAGAGCGCCGGCGGCGAGGGCCTCCCGCACCAGGGCCGGCTCCGAGTAGGTGCTCATGAGCACGGTCTTCACACCGGCCGTCTTCAGGGTGGAGATCTTGAGCGAGACCGGGATGTTGTCCTTGAGGTCCAGGTCGAGCAGCACCACGTCGACCGGGAATTCCGGGTGGGTGAGGAGCTCGGGCCAGGTGGTCACGGCGGCCACCATATTGATGTCGTCCGCGGCGCCCCGGATCCACTCGGTCAGCGCTCCCAGGAGCATCCGGTGGTCGTCGACCAGGGCCAACCGGATGGGATTTTCGATGAGCGTCACTGCTGTGTTCGTCACTGCTGCCTCCTGTTGCATTTTCCCTGTCGGGGCGCGCCAGGGCCGACTGGCCCGGTCACGCGTCCGCAGGATTGTCAATACTGCATTCGATGTCGACGTGGAGCTGCCCACTTCGCACCGAATCGATGTGAGGGCCGACTACTCGGATAGCTTGCCACGTCTCCGGGTCCACTCGTCGACGGGGGACCCCTTCGATGATCATTTTGATCGGAAACCGAAGCATTTCACCGATAACGTGGCCGTTGTTCCGGCCAAAAGGCCCGAAAACCAGCGAAACCGTCGGTTCGGCACCTTCGGTATCGCTGATCAGGAGCCAAATTGCCAGCAGCAGTGCGTCACGCTGGTTCGGCGAGAGCTCGCCGGCCAACCCGGCCGGGTCGTCGAGGTTGACGGCGGGGCCGAGGAATTCGGACTCGGTGAGTGCGTGGTGCAGCCAGGTCTCCCGGCGGCCCTCGATGAGGTGCAGGCGCAGCTGGGTAGCGAGCATCGCCGCCGCAGCCGATTTCGCGGCGCTGAGCGGCAGGGCGGTGCGCCCGGTGGCGACATCGTCGAGCAGGGTTTCGGCGTCCAGGTCGATGCGGGCCAGTTCCTCGGACGCGAGCATGCCCACGGCGGATGACGGTTGGCTGACGGTGCTCTGCACGAGTACCAGGTCCAGCTCGCGCTGCACGATACGGCGGAAGCCCCGCACGACCGACGCCCCGATCAGCGGGGGGAACACACACAGGCCGATGGTCAGGATGGCCGGGGCCACGAGCTCGGGATCGCTGCGTGCCGCGGTGACCGAGCCCG
The DNA here is from genome assembly GCF_004402695.1 of Cryobacterium adonitolivorans. Lineage (GTDB taxonomy): Bacteria > Actinomycetota > Actinomycetes > Actinomycetales > Microbacteriaceae > Cryobacterium > Cryobacterium adonitolivorans. The sequence continues at coordinate 83,890 of NZ_SOFL01000023.1, read as the reverse complement.
CAGCGATCACGGCGCCGAGGACCAGGGTGGCGGCGACGATCTCACGGCCACGCCGCACGGAGACCATCACGGCGAAAAGGGCGCCGACGGCGGCGGCGGCCGTTGGGTAGGTGCCGACGGCGGCGCCGTGGCCGTACCCGGCCAGGTCGAGCCCGACGACGACCTCGCCCATGGCGAGCACGGCGAGGAACAGCCAGGTCGGCATCCGGTCTGGCAGCCTGTTCACGAGGACCAGTGTGGCGACGGCGGCGAGCAGCAGGACGATCCAGGCCGCCAGGGTCGGCAACGGGTTCGGATACCGGTCCCACTGGATCGCGAAGCGCCAGAGCAAGAACAGGGCGAAGAACCCGCCGCTCAGGGAGATTCCGAAGCCGAGGTGGCGGCTGCCGAGGCCCGTGCGGTTGGCCAGGGTGGTCTGGACGGTGCGTTGCGGCCGCCGGAAGGTGCGGCGTCGCTCGTCACGCTGGTCGTCGAGCAGTTGTTTGTGCGCCCGGGCCGACGACGAGCTGCCGGTGTGCGGCGCGGGGGACGGGGTGGGCGCCGCTCCAATCGTCACTTGGGCACCTCGAGCACGACGGTGGTGCCGGAGCCGGGGGAGGAGAACAGGCGCGCGCTGCCGCCGACGTCGCGAAGCCGCGCGACGACGGACTCGGCGAAGCCGAGACGTTCGGTGCCGACAGCGCTGAGGTCGAAACCCCGGCCGGCATCCGTCACCATGGCGCGCACCGTCGTGTCGTCGTCGGAGATCGTCACGTCGGCGCGGGTGACGCCGGAGTGCCTGCGCACGTTCTCGAGGCACTCGCCGAGGGCGAGGAGGAACGAGTCGAGAACATCGCTGGGCAGGAGCACCTGGCCGCTGCCGTGCCAGTCGACCTCGAGCCCCATCCGGCCGAAACGCTGCTTCACCGACTCGAGGGTGCTGCCGAGCATCGACGTGTTGGACGGCTCCAGGGTGTACACCCCGGATCGGCTGGGGGTGGGTAGCGCGCCCAGGCGCAATTGGCGCAGCAGCCGGGCGTCATCGCCGGATTGCTGCCGGAGGGCGGCGGGGCTGACGCCGACGCCCGAATGCGCGAGGAGGGTGAGGGTGGCCAGGACGGTGTCGTGCAGCAGCCGGGCGCCCTGCCGGCGTTGCGCCTCGAGTTCACTGGCATGCCGTTCCGCCTGGTGCGCCCGCCCGATTGCGGCGACCCGCTGCAGCACCCGGGGTACGCTTTGCGCCATCCACCAGCCCCCCAGGGACAGGGCGCCCCAGCCGCAGACGGTCAGGGCGAGCGGCAGCACCGACCCGCCCGCAGAGATGGTGACGAACGCCACCCCGGCCACGGTCAGGCCGAAGGAGGCGAACAAGACGAGCTGGCGCCCCGGGCCGACGACGAGCACCGGCGCGACACTGCTGGCCGCGCCGGCGGCCAGGGTACCGATCATGGCCTCCTCGGCGGGGTTGAGACCGACATCAACCCTCGTGGCCAGCCCGACGACGAGAATGACGGCGTTGCTCAGCAGCACGATGCACAGCACCCACCGGAGGGCACCGCTCTGGCCCAGGACGTACTGGCAACCGATCATCAACAGGATCAGGCTCACGGAGAACAGGACCACGGGTGCATCAAGCCCGCCCGGTACAGCCAGGTAGGCCAACGACGTCACCGAAGCGGTCAGCCCGGTTACCCGGGCGGACCGACGAAGGACTCGATCGCGCTCTCTGGCAATGCGTGGCATGGATGCAGTACTCCTCATGAGTGCTCTACCGTCACCTTATCGGCCTCGGTGACGGTTTTACGGCTGTTGACTAGGACTTTCCTTCTGACGCAAAAGCAGGTGCAGAACCACGCCGCTCACCAGGGCCATGGACACTGCCATGAGCACCCCCGCGAGAACCCCAATGAGCAGTATGAGGGCGCCGGACTGCCCCGGCTGCCACAGCGGTGTGGCGACGGCGAAGAACACGGCCAGGCCGGCCCCCCAGGCGGCGGCGCTGCCGAGGATCCACCAGCCGGCGCCCCCGAGGAGCCGGCGAAGTTCGAACCACTGGGCGAAGCCGAGGGTGCATAACAGAACGGTGGCGACCAGGATTCCGGCGAGGAGTTGGGCTGCCTCCGGCCAACGCTGCCAGACCTCGGCCCACTCGGCGGGCAACAAGCCGATGAACCAGGCCGCGGCGCCGGCGATGGCCGTTGCGCCGACCCAGCGCCGGCGGTTCAGCGCCGGTACCCGGCTGCGGAGGACCGTCGCCTGCGTCCAGCCGAGCACGGTTCCTTCGACGGCGCCGGCGAGGATCAGCGCCGGCGCCACCACGGCTGAGCCGGCGACGGCCAGTTGAGCCAGGACCGGGGCGAGGAACCCCACGCTCTCGCCGAGGCTGACCCAGAGCAGCCAGTTGCGCAGGAACCTGTCTGCTCGGTCGGGGCCGCTGCGGGGCCGGGGGCCGGGGAGCGGTTTATCTACCGTCATGGGGAGCGGCGGGGGCGCCTGGTGCGGGTACTGCCATGGCAATGGAGCCTGGATCGATCGGGCCCTGGTCAAGCCGGAACGGCGGGTACTCGTCTCGCATCAGCGCGACGTAGACGATCACCCTGTACAGCCAGCGGTTGAGGCCGAGGACCAGGTCGAAGATTCCGCGCCGGTACCGTCCGCTGAAGAGCAGGATCACCGCGCCGATGAGCACCAGGATGCCCAGGAGCGAGAAACCGGTGCTGCTGGCGGTGGTCCAGCCGTTGCTGCCGCTCGCGGTCCAGCCCCAGCTGCCGCCGGTGATGATCGCCACGATGAACAGATGGGGGATCACCAGCAGCCACCACTTGACCAGCACCAGGCCGTGCGACAGCCGCTCGGGATAGTCCACCTCGAGGTCGGCCGGATAGTCGGTGGCCGCCAGGGTGAACGGCGGGTACCTGTCGGTGCCGAGCGCGGAGTACGAATAGAAACTCACCCGCCAGTTCCAGCGCAGCACGCCGACGCTGTAGTTGAAGATCGATCTCGGGTAGCGCCCGGTGAGCAGGATGGCGAACCCGGCCACGATGGTGCCGAGCCAGAGCCCGAACCACAGGAAGAACAGCACGATGACGTGCGGGATGACCAGGATCCACTTGACCAGCCAGAGCGCCCGTGAGACGCCGGGGTCGAGCCAGCCGTTCAGTCGCGCCGGATAGTCGGCGCCCGGCCTGTCGGGATCGGCGCCAGGCTGGCCGGTCGCTCCGCCCGGTGCGGGCGTGGCGCCGCTGCGGCCGGAGGGCGCCGGTCCGTTTCGGCCGAGGCCGATCACACCGAGGATCACCAGGACCAGACCCACCACCAGGGTGAGGATGCCGATCAGCAGCAGGGTGATGGCCGCGGGCGCCAGGAGCCCGGATCGCACACCGGCGCTGACCTGCACAGCGACAGGGCTGCTGCCGTCTTCGTTCATCACCACGACGGCCCAGGAACCCGGCTGCACCGGCCAGGTGATTTCCTGGCTGCCGGGTCCGGCGGCGCTGACGGTCCAGAAATCCTGTTCGGCGGGCGGTTCGGGGCGGTCTGACCCGGCGATCTCTCCGTAACGCGCCCGGAACGGCGTGGATTCGATGCCGCGCACGTCGGTGTGGGCCACGTTCGCCAGATAGCTGTTGACGTTGGCCTGCGGCGCGATCCCGATGAATACGGGGTCGTCGTTGGCGCCCGTCGCCACCAACCGGATCCTGGCGATATCCATGTTCAGGGGCGGGGTCGTTCCCGTGGTCGTGACCGGACCGATCGGGGTGCTGGTCAGGGCGTACGAGTTGGCGACGAGGGGCACCGTGCGGGTGGAGAAGTAGCCGCTTTCTCCCTGCACGCCGGCGGCGACGGCGGCAACGGTGCCGGTGGCCGTCAACCCGAAGCCGATCAGGGCAAGCATGGTCCCGATCAGCAACATGATGAGCGGGCCGGGTTTCATGGCAGTCAGAGTTCTCCCGAACCCTTCGCGTGTCAACCCTTCGGGCGTTCAGCCGAGCAGCCACCGCAGCTGGTCGCCGATGGCCTGGTCCTCGATGAGGAACCCGTCATGGCCGTAGCCGGACTCGATCACGACGGGCCCGCCACCGCCGCCGAGTCCGGCCGCTATGACGCGCTGGCCGTCCAGCGGGAACAGCCTGTCGCTGTCGATGCCGACGACGAGGGTGCGGGCCGTGATGCGGGCCAGGGCGGCATCGACGCCGCCCCTACCCCGGCCGATGTCGTGGGAGTTCATCGCCTCGACCAGAGTGATGTAGCTGTTCGCGTCGAACCGCCGGGTGAACTTGTTGCCGTGGAAGTCGAGGTAGGACTCCACCGCGAACCGGCCGTGCGCGCCCAGCGGGGTGATGTCGCTCTGCCAGCTGCGCTCGAAGCGGGAGTTGAGTTCCGACGGGCTGCGGTAGTTGAGCAGCGCCATCCGCCTGGCCAGGGCGAGGCCACGGCTCGGACCGTCGCCGGCCTCGGCGTCGTAGTAGTCGCCCGCCCGAAAGAGCGGGTCCGTGCGGATTGCCTCGATCTGCACCGAATTGAGTGCGATCTGGTCGGCCGTCGTGACCGGCGGGGCGGCCAGGATGCCCAGCCGGGCCACCCGGCCGGGGTGGTCGATGCCCCATTCCAGCACGTGCATACCGCCCATGGAACCGCCGACGATTCCGGCCCAGCGCTCGACGCCGATCCGGTCGCTGAATGCCACCTGCGCCGCCACCTGGTCGCGGATGGTCAGGTAGGGGAACCGGGGCCCCCACTCGGAGCCGTCCGCTGCGAGGGACGCCGGGCCGGTGCTGCCCTGGCAGCCGCCGAGCATGTTTGGCGCCACCACGAACCAGCGGTTCGTGTCGATCGCCAGGCCGGGGCCGACGATGCCGCTCCACCAACCGGCGGTCGGATGCCCGGGCGCCGGCGGGCCGGCGACATGGCTGTCCCCGGTGAGCGCATGCAGCACCAGCACCGCGTTGTCGCCGGCCGGAGAGAGCTCGCCCCAGCTCTCGTAGGCGATCCGCACTCCGGCCAGGTGCCCGCCGGCCTCGAGGTCCAGGGCGCCGATGTCGACGAACCGGCGGCCGCCTACCGGTTCGCCGTCACGCCAGGCACCCGTCACCGGCGGCTTGCCCATCAGGGAGCGCGCCTGCGCGTCAGTGACGAGGCTGGACGGGACGGTGTCCGCGGAGTATTGCCATTCCATACGGCTCCATTGTGGCCATGTTCGGCCGTGGCCGCCGATTGTTACGTCGCGCGGGCGGGTAAACGACCGCGAGCCGTGAGAAAAGCACCATCCCGGGCTCCGGGACGGGGCTTAACTCACGGCTCGCGAGGTCTCGACGGATTTTAGGCGTTCGCGCGGGACGCCGCGACCACGGCCCGGGCGGCGGCCAGACCGGCCTCGAGGTCGGCCTGGAGGTCGACGACGTTCTCGATGCCCAGGGACAGGCGCACCAGGCCCGGCGTGACGCCCGCGGTGAGCTGCTGTTCCGGGGTGAGCTGGGCGTGTGTGGTCGACGCCGGGTGGATGACGAGCGAGCGCACGTCGCCGATGTTGGCCAGGTGGCTGAACAGGCTGAGGTTGTCCACCAGCGCACGCCCGGCATCCACCCCGCCCTTGAGCTCGAACGAGAGCACCGCGCCCACGCCCAGCGGGGCGTACTTGTTGGCGGCCGCGTACCAGGGGCTGGACGGCAGGCCGGCGTAGTTGACTGACGCGATGTCGGGGTGGTTCTCGAGGAACTCCGCGATCGCCTGGGCGTTGGACACGTGCCGCTCGATGCGCAGGCTGAGCGTCTCGATGCCCTGGATAAGCTGCCAGGCGCTCGCCGGGGCGATGGAGCTGCCGAGGTCGCGCAGCAACTGCACGCGGGCCTTGATGATGAAGGCGAGGGCGTCGCCGACCGCGGTGGTGTAGCTGGCGCCGTGGTAGGACGGGTCGGGTTCGGTGAGCCCGGGGAACTTCTCGACGTTGGCCGACCACTCGAACAGGCCGCCGTCGACGACGACGCCGCCGATGATGGTGCCGTGGCCGCCGAGGAACTTGGTGGCCGAGTGCACGACGATGTCGGCACCGTGTTCGAACGGGCGGATCAGGTACGGCGTCGCGATGGTGTTGTCGACGATCAGCGGCACCCCGTTGGTGTGCGCCACCTCGGCGACGAGCGCGATGTCGAGCACGTTGATCTTGGGGTTGCCGATGGTCTCGGCGAAGAACAGCTTGGTGTTCGGCCGTACCGCGCGGGCCCACTCGGCGGCGTCGTCCTGGTCTTCGACGAAGGTGGTCTCGATGCCGAGCTTGGCGAGGGTGTACTTGAAGAGATTGTATGTACCGCCGTAGATGGAGCTGGACGACACGATGTGGTCGCCGGCCTGGGCGATGTTGAGCACTGCGAAGGTCGACGCCGCCTGGCCGGATGCCACCAGCAGGGCGCCGGTGCCGCCCTCGAGGGCGGCGACGCGCTCCTCGACCACGGCCTGGGTCGGGTTCATGATGCGGGTGTAGATGTTGCCGAACTCGGCCAGCGCGAACAGCTTCTGGGCGTGCTCGGCGCTCTCGAAAACGTATGAGGTGGTCTGGTAGATCGGGGTGGCCCGCGCGTTGGTCACGGGGTCGGGGCGGGCCCCGGAGTGGACCTGCTTGGTTTCGAACTTCCAGTCGGCGGAATCGCTCATGGGTCGGTCTCCCTGTTCGTGCTCGAGCCGGCATGCCCGAGGAATCGCGTGTGCGGAACCAGACGCTCCGCTACTCTGCTGCAACCATAGGCAGGGGTGCGCCGAGCGACAACGGACCGCGAAACACTACGTCATCTACTGCGCCTGCTGCTGCCGGGCTACCGGCCGGGCCCGTGCGGCAGCACGATCGTGCCCGTGTGGGTGGACGGTTCCTGCCTGAACAACCAGCGCAGCCTGGGCTCCACCAATGGCCGGAAAACTCGCCTGACGACGGGCAACGAGAGCACCACGGAGATCAGGATGGCCAGCAGGATCACGGCCGGCAGCACCAAGGGCGGCTGCGGCCCCTCGAGGATACCGGTCTCCCGCAGCGGGTAGAGCAGGAAGCTGTGCAGCAGGTAGATGTACATGGTGGCGGCGCCCAGCGGCGTGAACCAGGTGGCCCGGCGCGGCATCAGCATCAGGAAGGCCAGGATGAAAGCGAAGGACGCCACCATCAGGCCCAGGCGGATGACGCCGGCCCAGAACTGGTCGTAGCCGAACTGCCAGTACGCCTCGTCGTAGAGGGTGAAGCTGCGCAGCCGCAGGTCACGCACACCGACGATGTTGACGGCGATGGCGATGGCGAGGGCGCCGAACAGGGCGATCGCGCCGGACCGCCAGCGCCAGACCGCGGCCGGGCGCAGGTGCATCCACCGAGCCGTGAGGGGCCACTGGCGCAGCCTCCAGCCGAACACGAAGAACGGCAGCAGCCCCAGGGTGCGCGACAACGAGAAGGTGCTGTCGATGTCGCCGACGTAGCCGGCGCCCACCGAGATCGCGATGCTGATCAGCAGCGGGTACCGCATCAGCACCAGGTACGGCAGCGCCACCCGCCAGATGGCCAGGGAGATCAGGAACCAGAGTGTCCAGGACGGGCTGGAGTAGTCCACCCTCAGGGTGCCACTGAAAGCCCACTCCACCAGCGTCCAGATGGTCTCGAAAATCAGGTAGGGGAAGACGACGTCCGTGATCAGCCGGTGCATCTGGCGGGGGCCCGGCGGCCCCGACTTGGCGAAGTAGCCGCTGACGGCGACGAACACCGGAACGTGGAACGCGTAGATGAACAGGTAAACCCCGTAAGCGGGGTCGGATTCGCTGATCAATTTAAGGATCGCGTGACCGATCACCACCAGGGTGACGGCGATCCAGCGCGCGTTGTCCCACAACGGTACGCGGCGCTTCGCCTTGTGCGGACCGGCGTGGGGTGGGGTCTCTGTCGACGAACTCATCGGGTCTATTCTCCGGGCAGAATGGGGCAATGGGCAAAAAGAGAGTTGTGGTCACGGGTGCGAGTTCGGGAATCGGAGCGGCGACGGTGCGCCTGTTCCGGGAGCACGACTGGGATGTGGTGGGTGTGGCCCGCCGGGCCGACATGCTCGAGGCGCTGGCCCTGGAGACCGGCGCGGCGGTGTTCGCCGCCGACCTCACCGTGCAGGCCGACGTGGACGCGCTGCGGGAGTACCTCGGCGGCTCCGGCCCGGTGAACGCCCTGGTCAACAACGCCGGTGGCGCAAAGGGACTCGACTCGGTCGAGGCCGGCTCGATCGACGATTGGGCCTGGATGTACGAGATCAACGTGCTCGCTTTGAAGCGGGTCACGAGCGCGCTGCTGCCGTTGCTGCGCGCCTCGATCTCCGCCGAGACGGATGCCGCGGCCGCCGGCGCCGCCGCATCCGCCGACATCGTCAACATCACCTCCATTGCCGGGCACACGGCGTACGCCGGCGGCGGCGGCTACAACGCCGCCAAGTTCGCCGCGCACGCCCTGACCGAGGTGCTGCGCCTCGAGCTCAGCGGTGAACCCATCCGGGTGATCGAGATCGCCCCCGGCATGGTGCAGACCGACGAATTCGGCCTGGTGCGCTTCGGTGGCGACGCCGAGAAGGCACAGGCCGCTTACACGAACGTGCCGCATCCGCTGGTGGCCGAGGACATCGCCGCCACCATCGTGGCCGCCGTGGAATTGCCTGCCCACGTGAACGTGGACTTGCTTGTGGTCAAGCCGGTCGCGCAGGCCGCCCCGCATCTGGTCGCCCGCGGCCCGCTCACCCCGCGCGCCTAGCCATAACTGTTGCCCATGCGGGCAATTGCGCCCGGCGTACCGGGCGCAATTGTCTGCTTCGGCCACAGTTGAGGCCGGGGGATGCGGGCGGGAGAACGCTGAGGTGCCCTAGTGCTCGCTGGCCTTCTCGGCGCCGAAACCGGTGAGGGAGCGCACCGCCATCTCGGCGGCCAGCTTCGGGTCCTCCCGGCGGGTGCTGGTGACCGAGCCGAGCCAGCCGAGGAAGAAACCCAGCGGGATCGAGATGATGCCCGGGTTGTTCAGAGGGTAGATCGCGAAGTCCACGCCCTCACCGAACATCGAGGTGGGCGTACCGGAGAACACCGGCGAGAGCACGATCAGCAGGATCGCCGAACCCAGCCCGCCGTACATGCTCCACAGCGCCCCGCGGGTGGTGAAACCGCGCCAGAACAGGGAGTACAGGATGGTGGGCAGGTTGGCGCTCGCCGCGACCGCGAAGGCCAGCGCCACCAGGAACGCGATGTTCTGCCCCTGTACGCCGATGCCACCGGCGATGGCGAGGATGCCGATCACCACGACGGTGCGCCTGGCGATCTTGACCTCACCGTCGGGGTTGCCCGTGCCCTTCTTGATCACGCTCGCGTAAATGTCGTGCGCAAAAGAGGTGGCCGCGGTGATGGTGAGGCCGGCCACGACGGCGAGGATGGTGGCGAACGCGATGGCCGAGATGAGGCCAAGCAGCAGCGGGCCGCCGAGCGCCAGCGACAAGAGTGGCGCCGCCGAGTTCACCCCGCCGGGGGAGGCGAGAATGGTTTCTGCGCCCACGAGGGCCGCGGCACCGAAGCCGAGTACCAGGGTGAACAGGTAGAACGCCCCGATCAGGAAGATCGCCCAGACCACCGAGCGTCGGGCCTCCTTGGCGCTGGGCACGGTGTAGAAGCGCATCAGCACGTGCGGCAGCCCGGCGGTGCCGAGCACCAGGGCGATGGCCAGCGAGATGAAGTCCAGCGGGTTGCCGCCGTACTGCAGGCCGGGCGAGAGGATGGCGTCTGGCGGGGTTACCGCGGCGTTGGCGACGGCGGCGTCGAGCAGGGTGGACAGGTTGAACCCGTTGATGACCAGCACCCACACCGTCATGGCTCCTGCGCCGATGATGAGCAGGAAAGCCTTGACGATCTGCACCCAGGTGGTGCCCTTCATACCGCCGATCAGCACGTAGAGGATCATCAGACCGCCGACGACGGTGACGACGATGGACTGGCCGAGCTTGTCGTTGATGCCCAGCAGCAGCGAGACGAGTCCGCCGGCGCCGGCCATCTGGGCGAGCAGGTAGAAGAAGCACACCGCCAGGGTGGTGGTCGCCGCAGCGACGCGCACGGGACGCTGGGCCAGCCGGAAGGAGAGCACATCCGCCATGGTGAACTTGCCGGTGTTGCGCATCAGCTCGGCCACCAGCAGCAGGGCGACGAGCCAGGCCACCAGGAAACCTATCGAGTAGAGGAACCCGTCGTAGCCGTTCACGGCGATGGCACCGACGATGCCGAGGAACGACGCGGCCGAGAGGTAGTCGCCGGCGATCGCGAAGCCGTTCTGCGGCCCGGTGAAGGAGCGGCCGCCGGTGTAGTAGTCGGCGGCGGTGCGGTTGTTGCGCCCGGCCCGGATCACGATCACCAGGGTGACGGCCACGAAGGCCAGGAAGATCGAGATGTTCAGGACCGGGTTGGTCTCGGCTTGTTCGACAACAGCCTGTTCGACTGCCGCCGCGACGGTGCCAACGGTCATGCCCAGGGCGCTCATGCGGCGGCCTGCTGCTCGAGCTCTGCGCGCAACTCGGCGCCGAGCGGGTCGAGCACCCGGTTGGAGAATGCGACGTACCAGATGGTGATGGCGAACGTCGTGACGAACTGGCCCAGGCCCAGCACCAGGCCCAGGTTGACGCTGCCGGCGACCTTGATCGCCATCACGTCGGGCAGGTACGCGGCCACCAGCACGAACGCGAAGTACCAGACCAGGAAAAACACGGCCAGCGGCACCACGAACCTCCGGCGCCGGCGCTGCAGATTGACGAAGCGGTCGGTGGTCTCGAAGGCGACATAGTCGATCGAACCTCCCGGCCTGGTGTCTTTCAGTGATTCCTTCATGGGGCTCCTTTGCTCCGGTGAGATGGGATTGCTGAGATGCGGAAAGTCAGGCCGGATGCACGGCGCGGGCGAGCGCGTCGAGCACGGTGGGGCTTCGATCGAACCTCCCCATTGAAGCTCTCATGTATACACAAGGTTCGGTTAGTCTTGCATAGAGTGGCCAATGGGGGAATAGAATGCGCTTGTGTATACAGAGACCGTGACGTCCGGACCGGAGCGGGCGAGTGACCGGGCCTACCGGGTGCTGCGCGACGAGATCCTCGACGGGATCCTGCCGGCCGGGACGGTGCTGCTCGAAGTGGAACAGGCCGCTCGGCTCGGCGTCTCCCGCACCCCGCTGCGCTCGGCCGTGGCGCGGCTCGCGGCGGACGGCCTCGTCGCCGGCCGCAGCGGCCGGGGCTTCTCGGTCACCGAGATGTCGGTCGAGTCGATCAACGACCTTTACGAGCTGCGCGAGGCGCTCGAGGAGCGCGCCGCGACCCTGGCCGCGCGCAGTGACGACCGCTCGGCGTTCGGGATGCTGCGCGAGCGCTTCGTCGGCGCTCCGGCACTGCTCGAGGCGGGCGAGGACGGCATACACGAGTACTACGCGCTCATCGACGAGTTCGACGCCGCCATCGACGCCGCCGTCGACAACTCCTTCCTCGTCGGCGCCCTCGACACCGTGCGCACGCACCTGGCCCGCATCCGCCGGGTGGCCAGGGGAAACCCGGTGCGGCTGCGCGCCGCCGCGGCCGAGCACCTCCTGATCCTGGACGCGATCATCGACGGCGACGCGGCGCTCGCCGCGCACGCCACCCACGTGCACCTGCACCTCAGCCTCGCGAGTGTGCTCGCGGTGCTCGGGTCGACGGACATGACCTCCTGACCCCCCCCGATTCGAAAGGACCACCCCGTGCAGAGAACCCGCGTGCGCGTGCACCGAAGCGAGAACAGCCCCGCCCGTACCGAGCAGCTGGCCTGGAAGATCGCCGCCTGCGCGGCGGACCCGGTCCCGGTCGACGACGACGTCACCGAGATGATCATCAACCGGGTGATCGACAACGCCGCCGTTGCCGCCGCCTCGCTGACCCGCGACTCCGTCGTTGCCGCCCGGCAGCAGGCGCTGGCCCACCCGCGGTCGGCGAACGGCGCCGGCGCCACGGTCTTCGGCCACGCCGCGGACACCCGGGTCTCGCCGGAGTGGGCGGCCTGGGCCAACGGCGTGGCCGTTCGGGAGTTGGACTACCACGACACCTTCCTCGCCGCCGAGTACTCGCACCCCGGCGACAACATCCCGCCGCTGGTCGCCGTCGCCCAGCACCTCGCCGTCGCTCGTGGACTCACCGGCCTCGACCTGGTGCGCGGCATCGCGACCGGCTACGAGGTGCAGATCGACCTGGCCCGCTCGATCAGCCTGCACAAGCACAAGATCGACCACGTCGCCCACCTGGGCCCGTCGGCCGCGGCCGGCATCGGCACCCTGCTGGGCCTGGACCCCGACACGATCTTCCAGGCCGTCGGCCAGGCGTTGCACACCACCACGGCCACCCGGCAGTCCCGCAAGGGTGAGATCTCCTCCTGGAAGGCGTACGCGCCCGCGTTCGCCGGCAAAATGGCCATCGAGGCCGTCGACCGGGCCATGCGCGGCCAGACCAGCCCCACCCCGATCTACGAGGGTGAGGACGGCGTGATCGCCTGGCTGCTCGACGGGCCGGATGCCGCCTACGACGTGTCGTTGCCCGCCGTCGGCGAACCCAAACGCGCGATCCTGGACAGCTTCACCAAGGAGCACTCCGCGGAGTACCAGGCCCAGGCGCTCATCGACCTGGCGCGGAAGCTCAACCGCGAGCACCCCGAGATCCTGGTGCCCGGCGCGGTGGCGAGCATCGTCATCCACGCCTCGCACCACACCCACAATGTGATCGGCTCCGGCGCGAACGACCCGCAGAAGTACGACCCGCGGGCCAGCCGGGAGACCCTGGACCACTCGGTGCCGTACATCTTCACCGTGGCGCTGCAGGACGGCGCCTGGCACCACGAAGACTCCTACCTGCCGGAGCGGGCCGCCCGGGCCGACACGGTGGCCCTGTGGAACACCGTCACCACGAGCGAGGACGCCGAGTGGACCCGCCGGTACCACTCCAGCGACCCCGGCGAGAAAGCGTTCGGCGGCCGGGTGGAGATCCTCCTGGCCAACGGCGGCCGTCTGGTCGACGAGCTCGCCGTCGCGGATGCCCATCCGCTCGGCGCCCGCCCGTTCGTGCGGGCCGACTACGTGGCCAAGTTCCGGCTACTCGCAACGAACGCCCTGCACCCCGCCGAGATCGAGCGGTTCCTGGAACTCGCCCAGCGGCTGCCGGAGCTGACCGCTGCGGATCTCGGCAGCCTCACCCTCGTCGCCCGCCCCGGCCTCTTCGAGACGTTGCCCACCCTGAACGGAATCTTCTGATGCTCTACTCCGGACTCACGCCCGCCGCCAAGCGCACGCAACTGCGCGCCGACCTCGCCGGCGGCAGCCTGCTGCGCTTCCCCGGCGCGTTCAACCCGCTGAGCGCCAAAATGATCCAGGCCAAGGGTTTCGAGGGCGTCTACATCTCCGGCGCCGTGCTCGCCGCCGACCTCGGCCTGCCCGACATCGGCCTGACCACCCTCACCGAGGTGGCCGGACGCAGCCAGCAGATCTCCCGGATGACCGACCTGCCCACCCTCGTCGACGCCGACACCGGCTTCGGTGAGCCGATGAACGTGGCCCGCACCGTGCAGACCCTCGAGGATGCCGGCGTCGCCGGCCTGCACATCGAGGACCAGGTCAACCCCAAGCGCTGCGGCCACCTCGACGGCAAGCAGGTCGTGGACACCGACACCGCGATCAAACGCATCCGCGCGGCGGTCGACGCCCGGCGGGATCCGAACCTGCTGGTGATGGCGCGCACCGACATCAACGCCGTCGACGGGCTGGCCGCCGCGATCGACCGGGCCAAGGCGCTGGTGGATGCCGGCGCCGACGCGATCTTCCCCGAGGCCATGGGCACCCTGGCCGAATTCGAGGCGATCCGGGCGGCGGTGGACGTGCCGATCTTGGCCAACATGACCGAGTTCGGCAAGAGCGAACTCTTTCGCGTCGACCAGCTCGCCGACGTGGGCATCAACCTGGTGATCTTCCCGGTGTCGCTGCTGCGCCTGGCGATGGGCGCAGCCGAAGCGGGCCTGGACACCATCCTCGCCGAGGGCTCGCTGACCAGCCGGCTGCCGGCGATGCAAACCCGCGCCGAGCTCTATCAGCTGCTGGACTACGAGGCTTACAATCGCTTCGATTCGGGGATTTTCAATTTCACTCTGAGCGGTCACGACGGCTAGCCCAGCACCATCGCAGCAGCAGGACCCGCACGGCCAGGACAGCAGGACGCAAAGGAGCGAAATGACCATCAACCAGCCCACCCACACGCCCGCGGTGAAGCCGCCGGCCATGCCGGAGATCCATCGCGGCCTGGCCGGGGTGGTGGCCGACACGACGGCGGTGTCCAGGGTCAACCCCGACTCCAACTCGCTGCTCTACCGCGGCTACCCGGTGCAGGAACTGGCCGCGCAGAAGAGCTTCGAAGAGGTCGCATACCTGCTCTGGCACGGCGAACTGCCCGACGACGTTCAACTGGCCGCATTCGAGGTCACCGAGCGGTCGCTCCGGCGCCTGGACCACTCGGTGCGCCGGGTGATCGACGAGATCCCCACCTCCGCCGATCCGATGGACGTGGTGCGCACCGCGGTGAGCGTGATCGGCGCCAACGACCTGAGTACCCCGGACGCGTCAGTTGAGGCGAACCTGGCCAAGTCGCTGCGCCTGTTCGCGCAGTTGCCCGCGATCGTCTCGTACGACCAGCGTCGCCGGCACGGCCTCGAGCTCGTCGAACCGCGCGACGACCTCGGCTACTCGGCGAACTTCCTCTACATGACCTTCGGCGAGGTGCGGGAGGTCGAGGTCGTCGAGGCTTTCGACGTGTCGATGATCATGTACGCCGAGCACTCTTTCAACGCGTCCACGTTCACGGCCCGGGTGATCACCTCCACCCTCTCCGACCTCTACTCGGCCGTGACCGGGGCGGTCGGGGCACTCAAGGGCCCGTTGCACGGCGGCGCGAACGAGGCCGTGATGCACATCTTCAGCGAGATCGGCATGGGCGACGGGTCGGCCCAGCGCGCCGAGCTCTGGCTCGACGACACCCTTGCGCACAAGCGCAAGGTGATGGGTTTCGGCCACCGGGTGTACAAGCACGGCGACTCCCGGGTGCCCACCATGCACGCGGCGATGCTCACCCTGATCGAACACTTCGACCGGCCCGACCTGCTCGAGCTGTACGAGGCGCTGGCCGCCGGCATGAACGCACGCACCGGCATCCTGCCCAACCTGGACTACCCGGCCGGCCCGGCATACCACCTGATGGGTTTCGACACTGCCACCTTCACGCCGATCTTCGTCGCGGCCCGGGTGACCGGCTGGACCGCGCACATCATGGAGCAACTGGCCGCGAACGCGCTGATCCGGCCGCTGTCGTTCTACAACGGCACGCCGGAACGACACGTTCCGCCGTTGGCCGAGGGCGACGTGCTCTGAGGCCTGCCCGGGCCGCTCCATACTGGAGGGATGACTGTACTGATTGCCGGATGCGGCGACCTTGGCACCGAGGTGGGACTGCGCCTGGTGGCGCTCGGCCAGCACGTGGTGGGCCTGCGCCGGCAGGCCGGCGTGATCCCGGCCGCTCTGAACGGGCAGTCCGTCGACCTGAGCCGGCAGCAGCCCGAGGTGCCGCCGGACACCGAGATCGTCATCGTGGCCATCGCCGCGGGAAACCCCGACCCCACGGTCTACCGGGCTGCCTATGTGACCGGCCTGGCCAACCTGCTCGGCGCGCTCGAGGCGGCCAGGGTCACCCCGCGCCGGTTCCTGATGGTCTCCTCCACCGCGGTCTACGACGTGAACGACGGCAGCACCGTGGACGAAGACACCCCCGCCACCCCGGGGCCGGGCACCGACGCGATCCTGCTCGAGGCGGAGCAGCTGCTGCGCAGCCGGATCCCGTCCGCCGTCGTGCTGCGCCTGGGCGGTATCTACGGCCCCGGCCGAGACCGCCTGATCCGGCAGGTGCGCGAGGGCCGTGCGACCGTGGCCGCGCGCGGCCGCCTCAGCAACCGGATCCACCGTGACGACGCCGCGGCGATGATCGTGCACCTGGTGCTTCGGAACACGGCGCCGGACCGGCTCTACCTCGGCGTCGACTCGACGCCGGTGCCCGTCACCGAGGTGCTGGGCTTCCTCGCCGGCGAGCTCGGCCTGCCCGACCCCGAGATCGTCGAGACGGGCGGCCGCCGCGGCGGCGACAAGCGCCTGAGCAACCGCCGCATCCTGGAGACCGGATTCACCTTTGCCTACCCGAGCTACCGGGAGGGCTACCGGGCGGTGCTGGCCGGTCACGGGGTCCGGCACCCGTAATCCCCGGACCCGCCAGGGGGATGCTGCTGAGCAGCCGGGCGGGCCCGAGCCGCAGCATCCCGTCGGTCACCGGTTCGCAGCGCATGCCGCCGCGCCCGCGCAGGGCACGGTGGGCGCCGGGAGCGAGCACCACGTCCATCCAGGCACACGGGTTGGCAGGCCGGTTCGCCAGGAATTCGACGGGCCCGTCGCCGCTGTCGAGCGAGAAGGTCGCGCCCTGCAGCGCATCAACGTTCACCCCGGCGTGCACTCCGCGCAGCAGGATGTTGCGCCGGGTGGCGGCCGGGTCCAGGGCGCGCGGCAGCCGGAGGTCATCAGCGACCCGGTCGAGAACGTCGGCGTTCATCACGGTGACAGACGCGTGAGCGTGCGCCCGCTGCCCGAAGTACCGGTCACCCACGATGCCCAGGCCCGCCCGCAGCCGAATGCTCGGGTGGCTCTCCGCGCCGGCCGCCGGCAGCGGCCCGTCGGCCGGGCGCCCCTCATAACGGTGCACGGGGGAGGCCAGGAGCAGCACGATCTCCACCTCGGCGCTGTAGGGCAGGCGGCTCACCCCAGACAGGCTATCGGCCCCGGCAGTGCGCACAACTCCTGCAAATCTCTCGTCGGCGGGCAGCGGATGCCGGAAACACGGGGGAGCGGTTCGCAGGGCGGGAATACTGCAGGAGTTGTGCAACCCCGCCCGCCACTTGCGGCCAGGGCTGACGCCGGCGCGGCGGAACCGCACGATCCGAGCGACGCGTGGATTGGGACGCGGCAGATTGCATAACTCCTGCAATTTCCTCGTCGGCAGGCAGTGGATGCCGAAAACATGCGCGATCGGGTCGCAGCGGCGGGGATTCTGCAGGAGTTAGGTAAGCCCGCCCGCGAGCAGGCGGCGGAGGCGTGGGAGGGAAGGGTCAGGGCGCCATCCCGGCCTCGACGGGCACGAACTCCACGTTGTTGGTGGGGTGCACGGTCTTCGCCGGCGCGCGGGAGAACCCCTTGGCGTCCAGACGGTTCTCGGCGCGGAAGGTGGCCAGGGCCACGTCGTACAGTTCGTTGAGCCGGGCGCCGGTGTACTCGCCGGTCGTGCCGTCGGTGAAGAGAATCGCGATGGCGGTCTTGCTGGGGAAGTGCCGGTTCATGCGGACAAAACCGTGGGCATCCTGGTGCAGTGTGATCATGTAGCCAGTCTTCCGTATCCGCTCCGGCGACAACACCGGGCCCTTGGTCCGCGCACGGCGGGTGCCCGAGGTTCTACCATTGACAAATGCAATCCGACCAGCAAACCGCGCCCCCCGCCACCGTCGACCCGCCGCGCGAGGTGCTGGAGTGGACCGACTTCGCCGACGCCTCCAGGTCGCTGGCTTCGACGGTGCTGGCCAGCGGCTTCCAGCCCGACGTTGTGATCGCCATCGCCCGCGGCGGGCTGCTGCTCGCCGGAGCCATCTCCTACGCCCTCGGCACCAAGAACTGCGGCTCCATCAACGTGGAGTTCTACACCGGCATCGACGAGCGCCTGCCCGAGCCCGTGCTGTCCGGCCCGATGCTCGACGCCCCCGCGCTCGCCGGCCTGCGGGTGCTGCTGGTCGACGACGTCTCCGACTCCGGCCATACCCTCGCCCTCGTCGTCGGCATCCTCAAGGAATCGGCCGGCGAGGTGCGCTCCGCGACGCTGTACACCAAGCCGCGCACCGTGCATGTGCCGGACTTCACCTGGCGCGAGACCGACGGCTGGATCGTCTTCCCGTGGTCGGCGTTGCCGCCCGTCACCGCCACCCCGCTGACCGCGGTGGTGGACGCATGAGCATCCACCTCGTCGGCGGCGGCTGGACGCCCGAAAACGACTCCGAGACTGACGCGGCGGTCTACGGGCCGTTCCTGGCCGAGGCCGCCCTGCGCGCCGGTGCTGCCGGCCGCACCGACCCGCGCATCGCGATCATCGTGGTTCGGGACGGGGACGGTGACGACCACGCCGCCAAGCTCGTCGCCGCGCTCGAGGCCGCCGGCCCCGTCGAACCCGTCATCACCGCGCTGGCCCTCGACGGCCTCGCCACCTTGCTTGCGGTGGCGGATGCCGACGGCATCGTCATCGGCGGCGGCCTCACCCCCGCCTACCTGACGGCCCTCGCGCCCATTGCCGGTGAGATCCGTCGCCAGGTGGCCGCCGGCATCCCGTACCTGGGTTACTCCGCCGGGGCGATGATCGCGGCCGAACGGGCCCTGCTCGGCGGCTGGCGCATCGGCGGCGTGCCGGTGAGCCCGCAGGAGGCCTCTGAGGAGCTCGACGAGATCACCATCGAGAACGGCATCGGCCTTCTCGACGTGACCGTGGACGTGCACGTGGCCCAGTGGGGCACCCTGTCGCGCATGGTCGCCGCCACGGAAGCCGGACTCATCCGCGGCGGCCTTGCCGTCGACGAGGGCACCGTGCTGATCGTGGGCCAGGGCACCCTCGGCGTGGCCGGCGCCGGCAGCGTCTGGACCGTCAGCGAATCCGAGGGCGGGGTGCTGGTGAGCACCTTCGGCGCCTGAGCGGATGGCTGAACCGGCGCTGATTGGACCGGCACTGATCGAACCGGGTTGGGCGCGAGCCTTCGGCCTGCCCGGCACGCCGGCGGCTGCGGTCGACGTCAGCACCGTAGCCCCGTTCGCGGCTCCGCTCGCCTTCGCGCGGGCGGAGGCCGCGGCCGGCGAACAGGTGTTGCCCGCGCCGGAGCAGATCCTGCGCGCCTTCCGGCAGCCGTTCGACGACGTGCGGGTGCTCATCGTGGGCCAGGACCCGTATCCGACCCCCGGGCATCCGGTAGGCCTGGCCTTCTCGGTGGCCGCGGAGGTACGCCCGGTGCCGCGCAGCCTCGGCAATATCTTCGCCGAGTTGCACGACGATCTCGGCCTGCCGATCCCGGCCACCGGTGACCTGACCCCCTGGGCCCGGCACGGCGTGCTGCTGCTCAACCGGGTGCTCACCGTGCGGGCCGGCGCAGCGGGCTCGCACCGGCGGCACGGCTGGGAGGCCGTGACCGAGCAGGCCATCCGGGCGCTGGCCGCCCGCGGCACTCCGCTCGTCGCGATCCTGTGGGGCAAGGATGCCGAGAACCTCGCCCCGCTGCTTGGCGCCACCCCCACGATCGTGTCAGCACATCCGAGCCCCCTGTCGGCCCGGCGCGGATTCACCGGATCACGCCCGTTCAGCCGGGCGAACACGCTGCTGGCCGCGCAGGGTGCGGTGCCCGTCGACTGGTCGCTGACGGTAATCTGAACACCATGTGGAGAGGACCCGTCCGGTGCTAGAAGAGGAATACCAGCCGCGTCGTCGGCTGCCGCGTCACCTGTCGCCGGCGCCGATGCCGGAGGCCCCGTTCGAGTACGCGCTGCGCGACGCCGTCGACACCGACCTGCCCGACATCCAGGAGATCTACAACTATTACGTCGCCAACAGCACCGTCACCTTCGACGAGGATGCGATGACGCTCGTCGAGTGGCGCGACAAGTTCCACTACCTGGCCAAGCTCGGCATGCCGTTCATCGTCGCCGAGTCACCGGCCGGCCAGCTGCTCGGCTATGCGCTGGTGAGCCCGTGGAAGCAGAAGAAGGCCTACAGGTTCACCGTCGAGAACTCCATCTACCTGGGCGCAGCCTCCACCGGCAAGGGCCTGGGCCGGGTGCTGCTGGCCGAGCTCATCGAACGGTCCAGGGCCGCCGGCCTCAAGGAGATCATCGCCGTGATCGCCGACCAGGGTGCGGAGGCCTCGATCAAGCTGCACCAGGACTTCGGCTTCGAGGAGATCGGCCGGATGGGCAAGGTCGGCTTCAAGTTCGAGCGCTGGCTCGGCACGGTGCTGCTGCAGAAGAGCCTGAAGTAAGAACTCAGCAGTTCAATAACTCAGCTGTTCAATAACTCAGCTGTTCAATAACTCAGCTGTTCAATAAATCAGCGGCGCGACAACCGCCCCGTCACCGTCACCACGGCACGCCGCGGTGCCGTGCCGGCCAGCCACGCGGCGACCCGGTTCTGGGTGCCGACGACGGTGTGTGGGGGAGTCGCGGCCGCGTCGAGCGCGGCGAAGGCCGTACGCATCACCTCGTCGACGCTCATCAGGCGCCGCGGCCCGGACGGTGATCGCCGGGCGACGGCGTAGAACTCGGTCTCGGTGGGGCCGGGGCACACCGCGGTGACCTTGAGGCCGGTGGCCCTGGTCTCGTACCAGAGCGCCTCGGTGAGGCTGAGCACGTAGGCCTTGGCGGCGGCGTAGACGGCCAGCCGGGGCACCGGCTGGAACGCCGCGGTGCTGGCCAGGTTCACCAGTGCGGCGCCGTGCGGATGGGCCAGGGCCGCGGATTGCAGGCCGGGCAGCAGGGCATGGGTGAGGTCGGTCAGCGCCGCCACATTCACGGCGACCTGGTCGTGAACCCGGTCGGCCGGCGCATCCACCAGGCTGCCGAAGTGGCCGAAGCCGGCGTTGTTGATCAGGGTGGCCACCCGGATGTCGCGTTCGGTCAGGTTCCGCACCAGCTCTGCAACGGCGCCGGGTTCGGCTAGGTCGAGCGGAATCACCGTCGACACGGTGCCGTACTTCTCGGCCAGCTCCACCGCGAGGGCCTCGAGCCGATCGAGCCGCCGGGCCGTGAGCACGAGGTCGGCTCCGCGGCGGGCGAGCTCGTGCGCGAAGCCAACGCCGAGCCCGCTCGAGGCGCCGGTGACCAGGGCGGTAGTGCCCATCGGGTTGTACAGGGCGGCAGTGTTGGTGCGGGTCATTCTCCGAGGCTACCCGCGCCGGGGTTTTCAGCGCCAGCGATCACATCACCAGGGTCAGGTCGACTCTGCCGAGAGTGAGCACCAGAAGCGACGACCCGGCACCGCCGACCAGCAGCAGCCCGGGGTGGGCGAGGCCGATCGCCACGGTACGCAGCTCCGGCCGCTCGTGCAGGAACTCCGCAGGGACGTCCCGCTGGTCCGGCACCCGAGCCGGAAACTGGCGCCAGCCGCGCAGCACGAAGAAATGCGCCAGCACGCTTTCCCGCACCGGCAGCAGGTGGCTGCGCGGCGTGGCGGCGAGCACGAACAGGGTGGCGGAGAGGGTGGGAAATGCGGCGAGCACGATGGCCGGGTACCGGGCCCAGGTGGGCGCCCCGGCCAGCTCCTGCACCAGTATCACCGCGAACCAGAAGCCCACCCAGAGTCAGCCGGCGGTGAGAGGATGCCGCACCAGCCATGGGGTCATGGCGACACTGTAGCCAGAACTAGGCTCGGGGGATGGCCGACCTCTTCGAACTGACCGCCCTCGAACAGTGGCGGTCGCTGCAGCAGGGCGACATCAGCCCCACCGACCTCACCGAGCACTACCTGGCCCGCATCGAGCGCCTGAACCCCGGGCTCGGTGCCTTCGTCACCGTGACCGCGACGGCCGCCCTGGCCAGGGCCCGGTTCGTGGAGACCGAGGTGTCCCGCACCGCGCCGCTGTGGGGCCTGCCCTTCGGCGACAAGGACCTGCAGTTGCGTGCCGGTGTGCCCGCGCGCCTGGGCTCGCGGCTGATGCGGGACAACGTGCCGGAGACCAGCGACCTGCTCGTGCAGGCTCTCGACACCGCCGGCGGCATCAGCCTGGGCAAGACCAACACGCCCGAGTTCGGCCTGCCCGCTTACACCGAGAGCCTGGCCGCCCCGCCGGCCCGCAATCCCTGGAACCCCGCTTTCGGAGCCGGTGGCTCCAGCGGCGGCGCCGCCGTTGCGGTGGCCGCCCGGCTGCTGCCGTTCGCGCCCGGCAGTGACGGCGGCGGATCGGTGCGCATCCCCGCCGCCGCGTGCGGGCTCGTCGGGGTCAAGCCGTCCCGCGGCCGGATCCCCGCGGCGAGCGGCCTCGACGTGCCCGGCGGCCTCCCGGTGGCAGGCCCGCTGGCCCGCACCGTGGCGGATGCCGCCCTCCTGCTGGACGCCATGATCGCGCCGGACGGTGGCCGGCCGGAGCATCCGTTCGCGGTGCGCGCGCCAGGGGGAGACGAGCAGCTGCTCGGCGCCGCCATCCGCGGTGAGGGGCGCTTCCAGCTTGGCGTGATGACCACCTCGGCCTGGGACGATGCCTACGAGATCAGTCTGGCGCCCGAGGCCTTGGCCGCACTCACCGTGGCCGTGGACGGGTTCGCCGCGATGGGGCATGGCATCGAGCAGACCGCGCTCTCGGCAGACCCGAGCTACGCGCCGGCGTTCCGGGCCCTGTGGCAGCTGAGCGCGGCCCGGATCCCGGCCGAGACCCCGGAGCAGGAGGCCATGCTCGAACCCCTCACCCGGTGGCTGCTGCACCGCGGCCGCGAGCTGACCGGTAGGGCGGTTGCCGAGGCACTCTCGACCCTGGCCGCCTACGAACGGTCATTCATCCGCCAGCTGGCCGGCTTCGACGCCGTGCTCACGCCCGCGCTGGCGCTCACCCCGCGGCCCGTGGGCTGGTATGACGCCGTCGACGGCGAACGCAACTTCGCCCAGCAGGTGCAGTACACGCCGTTCACCTCGATGGTGAACGTCTGCGGGCTGCCGGCGATCACGCTGCCCGTCTCGCAGACCACCGACGGGCTGCCGATGGGCGTACAGCTGATCGGCCGGCCGGGCGGCGAGGCGACCCTGCTGGCCCTCGGGGCGCAGCTGGAACGCACGCTGCGCTGGCAGGACCGGGTGCCGCCCGTGTTTTGAGTAGTTCAAAACAACTGCTAGCGTGAAGGCATGCAGACACACGGAATGGACGATCAGGAGCACAGCGCCCTGGACCATCCCGCGGACCACGCCGCCGAGATCCGCGCCGCGGGGCTGAAGGTCACCGCACCCCGGCTCGCCGTGCTGCGAGGGCTCGCTGATTCGCCGCACGCCACCGCCGACCATCTCTTCGAGGCCGTCAGCAGGCAGCTGCCCGGCACGTCGTTGCAGGCGGTCTACGGCGTGCTCGGCGCCTTCACCACCGCCGGCCTGGTGCGCCGCATCGAACCGGCCGGCTCCGCCGCGCTGTTCGAACGCCGGGTGGGCGACAACCACCACCACATCGTCTGCACCAACTGCCACAGCGTGCGCGATGTGGAGTGCGTGACCGGCGAGGCCCCGTGCCTGACCCCGTCGGACACCGCCGGCTTCGTCGTGCAGGCCGCCGAGGTCACTTTCTGGGGCCTCTGCCCCGACTGCCAAAACTTCTGAACGACGCGAACGATCAGCACATGACACGAAGGAGCACCATGACAACACTGCCCCCCACCACCAACCAGACCGGAACCCCGGTTCCCAGCGACGAGCACTCCCTCACCGCCGGCGCCGACGGCGTCACCGCCCTGCACGACCGCTACCTGGTCGAGAAGCTCGCACAGTTCAACCGCGAGCGCATCCCGGAGCGCATCGTGCACGCCAAGGGCGGCGGAGCGCACGGCGTCTTCGAGGTCACCGGCGACGTGTCCGCGTACACCCGCGCCGCACTGTTCCAGCCCGGTGCCCGCACCGACACCCTGCAGCGCTTCTCCAGCGTCGCCGGCGAGCAGGGTAGCCCGGACACCTGGCGCGACGTGCGCGGTTTCTCGGTGAAGTTCTACACCCAGGAAGGCAACTACGACATCGTCGGAAATAACACGCCGGTGTTCTTCATCCGCGACGGCATCAAGTTCCCCGACTTCATCCACTCTCAGAAGCGCCTGCCCGGCTCCGGCCTCCGCGACGCGAACATGCAGTGGGACTTCTGGACCCTCTCGCCCGAGTCCGCGCACCAGGTGACCTACCTGATGGGCGACCGCGGCCTGCCGCGCTCCTGGCGCACCATGCCCGGCTTCGGCTCGCACACCTACCAGTGGATCAACGCTGCCGGTGAGCGCTTCTGGGTGAAGTACCACTTCACCTCCAACCAGGGCAACATCGAGATGGAAGGCGCGGAGGCAGAGCTCATCGCCGGTGCCGACGCCGACTACTACCGCCGTGACCTCTACGAGGCCATCGACGCCGGCGACTTCCCGTCCTGGGACGTACACGTGCAGGTCATGCCGTACGAAGAGGGCAAGACCTACCGCTTCAACCCGTTCGACCTCACCAAGGTCTGGCCGCACGCCGACTTCCCGCTGATCAAGGTGGGCACGCACACCCTCAACCGCAACCCGGGCAACTTCTTTGCCGAGATCGAGCAGGCCGCGTTCTCGCCGGCCAACTTCGTGCCCGGCATCGCGGCCAGCCCCGACAAGATGCTGATGGCCCGCATCTTCTCCTACCCGGATGCGCAGCGCTACCGCGTGGGTACCAACTACAACCAGCTACCGGTCAACGCCCCACAGGCGCCGGTGAACAACTACTCGCAGGATGGCGCCGCCCGGTATTCCTTCAACGACGCCAGCGCCCCGGTCTACGCGCCCAACTCGCTCGGCGGCCCCGTCGCCGACGAGGCCCTCGCGGGCGATGGAACCTGGGAGTTCGACGGTGCGCTGGTGAGAAGCGCCGCCACCCTCCGCGCCGAGGACGACGACTTCGGCCAGGCCGGCACGCTCTACCGCGACGTCTACGACGACGCGGCCAAGGCCCGCTTCCTGGAGACGATCACCGGTGCCGTCGGCGGCGTCACCCGACCCGAGGTCAAGGAACGCGCCATCCAGTACTGGACGAACGTGGACCCCACCCTCGGTGCAAGCCTGCGGCTGAACCTGGCCACCGACGCTGCGGTCACCTCTGCCAACGAGGCCGCCGAGTTCGTCGGCGTCGGCGAGTAACGCCGCAACGCCCGCACCACCTTCGATCGCGCGGCCGGCCCCGGCCGGCCGCGCGACCGCCTCGCACCACCACCACCCCGCACACCACCACCAGTACGCGTCCAATGAAGCTCTGCGTCGACCAGCACCACCCCGACAAGGAGCACCATGAATTCCTACATCAGCACCGCCAGCCCCCACACGGACCGCGCCGCCGAACCGGCCGGCTACGTGAGCACCGGTCGTCCGTCCGCGGTTCCCACCGGCTACGTCAGCCCCGCCACGCGCTCCGGCGCCGGCAGTTACGTCAGCAGCGACTGGGTCACCGCCGCTTAACGTCATCGCCGCTTAACGTCACAGCCGACTCTCTGGGTGCGACCAAGGTAAGGCATGCCATACTTAGGTCATGCTTACTTCGACAGTCGCTCCCGCGCAGGCCCCCGCACGTGTGCGGGCGCCGCGCCCCAGCTACCGCCCGTTCGCCGTGTCGGTGGCTCGGGTTCAACGTCTGTCGACCAATTTCACCCGGGTCACCTTCACCGGACCCGACCTGCACGAATTCGGCACTGCCGGCCTCGACCAGCGCATCAAGATCGTCCTGCCGCTGCCCGGGGTCGGCGTTTCGGCGTTCCCGCGCAACGACTCCTGGTACGAGACCTGGCGCGACCTGCCCCACGAGCGCCGCAATCCCATCCGCACCTACACGGTTCGGCACGCCCGCCCCGAGCACCGGGAGGTCGACATCGACTTCGTCACCCACGGTGACGCTGGCCCCGCCTCGCGCTGGGTGCGCTCCGCCCTCGTCGGTGACGAGGTCGCCATCGTCGGACCCGTCGCCGACGGCGACAACCCCGCTGTCGGTATCGAGTGGGCCCCCGGCAACGCCAACACCGTGTTGATCGCGGGCGACGAGACCGCAGCCCCGGCCATCTGCGCCATCCTCTCCGCGCTGCCCCGCACCGCACGCGGCTGTGCCTACATCGAGGTCCCGGACGCCGGTGACACGCACGAGACCGACGCGCCCGATGGGGTGACCGTGACCTGGCTGCCCCGTAACGGCGCCGCCCACGGGTCCGCGCTGGAATCCGCGGTGAAGGGCTGGACCGCACGCTTCATCACCGCCCACCACACCGGAACCGAACTCCCCGACATCGACATCGACGAGACCATCCTCTGGGAGGTGCCCGACGGTTCAGCTCTCGACGGTGAGCTCTACGCCTGGCTGGCCGGTGAGGCCAGCGTGATCAAGCGCCTGCGCCGCTTCCTCGTCTCCGAGGTCGGCATCGACCGCCGCCAGGTGGCCTTCATGGGGTACTGGCGCGACGGCCGCGCGGAGCACGCGTAGCCTCCCGCTTCTGGCGCAGGTAGCCGCCCTTCTCCAGGCCGGCCTCGATCTCGAACCGGTTCTTCAACGGGTCCCGCCCGGCGATGAGATACAGCAGCGGGAACAGCATGCCGTACCGCTGCCACTGCACCTTGTGCACGGCCTCGTGCTCGAGCACATCCGCCGTCACGTTCTGGTTGGTGAGGTAGACGGCGCCAACGCAGGAGCCGCCGCGGCCGAATGACCAGGCGGGCAGGCCGCGGAACACCAAGAGGCCGCTGCGGCGTTCGATGCGGCCGGTGCTCCAGATCGCGCCCCAGACCAGGCCAACGGCGGTGGCGTACAGATAGCCGGCCCGGCTGACCGGGGAGTCGATGAGGAGCCGCCGCATCAGAGGCTCCGGTCGCTGGTGGCCGGCGGCCGGCCATAGGTCTCGAGCAGCCGCAGCCAAACCTCACTGAGGGTCGGGTAGCTGGGTACCGCGTGCCAGAGCCGGCTGATCGGAACCTCGCCGACCACGGCGATGGTGGCCGCGTGCAACAGCTCGCCGACACCGGCGCCCACGAACGTGACGCCGAGCAACACCTCGGTGTCGAGGTCGACGATGGCGCGGGCGCGGCCGGTGTAGCCGTCGGCCAGCACGCTCGCACCGGCCACCCCGGCGAGGTCGTAGTCGAGCACCCGGATGCGGTAGCCGGCCTTCTCTGCCGCCGCGGCGGTGCGCCCGACCGAGGCTACCTCGGGGTCGGTGAAGGTGACCTGCGGCACCGCGGCGTGATCGGCCGTGGCCACATGGGTGCCCCACGGTGCGTCGTCGACGATCCGGCCCGTCGCGCGGGCGGCGATGACGTCACCCGCCGCCCGAGCCTGGTACTTGCCCTGGTGGGTGAGCAGGGCCCGGTGGTTGATGTCGCCGGTGGCGTACAGCCAGTCTCCGGCCAGCGCGGCGGAGTCGCCGGTGACGAGCAGGGTGTCGTCCACGCCCACCCATTGGCCGGGGGTGAGGCCCACCGTTTCCAGGCCCAGATCCTCGCTGCGCGGCACCCGACCGGTGGCCACGAGCACCTCGTCTACCGTGATTGTGCGGCCGTCGGCGAGCACCAGCGCCACCTGGCCGGTCTCGGTGCGGCGGGCGGCGGTGGGGCTGGCGCCGGTGAGCACGTCGACTCCCGCGTCGGTGAGGGCGGCGGCCACCAGCTCGCCAGCGAACGGCTCCTGGTCGCGAAGCAGGGAGCTCCGCACGAGCAGGGTCACCTCGGTGCCCAGCGACCGGTATGCGGCGGCCATCTCCACGGCCACGACACCGCCGCCGATGATGGCGAGATGGCCGGGCAGGGTCGTCACCGAGGTGGCGTCCCGGCTGGTCCACGGTGACACGTCGGCCAGGCCGTCGATGTCGGGCATCAGCGCGCTGGAGCCGGTGCTGAGCACCACGGCGTGGGTCGCGTTGACGACGACCGGGCCATCCTTCGTCTGCACGGTGACCTCGCGCGTGCCGCTGAGCCTGGCGTGGCCGCGCAGCAGGTCGATGCCCGCAGAAGCCAGCCAGTCGGCCTGGCTGTCGTCGTTCCAGTCGTGGGTGAAGGCGGTACGGCGCTTGAGCACGGCCGCCACGTCGAGCCGACCGGTGATCGCTTCGGCCGCGCCGGCCACCCGGCGGGCAGCGGCGAGGGCGGCGCCGCTGCGCAGCAGCACCTTGGAGGGCATGCACGCCCAGTAGGAGCACTCGCCGCCGACGAGTTCGGCCTCGACGATGAGTGTGCTCAGGCCCCCCTGCACGGTGCGGTCGGCCACGTTCTCGCCCACGGCGCCGGCGCCGATCACGATGACGTCGTATGTGCGGGTGGCGGCGGATGTCGAGGTCTGGGTGGCGGACGTCGCTTCAGAGTCGGTCATCGTCGCAGCCTACCGACCGTTCCCGGGAGGAATCCAGAGTTAACGGTTCGCCCAGTTGCCGCAAACCGCCCTTCACGGCGCCCGAAGGGGTATTTTTCCGCACGTCGACGACGCGCGGATGTGTCTTTTAGCGACCCTGGAACGCGGCGGGCTGGCGCGAGAGGAACGCCTCCATGCCGATACGGGCATCCGTGGAGGCGGCCAGCCGGGCCAGGGCGGGCTGGAGTTCGGCCTCGGCCGCCGCGGGCCCGTCGCGGAGCGCCGTGCGGGCGCTGGCGAGGGTGGCCTGCACGGCCAGCGGCGCCTGCGCGGCGATGCGCTCAGCGAGTTCGATGGCCCGGTGCAGCTCGCGACCGTTCGGCACGATCTCCTGCACGAGTCCCATCTGGTGCGCCTCCCTGGCGTCGAACATGTCGCCGGTGAGCAGCCAGCGCATGGCGTTGCCCCAGCCGGCCACGCGCGGGAACCGGATCGTGGCGCCGCCGAACGGCAGGATGCCCCGGCTCACCTCGATCTGGCCGAACCGGGTGGACTCTGCGGCGACGACGATGTCGCTGACCAGCATCAGCTCGATGCCCAGGGTGAGGCAAGTGCCCTGCACGGCGATGACGACGGGCTTGCTCAGCGCCGTGCCGTCGACCTGCCACGGGTTGATGCCGCCATCGGGGACGATGTCGATCCCGTCCGGCCCCATTCGCGGGCCCACGTCGGCCAGGTCGAGACCGGCCGTGAAGTGCTCACCGAGAGCGTGCACCACGCCCACGCGCAGCTCGGGGTCGCGCTCGAGCTCCCCGTACGCCAACGCGAGCTGTTGCAGCATCGCGAAGTCCGCCGCATTGCGCTTCTCCGGCCGGTTCAACCCGATCAGCAGCAGGTGCCCCCGCCGCTCGGTCACGACTCTCAGGTCATCCGTGGTCATGGTTGATCTCCTTCGATCATTCAAGCTCGCTCGCGAGAGGGTAGCTAGCGGGTGAGAGCGCTGATGATGCGCAGGATGCTGGGCAGGTCGTCGTTGGCGGCCTCGGGGGAGGAGGGCGCGAAGCCGGCGATGGTGGCGCCGGCCAGGGCGAATTCGGCGCGGAGTGCCGTGATCGCGGCGGTGAGGCCCTCCACGGCCAGGCCGAACGGGTAGATGTTCGACAGGCCGACGATGGTGGCCGGATCGAGCACGTCAAGGTCGATGTGCAGGTAGACGTGCGCGGCGCCCGTGCGCTTCACCGCGGCCACGACGGCCTCCGGGGTGCCGAAACTCTCCACGGGCACCAGCGGGATGGCCTGCTCGGTGATGTAGACATCCTCGGCCGGGTCGATGTCTCGTACGCCCGCCAGCACCACCCGGTCGGGCGTGAGCCGGGCGTCGGCGTCGAGCGCGAGGCCGTCGACACCGTCGCCGAGGATGGCCCTCAGCACCATGCCGCCGAAGCCGCCGGACTGCGAGGACTCGCTGGTGTGCAGGTCGGGGTGGGCGTCGAACCAGACCAGCGCGATGTCGCCGGGGTGCTGGAGGGAGGCGTGCTCGACGGCGCCGAAGGAGACCCCGCAGTCGCCGCCGATCGTGAGCACCGGCTCCGAGCTGGCGCGCAGGACGGCCAGCTGCCGGTCGCGCACCGTCAGCAGCGAGGAGAACCGGTGGATGCCGGTGTCTAGGGCATCGCCCGCCTCGGCAGGCACGTCGACGGGAAAGGTGACCGAGGAGGGGAGGTCGCCCTGGATCGCCTCAGCCCCGTCGACCAGGCGCATCGCGCGCGGAGAAACCGAACCTTGCCACTGCGGCACGACCACGTAGTTGGGGGACACCACCCCAGTATGCTCCTCGGCCGTGGCCCGGCGCATCTGCCACTTCGGGGGCGTGAACCTAGACCGGCTGCGGCATGTCCCGGTACCGGATGGCCGCGCTCACCGCTTCCCGCAACGCGAATTCGTCCATCCGCGGGCCATAGCCCGGGGTGTCGCGCTGGATCCGCCAGCCCTCGTTGAGCGGGCCGAGGTCCACGGTGTCGAAGCCGAAGTCGTCCAGCAGCGCCGTGACGGCCTCGCGGGCCTCGGGGTCATTGCCGGCGATGACGAGGGCGCGGCGATCCGCCGACCCGGCGGGCTGGCCGTCGGTGGTGAGATCGGCCGCGTAGATGTGGTTGAACGCCTTGACCACCCGGGCGTCCGGCAGAAGGTCCTGCAACAGTTCGGCGGTCGTCGAGGTCTCCTCGTCGAGGGCCGCGATGTTGCCGTCCCGCTGGGGGTAGTAGTTGTTCGTGTCGATCACGAGCTTGCCGGCCAGCTCGGGCTGCGGCAAGGTGTCGATGGCGTGCAGCGGGATGGTCACGATCACCAGGTCCCCGGCCGCGGCGGCTTCCGCGGGCCGGGCGGCGCGGGCCCGCGGCCCCAGTTCGGCCACCAGTCCTTCGAGGGTCGCCGGGCCGCGGGAGTTGCTCACCACGACGTCGTATCCATTGGCCACGCCGAGGCGGGCGAGCTGGCTGCCGATATGACCGGCACCGATGATTCCGAGAGTAGTCATGGGGGTGACAATGCAGAACGGCCCCGGGGTATTCCCGTGGCCGTTCCGGATGACGCGGTGTGACGTGGTGCGTTACTGCTCGATCGAGGAGGGCGAGCCGGCCTTGAGCGCGGCGAGGCGGGCATCCACCTCGGTGAGCTCACCGAGGTCGTCGAGGCTCTCGAACTGCGCGTCGAGGCTGGATGCGGCGAGCTCGCTGGCGCCGCGCACCTTGGCTTCTTCTCGGCGGATCTTGTCTTCGAACCGGCTGACCTCGCTGGTGGGGTCCATGATGTCGATGCTCTTCACGGCGTCCATCACCTGCGACTGTGCGGCCGCGGTCTTGGAGCGGGCGATGAGTTCGCTGCGCTTGGAGGTGAGCTGGCCCAGCTTGGTCTTCATGGTGTTCAGGCCGGTCTTGAGCTGCTCCACGACGGCGGTCTGGCTCGCTATCTGCGGTTCGGCGTCCGTAGCCTCCTTTTCGGACTGCAGCTGGCGGCCCAGGGCCACCTTGGCGAGGTTGTCGAACTTGTCGGCGTCGACGGCGTTGCCCGCGGTGCGCAGTTCGTCGGCCTTGCGGCTGGCGGCGAGGGCCTTGCGGCCCCACTCGCCGGCGGCCTGCACGTCTTCGCGGTGGTCGTCCTCGAGCAGCCGCAGGTTGCCGATGGTCTCGGCGATCGCGCTTTCGGCGTCGGCGATGCTGTTGGTGAAGTCCCGCACCATCTGGTCGAGCATCTTCTCCGGGTCTTCCGCGGAGTCCAGCAACGCGTTGATGTTCGCCCGGGTGAGCTGGGCGATGCGGCCGAAGATCGACTGCTTGGTCATGTGAGTGTCCTTTCGAAGGGTGTCAACGCTTAGAAGCTACCGCGTCCCCTCCAGATGTGCCCGTGTGAGAGCCCATCCGGCGAAGAACAATCATCAATGGATAGTGTGTGTTCCATGCCGACACCCCTGAGCCTGACGATCGTGCCGGGCATCAACGACTCCAACGAGAAGCATTGGCAGACCCGCTGGCAGGCGACACAGACGGATGCCGTGCGCATCCGCCCGGCCTCGTGGGACGAACCGGACCTCGAGAACTGGATCGACGCCGTTGACACGGCCGTCGGCACTCCGGACACGATCCTCGTGGCGCACAGCCTGGGCTGCCTGGCCGCCGCGGCGTGGCTGGCGCAGAACCCCGGCCGGGTGCGCGGCGCCCTGCTGGTCGCGCCGCCGGACCGGTTCGGGCCGGAGTTCCCGCAGGCCGCCCCGAGCTTCCGTTCTGCCGACCCTGTCCTGCTCGGCGTTCCGGCCCTGGTGGTCGCCAGCGCCAATGACCCGTTTTGCGCCCTCGGCACCGCGCGTACCCTGGCGGCCGCGTGGGGCGCCGGGTTCGTGGAGGTGGGCAGCGCCGGGCACATCAACAGCGCCAGCAACCTCGGCGCCTGGCCGGCCGGCCGCGCGCTGCTCGACGAGTTCGCCGAGAGCCTGGCGGGGGCGGTGCGCTGATGACCGACCCGGATGTGCTGACCCGCCAGACAGTCGACCTGCTGCGCGACCTCATCCGCAACGCCTGCGTGAACGACGGCACCGCGGACTCCGGCGGGGAGATTCGCAGCGTGCGCACCCTCGAGGGATTCTTCGCCGGCTCCGGGCTCGAGCTCGAAGTGGTGGAACCGCACCCCGGCCGGGCGTCGCTGATCGCCCGCCTCCGGGGCACCGACAAGGCCGCTCCGTCGCTGGCGCTGGTCGGCCACACCGACGTCGTGCCGGTGGACCGGGACGGCTGGAGCCGCGACCCGTTCGCCGCCGAACTCATCGACGGCGAGATCTGGGGCCGCGGCGCCCTCGACATGCTCTACCTCACGGCCAGCTACGCCGTTGTGATCCGCGACCTCGCCATGGGCCCGTTCCGGCCCCGCGGCGACCTGGTCTTCGCGGCCGTCGCCGACGAGGAGAGCGGCAGCCGGTACGGGGTGGGCTGGCTCACCGAGCACCGGCTCGACCTCATCGACGCCGATTTCGTGCTCACCGAATCCGGCGGCGCACCCGTGGGGGTGCGGCCGTCGATCACCACCACGGTGGGGGAGAAGGGCATCGCCGGTCGTCGTCTGGTCGTGCACGGCACCCCCGGCCACGGCTCGGCGCCCTGGGGTGCCCGCAACGCCGCTGTGATCGCGGCCGAGGCCGTGAGCCGGTTGGCCCGGTTCGAGGCGCCCGTACAGATCACCGCGGACTGGCGGCACTACGTCGGGGTGTTGGGGCTGCCCGCCGAGCTGGCCGAGCGGCTCACCGACCCGGCCCGCATCGACGACGCCGTGCACGAGCTCGGCACCCTGGCCGGCTTCGCCCACGCCTCCAGCCACACCACCATCTCGCCCAACATCATGCGCGCCGGCAACAAGGAGAACGTCATCCCGTCGCTGGCCACCGTCGACCTCGACATCCGGGTGCTGCCCGGCATCGAAGCCGGCCACGTCGACGCCTACCTGCGCCACGCCCTCGGCGAGCTGATGGTCGACATCGAGATCGTCGGCGACAGGTTCGAGGCGTCCACCCGCTCATCCGTCGACACCCCGTTGTTCGCTGCACTCAGCTCCGCCGTCGCCCGCGCCTACCCGAACGCCGACCTACTGCCGGTGCTCAGCGTCGGCGGTTCCGACGCCCGCTTCTACCGCCGCCGGGGCGTCCCCGCCTACGGCTTCGGCCTGCTCAGCCCGCGCTGGGACTACGGCACCTTCCGGATGCTGTTCCACGGCAACGACGAACGCATCGACGTGGACTCGATCGCCCTCACCGTCGCCGCCCTCGACTTCACCGTACGCGAGGTCCTGGGATGACCACCCGCGTCGATACCCTGGTGCTCGGCGGCGGAGCGATGGGCTCGGCGGCCGCCTGGGAGCTGGCCCGCCGCGGCCGCGAGGTGACCCTGCTGGAACGCTTCGAACGGGGACACACTACCGGCGCCTCGCACGGCGCTTCCCGGAACTTCAACCTCAGCTACTCCGACCCCACCTACGTGGCCATGCTCGTCGAGGCGTTGCGGCTGTGGCGCGAACTCGAGGACGAAACCGACACCACGCTGCTCGAGCAGGTGGGCCTGGTCAACCACGGCCAGGGCCAGCCGTTCGCGCAGGTGCACGCGGCACTCACCGGGGTGGGTTTCGACCCGGAAATGCTGGCGGTCGACGCCGCACGGGAACGGTGGCCGGGCATCCGCTTCGACACCGAGGTGCTCTACACGCCGGAGGCCGGCCGGCTGAACGCGAACGTCTCGGTCGACGCACTGCAGCACGCCGCGGCCGGCCACGGTGCGCGGATCGAGCACGGCCTGCCAGCCACCCGCCTCACCGTGCTCGGCGATGACCGGGTGCTCGTGGCCACCGACACAGAACAGTTCGAGGCCAAGCGGGTGATCGTCACGCTCGGCGCCTGGACCGGCTCCCTGCTCGCCGGGCTGCTGCCGCTGCCACGCCTGGTGGTCACCCAGGAGCAGCCGGCGCACTTCGCCGTGCTCGACACCAGCTTCACCTGGCCGGGCTTCAACCACGGCTACCGGCCCGGCACCCCCGGCTACGAGTACTGGCGGTCACCCGTCTACGGCATGCACACCCCCGGCGAGGGCATCAAGGCCGGCTGGCACGGTGTCGGCCCGGTCGTCGATCCCGACCACCGCGACTTCGCTTCGGAGCCGGAGCAACTGCTGGCCCTGCGCCGCTACGCCCGCGAATGGCTGCCCGGCGCCGACCCCGACAACTTCGCCGAGATCAGCTGCACCTACACGACCACGCCGGATTCGAACTTCGTGCTCGACCGCCGAGGTCCCGTGATCGTGGGCGCCGGCTTTTCCGGCCACGGCTTCAAGTTCACCCCCACCGTCGGTCGCATCCTCGCCGACCTCACGGTCGACGTGCCCGCCCCGCCGCTATTCGCCCTCGGGCGGTAGGGCACGGCGCGTCCCGAGGTGACACGTCGGGCCCCTTGAGGCGCTCGCAACGGGCGCCAACTGTCATCTCGCGGACGCAGTCGCCGTCGAGATGACGCTTCAGGCCCCCTGGGGCGCCGGTGACGGGCCCCAACTGTCATCTCGCGGTCTGGGCCGAAGGGCGGCGACGGCTCAGAAGCGGCCACCACCGCCGCGCCGGCCACGGGTGCCGCTGCCGCCGAAGCTGCCGGGGCGGCCGCTGCCGAAGCCGCCGCCACTGCTGCGCCGGCCGCCGCCGCCCATCCCGCCAAAGCCGCCGCCGCCACCGAACATTCCGCCGCCGCCACCGCCGCCGCCCAGGATCTGGCCGATCAGGATGCCGCCGAGCACTGCGCCCATCGAGCCGTTGCTGCCGCCGCGCCGGCTGGCGCCGCCTCCTCCGAAGAAGTCGCCCAAGTCATCGTCGTTGGGTGAGAAGCTGTCCACATCGCGCCGGGCCATGGCCGTCGCCTCAGCGGCCAGCGAGCCGGCCCGCTGGGACACGGCCAACGCGGCGGCCGGGTCACTGGCCACCAGGGAGTCGGCCTGCGCGGTCAACCGGCCGGCCTCGGCCAGCCGGGTGCGCGCCTCGGCGCCGACCGCACCGCGCCGGGCGGTGATGAAGTCCTCCGCCGCCGACACCTGACTGCGCGCGGACTGCAGGCTCTGGGCCAGCGCCGCCTGAAGGCGCTGCGCCTGCAGCTGGGCGTTCCGCACTCCCTGCAGCGCAGCATCCATGGCCACGTTCGCCGCCTCGAGGGTGTGCAGCAGTTCGATCGGGTTGATCGGCGGCGCAGCCAGGCTGCCGCGCACCTCGGCCAGCGTCTGCTCGGTGCGGGCGATCACCCCGGAAACCGCGGCCGACGCCTCGCCCGCCGCGGGCAACGCGCGGGCGGTGACCAGGTCGGCCTCCAGGTCCGCGAGCATCGCCGGGATGCCGGACTCCGCCCGTTGCAGGTCGGCGGCCAGCCGGTCCACGGCATCGACCAGCAGCTGCGCCTGGTCGATGGCCTCCTCCGCCGCTCGGATGTCCACGGCCGCGGTGCTCGGTTCGCCGGCGGTGAGACCGGTGCGGGCTTCGGCTAGAGCGTTGGTGGCGAAGGTGAGCCGTTCTGCGGCCTGGTCGGGGTTGTCGGCGACGGTGTCGATCGCTGCGGCGGCATACCGACGGGCGAGTTCCGCCACCCGGGTCTCGGCCTGATCGAGGCGGGCATCGGTCGCGGCCAGCTCGGTGTCGAGTTCGGCGGCGGCGGCCGGGGCGTTGGCCTCCAGCTGGCGCAGCTCGTCGAAGGCGGCGGCCTGCTCGTCGAGGGCATGGTTGGCCTCGGCGCACAGGGTGATGATCTGGCGGTACCAGGCCCGCACCTGCTCCTCGGTGTCGGGTTCGGCGTCGTCGAGGCGTTGCTGCAGGGTGAATGCCTGGCTGAGCTTGCCAGCCGCGCTACTCACGGCGGCCTGGAAGGGTTCGGCGGCGGCTGCCCCGTACGAAGCGAGCGCGAAGCCCACCTCCTGGCCGCTGGTCTTGATGGCGTCGTCCGTCTCGATCAGCGCGCTCGACGCCTCCCGTTTCAGCTCGGCCGTCGGCGCCTCGGCAGCGGGCGTGCCCTGGCCAGTGACGGGAGCAGTGCCGCGTCGCCGCAGTACCACGATCACGATCGCGATGATGCCCCCGACCACGGCCAGCACCAGCAGCACGGCGATCCAGAGCGGAAAACCGCCACCGGAGCTCGGGCCGGCCTCACCGGGGGTGATGGCGGGGGCGCTGAGGGGCTCGCCAGCCACGCTCTGCTCCATGGCCGTGGCCCCGTTGATGGCGGCGCCGGCCCAGTCGTTCTCCCGCAGCGACGGTTCGATGGCGGTGTTCTGCACCTCGGCGAGCTGGGCCTCGTCGAGCACGAAGTCGGTGGCGACCGACAGCTGATACTGCCGGTCATCCGTGGCCACGGCCAGCAGCACGTCGTTGTTGCCGAACCCGTTCGCCACCGCGGTCTGGTCGGCCCAGGTCGACGTGTCGTCGACCCCGTCGAAGCCTGACACGTAGGCCACGTACAGGTCGATCTGGGTACCGGCGAAGAGCTCGTCGAGGGCGGAGACCACCTCGGGCTCCCGGTCGCCGAGTGCGCCGACGGTGTCGACGATGTGGCTCTCCTCGAACGTCACCGGATCATCCGCCCGGGCGGGCGACGGCGCGCCCAACCCCGCCCCGAGCGCGGCGATGACCGCCGCGAGCAGCACACCCGCGCCCATCAGGGTCAGTGTCGGTCGTCTGCGCGTGCGGCTGGGCTGCATTGGTCCACTTCCTCGGATGCGGTGACGTGTAGAGCATAGAACCCCCGGCTCTGTTGCGCCCTGTTACCGCGAGCCGGATGCCGATGGTGCAGCTCGGGCACACTGGAACCCGCACCACCCGAACCCCACCACACGATCCCGTCACGGAGGCGAGTCATGACCACCACGAAGCTCGCCACCATGACCGCCCTGCCGCAGACCGCGCCGTCGCTGCCCGAGCGGCCCACCCTCGCCGTCATCGAGGTCACCCGCAGCCGGCCCGATCGCCCGGATTACCACGCCAAGGTGCAGACCCTCAACGCCACGGTCGTCGACGCCGGAACCGACGGCGGCTGGACCGTCGTCCGCCTGGCCGCCGCCGACCTCGACCCCGCCGCGCTGCTCGACCTCACCGACTCGGCCGACGCCGTCGTGATCGTCGGAGGCGAAGACATCGACCCGCGCTTCTATGGCGCACAGGCCGGATACGTGGGCGAGACGCCGCACTTCGTCGACGCCGACGCGGGCCAGATCGCGCTCGTGCAGCGCGCCGCCGACCGGGGTACCCCGGTGCTCGGCATCTGCCGCGGACTGCAGATCATCAACGTCGCCCTCGGCGGCGACCTCGTGCAGCACATCGACGACGGCATCCACCGCAACGTCGGCGTCCCCATCGACGAGATCCTCTCCACCCACGGTGTCGCCCTCCGCTCCACCAGCACCCTCGCCGCGGCACTCGGCGACACCCGCATCTCGGTGCAGAGCGCCCACCACCAGAGCGTCGGCCGGCTCGGCGCGGGCCTGACGCCCGTGGCGACCGCCCCCGACGGCCTGGTCGAGGCCGTCGAGCACCACACCCTCCCGATCACCGGCGTGCAGTGGCACCCAGAGGCCCCGGATGCGCCGGCCAACCAGCTGCCCCTGCTCCTGGCGTCCCTCTACCGGGCGGTCGCCGCCGCCGAGGTCGCCCAGGCCGCCTGACCCCTCCCGCGAGCTGTGACTTAAGCCCCGAAAAACTTGAGTTTGTGGTGCTTAACTCACGGTTCGCGGTGTGAGCCGGGCCAGGAACGCGGGGATGTCCAGCTCGTGTTCGAAGGGTTCGCCAATTGTCGTGGCGTCGTAGTAGAGCCCGTCGGCCAGGAGCATCGTGGCGCGGGCGAGATCAGGGTCGCGCAGGTCGTCGTTGAGGATGCCGAAGTAGCGCCGCCGCATGTCCACGATCACGGTACGGGCGCGCGGGTTGCGGCGGGCCAGTGTCCCGCCGGCCAGGGTCGCCCGGTCCAGCGGGCTGTTGACGTACTCCGCCATCGCCACGTAGTACGCGGCGGCGCCCTTCGGGGCCGCGCGCATCCGCTCGTATTCGGCGTCGGCCAGCGTTTCGAGCCGATCGATGAGTGCGGTCTCCAGGCCGTCGCGGGAGCCGAAATGGTAGAGCAGCCCGCCCTTGGTGACGCCGGCCGCCCGGGCGACGGCGTCCAGCGACGCGCCGGAGCCGCTCGTGTCGATGAGCAGTTCCTGGAACGCGGTGAGGATGCTCTCGCGGGCGCTGTCGCGGTGTTGGGCCATGATCGCCACTTTACTGTACTTGGTGGTATAGTCTAAATCTGCTGTACCCAATGGTGCAGTAAACTCGCCGTTCTCCGGAACCCCGATTCCCCAGCCAGGTAGACATGAGCACCACAGACGACATCCGCACCACCGACAGCAGCACCCTCACGGCCGAAGCCGTGCCCCGCGCCGGCCGCCGCGAATGGCTGGGCCTGGTGCTGCTGATGCTGCCGGTGCTGCTCATCTCGGTGGACAACACCGTGCTCAGCTTCGCCCTGCCGGCGATCAGCCTCGACCTGCGCCCGAGCAGCACCACGCTGCTCTGGATCGTCGACATCTACCCCCTCGTGCTCGCCGGGCTGCTCGTGGCCATGGGTACCCTCGGCGACCGTGTCGGCCGCCGCCGGCTGCTGCTGATCGGCGCCACCGGCTTCGGCGTGGTCTCGGTCCTGGCCGCGTTCGCGCCTACCGCCGAGCTGCTCATCGCCGCCCGTGCGGTGATGGGCTTCTTCGGCGCCATGATCATGCCCTCCACGCTGTCGTTGCTGCGCAGCCTGTTCCAGGATGCCCGTCAGCGCACCCTGGCCATCGCGGTGTGGGCCGGCGCCTTCGCGGCCGGCTCGAGCCTGGGTCCCATCGTCGGCGGTGTCGTGCTCCAGCACTTCCACTGGGGCGCGGTGTTCCTCATCGCGGTACCGTTCCTGCTGCCGCTCGTCGCCCTCGCTGGGCTGCTCATCTCCGAATCGAAGGATCCGGCGCCGCTGCGCATCGACGGGATCAGCGTCGCCCTGTCGCTGCTCACCCTCGCCCCGCTCGTCTTCGCGATCAAGACCCTCACCCACGACGGCGTCGGCGTGCTCGGCGTCGGCGCGCTGGTGCTGGGCCTGGTCGCCGGGGCGCTGTTCCTGCGCCGCCAGCTGCGGATCGACAACCCGCTGCTTGACCTCACCCTGTTCCAAAACGCCCCGTTCGCCGGGTCGGTGCTGGCCAACTTCCTGGCCGTGTTCAGTCTGGTCGGCTTCCTGTTCTTCGTGTCACAGCACCTGCAGCTCGTGCTCGGCCTCGACCCGCTCGCCGCCGGTCTCCTGCTGTTGCCCGGGGCCGTGCTGTCGGTTGTGGCCGGCCTGGCCGCGGCCTACGTGGTGCGGCGGGTGCCGCCGCGCCTGGTGATCGTGGGAGGCATCCTGCTCTCCGCGGTGGGCTTCGGCCTGATTGTGATTCTGCGGGAGAACCTCACCGCCGGGGTGGTCGTTCTGGCCTTCGGCATCCTCTCGGTGGGCGTCGGTGCGGCGGAGACGATCTCTAACGACACCATCCTCAGCTCGGTGCCGCCGGACAAGGCCGGCGCCGCGGCGGGGGTCTCCGAGACCGCCTACGAGCTCGGTGCCGTGCTCGGCACGGCCGTGCTCGGCGCGATCCTCGCGGCGTCCTACCGGGCCAGCGTGGTGTTGCCGGACGGACTCGGCCGAGGCGCGGCCGCCCAGGCGGGCGAAACCCTCGGTGGTGCGCTCGGCGTGGCCGGCGAGCTGCCCGCCGCCGAGGCTCGCGCGCTCACCGAGTCCGCCAAGGCTGCGTTCGACAGCGGGGTGGGCGTCACCTCGATCATTGCCGTGGTGCTGATGTTGGTCGCCGCGGTGGCCGTGCAGCTGAGCATGCGCACCCGCCGGCCCCGCAGCTAAGGACACCGGGGGTGCGCCGCGAGTGGTCAGTTGCGGCCCTGTGAAGCGACCATTTGAGCTTTTTCTCGATGCGGGCGGCGCAGGTCATGCCGCCGACCACGAGGTCGACGGGCTCGCTCACGCAGCGGCGCCGTCGGAGGCCTGCAGCTGGTAGCCGGCTTCGTCGATGGCGGCGCGAATGTCGGATAGCGCGGGCTCCGCGGCGCTGGCCACGTGCACGGTGCTGGTCGCCCCGACGACGAGGTCGACGGTCACCGCACTGACTCCCGGCACCAGGGACACCTCCTCGATGACGCTGGCCACGCAGTGGCCGCAGGTCATGCCGGTGACGAGGTAGTCGGTGACGGTTTCTGTCTGAGCCATGATGCGAACCTTCTCCTGCGATACGGATGTTGCAATGCGGGGATACCCCCTCCCGGTACTCTAGTGCACGTTCGTGATACGGTGAGGGGGTATAAGGTCAGCCGAGAGCCAGGAGCGCACAATGACGACCGCAGACCACACCCACGACGGCCCGCACGGCTACATTTCCAATAAGGACGATTACCTCAAGCGCCTGCGCCGCATCGAGGGCCAGGCTCGCGGTCTGCAGGGAATGGTCTCCGACGACAAGTACTGCATCGACATCCTGACCCAGGTCTCGGCCATGACCAGCGCCCTGCAGTCGGTGGCCCTGGGTCTGCTCAACGATCACCTCAGCCATTGCGTCGTCGACGCCGTGGCCGTCGGCGGCGACGAGGCCCAGGCCAAGCTCAAGGAAGCCGGCGACGCAATCGCCCGGCTGGTGCGTTCCTAGCCGTAACTTTTCCCTAGGCTATCCGCATGACGGATGCGGGCGGGTTCAGACCTCACCGGCGCATGAGCGCGCGCGACACCGATGAGGCGCACCGGGTGGCCAGCCCACTTGAGCTCCTGTTCGACCTCACCTTCGTGGTGGCGGTGGCGCAGCTGGTGGTGCAGCTGGCGCACGGCATCGAGGGCGGCCACGGCTCAGAGGAAATCGGCCCGTTCCTGATGGTGTTCTTCGCCATTTGGTGGGCCTGGATGAACTTCACCTGGTTCGCGTCGGCCTACGACACCGACGATGTGCCCTATCGGCTGCTCACTATGCTGCAGATGGGTGGTGTGCTCGTGCTCGCCGCCGGGGTGCCGGCAGCGTTCGCCGAGCAGGACTTTCGCGCCATCACGCTGGGCTACCTCATCATGCGCATCGGCCTGGTGGCCCAGTGGCTGCGAGCCGGCTTCGAGCATCCGCAGAGCCGGGTGACGGCCTGGCGATATGCGGCGGGGGTGAGCCTCGTGCAGCTGGGCTGGCTGGCCCGACTGGCCCTGCCCGAACAGATCGGCCTGCTCTCATTCATCCTGTTCGCGGCGCTCGACCTGGCCGTGCCGCTCTGGGCGGAGCGCACCGGCATGACCTTTTGGCACCCGCACCACATCAGTGAACGATACGGCCTGTTCACCATCATCGTGCTCGGCGAGAGCGTACTGGCGGCCACCTACGGCGTTCAGGATGCCCTGAGCGAGGGCGGCGTGAGTGGCGACCTGGTTCTCGTGTCCGCCGCGGCACTGGTGACTCTGTTCGCGATCTGGTGGCTCTACTTCCTCGAGCCGGCGGGGGAGGGGCTCTCCGTCAAACGCAGTCGCTCCTTCCTGTGGGGGTACGGCCACTATGGCGTCTTCGCCGCGCTCGCCGCCCTCGGTGCCGGACTCGAGGTGGCGGTGGCCGAGGCCGGTCACCGCCTGGAGGTGTCGCCAGTGGCGCTGGGCTATGCGGTGGCCCTGCCGGTGGGGGTCTTCCTCGTGCTGCTCTGGGCCGTGCACGCGGTTCTGATGTCCAGGTCGCAGATCCGGCCCGTGGTGATCCTGCCGGCGGCGGCTCTCGTGCTGCTGGTGCCGCTGCTCGCCGGGGCCACGGGGGTCACCGTTGTGGTGGTCCTGGTCGCGACGGTCTGCGTGCTCGTCGTGGCCATCACCCTGGCCGACCAGGCGCGTCGGTCCCGGTCGGCCGTCGAGGCCGGTCAGCCCTTGGGTACCCAGTAGCCCACCGCGCCCAGCAGCCGGGTCTCCCGGTCAGCGTCGTCCGGCACCTCAACCGCGGGCGGGAACACTCCCATCGCGCGGAAACCGTCGATCTGCGGGCCGATGAGCTCCTCGAGGCTCTCTACCAACGGTGCCGGCAACGAATAGTCCCAACCGAGGTGGCGGGCAATGGACCAGGCCTGGAACGCCCGGTAGATGCTGATGTGCTCGAGGTACTCGCGGATCGGATAGTCGCCGTAGCTCAGGTGCACGACCTTGTCCGGGTTCAGGTCTTCCTGCACGGCAGCGGTGGTCATGACGTTGAGCCGGTCGTACGCGGCGACCGGGTCGTCGCCGAGCAGGTCGCCGTCGTAGGTGCCGCCGGCGTCCTCGATGGTGCGGCCGAGCAGCACGTCGGGAACCCAGGCCTCGTCGCGGGAGTGCGCGGCCAGCAGGTCGCGCACCGTGGGGTCGGGCGTCGCCGCCCAGTCGGCCGGGGCGGGCAAGTTCAGCTGGTCGGGGGTGATCCGGTCGATGACGGAGCGCAACGCGGCATCCGCCTGGAGGAAGAGCTCTTTCTGCTTCATGGGGGCACGCTAACACCCGCCGCCGACCATCCGGCGACTCACCCGAATTGTCGCCGGTGGCCGCACTGAAATAAGGTCTGGATGTGCCCGTGTCCTTTATGCCCACCGAAGTCACCGATGCAATGGTGTCGTTTCTCGACCCGGTCGCCCGCAAGAACCTCGGCATCGCCGTCGCGCTGGCCGGTACGGTGTTCCTGGCCCTTGGCGCGCAGTTGCAGCACCGAGGCGTGGGCAAGGCCTCTCTGTTGCGCCCCGGCGACCAGCAGAAAATGAGCATCGGCCAGCTGCTGGCCCTGCTGCGACGACCGTCCTGGCTGCTCGGCACTCTGCTCCTGGGCGTCGCCATTCTGCTGCAGCTGACCAGCCTCGGTTTGGCTCCGCTGCTTGTCGTGCAGCCGCTCGGCGTCGCCGCCCTGGTGCTGTCCACTGTGGTGGACTCCCGCCTCGCACACACCAGGCTCGACGGCACCGTGCTGCGCTCAGTGGCCCTCTCGGTGGGCGGCATCGTGATCTTCGTCTCCATCGCCGCCGTGTACGCCACCGACCGGCCCATCCAGCCGCCCCAGGTCGTTATCATCCTGATCCTGCTGGGCATCCTCCTGATCGCCTGTGGGCTCATCTTCACGCTGCTTCGCGCCCGCCTCACCGCCGTGGCCTACGTGCTCGGTGCCGGGGTGCTCTACGCCTTCGTCGCCACCCTGGCCAAACTCACCATCACCCAGTTGGTGGCAGGAGACCTGTCACTGCTCACCCTGCTGTGCGTCGGAGGCGTTCTCACCGCGGCGATCGTGGGCGGCGTGTTCGTACAGGTCGCGTACTCCACGGGTCCGCCCAACCTGGTGATCGCCGGC
This sequence comes from Cryobacterium adonitolivorans, assembly GCF_004402695.1. Classification (GTDB taxonomy): domain Bacteria; phylum Actinomycetota; class Actinomycetes; order Actinomycetales; family Microbacteriaceae; genus Cryobacterium; species Cryobacterium adonitolivorans. Next base: position 40,296 of record NZ_SOFL01000023.1, on the reverse strand, counting down.
CTCACGGTGGTGGATCCCCTCGTGGCCGTCGGGATCGGCATCGTCGTGCTCGGTGAGGCGTCAGAGGCCCCGCTGTATGCCCTGATCGCGTTCGTCATCGCCGGCGCAATTGCGGCCTACGGCGTTGTGGGTCTCTCCAGGCACCGGCCACAGTCGACGCTGGCAATCGCCTCCGAAAGCGGGCCCGAAACACGGAGGCCCCCCAGACAACGTCGGTAGCATCGTGCTGATGTCAACCGTTCACTCGAAAACCAAGATCGCCGGTCGGTTCCTCGTCGCCGCCGGATTCCTGGCGCTCACTCTGACCGGGTGCGGGGCCTCCGGCGTGGCGCAGACCGGCACCGTGACGCCGTCCGAGGCTGGCGACTCCGCGGATGCGGCGCCGGACTCGTCGGCCGATCCCGCCCTCGCCGAGCCGGCGGGCTGCCCGGCCACGGCCGAGTCGATGCCGGCCGGAGCGGTCAGCGCCGAGATCGCAGACGTTGACGGTGACGGCGAGAACGACACCGAGTGGTACGACGAGACGACCTCGCCGTTCACCTTCGGCATCACCATGGCGTCCGGCGCCACGCTCGCCCTCGCCGACGACCTGGCCGGCCCCGGCCGGCACAGCGGCTGGACGGCGGCCCTGCACAACGGTGTGGTGGTGACCGTGCTCGACGACAGCCGCAGCGCCACCCTGCACGCGATCGTGGACTGCGAGTTCGTGACCCCCATCGGCGTGGATGCCCGGCCGTACACCTTCGACATGCAGAACACCCACCACAACGGCACCGGAGTGGGGTGCCTCGAGGTCGATGGCGGCCTGGAGCTGAACGGCCTCCAGGTCACCCAGAACCGCGACGACAGCTACTCCCTGATGGCCACCGGAATCACGGTGTCGCCAGACGGGCTCGCCGCCATCAACGGCTACACCGCCGTCTCGGACGCCCTCCCACAGGACGACCCTCGGGTCGCCGAGGCGCAGACCTCCTCGTGTGGCGACGCCCCGGTGGTCAGCACCAGCGGACGCTAACGCCCGCGTTCGTACCGGCTCAGGTTGAGGGTCTCGCCCGACTGCGCCTCCGACCCGCCGCGCATCGGGTTCAACCAGATGAGATCCTCGACGGTGATGGCGAACCGGGCGGCGATGGTCTCCAGGGCGTCGAGGGGCGCGACGACATAGGCGGCGGGAGTGCCGGCACTGTCGAAGTGCACCACCCCCTGGGCCAGGTTCCCCGAGCCGGCGTCCGCCACGGCCAGGTCGGGGCGCTGGTCGGGCACCGTCCAGGTGAGCGTGGCCGTGGCCAAAGCGCGCCCGAGGGTGCCGATCCCGTCGACCCGCTCCCAGATCACCGCCGTACGCATCCAGCTGGGGTCTGTCGTCACCAGATCATTGCCGTATTCGATGTCAAAGGTCTGCCTCGTGACCGCATCAACCTCGCTGTCGCCCAGATAGCTCGTCGCCACCCTGAATTCCTCTGCGGTAGCGTCGCTGTCGAGGGCGTTCAGCTCGACGATGGTGGTGTTCTGCACCTGGCCGACCTCGAGGTTGAGCAGGCTCACCGTCAACCGGCCGTCATCCGTGTACACCTCGATCGCGCCCTCCACCCCGGGGCGCGGCAGGATCGTGTCGGTGTCGTCGGCGAACACGGTGAAGGTGCCGGTCGCCAGGACGGTGCCGGCGGCCATGTCGTGCAGGTCGGTTGCGGTTGCAGTGGCGGTGGGGGAGGCGCTCGGCTCGCTCACGCCGGCCACTGTGCAGCCGCCCAGCAGCACTGCCGTCATGAGCACGGCTGCGAGCGGCCCTGTCTTTTTCGTCATCATCAACCCCCGCTGCAATCTAGCAGCGCTGCTGCCCAAAATTGCGCCGACGGTCCACACCTGAAATCGTAGGTACCGGGGAATGTGGGAATGACGTCAGCACGCTGGGGGGAGCGCGATTTTGCATCTTTATGAGAGGTCGTCGGCGGTGCTCGTGCGCCTCCTGCCCGACTACGCCGGCACGGTGCTCTGGTGTCCCCATCCCGTCGGGTACGCCGCCGCCCAGCTTGATCCCGCCCTGGTCGCCGATCTGATCCGCTGGGAGATCGGCTACTACGACGCGTTGACCGAGGACTTCGGCTGGAGAGACCCCGAGCTGGCCGGCGAGTTCACCGCCACCGGCATCCGCCTGGCCTTGCGGCTGGCCATGCAACTGGGGTCGGGCTTCGACATCGAATTCGCGTCATACGAGGCCGGCGTGGCCACCCGACGATTCCGCAGCGAGTGTCCGGCCGACAACCCGCGAGCCACGGCGGCATTCACCCTCCTGGCCCGGAGCGCCGCGTGACCCTGCGGCTACCGGTTCTGCCGGGCGTCGGCGTCACCCTCCGCGCGTTCAGGGCCACGGATGCGCCGCTGATCCAGGAAGCGTCGGGGGACGAGCTGATTCCAGTCATCACGAGCGTGCCCGCCACCGACGATCACGCTGCCGCGCTGGCGTTCATCGCCCGGCAACACGAACGTTCCCGCACCGGGGAGGGCTACTCGTTCGCTATCGCCGAACAGGGCGACCGGGCCGTCGGTCAGATCGGGCTGTGGCCACGCGCCAACCCGGCCGGCTCCGCCACCGTGGGCTACTGGATCCGCCCCACCGCCCGCCGACGGGGACACGCGGCCGCGGCGCTGGGGGCGCTGGTCGGATGGGCCGCCACCTTGCCGGGGCTTTCCCGGCTCGAACTCTACGTGGAGCCCTGGAACATCGGCTCCGCCCGCACCGCCGAGCGCGCCGGTTTCGAGCGCCACGAGCTGATGCCGGCCCGGCAGCTCGTGGGCGGAACTCCCCGGGACATGGTGCGGTACTCACTCGTCTTGTCGTGGCTGACGACCAGCAGGCCTCCCCGATAGGAGCCGAGCGCGCCGACCAGTCCGGTGCGGCCGCGGCCGACGGCTGCGGTGATGCCGGTCAGGGCGATGGTTGAAGTGTGGGCCGTGGCCATGGATCTCCCAGTCGTCAACCGACGATGATCTTCACTGGTTGAACCCTGAATCTGGGGGATGGGACAGTTCCAGTGTGGCACGAGCGCGGTAGCCTGAGCGCCAACAGCGAGAGATTGCGGGGCACGGATTGTTGGAATCGTTCTGGACGTGGGTCGTCATCGTCCTGGTCGCCCTCGTTTTTTCCGTCGCCATCGGATTCGCCACCCGCTCACTGCTCGGCACCACGGTGGGCTGGCTGCGCACCTTCCTGGTGGGACTGCTGGTCTTCGTGGGGTGCTGGCCGTTCGCCTACTTCGTCTCGACCCAGGCCAAGGTCATCGACGCCGACGGCACGCCCAAAGCGCCGATCGTGGTCGTGGTGCTCTTCGTGGCGCTCGCATTCGGTTGGGTCTTCGCGTTCGGCATGGCCATTCTGGTGGGCACCGAAGCGCTCTGGCCCACCACGGCCGCCAACCCGGTCGACGCGTTCCGGGCGGCCCTGCACCGGCGCCGGCGCACCAAGCGCTACCTGCAGATCCTCACCCTGCTCTCCAAGCACGGCATCGGTTGGATCCTCAACGAGAGGCCGGGTGGCGCTCCCCGCGAAGTCAAGAAGGTCGGGCGTGCCCCGGATGCCCTCGTCTCGGCGATCAACGAGGCCGGTGTCACCTTCGTGAAGCTCGGCCAGCTGCTCTCCACCCGACGGGACCTGTTGCCGGTCAGCTACACCCAGGCGCTCGCGTCGCTGCAGTCCGGTGCGGCGACATTGCCGTGGCCCGCCATCCGCCAGGTGATCGAGACCGAGATCGGCGGCCCGCTCGAGACCGTGTTCAGCCAGGTCGACGCACAACCGCTCGCGGCGGCATCCGTCGCCCAGGTGCACGCCGGGACCCTGCTCGACGGCACCCGGGTGGTGCTCAAGGTGCAGCGCCCGGCCGCGGCGGCCCAGGTCGCCGCGGACATCGACATCATTGTCAGGCTGGCCCAGCGCATCGAGAACCAGACGAGCTGGGGGCGCGACTTCGGGGTGGTGGCGTTGGCCGAGGGCTTCGGCCGGTCCCTGCGGGACGAGCTGGACTACCGCATCGAGTTCAGCAGCACCCAGCAGATCGGCAGCGTGGTGGCGTCGTCGGCGGAGAACGAGGTGCTCGTGGTGCCCCGGGTGTACGCGGTGGCAAGCTCCCGTCGGCTGCTGACCATGGACCTCATCGACGGCGTTCCGCTGAACGCCGCGGGGGAGCGGCTCGGCCGGATGGATCCGGAGGACCGGGCGGCGCTCGCCGCGGCCCTGCTGGATGCGGTCCTCGAACAGGTGGTCGTGACGGGCATCTTCCACGCCGACCTGCACCCCGGCAACCTGATGCTGCGCGCGGACGGCCGGTTGGGCATGATCGACTTCGGCAACGTGGGTGTGCTGGAGCGCAGCATGCGGGAGGGGCTGGTGACGCTGCTGCTCGCGGCGGCGAACGACGACGATATCGCCACGACGGATGCCCTGCTCCTGGTGGTCGAGGCGCCGCCGGATGCCGACATCCTTTCGCTGCAACGCGACCTGGGCCGTGTGCTCACGCTGACCCGGCACAGCGCGAACGGCTCGATCTTCGCCGCGGTGCTCGACACCATCCGCGACCACCACCTGGCCGTCCCGACCTCGTTGGGACAGGCGCTGCGTTCGCTGATCACCCTGGAACGCTGCCTGGACATCCTCGATCCCGACTTCGACATGGTCGAAACCGCGCTCGCCCGGGTGCCGCATTTCCTGCGGCGGCTCGTCACGCCCAGGAGCCTTCTCGGTTCGCTTCAGGCGCAGGCCGCCGTGTTGCAGGCCACGGCGCGTCGACTACCGCGTCGGCTGGAAACCATCAGTTCCTCCCTGGCCAAGGGCACCTTCAGTGTGCGGATCCGCGCCTTCGCCGAGCCGGACGACAGGTGGTGGATCGGCTCGGTCGTCACCGAAGCCGTGGGAGTCCTGATCGGCATCACCGCCGTCAGCCTGGGCATCCTGCTGGTGGTCTCCGACACCGGCCCCGACCTCGTGTCGGGCGTGCGGCTGTTCGCGTTCCTCGGCGCCTCGATCGGGCTCGTCGGCTTCATCCTGCTGATCCGCGCCCTGCGCCAGTTGTTCCTGCGCCGACCACACCCCTGACGTCGTGACCACTTAGCCCGCTGAACGCTGCCGGAACGCGATCGTATTCATCCGATTGCCGCAACGGATGCTGCAGAATCGCTTCGAGGAGTTGCGGGAGAGATCCACCAGAATTCCGGTACAGTCCTCGGCGGCGCAGGCGCGCAGCCGGCCGGTCTCGCCGGTGCGGATCACATCGACCAGGGCCAGGGCCACCTCCACCCGGATGCGCTCGGCCAGCGGGGCTGCAGGATCGGTGGCGTGCAGGTGCCAGTCGAGGCCGTCGTGGCGCATCAGCCGGGGCAGGGCCCGTGCGCTCTGCAGCATGGTGTTCAGTTCCAGGGCGGCGTCGTCGCGGCCGAGGAGCCAGACGTGCCGCAACCGCTCGCGGGTGGCGCGTACCTCGGCCAGTTCGGTCTCGGTCTGGTCGAGGCGGCCGGAGAACCGGTGGATCACGAGAAGCGCCGTCAGCTGGGCGGTCGTAGCGAGCTCGTCGACCCCGCTTTTCGTTGCGCCGTCGACCGTATTGGCGAGGTCGACCGTGAACGCCAGACTGGCCTCCGTGTCAGGGGCAAAATGCAAGTTGACTCCTTACTCATGACCATACTATCTTCATGGTCAACACCTCCGACACCGTCGACCTGCCCATTTCGCCTGGAGACCCATGACTCGCTCGTCCACCTCGCTCGGCCTGGTCATCGCCCTCATCGCCGCTGCCACCTTCGGCCTGTCCGGAGCCCTCGCCAAGCCGCTGCTCGAGAGCGGCTGGAGTCCCGCCGCGGCCGTGACAGTGCGGGTCCTGGTCGGCGGCATCGTGCTCGCCCCGGTGGCCGTCATCTCACTGCACGGCCGATGGGCGACGCTGTGGCGCGCCCGCTGGCGGGTGCTCGCGATGGCGGTCATCGGCGTCGCCGGCACCCAACTGGCCTACTTCGGCGCGATCGAGCGCATTCCGGTGGGCACCGCGGTGCTCATCGAATACATGGCCCCGCTGTTGCTCGTCGCCTGGGCCTGGGCGCGCAGCCGCCGGATGCCCAAGCGCGTCGTGCTTGTCGGCTCGGTCGTGGCGCTTGCCGGACTGATCCTCGTGGTGAACCCGGGTGGGGCGGCGCGGCTTGACGTGCTCGGACTCACGCTGGCGCTGACCGCCATGGTGGGCTGCGCCATCTACTATCTCGTGGCGGCGCAGCCCAGCGAGGGGCTGCCGGCCGTGGCGCTGGCCGCCTTCGGCCTGCTGCTCGGTGGCGTGCTGCTGGGGGCGGTGGGGCTGTTCGGCCTGGTGCCCTTCACCACCTCCACCGCCGATGTGGCGATGTTCGGCGGCACGGTGCCCTGGTGGCTGCCGGTGCTCATCATCGGCATCGTCGCCACGGCCATCGCCTATTCCACCAGCATCGCCGCCAGCGAGATGCTCGGCTCGAGGCTCGCCTCGTTCGTGGGCCTGCTCGAGGTGGTGGCCGCCACCTTCTACGCCTGGCTGTTGCTGGGTGAACAACTCACCATTCCGCAGTTGGCCGGCGGGCTCCTGATCCTGATCGGTATCGCCTTCGTGCGCTCCGAGAAGACGGATGTCGCGATCGAGCCGGCGTCCCTGGCAGACCTGGACGCCGACCGGCTCTAGTGCGCGACCACCGGCTCGGCGTCGGCGGCGAGGTGCGCGTTCGACAGGGACAGGCCGTGGCCCATCCGGCGGAAGAGCAGCGCTGCAATGATGCCGCCGACGGCGAAGAAGCCGGCGCCCCACCAGTACGCGGTGGCGTAGCTGGTCACCGCGGCCTGGGCGGCCACCTCGGCCGTTGCGGGCAGGTGTGACGCCATGTAGTCGGCCGCGGCGGTGGCCGCCAGGGTGTTCAGCAGGGCCGTGCCGATCGAGCCGCCGACCTGCTGGCTGGTGTTCACCATCGCCGACGCGACGCCGGCGAACTGGCGGTCGACGCCGAGGGTGGCGGTCTGCATCGAGGCGGGCATGATCGACCCCATCGCGAAGCCGAGGACCATCAGCGGCGGTAACACGTTGGCGGCGTAGGTGCTGTCGAGGTTGAGATTGGTGAGCAGGACCATGCCGATCGCGCCCAGCGCCATGCCGAACGGCACCATGACCTTGGGGCCGAACCGCGGCACGAAGATGTTCGTCGACAGCTGCGCGGCGAGCACGAGCATCGCGATCATCGGCAGGAACGAGAAGCCGGTCTGCATCGGCGTGAAGCCGAGCGATGTCTGCAGGTAGTAGGTGACGAACAGGAAAATGCCGAACATGCCCGCACCGGCGATCATCACCGAGAGGTAGGCGGCACCGCGGTTGCGGTCGAGCACGATCGGCAGCGGCAGCAACGGATGCGCCGCCCTCCGCTGCCAGAGCACGAACGCGACGAGTAACACCACGGCGCCCGCGAGCATGCCCCAGGTCAATGGCGAGTCCCAGCCATCCGTTTCGGCATTGGAAAAGCCGAAGACCAGGCCGAACAGCGCGGCCGAAACCAGGATCGTGCCGGGGATGTCGAGCTTGGGCCGCGGGCCGGTGCGCTGCAGGTGGTCGACGAAGATCGCGGCGCCGACTACCCCAACAACGGCGATGACCACGTTGATGTAGAGGTTCCAGCGCCAGTCGAAGTACTCGGTGAGGAAGCCGCCGAGGAGCAGGCCAACCGCACCGCCCGCACCGGCGATCGCGCCGAAGACGCCGAAGGCCCTGGCCCGCTCCTTGGGGATGGTGAAGGTGGTGGTGAGCACGGCAAGGGCCGTCGGGGCCAACAGCGCGCCGAACGCGCCCTGCAAGGCCCGGGCCGCGACCAGCCAGCCGAAGGTGTCGGCCGCGCCGCCGAGCGCGGAGGCGACGGCGAACCCGATCAGGCCGATGATGAAGGTGCGCTTGCGCCCCATCAGGTCGGAGAGCCGGCCGCCGAGCAGCAGCAGGCTGGCGAAGGCGAGGGAGTAGGCGGTGACGATCCACTGGCGATCGCCGTCGGAGAAGCCGAGGTCGGCCTGGGCGGAGGGGAGCGCGATGTTCACGACCGTGGAGTCGAGCACGACCATGAGCTGGGCGAGGGCGACCACACTGAGGGTCCACCACCGGCGGGAATGTGACACGGGGGTACTCGTCGTGGGAGAGGAAGCTGGCATCGTTTCAGGCATAAATGCGACTCTATACGATACTGTGGAGTTCCGGATCTTAACAGTTCCTGAATTTACGCCCCGGTAACATGTGGAGGCGTACAGGATTGGTCCACAACGCAGAAATGGAGGCCGCCGCAATGACGCAGCTCGAACCCGGCGCGGTCGCCGATAGCACCGCGGTCGAAACCAAGCTGGGTCGCAAGCGCGACCACACCCGTGACCCGGAGATCCTGGCCGCGGCGCTCGAAGTGCTCGCCGAGACCGGCTTCGACGGCATGACCATCGACATGGTCGCCACCCGTGCCAAGGCCGGCAAGGCCACGCTGTACCGGCGCTGGCCGTCGAAGAACGAACTCGTCATCGACGCGGTTGCCTGTATGAAGCTGGGCGACCTGGACCAGGCCCGCCTGCCCGACACCGGAACCCTGCGCGGCGACCTCGTGGCGATGATCAAGCCACGCTCCATCGAAGACGCCGAGAAGAAGATGCAGATCATGGCCGGGCTGATGTCGATGCTCTCTGCCACGCCCGAGATGGCCCACGCGGCCAACAACGCCATCGTCAAGCCCCGGGCCGAGGCCAACCGGTTCCTCATGCAGCGGGCCGTCGACCGCGGCGAGATCTCGCCCGCGTGCGACATCGACACCCTTTGCCTGGTGACCCCGTCGATGGCCGCCTACCGCACCCTCATCGAACGAAAGCCCGTCGACCGGGACTTCCTCATCACGCTCATCGACGGGGTGCTGTTGCCGGCGCTCGGCCTGCGCGGCGATGCCGACCCGGCCGGGCGCGGTAAGGTTGCGCCACCGGCCTCGTAGCCGGCGGAGTTCCATCTCGACGAAGAGAGCGTGTCATGTCCGGCAAGTATGAATTGACTGCAGACCGATCCGGTGGCTATGTCTTCAAGCTCAAGACCCACAGCGGTGAAGTGCTGATGACCTCAGAGAGCTACCAGACCAAGGCAGCCGCGCTCAAGGGCATCGAAGTCGTCAAGGCAGACGCCAAGGGCCGCGTCGTCGATCTCACCGAACCCCAGTAGCGGCTCTACAGCTCGACTTACAGCTCGGCGTCGGCCACGGCGAAGGTATCGCAAGCCTCTGCCCCGTTCGTGTACCCCGCCTGGAACCACCTCTGCCGCATCTCGCTGGAGCCGTGGGTCCAGGTCTCCGGGTTCACTTGGCCCTGGGTCTTCTCCTGGATGCGGTCGTCGCCGATGGCGGACGCCGCGTTGAGCGCATCCGCGATCTGGGCCTCGGTGATCGGTTCAAGCAGACGGGTGCCCTCGGCATCCGTGGTCTGGGCCGCCGAGCCCAGCCAGGCGCCGGCGAAGCAGTCGGCCTGCACCTCGACGCGCACGGCGTCGGAGGTGGGTCCGGCCTGGGACGTGTCGGTGCTGGCGAACGTGCCGGCGCGGTTCTGGACGTGGTGGCCCCACTCGTGCCCCACGACGTAGAGCTGGGACAGCGGACCCGCCGTCGCGCCGAACTCGGTGCGCAGCGTGTCGTAAAACGCGGTGTCGAGGTAGATCTGCTGGTCGGCCGGGCAGTAGAACGGCCCGACGGCGCTTGTGGCCGCGCCGCAGCCGGTGTCGACTCCGCCGGAGAACAGCTGGATGATGGGCGAGGAGTAACTGATGCCCATGGCGGGCGCCTGCTCGGCCCAGTAGTCCTCGAGCGAGTCGCGGGTGAGGCCCACCCGGCATTCCACGTCGGTGTTGGCGTCTTCTCCGGTGAGGCAGTTCGTCAGTGCGGTGGTTTCGTCCTGGCCACTCGGGTCGGTGCCGCCGCCCATCAGGCCGGAGAGGTCCACCCCGAGCAGCTGGGAGAGCAGCACGATGGCGACGAGGCCCAGGCCTCCGCCACCGACTGCGAGGCCGGTGCGGCGGCCCGACTTGCGCACTCCCTTGCCGGAGTACTTGGCGTCGTCGTTGAAAGTCATTCCTCGACAATAAATGATTGCTGCCGGCCGCGCCCGCCTGTCACACTTCGGTCATGAGAATCTCGGGGCTCCTCCTGCTCACCTGCGTCAGCGTCGGCCTGCTCGCCCTGGGCGGATGCGCCGGCAGCGACGTGCGGGAAGCCGGCTCTGCGGCCTCCCCGGGGCAGTTTCCCCGCCCCGCCGCCGCCGGCGAGGTCCTCGCCCAGGCCACGGTGCTGCAGAAAGACGGCGAGAAACCTCAACTCTGCCTGGGCGCAATCGCTCAGTCGCTCCCGCCGCAGTGCTACGGTCCACCGATCCTCGGCTGGGACTGGGCGACGGTTGACCAGGCCGAGAGCGCATCCGGGGTCACCTGGGGGAGCTACGCCATCACCGGGATCTGGGACGCCGCCGCGTTCACAGTGACCCAGCCGCCGATCCCGCTGTCGCTCTTCGACCCACTCGTCACAATCGACCCCCGGCTCGACGAGGTCAACCCCGGCCCGGGCGATGATAGCACCCTGCTGCGCCTGCAGGATGAGCTGAACACCGCCGAATACAGCCCGGCGACATTCTCGGACTGGTCCGAGGCACCGATCCTCTCCAACTGGACCCAAAACGGCTACCTCTGGGTCTCGGTCATCTACGACGACGGTTCGGTCCAGCGGTTCTTTGACGACCAATGGGGTGCGGGCGTGGTCGCCGTGCAGTCCGCCCTGAAAGGCGCCGATTGATCATCCGGCCGCCGTAGGATCGGTGTCATGGCTCTCCTTCACCAAGCTGACATCACCCCGACGAAAATCGACTTGCTCAGCAGCTGGGCGCCCGCCCAGCCCTGGTTCGTCGGCGAGGCCGGCGTGAGCGTGACGAACCTCGCCGCCTACAGGTTCGACGACCCGGAGGGACAGGTGGGTATCGAGACGATCCTCGTCACGGCCGGTACCGGCCCGGTGCTTCAGGTGCCCGTCACCTACCGCGACGCCCCGCTGGCCGGCGCTGAGGCCGCGCTGATCGGCACCACCCAGCACTCGGTGCTGGGAGAGCGGTGGGTCTACGACGCCACCGGCGATCCGGCCTACCTCGCCGCCGTCGCGAACGCCGCGCTCAACGGCGGCCACCAGGCCGAGCTGAACATCGAGATCGACGGGCAGATGGTGGTGCGCGAGCCCACCGCCGTTGTCGCCGGCAGCGGCACGCCGGGCGGCGCCGTCGTGACACCGCCCGCGGTCGCCGAGATCAGCATCCGCCAGGAGCCGGGCGCAACCGTCGTGACGGCGGGCTCGCTGCGGATCGTCGTGGCACGGGTGCTCGGCGGCGACGACGTGCTGGCAAACCAAGCTCCGGACTCGGCTCACGAGGTGCTCGCCGGAACCTGGTCGGAGCAGCCCACCCTGCGCGCCCTGGTCCTGGTCGCGGTCGCCCCGTAACACCGCGGGGCCCAGCACTGCGCGGCGGTACCGTGCAGGTATGACCGCGCACCCGCCGCAGCCGGAGCGCCGATGTCGCTGGCGAACGGCTGCCCGTCGAGGGCGTGTCGTGACGGGATGCCGTGCGATCAGGGCCACGTAATGCCGCCGACGTGGCTGACTCCCAGAGCGGTGATCAGTTCCAGGAGAGCGTCTGCGACGTTACGTACCCGGTGGCGCCGGTCACGGGAACGCGTCGCCAGTCATGCCGCGAAACGCGCCTCCTCCAGCGATGGAGGGGGCGCGTTCTCACGGCTTTGGTCAGGCGTCACACCGGACCTGATGCGCGCCTTAGTGGCTGTGTGCGCTCGTGCGGATCTCGCCATTCACGCCCGCCGGGAAGAACCCGCCGGAGGTAACTTCGTCGGAGTTGAGGTACGCAATATTGAGGACCTGGCCCGTGGTGCGGCTGAAGGCCAGCCCGTTCTCATCCGTCGGCACGAGGTTGGCCATGTCGGCGGTGCCGATACCCTGGTCGAGATCGGTGGACCCGTCGAGGCTGTCGCGGGCGTCCGAGATCATCTGCACACTGGGGTAGATCGACGGCGTGTCGACCCCGAGGGCATAGAGGGTCGTACGGATCACCCCGGCGTGGTACGCCTCCACCGCAAGGAGACCGGCCGCCGCTTCGAGGTAGGTCTTGTTGCTGATCAGCGGGGCGGCACCCTTGTAGGCGGTCACGCCGACATCCTCGAAGATGAAGGCGCCGAACAGGAAATTCACCTCGTTCGCGTACGCGTCGAACTCTTCCGTCGGGCCGATGAGGCCTGCGGCGCGGGCCGCCGCGGTGAAACTGGCGTCCAGGCTCAACTGCGGCCGGGAGACGGCCGCGCCTCCCAGGGCGCTGCGCAAGAATGCCACGTGCGCCTTTTCATCGGCGGCGATCTCTTCGGCATACTTGCGGATCAGCGGAGAGTCGAAGGACACGGCGCGCCCGCCGGAGACGTCGCCGCGAGTTCCCTTGCCCGTCGTCATGTCATCCGGTAGTCCGTCGCCCGTCACCGCGTGCAGATAGAACTCGGCCTCGAGGTATTCGAGATTCAGGGCGAAGTTGAGAACGGCCGAGTCGCTGGGCACGCCGTGGTCGTGGCCTTCGTCATGGTGGTCCTCGGACGCGAGGGCGGGTTGACCGGCGAGGAGCACCGCCGAACCGACACCGAAGCCCGCGACGCCGGCGGCCTGGAAGAACCGCCGCCGATCCAAGGGGGATTCGGCGCTTCTGCCGATCGCATTGGTGATAAATCGTGGATCAAACATAAACATTCTCCTGCCATTGCGTATCAATGGCGTGGGCGGGGCCCCTTCCGCACCCAGTGTCGCCTCGGTGCAACCGTCCTCGCATTAGAGCCTCGATGCCCTAACGGACAAGAGATTAGCCGGTTTCCATTGCAAAATATAGATGAGGACCGCTCATTTATGAAAATTCTTGGTTGTGCGTGTATCCGTGGGGACGGGTGCACCGCCTCCGATGAGCCACCGACTCAAGGTGTATGGTAATGAGAAATTCTCGACTGAGGAGGCCTTGGCATGCTTGGCAATCTGACTGGATGGCATTTTCTGATCATCCTCGCGATACTTTTGCTGCTTTTTGGTGCACCCAAATTGCCCGCCCTCGCACGGAGCGTGGGCCAATCCATGAAGATCCTCAAGAGCGAAACCAGAGTTGAGCCAGAGGACGACAAGCCCACCCTAACCGCCGTCAGGCAGGAGCCCCGGGTGGAGACAACCGAGCAGCCGGGCCCGGCTAGGCCGTCCACGACGCCGTAACCATCATGTTCCTGGGCGCCCGCTCCCGGCGCAATCCGACTGGGCAGTTGACGCTGAGCCAACATCTTCTGGAACTGCGTAAACGCCTGTTCCTAGCTGCAGCGGGGATCCTGCTGGGTGCGATCGCCGGCTGGTTCCTGTCTGGATTGGTGTGGGACGCGCTGAGGGAACCAATTTACGCAATCGTGCACGCTCAACAGCGAAATGCCCGTATCAACTATCCCGACATTACCTCAGCATTTGACCTGAAGCTCAGAATCTCTCTCTACGTGGGTTTGATCGTGTCCAGCCCGGTTTGGCTGTACCAGATCTTCGCCTTCTTGATGCCCGGTCTCACTCGCAAAGAGAAGCGTTACACCGTCGGTTTCGTCTTCTCGGCCATTCCCTTGTTCGCGGCTGGCTGCACGGCCGGCTGGTACGTCCTTCCCCACGTCGTGGAACTTATGACAGGGTTCGCGCCCTCCCAGGACGCTGCCTTCATCAACGCTCAAAACTACTTCGACTTCGTTCTCAAACTCGTACTCGCCATCGGCGTAGCTTTCGTTCTCCCGGTATTCATCGTTCTCCTCAACTTCGCCGGCGTGATCAGCGCCCGTTCCATCATCAAATCCTGGAGAATCGCAACCCTGACAATTGTGCTGTTCACCGCGATCGCAACCCCGGCCGCCGACGTCATTTCCATGTTCCTCCTGGCCATCCCCATGGTCATGCTCTACTTCACCGCCTACGGCATCGCCTACCTCCACGACCGAAGGGTCGCCAAACGTGCCCGAGACCTAGAGACAAAACTCACCCAATAGGTCTGAGCGCATCGTTCAACTTTCGGAATCCCCTTCAGAGGAGTCTGATCCAAACGACCGTGACCTGGGCGGCAGGGTCCGGGATATCGGTGGATCGTTTTGCTCCCCGACCGCTGGTGGGGAAGGCAAATCGAGGCTCGAACCCTGCGTCGGGCTCGTATCGCGCGGAGCGGGCTCGTCAATGTTCACGAGAGCGTCGCGGATAATCCGACGTGGGTCGTACCTGCGCGGGTCGTATTTTTTCCAATCCACGTCATCAAATTCTGGACCCATCTCGTCCCGCATCCGGTCGGTCGCCCCTGAGGCCAATGCCCGCAACCGTCGCACTAAGCGACCCAGCATGAGTGCATAGCGCGGGAGTTTGTCCGGGCCCACCAAGAACACCGCGACAAGCCCGATCAGCAGAAGCTTCTCGAACGTCAAACCAAACATGCGCACAGAATAGCCCGACCGTGGCAATCCGGCCGAAGTGGTGCTGGAACTTCGCCGACCCCGAGCGCTACGGCACCTATCGGGTGTTACGCGGCGGCGGCTGGTTCGACCATCACTAGAGCTCCGACGAGGAATACACCGCCGCGACCGGGCGGTGATGGCGGGGCGAATCAGCCGTGCTGGGCGGCCTTCTGGGCGGCAACCTGGCTGTGCACGTCGGCCATGTCCAGGGCCTTGACCGCGGTGACGACCTGTTCGAGGGCCGCCGGCGGCAGCGCCCCGGGCTGGGAGAACACCAGCACGCCCTCGCGGAAGGCCATCAGCGTGGGGATCGACTGGATGCCGGCGGCCGCGGAGAGCTGCTGCTGGGCTTCGGTGTCGACCTTTGCGAACACCACATCCTGGTGCTTCTCGGAGGACGCCGCATAGGTCGGCGCGAACTGCTTGCACGGGCCGCACCAGTCGGCCCAGAAGTCCACCAGAACGATGTCGTTGGCCGCCAGGGTCTCGGCGAAAGTGGTGTCGGTCACGTCAATGGTGCTCATCTGGGTCTCCTTGCCGAAGCTGTCGAGGATGTCGGCGCCTGCACCGGCGCTTCCGGTAACAACTGTCGTCAGGTCCCGGGTATTCCACGGGCGACCGTGACCAGGCGCCCGGCGGGTACGACAAAGGTGGGCAGAGAATTCTCTGCCCACCTTTGTTGTGTGCGGGGTGTTACTTGGCGGTCACCGTGAGAAGCGGGCTACCGACGCCCACCTGGCCGGTGGCGGCCTGGTCGATCGAGCCGAACTTCTTCGGGTTGGTCACGAGCACCGGGGTGACCAGCGAGTAGCCGGCTTCCTCGATCACGGCGCGGTCGAAGGTCACCAGCGGTGTACCCGCCTCAACCCTGTCGCCGGCCTTAACTTTGACGTCGAAGCCCTTGCCGGCGAGGTTGACGGTGTCGATGCCCACGTGAATGAGCATTTCAATGCCGCCGTCCAGCATCAGTCCGAAGGCGTGCCCGGTCGGCTGAGCGACCAGGACCTTGCCAGCGGCAGGTGCGTAGACGGTGTCCTCGGTCGGGTCGACGCCGACGCCGAGGCCGACGATGCCCTTGCTGAACACCGGGTCGGGAACATCGACGAGCGGCACAACGATGCCCGCGACCGGCGAACCGATCGTGGCGAGGACGGTGGCGACCAAGGTCGCCGTGCCGCCGCCGGCGGGTGCCGTGGCGGTAGCCGTGCTGGACGCGACGGCAACGGGAGCCGCTACGGGAGCGACATGAGCGTGCTTGGCGTCTTCCATGGCGGTGTCGGCGGCGAGCTGAGCGGCCGCTTCGGCCTTCTGCTCCGGCGAGAGGTAGCCGGAGAGGATCACGAGGATCATCGCGGTGAAGAACGACGCGGCAACGGCGGTTGCGTACAGCGGGATGTTGTTGAACGCGGGGATGGTCAGCAGCGAGGTGAACACGAACGCGTTGGTCGTGACGCCACCGCCGAGGCCGATGATGACACCACCGACGAGGCAACCGACGAGCATGCGCGGGTAGATGCGCTTGAACCGCAGGTGGATGCCGTACAGCGACGGTTCGGAGATACCACCGAGCAGGCCGGCGGCAAGAGCACCCGTCGCGGTCTGCTTCATCTGGCTGTTCTTGGCGCGGATGGCGAGGAAGAGCACACCGGCGGTGGCACCGAAGCAGGCGAAGTTCCAGGCGCCCATCGGGCCCTGGATGAAGTCATAGCCGAGGGACTGGATGTTCAGCAGCATGACGGCGTTCAGCGGCCAGTGCAGGCCCAGCGGAACCATGAACGGGTAGGCCAGCGGGATGACGATCGCGAAGATGAGCGGTGAGAAGTCGTTGATGGACTTGAGGAACTCGCCGATGGCTGCTCCGCCGAAGACGCCGATCGGGCCGATGAGGAAGGCCGTGACGGGGATCATGACGAGCATGCTCAGGAACGGTACGAAGATCAGCTGGACGCTGGCCGGGATGATCTTCTTCAGGCCCTTGGTGAGCAGGCCGAGCACGACCGCCATCAGCAGCGGCGGGAAGACCTGCGAGCTGTAGTCGGTGACGGTCAGCGGCAGGCCGAAGATCGACACGATGGCTGCCTTGCCGTCGAAGACGGTCTGGGCACCGTCGGAGGCGGCCAGGGCCGAGAAGCCCGGCAGCATGACGACGGCCATGATGCCGAAGCCGACCCACGGGTCGGCGCCGAGGCGCTTGGAGGCGTTGTAGGCGACCATGAGCGGCAGGAAGACGAACACGCCCTGCCACATCAGGTTGATGAAGGCCCAGCCAGGTTCGAGAGTTACGCCCGGAGCGTTCCAGGCGGGGATGACGCCGAGCGTGGCCATCAGTGCCATGAAGGTGATGAACAGCGACGCGCCCAGCAGTGCGCCCAGGATCGGGCGGAAGGAGTCGGAGAGGACCTCGAAGAAGGTGTCGAGCCCGGCGAACTTGCCGCGGGGGCCCTTGGCGCGCTCGGCGGCCTTGATGTCGTCGGCGCTTTCGCCGGTGCCGATCGTCTTCATCTCGGGCAACGCCAGGATCTCGTTGTACACGGTCTCGACCGCGCCGCCGATGACGACCTGGAAGCGATCGCCGGACTGAGGAACAGCGCCCAGGACCGCGGGGATTCCCTCCACAGTCGACAGGTCGATTCCCGATGCATCCTTCAGCGTGAAGCGCAGCCGGGTGGCACAGTGAGTGAGCGCGACGACGTTTCCGGCTCCTCCGATGCTCTCAATAATGTCTTTAGCGGGTGAGGACGCCACCTGAATCTCCTTAAGGTGTGGATGCCAAACGCGTGGTTCCCGCTTGGTACAGCTCAGTTCGAACCGGGTTAGCCGACTGAGATTCTCCTGTTAGATTTCACACACCAGTTGAATTTACACGGTTCTGGTAGCGCTTGCAGGGCACAAGGTCCTGCCGAGAACCGACTCAGTCGCGGGCCTGTGCCTCCGGGCGCAACCGGATAAGACGCTGGGAGCCATCCTCGGCCAGTTCGGCCAGTTCGCTGCGCGAGGACAGGAAGTCCGTGAAGGAACGAAAGCCCAGCGGCTTCTCGTTGAAGGACGGGTCCATCCGGCGCATCTGGTTCTTGACCGTGCCCGTGTTCAGCCATTCGTCGTCATCGCCCTTGGCGTGACCGATCTGCAGCGCACGAACGAGAAGCTCCGTCGCGAGCGACTGTGGGTCGATGTCCTCGGCCGCTTCCGGCTCGTCATAGGGGGAGTCGTCGGTGTGGGAGAACATCGGGATCGTCGTGAGCTTGCGGGTCGTGCTGGCGGGCGGGGCTGGTTCGGCTTCCACTTCCACGGGCTCGGCCGCACGGCGGCCTCCCTTGGGTTTGTCGGAACGGCCGGTGTCGGCATCCGCGCTCGCGGTGACCTTCACGATTCCGGGCAGCGAGTCGTAGTCCTCGAACTCGTCGCACGCGGCCGCCAGCGAGGTGCTGGTGGACCCGGCGACGCCGATGCCGACGACGAAGCGGCCCAGCCGCTTCGACTTCTGGGCGAGAGCGATGTAGTCGGAGTCGCCGGCGATGATGATGACGTGGGTGAGGTCGGGCAGCCGGAAGAGGTCTTCGACCACATCGACGGCCAGGCGGATGTCGGCGCCGTTCTTCGTTCCCCGGGTGGTGGTGGTGAACAGCTGGGTGAGGTCAACCGCGCGCGACATCAGCTGGCGCTGGTAGCTCGCGTTCACGGGAACTGACCAGTCGGCGTATGCGCGGTTGACGACCAGGGTGCCGAAGGATGCGGCGAAGTCGATGATGGCATTGAAGTCGACCGTCGCGGCGGCCAGCCGGGCGGCGACCTCGGGGTCGGCATCCCGGCTGGTCTTGTCGAAGTTACGGATGCCGTCGCGCTGGAAGGCGTTGCGGCCGTGCAGCTGCTGATAGCGCGAGATGACGATGTTGTCGAAGTCGATGTACAGGCCGACGCGTGCGTCGTTCGGTTCGGTCATGGTGAGCTCCTTAGCCACAGGCGGAAAACTCAATAGCGATCCGGTGGTTCCAGTCTGGTGCGCGTAGAGCGGCGAGGGCAACTCGGATCGCCCTCGGCAGGTCAACTCAGTTGCACCGTGGTGACACAGGTGGGATCGTCGGCGCCGGTGCCGACCGGCACCTCGGCGGTGTTCTCGCCGTCATCGATGCGCATGGTCAGGTCGCGGCCAGCCGGAAGCCAGACGTCGAAGAAACCGTTCTCGAACGTGGTGACGGTCTCGTCGAGGAGCACCTCATTGTTTGCGTCGTCGGTGATCGTCACCTGCAGCTCCTCGTCGGCGAGTTCCCCGACACACGTCGTCAGCGAGTGGTAAAAGCAGTCGTGAGTGTCGTCCAGGTACGGTGCGACGGACAGATGGAAGTCGTCGGTCGGGATAGGGACGCCCACCTCGTCGTCCCCGCTGGAGAGGAGGAGCTCGTCGACCCGCACGGAGGCCATCAAGCCGGCCGGGCGCTCTGCCAGCGGCTGCGACTGGAGTTCTTCGATGAGGTCCTTCACGTCGGTGGGCGCCACGATGTCGTACTCGGCGAGCATCGCCTCGGCGTCCAACCCCAGGCCGAGCGGGCTCTCCGCCGCAGTCGGTGCGGGGTTCGTCTCACCTCCGCCGGTGCAGGCTGTGAGGGAGACAAGGAGGACTAGCGCGCCGAAGCTCGCCGCAGATCGTGAACGGAACATTCTCCCAAGCGTGATGCCGCCCGGTCGCCGGGCACAGTGACCAAGGTCCTGGGAGGGCGAATCCTCAGTGTTCTCCCGCGCGGTAGACCTGGATTGCTGCGGGTAGCCCGCGCACGTCACCGTGCGCTCGCCGCATGTTTGCCGCCGGCATCAGGTGGCGCTGTCCTCACGGGTCATGTCGCCCGTCGTCGGCACCGAACCCGTCGATCCGTATCGGAGCAGAACCGCGCCCTTCTCCGAGACAGCCCCGGCCGCAATCAGCTCCAGGGCGACCGGTGGTCCGTCGTCGGGGAACAGGCGCTTGCCTGCCCCGACCACGATCGGGTAGACCCACAGGTTCAGCTGGTCGAACAGACCATAGGCGACGAGGGTGCGGGCGAAGTCGATGCTGCCGATCACGTGGATCTCCCGGTGCCGTTCGCGCAGCGCGGTCAGTTCCTCGACGAGATCGCCGCCGAGCAGGTGCGAGTCGCGCCAGCCGAGTTCCGGCATGCCTCGCGACGCGACGTACTTGGGAATCGCGTTGAACTTGCGGGCGATATCGGCGACGGGCCCGTCGAGCTGGTGCGGCCAGTACGCGGCGAAGATGTCATACGTGCGCCGGCCCAGCAGCAGGGCGTCCATGGCCTGGATCCCCGCGTCGACCTGGGCGCCGACGGTGTTGTCGAGCAGGGGAGCTTGCCAGCCGCCGAACGCGAATCCACCGTCGGTGTCTTCATCGGGCCCGCCGGGAGCCTGGGCGACGCCGTCGAGCGTGGTGAAGTGGTCGATGTGAATACGACCGGACATGGAGAGCTCCTATCGAGAGGGTCAGAGGCTGAGATCCCGGGTGACGAGTCGTTGGGCGACCAGGCTTAGGGAGGTCTGGTGCGAACGGGCGTGCCGGCGAATGAGGTCGAATGCCGCCTCGATCGACACATTGGCGGTTTCAGCGACGACGCCCTTGGCCTGCTCGATGATGATCCGGCTCGACAAGGCCTTTTGCAGCTGGTCGCGAAGTGTCGAGGCATCGCGGATGGTGCGTTCCTGCAGGATGCCGATGGTCGCAACGTCGGCGAGGGCCTGTGCGGCCCTAATGTCGTGCTGGTTGAGCTCCCCACGCTCATTCCGCATGAGATTCAGCGTGCCGATCGTCGTGTCCCTGAGTCGCAGGGGGATGGCATAAACCGAGTGGATGCCCTGAGCGCGGGCGGTGTCGCAGAAGGCCGCCCAGCGGGAGGAACCGACGTCAATATCCGGCAGCGACACGACGGCACGGGTACGGAAGCACTCCAGGCAGGGCCCCGCGTCAGCGTCGATTTGCATCACCTCCACGAGGGTGTTCGCCTCGCTGGTGGAGGCGACGACCTCCAACTTGTCGGCGGCGTTGGCCAGGAGAATCCCAGCGGAGTCGACATCGAGGAGATCGTGGCAGGTCTCCACCAGTGTTTGCAAGAGGTCGAGGATGTCATAGCCGACCACGAGGGTGTCCGCGAAAGTGGCAAACGCATCAAAAAGTAGTTTGAGGCGGGTCGTCTCATTCATAGGATCGGCCCCGGCTCAGTCAGCGCGGCGAAACGGATCCGCCGTTCGATGACGTCCTGAGCGATCTCTCGCATCGGGCGATTCTCGGCGAACGCCCGCGCCTGGATGACCAGGTGTGCGTCCTCGGCGGTCGTTCCGAGTTGGGCGAGGACCATGCCCGTCGCCTGGTGGATGAGCCGCCGTGAGAACGTCGTCGTCTCGTCGGGGAGGTTGTCAGTGCTGCTTATGGCGTGGCGCAGGATAATCCGGCTGACAATGGCTGAGAGAGCGAGGGCCTGACCCTGCTGCTCGGGGGTGAGGGAGACCGGGGCTATGGAGTAGAGGTCCACGGCCCCGATCTCGAGCGGGCCGAAGAGAAGTGGAAAAGCGAAGATCGCCCCGATCTCCTCCTCACGGATGGCCTCCAGGAAGGCCGGCCAGGAGACGCGGCTCGTCGAGGCAAGGTCGGGTTCGAGGACAGGCCGCCGGTTGACCAATGCGTCCCAGCACGGACCTTCACCGAGGTCGAATTGAAGTTCATCCACGCGACCGGCGCGGGCGTCCGTGGCCGAAATCGTTTCGGCGCCAAGAAACGATCCGAAAGTCGAGATCGAGGCACCCGAGACGGGCAGAAACCGCAGGAATGGGCGAGCAAGCTCGGAGATCCGGGCTCCACTATCTGTCAGGGCATCCGATGCCATCAGGAAAGGATCATTCGCCATCACTGCTCTGCCTCCTGTTTTTTGCCAGCGTACGCGGCACAGATCCGCTAGCCAACCCATTGCATACGGGCGCGATTAGTCGTAGATGACCGCAATGCCCTGACGCTCCAGCTCAGCAAGGTGATTTTCACGGGCTCCTCACGTCGGGATCGTCTTCGAGGGGGTCCAGCGGTTCCACGATGCAGATGCGCTCGCGGCCCGTGCAGGCCGCCACGGGTGCGTTCCGATGGTGCCGGCACCGCAATAGGCTTGTGAGCGGTCCGCCTCGCTGCGCTGCGGGAGACGCGGGCAATCTTCAGCTTTATATATCGGCATCCAGGAGAACCCATGACCGCATCTGCCCCTGTTGATCCCACGTCGACCGACGCTTGGAAGCAGCTCGCCAGCATCGCCGGCGGCTTTGCGCCTGACCTTCGCGGTTGGTTCGCCAGCGACGCTGGACGAGCCGATCGATACACCTTTCAAGCAGCCGACCTCACGATCGACCTGTCGAAGAACCTCCTGACCGACGAGATCCTGGCCCTGCTCCTGCAGGTCGCGCGGGACATCGACGTCCCGGGCCGGTTCCAAGCCATGATCGCCGGCGAACACATCAACGTCACCGAAGACCGCGCGGTCCTCCACACCGCTTTGCGCCGACCGAAGGACGGCGCGGGCCTCGTGCCGCCGAAGGGCTTCGTGGTTGACGGTCAGGACATTGACGCCGATGTTCACGCCACTCTCGACAAGGTTTACGCGTTCGCCGACAAGGTCCGGTCCGGCCAGTGGACCGGCGTGACCGGCAAGCGCATTCAGACTGTCGTCAACATCGGGATCGGCGGGTCCGACCTCGGCCCCGTCATGGTCTACGAAGCGCTGAAACCGTACGTGCAGGCCGGTCTCGAGGTCCGCTTCGTATCAAACATCGACCCCACCGACGTCTACGAGAAGACGGCGGGCCTGGACCCTGAAACCACCCTTTTCATAGTTGCCTCGAAGACCTTCGGCACCCTCGAGACGCTCACGAACGCCCGCCTGGCACGCGAGTGGCTGTGGAACCAGCTCCTGGGCACCGGCGCGATCAACGACACGGACACCGCCCGCTCCGATGCCGTGGCCAAGCACTTCGTCGCTGTTTCGACAGCTCTCGACAAGGTCGCGGCCTTCGGTATCGACCCCGAGAACGCCTTCGGATTCTGGGACTGGGTTGGCGGTCGTTTCTCGATTGATTCCGCCATTGGCACCTCCGTGGTCATCGCGATCGGCCCCGACAATTGGCGCGAGGTCCTCTCCGGCTTCCACGCGATCGACGAGCACATGCGAACAGCACCCCTCGAGCAAAACGTGCCTGTTCTGATGGGCCTCTTGAACGTCTGGTACTCCAACTTCCTCAAGGCGCAGAGCCACGCTGTGCTGCCGTACGCCCAGTACCTGCACCGCTTTCCGGCCTACCTGCAGCAGCTGACGATGGAATCGAACGGGAAGAGCGTGCGCTGGGACGGCTCACCGGCGACGACCGACACCGGTGAGGTCTTCTGGGGTGAGCCGGGCACCAACGGTCAGCACGCCTTCTACCAGCTCCTTCACCAGGGCACGCGGATGGTTCCGGCAGACTTCATTGCCGTCGCAAATCCTGCCCACGCCCTGAAAGACGAGGCGGGCGACGGCGCCGCTGTCGAGCCGGGTCAGGATGTCCACGCCCTGTTCATGGCGAACTTCTTCGCTCAGACCAAGGCGCTCGCGTTCGGGAAAACTGAAGACGAGGTGCGAGCTGAAGGCACCGATGAGTCCGTCGTGCCGGCCCGGACGTTCCCAGGCAACCGTCCGACAACGTCGATCCTCGCGCCGGCCCTCACGCCGAGCGTGGTCGGTCAGCTCATCGCACTGTACGAGCACATCGTGTTCACTCAAGGCACCATCTGGGGCATTGACTCATTCGACCAGTGGGGCGTCGAGCTCGGAAAGCAGCTCGCGCTCCAGATCACTCCCGCGGTTCAGGGTGACGCTGACGCTTTGCAGTCTCAGGACTCGTCGACCAAGGCGCTGATCGCAAAGTACCTCGACCTGCGTAACTGAGTTACGACAGCGCAAGCGGGTCGTGCGGGCTCTGCCGGCACGACCCGCTTGACGTTTTGTGCGCCCGCAGAGCGCTGCCACAGAGCATTTCAGTTGACAGGAAAAAGGCTGTATTAATTTGTCGCAGCCCCAGCCGTACTGTGAAAACCAAGAAGCAACAAGGTAATCACGCACGGCGATCAACAGGAGATGCAATGCCGGATACATGGCTCGGCCTCGAAGGAAAAGTAGTAATCGTCACGGGCGGCGCATCGGGAATCGGCAAGAACATCAGTCGTGAACTCGTCCGTGTGGGGGCGAAAGTCGCGGTGAGCGACGTCAACGTCGAAACCGGTACCGACCCGGAAACGGGCATCTTCAATGTGAAGTGCGACATCACAAGCTCGACCAGCGTCTCCGACATGGTGCAGGCCGTCGTCACGGAATTTGGACACCTTGATGCGTTGATCAACAACGCCGGCATCAATTTGCCGCGCCTTCTCGTCGACGCCAAAGAAGAACGTCCTGACTACGAGCTCAATGAACAGGATTTCGATCTCATGTTCGGCGTGAACGTGAAGGGCGCATTCCTCTCCACCCAGGCCGCAACGAAGGCCCTGCTGAAAAACGGCGGCGGTACGATCGTGAACATCACCTCCGAAGCTGGCATGGAGGGTTCAACCGGCCAGAGCTGCTACTCGGCAACGAAAAGCGCCCTCAACGGATTCACCAGGTCGTGGGCGAAGGAGCTCGGCGCGCAGAACATCAGGGTCGTCGGCGTCGCTCCCGGAATCAATGAGCCGACGGGGCTGACCTCTCCCGTGTACAACAACGCCCTCGCGTATACCCGTGGCGTACAGCCGGAGCAGCTCGCGACCGACTACTCCAAAGTCATCCCGCTGGGACGGCCCGGAAAGCTGAGTGACATCGCCAATCTCGTGGTGTACCTGGTCTCCGAGCGAGCGTCTTACATCACCGGCACCACAATAAATATCAGCGGAGGAAAGTCCAGAGGCTAACCGCTCTGGACGGAAGGTCAACGTGGACAACCGTCGCAAGCTCAGCAGACCCGCACAAATCATCAGATATCTGGAAACCCGACTGTCGGCGTCCAACGACGCTCTTGCGAGTCACTTCGGCGTCGGGACAAAAACGATCACGAACGATATTCGTGATCTCAACCGGCTCCTCGACTCGTCGGGAACGATCGAGTTGGAGAGCGGTCGCTATCGTTTCCTCATCGTGGATCCGGCCGCATTCGGTTCGGTTCGGGAGCGCATCTTCGAGAGCGTGAATTCGTTCAATCTCCCAGCCAACCGTTATGGGCACATCGTTCGTCGGCTGATCAACCAGACCGCACCGACCCTCATCGATGATCTCGTCGAGGAGATGAGCATCGGTAGGAGCACGGTCGTCGCGGATCTGAGCCGGCTCAACAAGGATCTTTCGCCGTATGCCCTGCAGATATCCGGCATCCCCAATGTGGGCATCGATCTCCTGGGCGATGAACTGCAGATTCGTTTGTTCGTTCTCGAGAACATGTTTGACACGGTTTACTCCGACTACCCGTTGGACGATGACTTCGTCGAGGTCATCGAGGATGCGGCGGCGGCGTATTACCTGGACGCGGAAACGACGGAGTCGTTCAAACGGTGGTTCACGGTGATGATCGATCGCGTCCTGACCGAACGTTCGCTGACCGCTATGCCGAGCAAATACCTGAGCCTGGAGAACACGCCGGCGTTCGGGCTGGCCGACAAGGTTGTCAACGCCATAGGGCGCCGGATTCAGATCGCCATCCCCGCCGAGGAGTCGATTTTTCTGGCGCTGCCAATCGCCGGCATGCGGACCCCGGCGGACGAACGAGGTCGAGAGCAATTCCCATCCACGTCTGAGAATGCGGCCCTGGTTCAGAAGATCCTCGATCAGATCGATTCGGAGATGGACCTGCACGTTCCCGCGGACGCCCTGTTGAAGGAGTTCGTCTATCACATCACCTTCATGCAGAACCGAATGAGGTACCGCGTGCATCTCAAGGATCGCTCACTCCACGACATCGAGATCGAATATCCGGTCGCCTTTCGCATGGCAGAGGTCGCGAAGCGGGTCATCGAGCAGGAGACCGAACTCACCGTCATCGAAGACGAGCTGGGCTTCATCGCGTCCTACTTCCAGGTCTTCCTGGAGGAGAAGAGTGCCCAGAGTGAACCTCGCTACCGGGTCGCGATCGTCGTTGCGTCCGGGCCGGTTTCCGCCCGGCTGATCCAATCCCAGCTCCAGAAATTCATGTCGGAGAGAACCGAGTTTCAGATCCTCTCACTCAATGACGCCGATACCGAAGCTCTTGACCGCTTTGATCTCGTCGTCACGACTCGGTCCGAACTCGTGACCTCGACCAGCATTATCGAGCTAAGCGAGTTCTTCGACAATCGAGAATTCCTGCGCAAACTCAACCAGCTCCGCTACGACAATCAGGTCGACATCCCCGTCGGTGCCGGCGCGAACAGTCTGCTGGTTTCCATTCTTGACCGCTCCCGATTTTTCACCCTCTTCCCGGAGAAGTCCTATCTGGACAACACGATGGTGATGGTCGACCAGCTCGTCGCGGAGGGGGCGCTCGACAGCGGATTTCGAGAACGCCTTCTCGCCCGGGAGGCGCAATCCACCATGGTGCTGGACGAGCGCGTGGCGTTTCCCCACCTGGCGAATGCGCTCGGCACCCGGGTCGTCTTCGCCATGGGAGTCGTGCCCAGAGCCGCGGAGGACACCGGGGTGCGAGTCATTTTGCTGATGGGTCTGCCCGACAAGTCGGACTACGACGACACCATGCTCGTCAAGATCTATGACGAGGTGATCCGGCTTGCCGGCAACCGTTCAGAAATCGACCAGATTTCTCAGCTCTCGACCTATGAGCAGCTCTTCTTTCACATGGCACGAACGCCCCTGCTGTCCCACAAATCTGAGGAGCTGAGATGAATTTCTGGCTGATCTTGATCGCTCTCGGCGTCGCCTATGTGCTGCAAATGGGCCTTGCCCTTTTGCAGATGAAGAGCTTCACCGCCGCCTACAGCGAATTGCGAAGAAAAGGCAAGGTGGCCATCGGCATCAAGAAAGGCGCTTTCTCCTCCGGGGCCATCGTCATGCACTGCGTCGATGACGCGGGCGGCATTCTCGATAGCCGAAGGATCTCCGGAGTCACCGTTTTCTCGAAATTCCGTGTTCTACCGGGGTTCGAGGGCAAGAACATTCGGTCCACGTCCGCAGACGACTGTCGGCGCCAGCCGAAGAGCGTTCGCACGGCAACCGAAAACGCACGTGAAAACTACATCACGATCATGGCAGGGGGGACCGTCCCGCAGCCAGAAAGCCCTTTGGGCCAACTGACGACGAAGACCAAGTCCGTCTTTACAAAGAGAAAGGAGTGAGCTGTGGATATTCTTGGCATTCTCGTGCAAGGCGCACAGCTTTTCATCGGCCTGTTCGAGACCGGAGCAGAGACCTTCATCGGTTGGATGCAGACCATCGTTCCGGTGGTTCTGCTGTTGCTCATCGCAATGAACTCGCTGATCCGGTTGGTCGGTGAGGAGCGCATCAACACCTTTGCCGGCAAGGCCGGCGGCAACCCGCTCATGCGGTACATGGTGCTGCCCTTCCTCGGCTCATTCCTGCTCGCGAACCCGATGGTGCACTCGCTCGGTCGGTTCCTGCCCGAGCGCTACAAGCCGAGCTACTTCGCCAGCGCGGCACACTTCTGCCACACCAGCAACGGAGTCTTCCCGCACATCAACCCGGGCGAACTGTTCATCTGGCTCGGCGTCGCCGCCGGCATCCAGAAGCTCGGCCTGGACGCCGGACCGCTCGCCATCAGGTACCTGCTCGTGGGCCTCGTCCTCAACTTCCTCAGTGGCTGGGTCACCGACCTCACCACCAAGATCGTGTCGAAGCAGCAGGGCGTCACACTCAGCAAGGTCGTCCACACGCAGGACAGCGCCGCTACGGTGCAGGGCTAAGGAGAAGCATCATGGTCGAATATCACGGAGTTGTGGTCAACAAGGGAAGCGGCGGATTCGGCGGCCCGCTCACCATCACCCCCACCGAGAAGAAGAACAAGCTCGTCTACATCACCGGCGGCGGCGCGAAGCCGGACATCGTCGACAAGATCGCCGAGCTCACCGGTGCTGAACCGGTCAATGGGTTCAAGACGTCGGTGCCCGACGACGAGACCTTCGCCGTGGTCATCGACTGCGGAGGAACGCTGCGCTGTGGGATCTATCCCAAGAAGCACATCCCGACGATCAACATCATGCCGACCGGACGCTCTGGCCCGCTGGCGCAGTATATCCACGAGGACATCTACGTCTCCGCTGTAGGACTGAACCAGGTCGTCTGCCTCGTCGCGGTGGGCGCCAATGTCGCTTCGTCGGCATCCGGCCCGACTACGGGGGCGAGCGAGGAACCGGCCGAGCGCACCTACAAGTACTCGACCGACAAGAAGATCTCCGAGACGCTCGCCGCACGGCCCAACCAGTCGTTCGTGCAAAAGATCGGGCTCGGTGCCGGCAAGGTGGTGAACACGTTCTACCAGGCTGCCCGAGACGCGGTGCAGACCATGTTGCACACGATCATCCCATTCATGGCGTTCGTCGCCATGCTGATCGGAATCATTCAAGGCTCCGGCTTCGGGAACTGGTTCTCCGGGTTCCTGGCTCCCCTTGCCGGGAGCGGCCTCGGGCTCATCCTCCTGGGCTTCATCTGTTCCCTGCCGTTCCTCTCACCGCTCCTGGGCCCGGGCGGGGTCATCGGACAGGTCATCGGTACGCTCATCGGTGTCGAGATCGGCAAGGGCAACATCCCGCCGAGTCTCGCGCTGCCGGCCCTGTTCGCCATCAACACCCAGAACGCCTGCGACTTCATTCCCGTCGGGCTGGGACTTGCCGAGGCAGAGCCCGAGACCGTGGAAGTCGGCGTTCCGTCTGTCCTGTACTCCAGGTTCATCACTGGTGCGCCTCGGGTCGCTCTGGCCTGGCTGGCCAGCATCGGACTCTACGTCTAAAGGCCAACCGGTGAGGCTCTCACTCTGAGTGAGCGCCTCACCGATTGTCGCATTGTGCGACGCGCAACACCCTCGATCTTCCGAACGGAAAGAAGCAGTCATGTCAGTCATTTACCAAACCACCGTCGGTGAAATCGGCGACGAGGTCGAATCCTTTCTCGGCGAAGGAATGTTCATTCTCTTCGGCCAGGGGGCCCCGGCGGCTCTGAAGGACTATTGCTATATCGTCGACGTCAATGCGTCGACCGCGGCTATCGAACCCGGCCAGCACCTGAGCCTGGATGAGGAACTGTTCACGATCACCGCGGTAGGGGAAGTTGCCCGGCAGAACCTGGACGGTCTGGGCCACATCACCGTCGTCTTCAACGGCGCCACCGAGGCCCGCATGCACGGCTCGGTCTACGTCGAGGCAGCAACGCCGCCAAAATTGCACGTCGGCAGTGTCATCACCATCCAGGTATAGAGCCGCCGTGTTCAGGGAACAGGCGACCGTGCGGCTTCCGCATGGTGTCCACGCGGCAATCGCACATCGTTTGCACCAGACAGCAAGCCGGTTCAGCAGCAGCGTCTTCCTGAGGCGCGGTGAGGAAATCGCCAGCCTGCGCAGCATTGTGGCCGTACTCGCATTGGGCCTCCATGTCGGTGCCGACATTGAAGTTCTCGCTGACGGCACGGACGAAGTCGATGCAGTGGCCGCGATCGTGGGGATGCTTCGATCCACGAACGCCGCTTGAGACCGTGGTTGCTGCGCCGGGCGGTTCGTCCAATCAGCTCGGAGCCGGAGGAGCGCTCTCCAGCGCGGTCTTGGATCGCCGGCTCTGCAGGCGCAGTTCCATTTCGCTCATGACCATCGCGGCGAGGTCGCTGAGGGTGGCGAGTTCCGCCTCCGACGCCAGGCGCGGTTCGAAGTCGAACACGCACAGCGTGCCGAGGTTGTGTCCGTCGCGCGTGCGCAACGGCACCCCGGCGTAGAACTGAAGGCCGAAATCGCCGGCGACGAGGGGGTTGGCCAGCGTCCGTGGGTCGAACCGGGCATCCTCGACGACCCAGGGCACGTCATCCAGGATGGCCGAAGCGCAGAGCCCGGGGTGCCTGTCAATGTGGTCGATCTCGAGACCATGGTGGGACGTGAACCAGATCCGATCGTGATCGACAATCGTGACGAGCGCGATCGGAACGGAGAACACGCGGGCGGCAATAGCCGTGACGCGGTCGAAGGCCCCGTCGACCGGCGCCTCCGGGAGCCGATAGCGCGCGACCGCGCGCAACCGGGATTCCTCGGTCGACGGCTCGGGATGGGCCACAACATCCCTGTGCCGGCCGGTCTCGGCAGCAATCATCTGGCGAAACGCCACGACCAGATCGTCGATGGAGGGACGGTCCTTCGGGTCGCGAGAGGTCATGGCCGCCAGCAGGGCGCTCCATTCCGGGGTGATGCCCGGCGGAATGTGCGGATCGCTTCGGAGTCGGCCCAGGGCCGACGGGATCGGGTCACCGGGAAACGCGATGGTTCGGGTGAAGCACTCGAGGAGAACGAGCCCCAAAGAGTAGATGTCGCTGGCCGACCCCAGCGTCTGTCCCCGCGCCTGTTCGGGGCTGAGGTAGGCGGCCGTGCCCGTCGTCACGTTGTCCGTGTCGCGACGCTCGATGGCACCGACCAGGGCAATGCCAAAATCGGTCAGCTTCGCCCGGTACCGTGCGCCGCCGTGGCTGTAGCGGACTAGCAGGATGTTGGCCGGCTTGACGTCCCGATGCACGACACCCCGATGGTGAATGTACTGCAGGCCTTCGGCCAGGTCGAAGCCGATTTGCGCTGTCTGACGAGCGGTGAGAGGGCCTCCCTCGAGCTGGACCTTGAGGTCGGCGCCTGTGACGAGCTCCATGACGAAGTAGACACGCGGCCGGGCCGCATCCGTGCGGTCGACGCCCGCATCCAGCAGGGTTACGAGGCTGTGGTGGCTCAGGCCCGCCAGGAGGTTCACCTCGTCTTCCTGGCGACGGACGTCCTTTTCGCTTGTCGCGGACGCCTCGAAGACCTTCACCGCGACGTCGCGACCCAGTGATTCGTCGTGGGCGCGGTAGACAGACCCCGCGCCGCCTCGACCTATCAGTTCCTGCAACCGGTAGCGTCCGCGCAGGCGCGGCGCCCCGGCGTCTGAGGCCTGAGGAGAGCGCCCGGCCAAGGTGATGACGTCCATAGTGAACCTTCGTTTCGTGGCGCCTCCACCACAGGCGGTCCGGCGTATCTACTCATAGACGTTGCTCAAAGCGGATGTGTCACGCCTGACACCGAAGTCACTCGTCAGCGCAAGATTTCGGCGGCCCATTATGGAGGGCTGGAATTACACAGTCCGGCGTACCGCCCGCACCCCAAAGTGATCGACGGCAGCTGGACGTTCCCCAGCGTCACCAGCCACCCAACTACATCGACATAGGAGGCGCGATCGACCCGCCTCACCAAGATGGAGCAATCGGCTTGACCCGTCCAGACGGA
This sequence comes from Cryobacterium adonitolivorans, assembly GCF_004402695.1. Classification (GTDB taxonomy): domain Bacteria; phylum Actinomycetota; class Actinomycetes; order Actinomycetales; family Microbacteriaceae; genus Cryobacterium; species Cryobacterium adonitolivorans. Next base: position 9,252 of record NZ_SOFL01000023.1, on the reverse strand, counting down.
GAAACCTCAGGATGTCCCGCAATCTCGGTGCCTCAAAACGTATATATTATGAGGCGAGTAGGGTACGAGGCACTTCGAGTTCGATGCCCGTCATGCAACGCAGATTGCGACCGCCATGTCCATCAAGCTTGAGAATGTCGGCATTGCCGTTCGCGACCTCGAAGCAACGATCTCCTTCTTCACGGACCTCGGTCTCACAGTCGTTGGGCGTGACTCAGTTCGTGGTGAGTGGACCGACACTGCTGTCGGCCTTGACGGCAACCACGCCAACATCTCGATGCTCCAGACGCCAGACGGTCACGGTCACCTTGAGCTCTTCGAGTACATCCATCCCGAAGGGATCGAGTCGGAGCCCACTCGTCCCAATGAGATCGGCATGCACCGCGTCGCCTTCTCCGTCGACAGCATCGACAAGGCCCTTGAGATCGCCGCGACGCACGGGTGCTTTCAGCTTCGCGGTGTCGCGACATATGAAGACGTCTACAAACTCACCTACGTCCGCGGTCCCAGCGGCATCATCGTGATGCTCGCCGAGAAGCTAAAGAAGAACTGACCGGTCGAGGGAACTCTCGTTGTGCCCGATAGGCGCGCGATAGTTCATCGGCCACATGCCCACCAACGGCCTGATTGATCTCAAGCGTGGAGAGCCGATGCTTGCCAGGGGCGTTTGGGGCAGACTGGTGGCGTGAGCGGAATCTGGTGGGTGCTGCACGTCGATCTTGACCAGTTCATCGCGGCGGTCGAAGTGCTCCGGCGGCCGGAGCTTGCGGGCAGGCCGATTATTGTCGGCGGTCGGGGCGACCCCACGGAACGAGCTGTGGTGTCGACCGCATCCTACGAAGCCAGGGCGTTCGGCGTGGGTTCCGGAATGCCCCTACGCATTGCGGCCCGGAAGGTGCCCGACGCCGTGATCCTCCCCGTCGATCAGGAGGCCTACCTCGCGGCGTCAGAAACGGTGATGGCGACCCTGCGTGCGCAGCCCGGCGCCATCGTGCAGGTGCTGGGGTGGGATGAAGCCTTTGTTGGCACTGAGACAGAGAATCCGGAAGCCTACGCCCGTCAGGTGCAGGCCGCTGTTTTGGAGCGTAACCAGCTGCACTGCAGTGTGGGCATCGGCGACACCGTGGTGAGAGCGAAGGTCGCCACCGGTTTTGCAAAGCCGGCCGGAGTCTTCCGTCTAACGGTGGGGAACTGGCTCGACGTGATGGGCAGTCGGCCCACCAGGGATCTGTGGGGCGTGGGAACCAAAGTGTCGGGCCGGCTGACCAAACTCGGCATCAACACCGTCGCCGAGCTCGCCGCGACCGACCCCCAGGACCTGGTCCCGGAGTTCGGACCCAAGATGGGTCCTTGGTACGCGGAGCTCGGACGCGGGTACGGCGCCAGCGTTGTCGACGACACCCCGTGGGTTGCCCGCGGGCATAGCCGAGAGACCACCTTCCAGCGCGACCTGACCGACCCCGCCCAGGTGGACGAGGCCGTGAGGGAGCTGACAGCGCGTGTCCTCGAGGATGTTCTGGCCGAAGGGCGGCCCGTCATCGGGCTGACCCTCAAGGTTCGTTACGCGCCGTTTGTCACCCACACTCGTGCGAGGAAGATCCCCGACACATCCGACACGACCGAAATCCTCGCCCGGGCCTTGGACCTCGCAGCAGGAATCGAAGCGGGCCGTCCGATCCGACTCCTAGGCTTGCGGGCCGAAATGGCAATGCCCGACGACGCCCGGAAGGCACATACGCCGACGCGCGGCGGTTGGTGAGGGTGTCGTTCCCTTCCCTGACAAAATTCCTCAAAGCGGTGGGGCGTGTTTACGCACGCGTATCCACAACGAACAAGACCTGACCGCCCAACAGAAAACCCTTGAACGGCTCGGCGTCCGGAAGCCATTTAGGGGTTGATGTTGCTTCTGTTGTCATAAAACCAACATGTGCGGATTTTGCCGGTTGTGGCTCAGCTGCCGCCCGTTTAGCCGGGATCTTGCTCAGGGTAAGACCTGATGACCAATGGAGTCGGAGGCTGAGAGCCGGTGGGAGCGGGTGACGATGGCACAGTTCCAGCATGCATTCCGCCGGCGAACGAGCTAAATGGGCGTGCCTCTGCGGCGACGATCCACGACTTGCCGGCCTGCGACGCGAGCGCGATCAGCGAAGCAGGGCTCGCCTTTTCCAGCCAGCTGACGATCAGGTACTCCTCGGTCGCTTCCAATACCGCAGCGTAGTCGGCAATGTCTCGACCGCGAGCATGAACACGGATCCGGTAGATGCCGGGGCCGAAGCCGTCAAGCCGTGGCCAGTCCGGCATCGGCATCTCAGAGAACCCGCAGAGAACGAGTGGGCCGTCGTCGACGATGGCCGAGAATTCCGCGATGTCCTGCCACGACTCATCGACTTCTTCCGGTCGACCTGACCGACTCTCGACTGTGACGCCAACAGGTCCGGACCACACCCCCGTATGAAGTTCCGGGTACTCGAACCCCTCCCGGATGAGGCTTGTGCTATCTAAGTTTGGACTGTGAGGGGGCAGAGGCAGTCTGCAGTTCAGGAATTCCACGATATGCGATTCGGCGTGCACCTCAATTCGTTCACTCACCTCTGCCCCTCATTTTCTGCTTGAAACTGCGACGTAGAAGGAGTCGCGGTCGATGATGCTGCTCTGCACGCTGGAAATCAGTCACAGGATGGAAGATTAGCGGACTCGTCCAGCCTTGAGTTCGGCGTCCCTGGCACAACGGAGAGCCTCCGACATCCTCCGGCTCAGAGCCCGCAAGCCGCACCCTACACGGGCATTGGCCCGGAGCCAGGCGATTCTGACGCTGCTGGATCGCGACGTGCCCGTTTGCCTCGACGGATATTTGGCCCGATGACGGGGCGTCATACTCACGAGCTCGAGCACGGCTTCTCGTGTCTTATATCCCTGGCTGAATGGTGTGGTTCCGAGGGGTTCACGCCTCTTGCTCCCGGTCTGTGAGGTGAACGGCGAGCCGCCCCATCGTGTCGGCGAGCTCAGCCGGCTCGATGACTGTCACCGGAGCGGCTAGCGCGATCTCGGCAACCGTCATCGCGAGCCGCCCAATGTCTTCGCTGCGGATCTGGACGACGCAGCGGTCTGCTTCCACCGCTATCAACGTGTGGTCGGCCCACCGGAGAACACCCTCGAGCTCCCCGAATGTTGCGTGGATGACGAGTTTCGCATCGAGGTGGCGAGCTGTGAAGCCGATTGAGTTCAGGACGAAGTCCGCCGCATCTCCGCCCGGAATCTCTCGTGGCGTGAAGTGACTGCCGACCGGCCGCGGTTCCAGCATCCGGTCCAGTCGGAACGTTCGCCAGTCGCCGCGATGTCCGTCCCACGCCACGAGATACCAACGACGTCCGGCCGTTACGAGCTGGTGTGGCTCGACGTGTCGCCTGCTGCTCTCGTCATCGTTTCGCTGGTAGTCGAACCGCACGTGCTCATGGTCGCGACATGCCGCGGCGAACACGCTCAGCGATTCGGGGTGGATGATGTCGTCGTCGATTGCCCGCCGCATCGAGGTGACGCTCGAATGCAGCGCCGAGACACGGCGGCGCAGCCGATGGGGCAGGAGCGTTTCGATTTTCGTCAGCGCGCGCAGTGAAGTCTCTTCAATGCCGCTGATGGCGGCCTCGGCGGCGTAGCGCAATCCAATCGCCACCGCGACTGCCTCGTCGTCGTCGAGGACCAGGGGCGGCACGTGCGTCCCTGTCGCGAGCCGGTAGCCGCCGTACTTCCCCGAGGTGGAATCGACCGGATAACCGAGCTCGCGTAGACGGTCGAGGTCACGGCGCACCGTTCTTTCTGTGACCTCGAGCCGAGCCGCAAGTTCGGCACAGGGCCAGAAACGATGGGTCTGCAGAAGCGACAACAGCTGCAGTGCTCTACCTGTGGGATCGGTTCGCATGACTTCAGCTTGCCAACGATCTAGGACATCCGGTGTCCAGAATGCTCCATAAGGTCTGAGCAACCGCCGATCCATGTACGCGATCGGCACCGATCTCAGAGGAGCATCCGTGTATCCGTTCGATTTTCCCGAATCCACCCGCATTCCCGTCAACGGCATTGAACTCGAAGTCTTCGAGGCAGGACGAGAGAACGCCGGGAACCCCATTGTGTTGTGCCACGGATGGCCCGGGCATGCTTCCGTCTGGCGCCATCAGGTGCCTGCCCTCGTCGCCGCGGGCTACCACGTCATCGTCCCGAACCAACGTGGTTACGGCAACTCCTCGCGGCCGACTGACGTGACCGCCTACGACATCGAGCACCTGTCGGGCGACCTTGTCGCACTTCTTGACCACTACGGATACGACAACGCCACCTTCGTCGGTCACGACTGGGGCGCAAACGTCGTCTGGGGGCTGACCCTGCTGCACCCGGACCGTGTGGACAAGGTAATCAACATGAGCCTGCCCTATCAGGAGCGCGGAGAGATTCCGTGGATCGTGTTTATGGAAGCCGTGCTCGGCGGTGACTTCTACTTTGTCCACTTCAATCGACAGCCCGGCGTTGCGGACGCCGTGTTCGACGAGAACACCTTCCAGTTCCTTCGCAATCTGTACCGCAAGAACGAGCCATCCCGGGAGCCTGAGCCGGGTATGGCGCTGATCGATCTCGCCCGAGCGGAAACACCACTCGGTGATCCCGTCATGAGCGACGACGAACTGGCCGTTCTTGTGTCCGCGTTCGAAACGTCGGGGTTCACAGGTAGCGTGAATTGGTACAGGAACCTTGACCGCAACTGGCACCTTCTGGCCGATATGGACCCGATCATCCACCAGCCCGCGCTCATGATCTATGGCGACCGGGACATGGTCCAGAAATCCGAGAGACTCGCAGAGTTCGTGCCCAAGGTGGAAGTCGTCAATCTGGACTGCGGGCATTGGATCCAGCAAGAGAAGCCGACCGAGCTCAATCACGCGATCTTGAGCTGGCTGCAGCGGCAGGACCACGCACGCACAGAAATAGGTGCAGCCCCGAACTGAACAGGGGCGAGATAAAACGCGACCGTTGGCCTCCGGCAACGCCAGTCAATTTGTGCACGTGCGATGAGACCGGCCAGGAGGAGCGACGCTCGTTGAGGATGGCGTCCAGCTCTTCCGAACGGAATACTGGCCCGCAGCCCACGTGGGGAGCCCCTCGTTGCGGCCCCCGGTTCGGGGCCGCAACGAGACTGCCCGTTTTAACGCCCTCCCGGCTCCGCCGGGGTCGAGATCAGATCCGTGAAGCGACGAGGATACCGGCCAGCCTGACTTCGTGGTCATGTCTCTGCCGGAAACGATCGATTAGCAACAGGTCGACGCGACTAAAATCCACGCTTGAATTTCCGCAGTCATCATCTGTCCAAAAATCTGTGACTGCTAGCGCTTTGTGGCGGCGTTCTGTGATCGCTATTTGGCGCATCGAACTGATTGCCGGCGCCGGTTTAGAGCGAGGTCAGTGTCTTGTATCGCATGGGATATGAGTCACAACGGTTTCGAGACACCGACGGTCCGCGAGAGGCGGATGAGAGCTTCAACCGCGGCAAGTGGCTTTCGCGTCAGGGTCAAAATTCCTGAAACCGCCGGTGTTTGGCTCGCACTTCGGCGATGTCCCAGACCTCACGCTGGCCGCGTTCGGCAAGGTCATCCCCTGGCCTACGCCTTCTGATTAGGGACGCCAGTTCTCGCAGGTTACGGTGCCAAGCCGAGTTGTTCGAGCATGCCCTGTTCGTCGCTGCTGCCCCACCGCTCGACGAGTTTCCCGTTCTCGAACCGGCTGATTTGCACGCCACGAACAGACATCGTTTTCCCGCTAGCGGAGTGGCTCATGAGAGGGCCTTGGTGGGTGCCGGTGAGGGTGTAGGCGAACGCGACGTCAGTATCGTTTGCGACGAGGCGCTCGACTTCGATGTGCAGGTCGGGGAAAGCGGCAATCATCTTGCCATAGAACGCTTTGTAACCTGCCGGGCCAGGGCCTTGACCAGGGGCAGGGTCGTTGTCGACTGCGTCTTCGGCCACGAGGTCGTCGAGAAGGTCAAGTTCTCCGCTGTTTACGGCGTCACCAAACTTCTGCTGGGCCGCGATATTCACTTCTTGACTCATGTGCTTACTCTTTTCTCTGGACACACCATGGATGGGATTGGGGTGACCATACCGCCGTTGACGTTCAACGTTTCGCCGACGACAAGGCGGACTCTGCCACGCGAGCCCGCTGGAGAACTTGTTGATCTCTCTATGGTGCTGGCGTAGTCGACGCGGTCAAGAGCAGGAACAGGCACGTATGCCTCAAGGACGCGGTATTGCCAATCGTGGAACCCGGTGCGGGAGAACGGCTTTGATGCCCAGAAAATGGCAACACGTTGGCTGTGAACGGAGACCAATGACGACGGACGCGTCCGAGCGCACTCCCCTACAAAAGAAATGAGTGACCACAGAGGTCCTCTTACCCGCAGCAGCAGATCATCTATCAGCAGGTCGTCAGGCCGCCCACCAACGGCATGGCCATAACCTCACTTGTTCTCGGCATAGTCGCCATCGTTACTGGGATCTGGATACCGATCCCGATCCTCGAGCTGTTCATGATGTTTTTGGCCTTCCTGCTCGCAGTGCTCGCCGTGATCTTCGGCCACGTTGGATCCCGAACCGCAACCCGCCTCGGCGGCATCGGACGCGACGCCTCACTCACAGGGCTCATTCCGGGGTACGTCACGCTCGGTATCTCCGTGATCACGACAGTCCTATGGATAGCCACCGCAGCGGCAGCATCAACATCAGGCCAATAGCTCCCGGGCCTGCCCGCCCTTACCCCGACACTGTCTTATGTCGGCAACGAGTTTCGAGCACATCGACTCGGCGGAATCCTGCGGGAATCTGATCAGCATCCCGACCTGCTCCATAACGATCGTTTTCGAGCAGGTCGGGAGTGCGATGTGGCTCCCAATGGTTTCCGCCTTGGCATTGTGCTCGAGCTCATTGCCGAAAGCAGAACGCTACAAGGGAGCAAAGTGTGCCAATTTGGGGTACACGCCAGCTTGACGTCAGATTGCGCAGCGAAACTCGTCCAGTTGGAATCGAATTTGCATTTGTTGACACCACTCTTGTCCGGCTCTTGGAGTTCAATCTGACAGATCGGGCGGTGGGCACATGACAGGTCAGCGATTCAGGTACGTGCGCGTGAGCACCCTCGATCAAAGCACGGCCCGACAGCTCGACGGCGTAGAGGTGGGTCGCCTTGTAGCCGCTCAGGAAGAGCGCACTAGACACGTCCAGTAGACCTTCCCTGCCCGGACAGCGGCGCCACCTCCTCCCTTAAGCTGTCCCCATGACGCGACTGGTGTGGGACATGGATGGAACGCTGCTCGATTCCACGGAGGTGGTGCCGGACGCGTTCGTGGAGACAGTCCGCGAGCTCGGGGTCGATGGCGTCGATCGGGAAAAAGTTGTCGCGGCGTACTCGCTGGGTGTGCCTGAGGTGATGCTCCAGCACCTGGTCGGTCGGCCCCTCGAGGATCGCGAGATCGACCTCTACTATGACCGGCTACTCGAAGGCAGTGTCGCGCCCTACGACGGCGTGCTGGAGACACTTGACACGCTTCGGCAGCGCGGACTGCCGGTCGTTATCTTCACGGGCGCCAGCAGTCGTGCGGCACGGACGCTGCTCGCCTCAGCAGGCATCCAGTTCGACATCCTGGTCGGCGGCGATCACGTCGCGCGCCCGAAGCCCGCTCCCGATGGCGTCCTGGAAGCTGCGAAACGATTGTCGGTCGCACCAGAAGACGTCGTCTACATCGGCGATGCACCCACCGATCTCCAAGCCGCCCGGTCCGCCGGCGCGCGCGGCGCGGCAGCCACATGGGGGCACCTGTATCAACGGGACGCTCCCGCCGACATTCGTCTGCGTGCGCCACACGATGCCCTGGCGCTGCTCGCCACTCACGACGCCACTTAGAACAAGCACCAACTCGGGCAAGCGGTCCGGTCGAGGATCCGCTCGCGGGACGAGTGTTCAACATGGGGCCACGCCAGCGTCTCACCGTGAACGACGCCCCTGGGCAGCATGTGGTAGGACTATCGATGTTGGTCACAATCCGAGCTGCGGAACCGGGCGAAGCCGGCGCCCTGTCTGACTTAGCTCGCAGGGCCTACGTGTAGTACGCCCACCGCATGGGCACCAAACCAGTCCCGATACTGGCGGACTACGGCTCCCTCGTCGCGGCAGCACCGAGAACGTGCGCGCCCATGTGAGCGACGCTCGCAGCTTGTCCGGCAGCCCGAGCGGCCGCCGCTGCGGCCCGCCGCAGTCGATCTAAACAGCGAGCTGAAAATCGAGACCCACAAGAACCAAAGCGGCGTTCAAGATTAACGTCACTATGAGCCCAGCGGGCAGACTTGAAGCCCTGGGGCCTAGCACCACACGCTGAACTGTGCCGATCGGTCCTCAGTTTTTCTTGAGTTCCTCGGCGAGCATCACGATGATGCCGCTGGGACCGCGGACGTAGGTGAGCTTGTAGACGTCCCTATAGGTCGCCACGCCACGCCCCGAAGCGGACGGCAGCCGTGCCTCGCGGCTATCTCCAAGGCTTTGTCCATGTCGTCGACTGAGAACGCGACGCGGTGCATGCCAATCTCATTTGGACGAGTGGGCTCCGACTCGATCGCCTCGGGGTGAATGTACTCGAAGAGCTCAAGGCGACCGTGACCGTCTGGCGTTTGGAGCATCGCTATGTTGGTGTGATTGCCGTCAAGGCCGACGGCGGTGTCGGTCCACTCGCCACTGACCGTGTCACGGCCGACAACCGTGAGACCGAGGTCAGTGAAAAAAGAAATGGTAGCTTCGAGGTCGCGAACGGCTATACCGACATTCTCAAATTTGATGGCCATGCGTTGTACGTTACCGAGCCGAGTCGTATAGCTCCAGTAGCGGCAGGAACCCGATCGAACAAGCCCCGGGCAACCAGGATGCTCGAACGAATGGCAACGAAGGAACTTTTGACCTGTCTCAGTAGCCGGTCGGCCACCCTACCGAGATTGTCGGCCCATTAAACAATGTCCGGGCCGCACTGTTCGATTCCAAATGCCCCAAGTACCGTGGTCTCTTGAGCGTTTCGACGCGACCGGCACAGCGGAATCGTCAGAGTGGTTCATGACGTTGATGTCTCGTATCCCATGGGCGGCTTCAAGGGGTCGTAGCAACACCGTATGAGTGAGGTGTTGTTGATGGCGTCGAGAGTGGTGTTGAAGGATCGCGAGAACTTGTTCTGGG